>NZ_JBEOLS010000004.1:0-156962 GCF_040279205.1 Xanthomonas hortorum
CGGCTGCCGACCTGGCCGCCCCGACACCGGATAGTGCGGTGCGATCAGCCCGAGCAGTTGCTGCCACGGAACCACCTGCTCCATCTCGGCCAGAAAGATCTCGCGCCGGGTCTGCTTGCGTTTACCCAGGCCCTCAGCGTCACCGAACGTCAGTTGCATGGATGATTCCTCACTCTGTGGCAATAGTGTCGCGCATCTGCTGTGCTTTGTTCAGAGGCTCCCTAGAGCATTTTCAACCGGTCACACGTGGCGTGAGGCTCAGCTCGTCGCGATACCAGCATACACCTGCACAACCTCATGCCTGGCTTGCGCAGATTCGCAAAGTCGACCATGGCTTAGCCTCCCTGCGCTGCCTTCTGAAACTCGATAGGCCCTTGATAGCCCGGATACTTCTTCTTGATCAGGATGTGATCGGATGGCGTGACACAGCTATCTTCCAGGGAATTGGCCACATGCGCCTCGTCCACGAAGAACTCCTCGTAAGGAAGTGGCAACACGGACGTTTCCCCGCCGCGATCGAACTTCAGCAGCAGGCTATCATCGCGCTCGAAGCACAGCGTCTTCCAAGGGAAATCGGTCAACTTGCCGGCTTCGACCACAGCCGAGTCCTTGCCGGCCAGCAGCGTCACAACATGTTCGGAAAACTGTTTCTTTGAGATCGGTGGCTCGGTCATGGCACATCCTGCCAAGGCGGCAACGACCACTGCAACCGATGCCGAAACGTAAGGACGAAAGATAGCGAATGGCATACGGCGCGGCTCCTTCTTGCGGTGAAGCGATGTTCTACCAGAATTACGCGGATGGCGATTCCCTCTCCCACCATGTCAGCCCAGCCCGTACTAAGGGCATACGAATCCAAGATGCTGCGAAACTGTTGACGCTTTGATCAGCCAATTACATGAGATTTGAGTGGTGGGTTAGCAAAAGTTCCAGACTGATTTGGCACCAATGTGCATGTTTTCATCGAGATTGGTCAGTGCGTTAGCAATACGGTTTTTGATAGATATCGACGTCATTGAACGAGACTTTTCCTGGGCCGCTGGCCTCGCTATGCTTGATAGGCGAAAACCCTTAACCGTTGACAGCCGTTCCGTCGTCAATCGAGCAGTACATGTGGCCATCGAGCGAGGTGCCTCCGGCCATCAACGGCGCACCTGCTGCAGCAACTTAGACAGTGGCTGCATAGCGCCTGTCATGATCATCCAAGCTCATTCCACTCACTTTCCCTTGTGGGTGTAAGCGATAAGAAGTTGCGCATTAGCCGCAACCAGCGCCTCGGCGTTCTGATCAAAGCGCAGTTTGAGCCGATAACGGCCTGGCTGGACAGCATTGCTATAGCCGAACGCCAACTTCCTGGATGCGGTCTGCTCAGTAGACAAACCAGCGTCCTGCAGCGTCGTACCGTCTGCATCAAAAGCGAACAGACCAGGCGCCATACCATCAGCTGACAAGGGAATGGACGCCTGCTGACCTACTCCCACACGCTGACTACGCTGCAATTCCACGGAGACCGGGCCGGATGGTTCAATACGCTCCAAGTGGAGTTCGGCCGAAACACCAGCGCTAATCAGCTTGTCAGCACTTTCCGAGACTGCGGTTGGGTCGACGCCGGTTAGCCGCACACCGATGAAAACGGGCGGAGTGGCATCGTCGGGCAGTGCTGGCACATCGAATTCCAGCTCTGTAGGCCCACGATCATGTGGGGTCAAACTCCGTACCAACGGGACGACCGTTCTCATCTCTATCTGCTCCTTTGCGATAGGCACGTTTGCAGGCGGCGGTTGCATGCTGCAGCCAGCGATCAGGCAGGCAATCAATGCCATGAGTGCAAAGCGCATTCGATCGTTTGCAAGGGGCACGGCCTTTCTCCAATGAGTGTTGGTGCTGCAGTGGGAATTATGCACGCATTGCTTTATGAGGCCTGACAACTCAGGGCTGAGTGACATGTCCGCTCCCTCGGCTTATCGGATATAGACCCATTCGACGCATTTGTGCGCCACCAACTCTTGCGGCTCCACAGCCTCGCCTCGTGGAAAAACCTCTATACGCATCCCTGGGCGAGTGAAGAAATCACTCATCCAGCGGCCGTCCTCGACGATATTGCGCTCGCGTGTGAATCCCATTCGCTCGAGCTGTTGGGTAAAGTGGTCGAAGTCGAGACGACAGATCTCGGTCATCGTAGGCGATGCAAGCGCCACATTGCGATCAAAACGGAATTCGAACCATCGCCCATCGAGTTTGGTTTCATCAACACCGAAGCCGTAACTCCACTCTTTGCTGAGCGGGCCGAACGCACGGTATCGGCGTTTGTCGTTCTTCACGAGCTGAACCACCTGACCCATTGCCGAACTCAAACGCTCGCGAGTGAAGTCAGAGATGGTGTGGCTGCCCTTGACCAAAGCAAGCAGCAGGCCAAGCAGATCCTCCGCAGTGGGCTTACCAGGCGGCACAGGGGCAGGGCTGGATGAACTCATGGCAGATGTCTTCGTGACGGTTGCCGTGCCTGGAGTGGCCCCCGTGTGGGCACATGCGCCCAGAGCGAGGGTGGCGAGCAAGGCGCAGAGGGAGCGCGCAATCATCAAGTGTCCGGTGTGCGCTGGTGTGGCTGCGACGCTAGTGGCATGCGGCACTTAGGTCAATCGCAGGTCTCTGTTTCCCCGCACCATCAACGCCGCACACTGCGCGCCTTGGCCGGCACCTCCGCCGGCGCCAACACCTCCATCACTAACTGCCCTTCGCTTGCAGTAATCCGCAGCTTGGTGCCGATGGCAAAGCCCAGTTGTTCCAGCCATAGCCCGCTGAGGCGGACGTGGGGCACGTGCTGGTCGCCGGCGTGGTCGTGGGCGCCGGGGTAGAGCGTGTAGCTGACGGTGCATTGGCGCGGGCGGCGGGCGCGGCAGGGTGCATGCAAACGGCCGGGGCCTTGCGGCGTTGTGTCCGGCTCGGGCGCGAGCATCGGTGGCGGTTTGGGTGCTGTGGAGAGCGGACTTGCGCAAAGGAAATTGAGAAAAACCTTCTATCTCGCGAATTGATCAATCCTTTGCAAGCATGTCCGCAAACGATCTCAACGCGTCATCGTTGGTCCAGGCGGAGGGACTTCCTGTTGCGATTGCTCAAGCGCTTGCTGCTGCTCCCGTGCCTGCGATTGGGCTTGATTAATCGATTGCACGCGCTCGAACGACTGGTTTTCAGGCGTTTGCACTGCCTGCACAGTGGCCATGTCGGCACGGTGGTGCGCTGGATCGCTCTGGGTGCCCTGCACCAGAAACACCTTTTCTCCGGCCGCGAGCTTGTCTGTCGGGTTGTTGAGCAGCACATGGTCTACCCGCGATAAGCCTTCTTCCTTTGCGAGCACAAGCAGGCTTGCCGTCATGCGCTCACTCGATGCATCCCACTCCCGGCCATGTTGCGCATCGAGCTTTTCTACGCCACCTTTGATCTGTTGGTACAGCGCATGATCCGCGTGGCCAGGCTGCGAGGGCGACAGCGCCGGTGATGATTGTGATTGCGGGTCGCGCTCACGCAACTCGTGCTCCAACTCCTGCACGGAGATTGGCGACACGTGCAAGTGGGTATTCTTGCTGTGCTGGAACAGGCCGGGCGTCGGTGGCTGCGTGCTGCTGTCGAGGTAAGGCATGGGGCGCGTATCGCTGCCCAGGTCGATGCCGTTGCGTTCCAGTACTTCTTCTTTTAATCCCAGACGCTGCATGTCCAGGATCATTGGTTGTTCTGGATCGCCGGGCCTGGGCTTGTTGTAGTGACGCTCGTAGATGGCAGCTGTTCCAACCACCCACGGGCCGTAGTGGTTGGCGTAGTCAGACTGCCCCGCGTGACCAATGCGAGTGCTCTTGGCAGCCTTGTCGAAGAAGTTGACGCCCATTGCCTCGACGTTGGCAGCGTTGGCGGGCATCGTCATATCTGCGTTCAAGGTGAGGTTGGACTTGAGCGCGTAATTAAATTGCGGCATTCCGCCAGTCCGATCAATGAAGTCATGCATACGGCCTGGCGCTTCCCGATAAATATCTTCCAAGGAAGCCTGCGGATTTGATTGCCTTACCCTGCTAACGGTTGCATTCCAGCCTGCGATTTCTGCACTCGCTTCATCCATACGGTTGCTTGAGAGCACTTTCTCGGCTGCGTCAGAATAGTCGTGCGTGGTCTTGGCTATCTGCACCGCAGCGGTTTCAAAATCTTTACGAGAGGCGGCTGCCGCTGGGCTGTATAGGCCATGTTGCAATTCATGGCCTAGTACAAACGTCATCTCACCGGAGTCGAGCGACTTCCCACCAGGTCCATTCGACAACCTGGCCAGAGGTAGCCGGATGGAATGATCATCCGGCGTGAACGTTCCGCCTGCATTCGGGTCGGTTAGGGGTTTTAGGCTGAGCACGCGCTGCTTGGCAACCGCCTCATTGAATTGATCAAGCAAAACGGGCGATGCGGCGAGCACACCCTGCAAATTGACGACATGTTCGGGGCTGACGCCTGGCTGGCGGCCGAAGTCATCAACAATCGCTTGCGCCTGTGGACTCAATGGCATGACCGTTCCTTGGATTAACGAATGTAGATCCATTCAACGCAGTGGTGCTCCACCCGCTCCTGCGGCGCATCGGCCTCGCCTCGTGGAAACACCTCCACGCGCATGCCTGGGCGACTGAAGAAGTCACTCATCCATCGCCCGTCTTCCACCATGTTGCGTTGACGCACAAACCCGATGCTCTCTAGCTTCTTGGTAAACGTATCGAAATCGACTTTGCAGATCTCCGTCATGGGCGGGGAAGCACCCGCTTGCGCTGGAACAAAGGTGAACTCGAACCAACGCCCCGCAGTAGGTGTCTGGTCCATGCCAAAGCTGTAACCCCATTCACTGGTAAGCGGAGCACTGGCGCCGTAACGCTTGGGATCTGTTGCCGCATGCGTCACCGGAACCCCCATTTTGGACTGCAGGTAGTCAGGTGTCAGATCGTCAAGTCCGTGAATCGCTTCAATCAATGCAAGCATGCGGGTAAGCGCATCCTCTGCCGTTCGTATCGGCCCGCTAGATTCACTGCCAGCGGGAATGACTGCGGAATCGGGTGAGGAACGCATGGCAGATGTCTCCGTGACGGTTGCCGGGGCTGGGGTGGCCACCGTGTGGGCGCATGCGCCCAGAGCGAGGGTGGCGAGCAAGGTGTAGAGGGGCCGCGCGATCATGAAGCGTCCGTTGTGCGCTGGTGTGGCTGCGACGCTAGTGGCATCCGGCACCGAGGTCAATCGCAAGGTTCCTGGCGGCCGTAGCGTCACCGCCGCACGCTGCGCGCCTTGGCCGGCACCTCCACCGGCGCCACCACCTCCATCACTAACTGCCCTTCGCTTGCAGTAATCCGCAGCTTGCTGCCGATGGCAAAGCCCAGTTGTTCCAGCCATAGGCCGCTGAGGCGAACGTGGGGCACGTGCTGGTCGCCGGCGTGGTCGTGGGCGCCGGGGTAGAGGGTGTAGCTGACGGTGCATTGGCGCGGGCGGCGGGCGCGGCGGGGTGCATGCAAACGGCCGGGGCCTTGCGGCGTTGTGTCCGGCTCGGGCGGCAGCATCGGTGGCAGCTGGGTGCGGTCGGGTTCGACGATGACCCACTGCACCCGCTTGGGTGGCGCGGGGCGCGCACGTTGACGGGTGGGCCGTGCGGTGGCGGACGCGTTGGGTGGGCGGCGGCGTGTCATGGCGCCTCCGGGTGGCGAGTATTGGTGATGGGTGCAGCAACGCACTGCTGCAGCGCCACGTCGATGCGTGCGGACAGGCTGCGCAAGGCCTGCGACAACACACCGGGTTGGCTGAGCAACTGCTGCGCGGGATCGTCGCTGGCCTGCTCAATAGCCGCGCGTGCGGCCAGCCGGCGCAGCACCTCGCCTACGTCCCACAGCAAGCCGTGTGCGGAGGCTGGCAACAGATAACCCGGCACCGATGCCGGCGTGGATGGTGCGGTAGACATGGCAACGCCCTCCTGGAACAACCCAAGAACCGCCGCCAACGGCGACGGGATGTCGGGAGGTTCGAAACCGTACATAGTCGGCGGGCATATTCCCCTTGCGGGTGTTGTATTAGCCGCCCTCCCGACGCAGGCATCGCATCGGCTTGTACCTGCAGGATGCAGGCACAAAAAACCCACCGGTTTGACGGAGGTGGGTACCGCTATGTACGGAGTTTCGACGCTCCTTGATTTGGAGATTGCAGCGCACTGATCGCGATGTCAACCGTGGCCATCTGTTCTTAGAAGGCAGATCCGAAAGGCAGCGACACACGACCTGTGTGATCAAATATCTGAGATCACAGGCCCGCTATGCACCGGACGCACTACGAAAGAAATTTCGTGCCGTCCCATCATTTCCACCTGGCTGTGTAGACCAGACACCTCTAATCTTGCCGTATCACTCAACGATGGCAGGCGTCATGGAAAGTAGCGGCGTAGCACCGGTCGTGCCCTTGACTTTCAAGGCATTAGAAGAGCGCCTCAGCGCGCTACCGGAGTTTCCAGCAGATAGCGCCAGCCCAAGCCGCCTCCTGCGCGGCGCCGCCATCGTT
The DNA here is from genome assembly GCF_040279205.1 of Xanthomonas hortorum. Taxonomy (GTDB): domain Bacteria; phylum Pseudomonadota; class Gammaproteobacteria; order Xanthomonadales; family Xanthomonadaceae; genus Xanthomonas; species Xanthomonas hortorum_F. The sequence continues at coordinate 6,556 of NZ_JBEOLS010000004.1, forward strand.
ATGGTGTTGGCAATCGCTTCGACGCTGATTGCATCATTCCTCAGCTTCACGAGTGTTCCGCCTCAGTTGCTAGTAAAGGTAGCAACCGCCGGCCTCCGGGTTGCATTAGTGGCATTGGGTATCCTGATGCTGCTTGGCATCTATGGGATTGTGAGTGATCTACGTCGATGGACATTAGATCAAGCAATGCGCACTGATCATCAGCTAGAGCAATTTATGCAGGAGGTGACTTGGCTGCAAGGGTATTCGGCAGCAACCCTGCAAATCATGCTGGATCACGCTCGCTACAGCCATACACGCCGTGCGGGCCGCATTGCGCTATTGGCTGGAAGCATCGACAAGCTAGGCCTTCTTCCGGTTGCGGCGTCGCTCTTTTTGGTTCTTCGCGCTGGCGGCAATCCTTTAGCAATGTCCCCATTGACAGCAATGGTGGGGATTTTCCTGCTGTTCTTCTGGATGATCTGCTGGGTTGCCACATCGGCTAGGGGTAAGCTTCAGACCTATGAATATTTGCTCGATATGGCGTTAAAGGGCAAAGAGAAAGACGTAACAGCAGCTGATGCATAGATTGGGGTCAGGCATGGTCAGGTTAGCCCGCCTCCGTAACTTCATAGCTCCGCTACCCCGCAGGGGGCATACTTGCAACCGGTCTACACATGGATAACCATCCGTGTGATTGCGGTGGAGCTGTCAAATCATGCAAACGAATCCTCACGCCAACCTTAGTTCTTTAGCATTGCTAGCAGCTGCTAGTCTCTTCTTCATACCAGGGTGCTCTGCCATGCAGCAAGACTCACGGCCCGGCTTTAATACTCAGCAGTCTGCCTCCAAGGCAAGGCAAGAGCTTCAAGCGGCTAATCCTGTCGGGTCACCACTTACGACTGCGCAGAAGAACCTTGAGGATCTTGGATTTCGTTGCCAAGCGTTGAGCTCTCCCGGCGCAGGTTACAAAGCGTCGGTGATGTGCACGCTTTCCCCTATCGTGGAAGAGGCGCAGCCATCGGTGACAGCGCCAGCTGTGCCGGTTACCTGGATGGTCGGCTTTCATTCTGCTGACGGAATCCACTTGAGCACGCTGGTGGTGAACCGGGCTCCGCAGGATATTGGAGAATAAGTTATGGATGAGCAGAAGAAGGCAACAATTTGGGTGGGGGCAAGCGAGGTTGCTGGTGACCGCCGCCATCTTTACCTGCTCTTTCAGAAATCCGATGGTAGCCAGACTGTAGTACGTGGAGGACCCGACACCAGAGCCGAGGGAAATGACCTGGCAAATTTTGCCGAGAGCACGGTTCTTGGCTCGGAGAAGTTTGGGCACATCATTGTCCAAGCGGCGCCTTACGTTGCACCTTATGAGGTTGGGTACCGACTAAAGCAGGACGGGAACTACGAGCGAGTTCCCTTGAATCAGCTGGATCCTTCCGACCCTGGCATTGCACGGGACGTAAGAGGCGACGTCGTGAAAGAGACGATCACCGCTCCAGACTGGCCCGCACCAGGCGAGCGTCACGAGCGTATCGTTGCCTGGAGTGGCTCTGACCAGGAATTAGCCGCAAAGCTCGAGTCCGCCGTCAAGGCTGCCGAGCAGATCAATCACGCGCAACTGGAATATTCTCCGCTGTACAACAACAGCAACGGTGTTGTCAGCAACTTGCTCAAAGCCAGCGGTGTTCAACCCGTTCTACCAAAGAACGCACAAGGTGAGACAGTCAACGCCCCGGACTTCGGGGAGGACCTTTACCAAGACGTCGGCGCGGCATCGGTACGCAGCGGCTACAGGTTTGACGGCAAGCAGTGGTTCGATGCGGACGATCGCAGGATCGCGCCTCCTACGAGTGGGCAGCCGTTGGTCCCTCAGGACCCGGCCGCGCCTTCGCGTGGATCCTCGGAGGGTTTCAAGCTCAGCGCACAGGCTCCATCGCCTACCGACCCCATGTTTGCTCAAATCCAGGATGGCGTACATCGGATCGATCATTCTCTGAATCGTGCTCCGGATGCCGCAAGTGATCGCATGACCTGGAGCCTGTATGCACTCGCCAAAGAGCAGGGCATGGAACGTGTGGACAACGTAGTGCTTGGCCGAGCAGGCACCAGCACAGCAGCTGGCGAATATGTCTTCCTGGTCCAGGGAGATCCCACCACCTCCGTGTACCACCGTGAACAAATGCGCACGGCAGATGCGGTGGAGAGTTCAGTTGAACAGAGCCAGGTCCGCGTGCAATCTGCCGAACAGACGCGTGCACTCGCGATGAGCGTTGAAGCTCAGGCGCAGAGTAAAAAGCCGGATGCACCAGGGTTGCAAGTCTGATCACCCTGTCCTCAGCAGACTTTCGACCCGCCTACGAACGGCGACACGTTAGCGTCCAGATACCCTGCGAATAGCTTGCTTCCGACGCTTGAGATTGGCTTTTGGCTTGCCGAGCTGGCAGGTGCTAACGTGTCTGTACAAGTCCCATAATTAGGCAGAAACGTGGGCGTTAAAATTAGGCTGTTTTTCACTACAGGATTACTCGCGCTATCAACCTTGGCTGCTTGTGCAGGAGGAAACATGCGCTCTGATTACAAGAAAAATGATGTTCAGCCGGTCAAGATCGAAAAATTAGGCGATTCACTCCAAATCACCTACCACATGCCTACAGAAAGTCTCTTTTATTCTCCCGGCGTTGATTTCGCCAATGACCCTGGTGTGTTGCGTATCGCCATCCGCAGATGCGGCATCAACGAGAAGTGTGATGCCATGGCAAAAGCTGCCATGCCACCAGCTGAGCCGTGGACACCGAAAGTCACCGTACCGTATGCAGGGGGAAAGGTCGTACTGGTCTACGCAGACAGCGAAGAAACGTTGTCCCCTTAATTCCAATCAAGGAGCGATGCAATGAGCACCGATCAAAAGTGCGCCGGGTCATTGAGCGCCAAGGCGGCGTGTTTTTCGTTGGGGACAACTGCCGGATTCCGTGCATCTGTACTTGCAGGTGCTCGCCGCGACGGCCGAAGCCAACACTTGCTGCTTTGCAGGAGTTAGGCCGATCGCCTTCGATTAGTAAGTTAACCTGACCCCGTTAGTCATCGCAAGAAGATGCATTACCGCAACATTCAATCGGCCGTGCGGCCGCCTACTTCACTATTCACTCAAGCCGCCACCGTTTCTCCGCGCGGCCCAATGCGAGCGTTCACACCATGGAAATCCTTTACTCGGGAACGGACAAGATGCTTTGCGATTCGCTTACTTTGATGCTCACTGAATCTCGAATCGAGCACGAGACTAGCAAGCGCCTGTACATCGTGCAGATAAATGACGCTGATGAAGTGCATCAAGTTTTGGTTCATTGCAATGATTGGGACAGTGCAGCCCGACAGCTCGACATGCTTACTAGGAGGACACAATGCAAAGAGGCATCCGCATCAACAAACACTGGATCGCGTCGACAGTACGCCGCAGTGATCATGATTGCTCTTGGAATCTCTGCCGGCCTTGCCGCTACAAGGCTACTCCATAGCACACCCAACCCTTGCCTGTTCCTACCGCAGCCCCCTGCTCCCACCCGATAAGCGACTGACAGGATAGGCTGTCAGCTGCATGCCTATGTATTGATGGACAACCATGTGCACCTGCTTGCCACGCCACCTGCAAACGGTCGGATCGGGCAGCTGATGCAGCGGCTTGGGCGCAACTACGTGGCGCTGCTCAACGGCCGCCACGGGCTCATCGGCACGCTATGGGAAGGGCGCTACAACGCCTGCATTGTGGACAGTGCTGACTACGTCCTTCGCAGCTATCGCTACATTGAACTCAACCCGGTACGTGCTCGCCTGACCAACGACTCGGCGGCATATCGCTGGTCCAGCTGCCCAGCCAATCTGGGGCAACGCGGACACTCGGCACTGCCGCCACCCCCCTGTTGGCTTGCGCTTGGCAGCAACCCGATTGAGCGATGCAACGCCTAGCATGCCCTGCTTGATGAAGCCCTCTCCGACGACCTGCTCTCGCTAGCATCCGCTTCCATCTACAACAGCAGCGAGCTCTGGGCCACGACGCCTTCCACGCGACGGTCGAAGCCAAGACCCGCCGCTTTGCCGGCGTCAGGCCCGCTCATCGGCCACGCAAGCAGAGTGCCATCGATTGATAAGTGAACCTGACCCTGAGGTTTACCCCGTTACTCCGCCCCCGTTAATCCTGCGAGCCCGAGAAGTTCAGGATCGACCTGATCCATCTAATGCCGGGACTGAACACCTAGATCACGGCAACAAAATTAGCACGAGCCGCAAGAAGCGCCGCATTCGCCTGAGTTACCCCTCCGCGGAAATCACTTTCGGCCTTCCGAACCAACTTAGACGCTTTGACCTGAGCAGCGCGCTTAAGATTAGGAACAACAATCTCGTTCACGTGCTCCGGCGTCAGCTCAATGAGGCCCGTCGAACCAGTGTAAAGCCTCGAAATCTGATCTGCGCCGAATCCGCACCTCAAGTAGTCCGCGAGAAAATAGGGGTCCGTAATTGACGGGTCGACTCTAATAATTGTTACGTGGCCATCAGCAATCGCCGGATCTTCACGGTCGTACACGCAGGCCTTTCCTAATGTGCCATCACCTGTAGACGACAGAAGCACGTCTCCCTGTTGAATCTTGCAGTGCTCCGGCAGATCTTCGTACACAGACTTCTCTACATAGTCAGAGCTTGCATCAGTCTGAAGCAGCCCGTGGGAGTTGATATTGCTACCTGCCTTCACAACCAGTGCGAATCCGTCATTTTCGTCAACGTAGACATCCGCCGGAGGGCTTTTCCCACGCCTAGTGCTCACCAAATTCAGCGACCGAACTGCCTGTCCATGATCAGAGCGCAGCAAACCGATCCGGTCTATTACAGACGGTTCCCAGTACTTCAAATCCATTCTTGCGGTCGAGTCAGCCGCGATATCGATCATCGGAACATCAAACGCGCTCCAATGAACTCCACTACGCGGACCGGGTTTCTTCGGTGCCATGACCTTATGATCAAAGTCTTGGAGTAAGGCCGACATGTCGAAGCCACGAATCTTCTCGCCCGAACCGTCATAACCGAGAGAATCAAGGCTACAGAAGGCCACGGGGGACTTATCAGAAACTGGCCGATCAGGTTTGACTCTCCGCTGAAGCAACAAGACGCTAGATCGGACATTTATCTTGTTCGGCTTAAAAGTTTCGCTTGGAAGCTGCACGACGAGGAGCAACTTGCACTCTTCAAGAAGATATCGGCGAAGACTCGCCGCACTTTCGGTGTTTAAAACGCCATCGTCTATGACAGTACAGATGTAGCCGCCCGGCTTCGTGCACTGAATCATCTTCTGAAGAAACAGGTTCTGCCCCTTAGTCGTACGGACTGGATACTGAGCGAGCTCGACAGACGGAAGCGATTCGGATTCCGATGTGCCGAAGGGAGGATTTGTCAGGATGTAGTCGCAGTCTGGTAGCGCGACATTCCAACTCTTCGATCCCACCCGAAGAGAGTCTTCCGGCCGGATGTTGGTATGCCCGTCTCCCGCAATGATCATGTTCATTTTTGCGGCGGCCGCCACACCGTCATTGGCGTCGGACCCAAAGAAGATCTCGGCCTTGAGGCGCAGCGCCGCTTTCTCGTACAGGGACTGAGAGATGCTCTTGGAATCCAGTCGCTCCTTGAGTTGGCGCAATGCACTCTTGAGCATAAACACCAAAAAGCCACCCGTTCCGCATGCGGGGTCCAGCACCTTGGTGGGCTCATTAGCAATGGCTGCATTCACTATTGCTTCGCGACCAACCAGCAACGCCATCAGCTCTACCAATGGTCGCGGGGTGAAATACTGTCCGAGCTTCTTACCCTTTAGTGTTGCCCGAACAAAGTACTCAAATGCAGCCCCTTTATAATCAAGCCCGCTGTCTTCAAATGACACAGCAGCAAGTTGCCGAACGATATAATGGAAGGTTTTGGCCTGCTTGAGATGAATAGGATCAGCGAGGACATCGCCATATGACGTCGTCTTCTTAATATCCGAGATCATCCTTTCAATAGCGTCCCTTACCTGATCGGCTTCGCGATCAGGTTTCGCGGCGAGCTCGTGAAATAGGTATGAATAGGGCAGCATCAGCGTCGAACCATCTAGGTCTGCCTTCTCCTCAAGCAGCTTGAGAAACAAAAGCTTTGAGAAATCTGCAAAAGCATGCTCTTCGTTCTTCTCAATCTTCCGAATCGTGTTATGGCAACGCGCGAACAACGCGTTAAGCTGCTTCAAAGGCAAACCGGGACGGAACGGGACACTAGAGTCAGCGGAAAGCCCAACGTCTGTGATTACCTTGTTCGAACGGAAAGCGCGCAGGACGGCGGGCAGTTGGGCCTTAGTAGGAACTTTGCCTTCTAACTTGCCATCCCAGCGAATGGCCTCTCCCGAATTTGCATTGAAGCACTGAAACTCTGTTCCGTTCGTTACAACGACGAACGGAACCTTGAGCGACTTACCGTAGTCGAGGGCCTGAGTGACATCCTTGGCTGCAAGCCTCCTCGAACTGCGCTTCGCTTCCACCAAGAACGCCGGAGCTCCACTCTTGTTGAGAACGACGATATCAACATAGCCAGCGGCGTATCGAGTGGTGGATTTGGTAGCTGTCTCGTAGTCGAAATCTTCGGTGGGGTTGTATCCCCTACGCTGGAGGTAAGGAAGAATTCGCTTGATTACGGTCTCAGTTTCAGTCTTTACCGACGACATTTTGTTTCCTTTGCAAGTGTGATGCTGATCGACATCACCAATGTTTCGAAGCCCAGACCTAGAATGAACAAATCGGGTCGCGCAGCCTGCGACGGACGCTGCCAGGCGGCGGCATGGCACCCGAGACGATTGCTCGCCCCCGACGCCTCGCAATTGCGTGCCAGTGTACTGGCGACTACCTAGAGGACAAGAGAGTCGAGTGGTGGCCGAGCCAAGGGCGCCTCTCTGTTGCGCGACGCTATGCCCTAGCGTCGCCACGGACCAGCGCCCGCCTAAGCTCCGTGGGAGTGCACCGCCTATGGCGTGAACTAGCCCAAGAAGCCCGACCCGCATCATTTGCGGCTGCGACCTGAATCGAGGACGGCATTTTCAGGGGCAGCCACGTGAGCACCAAGGACTGCACCCATCCTCCTTGGGATCTAGATGAACTACGACAAACGAAAAATGGCTCGCGCTTAGCTCTCATGCGTCGCTACCACAAACGAAAAAACGCCCCTTAAGAGGCGTTTTCCATACACCCTCCACACTACATTTATGAAGGCGATCGAGAAGGGCCTAAGCCGTTGATTTAATTAGCAACCACTGCAAGTTGAATTCGTGACCCCTGCCATATGAGGCAAGAGTCACGACGCTTACGTCAAACCCCAACAGGATTCGCCTTCTCAGGATCGATCTTGTACTGCTTGATCGCCCGGGCCACATCCTTGCCCGTCATCTTGCCATCCTTCGCCAGCGCGGCAATCGCCGCATGTGCGATGTAGTAGCGGTCGACCTCGAAGAACCGGCGCAGGTTGGCACGCGTATCCGAGCGACCGAACCCATCCGTGCCGAGCACGGTGTAGGTCATCGGGACGAAGGCGCGGATCTGGTCGGCGAAGGCGCGCACGTAGTCGGTTGCGGCGATGGCCGGGCCCTGGCGGCCTTCCAGCAGCTGGGTGACGTAGGGCTTGCGCTGTTCGGCTTCCGGGTGCAGGCGGTTCCAGCGTTCCACGGCGTAGCCGTCGCGGCGCACTTCGTTGAGGCTGGGGCAGGACCAGATGTCGGCGGTGACGCCGAAGTCCTTGTCCAGCAGCTCGGCCGCGGCAATGGCCTCGCGCAGGATGGTGCCGCTGCCCAGCAGCTGCACGCGCAGCTCGCCCTTCTTGGGCTTGCCGGCGTCCTTGAGCAGGTACATGCCCTTGATGATGCCCTCGGCTGCGCCTTCCGGCATGCCGGGGTGGGCGTAGTTCTCGTTCATCAGGGTGATGTAGTAGTACTCGTCGATCTGGTCTTCCATCATCGCCTTCATGCCGTGCTGCATGATGACGGTGACTTCGAACCCGAAGGTCGGGTCGTAGCTACGCACGTTCGGGATGGAGCCGGCGATGACCTGGCTGAAGCCGTCTTCGTGCTGCAGGCCTTCGCCATTGAGCGTGGTGCGGCCGGCGGTGCCGCCGAGCAGGAAGCCACGCGTGCGCATGTCCGCTGCCTGCCAGGCGATGTCGCCCACGCGCTGGAAGCCGAACATGGAGTAGTAGATGTAGAACGGCAGCATCGGCACGTCGGAGACCGAGTAGCTGGTGCCGGCGGCCATCCACGAGGCGATGGCGCCCGGCTCGCTGATGCCCTGCTGCAGCACCTGGCCGGTCTGGTCTTCGCGGTAGTACATCAGCTGGTCGGCATCGACCGGCTTGTACTTCTGGCCGAACGGGGCATAGATGCCGATCTGGCGGAACATGCCTTCCATACCGAAGGTGCGCGCTTCATCGGCCACGATCGGCACGATGCGCGGGCCCAGCTCCTTGTCGCGCAGGGCGATGTTGAGGCTCTGCACGAACGACATGGTGGTGGAATAGCTGCGCTCGCCGCTGTCCTTGAGCAGGCGCTCGAACTTGTCGAGCGTGGGCGCGACGAACGACTTGCTGGCCTTGGGACGGCGCGAGGGCAGGAAGCCGCCCAGCACGTTGCGGCGCTCCTTGAGGTACTGCACTTCCGGGGAATCTTCGCCGGGGTGGTAGAACGGCACCTGGCCGTCTTCCAGCTGGGCGTCGGTGACCGGAATGTTGAAGCGGTCGCGGAAGTGCTTGACCGCCGCGTCGTCCAGCTTCTTGGTCTGGTGGGTGGGGTTGAGCGCCTCACCGGCCGAGCCCATGCCGTAGCCCTTGACCGTCTTGGCCAGGATCACGGTGGGCATGCCCTTGGTGTTCACGGCCTGGTGGTAGGCGGCGTACACCTTGTGCGGGTCGTGGCCGCCACGGTTGAGGCGCCAGATGTCGTCGTCGGACAGGCCGGCCACCATGGCCGCGGTCTCCGGGTACTTGCCGAAGAAGTTGGCGCGCGTGTAAGCGCCGCCGAAGGCCTTGCAGTTCTGGTATTCGCCGTCGACGGTTTCCATCATCAGCTTGCGCAGCACGCCGTCGGTGTCCTTGGCCAGCAGGGCGTCCCAGTAGCCGCCCCAGAGCAGCTTGATGACGTTCCAGCCGCCGCCACGGAACACGCCTTCCAGTTCCTGGATGATCTTGCCGTTGCCGCGCACCGGGCCGTCCAGGCGCTGCAGGTTGCAGTTGACCACGAAGATGAGGTTGTCCAGGCCTTCACGGCCGGCCAGCGCGATGGCGCCGAGGGTTTCCGGCTCGTCGCTCTCGCCGTCGCCGATGAAGCACCACACCTTGCGGTCGGACTTCTCGATCAGGCCGCGGTTTTCCAGGTAGCGCATGAACTGCGCCTGGTAGATGGCCGCCAGCGGGCCCAGGCCCATCGACACGGTGGGGGTCTGCCAGAACTCGGGCATCAGCCACGGGTGCGGGTAGGACGAGATGCCCTGGCCGTCCACTTCCATGCGGAAGTTGTCCAGCTGGGCTTCGCTGATGCGGCCTTCGAGGAAGGCGCGGGCGTAGATGCCCGGGGCGCTATGGCCCTGGATGAATAGCAGGTCGCCCGGGTGGTTGTCCGAGGGCGCGCGCCAGAAGTGGTTGAAGCCCACGTCGTAGAGCGTGGCGCTGGAGGCGAACGAGGCGATGTGGCCGCCCAGGTCGCCCGGCTTGCGGTTGGCCCGCACGACGGTGGCCATGGCGTTCCAGCGGATGATCGAGCGGATCTTCCACTCCAGCGCGGAGTCGCCGGGGTTCTTGGCCTCGTTGGCCGGTGCGATGGTGTTGACGTACTCGGTGGTGGGCGAGAACGGCAGGTAAGCGCCGGCGCGGCGGGTCTGTTCGACCATGCCTTCCAGCAGCTGATGGGCGCGCTCAGGACCTTCTACATCGATGACGGCCTTGATCGATTCGAGCCACTCCTGCGTCTCAAGCGGGTTCGGATCGTTGTGCAGCACTTCGTTCAACCAGTTCATTAGCGCTCCCGGGGGGACACACCCCGCGGGTGTGTCGACATCGTGAATTCGTGAACCCCCAAGTGTACCGCACGCACCTGTTGCCATTCCTCGCTACGGGTGCGTATGGAATGGGATGGTGTTGTGCGTGGGTGTGTTGGTGGCAGGTGCCACGCATGCGGCCGCTGCCGGTGTACGACCAAAGGATAAGGGCCGCTGGCGGGCGATTGCCGAGCGCCAGCGCCCGGCTCGGCGCGGAATGGGCCGATATGCATGCACCGTAGGAGCGCACCTGGGCGCGAGTGGCGTTATCGGTAAAGCTCGTCGCGCCCGGGTGCGCTCCTACGGGAGCGGTTGATATTGCCCGGTTGCGTGGCGCGGCCGGTCAGAACGCCTGCAGCGCCTCGGTCAGCTGGCCGTTGTTGTTGACCGCGCCCATGGTGTAGCCCTGCCAGCCGGGGTAGGCGTTGGGCTCCCAATAAAACACGCCGAGCACGCGCGAGCCGATGGCGTTGCTGCGGCTGAGCAGGTTGGTGAGCATGGCGCGGGTGGTGGCGGCCTGCTGCCAGTCCATGCCGACCTCGGCCACGATCACGTCGCTGCCGTAGCGGGAGATCATGTCACGCATGTTGCTGTCCAGGCGGTTGTTGTAGTCCTGCCAGCTGCCCACCGGTGGGTAATGCGACATGCCGATGACGTCCCATTTGCCGCCGGCCGAGCGCAGGTTGTCGAAGAACCAGCGGAAGTTGGCGTTGTCGTAGCCGTTAGCCAGGTGCACGATGACCTTGGCGTTGGGGTACACGGCCTTGGTGGCGTTGTAGCCGCTGTTGATGAACTGGCCCAGGTTGGCGAAGTTGGGCGTCTTGCCCTCGTTCCACAGCATGCCGCTGTTGATCTCGTTGCCCACTTGCACCCAGCTGACGGTGATGCCGTTGTCCTTGAGGTACTTGAGGATGCCCTGGGTGTGGCTGTAGACATCGGTATTGAGCTGGGCGACGGAGTGGCCCGCCCAGGCGGCCGGCTTGGTCTGCTTGCCGGGGTCGGCCCAGCTGTCGCTGTAGTGGAAGTCGATCATGATGCGCATGCCCTGCGCGGCGGCGCGCTTGGCCTTGTCCAGGGTGTCGCGGCCATCGTTCCAGCCGCCGGACGGGTTGACCCACACGCGCAGGCGAATAGCATTGCCGCCGACGTCCTTGAACAGCTTGATGAAGTCGGCGGTGTTGCCCGAGGCATCGCGAAACACCTGCGGCGGGTTGGCCGCGGCCTGCTGGTTGAGCCAGCTGACATCGGCGCCCTTGGCGATGCCTTGCGCGCCCGCACCGGCGCTGACGAAACCCAGCAGCAGCACCAACAGCAAGCGGCTATAGCCCTTACGAAACATGCTCATGAAACCCTCTCCCTTGATCGATGGATGTCGCGCCACCTGGCGCCTTGCCTGATCCCCCTGAATCTCGATGCGTGCTGTGCGGCGAAGCGGGCAACGCCGCGACAGCCACGCACGCTACGAAACGGTGGCGATTCAAACACGGCACTGCAACGCGGTTGCGCTCGCTATAGGTGTTGGGCGATTGCGGCATAGTTCGCGGCGGAAAAACCTTGCGCCAGCGAACTGGCACTATTTTCGCCAGCACAATGTTGTGCGGGTGCAACAGAAAAACGGCGCGGTACTGCGCGAGGCATCTGATCCGGGCGCTCTGTCGCCGCAACGGCACGCATGGCCGACTGTCTGCGACCGCAATGGACCTGGGCCTGATCAGATACGGCAACGCGCTACAGGCCTGCCGGCAATTGGGCACGCTGCTGGAAGCGCAACTCCTGATGCCCTGCGTGCTCGGCGTACTCAACAAGCTCTCGCCGGAGGATCGGTAGCGATCAAACAAAAAACGCCGGGCAAGCCGGCGTTTTTGGTGCAACGTGCGATGGAAGCAGTTGGCAGACTCAAGTGGCACTGCGTCACGGAGGCTGGTTGAACGAATGAACACCACCGGCCGCGACCGCATGACCGCACTCAACTCATCGCGCGGGCACCCTGCTGCTGTTGCTGGGTCTGCGACTGCTGTTGTTCCAATGCCACCGACTGCCGCGCGGCATTTTCTGCAACGCGCTGGCTGCTCTGTTCCAGCGGGGTATTGATGGCGGTCATCGTCTCCACGCTGACGCGCAGCTGCGCCGGATCGTCGGCGCGGCCTTGCACGGCGAAGGTGCGCGCCGCGTCCGGACTCATCACCACCTCGTCGATGCGCTTACCGCCGACGGCATGCATTTCCGATGCGAGCGAGCCGGACAACTGGGCACTGTGCTGGTCGGGCGTGCGCCCGGCACGGGCGTCCTGCGCGTGGACGCCACGCTGCGCATCCTGAAACAGGCTATTGCCCACATGCCCGGGCTGATCGATGCGCAGCGAGGTGTGGTCGTTGCCGTGCTCGCGTGCGTCGCGCTTTGCGGGTTCGCCCGGTGCGAGCGGGCCGCGGATGGCGTCCACCGCGTCCTGGCCGAGCCCGCGCGCGCTACGCGTCAGGATGGTGGTGCCGGTGCGCAGCCCATCCACATCGTTGCGGTATTCGTCGATCATCCGCGCGTTCTTTTCAGCCAGCGGGCGCGCGTTGGGATCGGTGAGCGCCGAGTGCTCGCCCAGGAAGTTGCCCAGCTTGTGCGCGCCCAGCGAGTTGCCGGCCGCCACCAGCGGGTAGTCCGGGATCAGGAAGTTGGCCTTGCTGTTGCTGTAGCCGGCGCCATTCAACGTGGTGATTTCATCCGGCTTGGCGTAGATGCGCACCTGCCCGAAATGCGGCGAGGCGGCACTGACCGGATCGGACGCCATGACGTGGTTGATCACGCTGTTGCCGCCTTCCGGAATGCGGTAGCTCAGGCTGGCTGCGCCGTACGAGTTGAAGGTTTCGCCCTTGAGGTCGTAGTGGTGCGCGGAGACCTGTGCGAGCGCGCCGCCGAGGGAGTGGCCGGTGACGGTGACCTCGGGTGCGTGACCGGTTCGCTTGCCAACATCCTTGGCAATGGTCATCGCGTTCTGAGTCAACGCCAGCGCATCGGCTGCCTGCGGATTGGTCCGCGAGGTGACCATGGTCGCGTCGGTAAGAATGTCCTTGGCAGCGCCCTCGGTGCCCCGATGCGCAACCACGATTTCGCCACTGCCTTCGTTGCGATAAATCGTGCCCTGGTAGCCAGTGGACTTGTTGTTGACGTGGTCGAGAACGGCGTAACGCTGTCCCTCGATGTCGACAATCTCTTCCTGACCCGGTGCGCGCCGGCCGACGGCGCGATCCTTGTAGGCATCTTCAGACAAGCCCGCATATTGCGGAGATGGAATGCTCATGGCGCAACTTCCTTGGCAGCCAGTGTGATGGTGAATAGATTGTCGCGGATATCAGGCTTGAACTTCTCCGGGCTCAGCTCACCGGTGTCCGGGAAACTCTTGGACTCCGAGCGCGGATAGCCTTCCTTCCAGTAATACTTTGTCTGCGGCTGCTGCGCAGTCACCGTCTTGCCTTCGATAAACGACAAAAAGCGCGTCTCTTCTTCGGCACCGGTAGCCTTGAGCAGCACGCTGGCACCGCTGAATTCCCAATGGCAGACGCCGCGACCGTAGTAGTCCTCGTCCTGCATCAGGTCCAGATAGACGGTGCCGCGATATTCGGTGTCGGAGATCTTCTTGAGCGCGAAATCTTCCTGGCTGGTGATGCGCCCGGCGGTACCGGTGTCGGGCTGGATCTTGCCGCATTCGGCTTCATTGCTGACGTCGTATTGCGCCGCACCCTGCACCAGGCCGAAGGTACCGGGCGCCTTGTCCAAGGTGAGCGTGACCTCGAAGGCCTTGCGTGGGCTGGGATTCAATTTGGCAAGGCCGCGACCGCCCGCCTCCACGTCGGCTTCTGCAGTGGCCTCGGTTGCGGGGGATGTGGTCTGGGTCATGCTGGTCTCCGGGGCGTTACAGGCCGTAAGCAAAAGGGCCAGCAGGCTCGGTGTGAGAATCAGGCGCAAGGCCGGCCTCCATGGCGATAAGGGGGCTCAATCTAGTCCGCTTGAGCCGGTGGGGTCAATTTACGGCAGCTGACGTGAGGCAGTTGTTGCCCGCCGGAAAGCTGCCATGATTCGACCTGTCCGCTAGGGGGAGCGCGTTATCGCCACGGGGTTCACATTGCCAGCCGACAACGTGGCCGTCACCCCGCGCGTGCACTGGCGGCGCAGCCTGCGCATGCGCGTGTTGCTGGCCGCCACCGCAGTGCTGGTGCTGCTGCTGGCGGTCCTGGGCACGGTGTTTTATCTGGGCGCCCGTGCCGAATTGGTGGAGGCGGCGCGCACTGAAGTGGATGGCTTGACCGAGCAGACCGCGCGCAGCCTGGCAGCGATGCTGGATTCGGTGCAGGTGAGCGGCCGCACGCTGGCGGCCAGCAGCGGTGCGGTGGGACTGCAGCCGTTCAATCTGCGTGCGTTGCTGCTGGCCACGCTCAGTGGCGACCCGGATATCGGCGCGGCGCGTTTGATCATCGAACCGCGCACGCAAAAAGCCGGCGATATCGGGTTTGTCTGGTACGTGCATCGCGATGGCACGCGCGTGCTGGAAAAATCGGTGCAGGAGCTGGGCGACGACTACCGCGCAATGCCGTGGTATCTGCGCACCCAGCGCGAAGGGCGTGCATGGTGGTCCGAGCCGTATATCAACACCAATGGCGGCAGCGAGTTGTACACCAGTTACAACCTGCCGCTGCACCGGCCGGGCGATGCGGTGGATGCGGCGCCGGTGGGCATGGTGAGCGTGGATCTGCCGCTGCAACATCTGCGCGCCATCATCGACCAGCTGCCGCACGACATCAGCATCCGGCCGATGCTGTTGTCGCCGGAGGGGATGGTGATGTTCAGCCCTGACCCCGCGCTCAATCTGCATGACACGCTCGCTACCTACGTGGCGCGTTCGCGCCCGGATCTGGCTCCGCTGCAGCGCGCAGTGGCGGCGGGTCAGCCGATCTCGTTCTCGCACACCGCTCCCGATGGCGAGCGTTTCCTGACTCATAGCGCGGCGGTGGGACGCAGCGGCTGGACCTTCGTGCTGTCCGCATCGGAAAACTACGTGCTGGCCGGCCTGAACTGGCTGGCCGCATGGGTGGCGTTGGCGGCGTTGCTGGGCGCGGCGGTGTGGTGGTGGTTGATGGGGCGGATCACGCGCACCTTGACGCGGCCGATCGAGGAATTGACCGACACCGCCGAGCATTTTCGCCGTGGCGAATTCGAGTACCCGCTGCGGCATATCGAACGCGATGACGAAGTGGGCGTGATGGCGCGTGCGTTCGATAGTGCACGCGGTGCAATCCGCGACCATATCGCGCAGATCGGCGAGATGACCTCTGCGCGCGAACGCATGTACAGCGAGCTGCAGATTGCGCGCGAGATCCAGCAGGCGATGCTGCCATCCGGACGCACCTTCGACCGCGCCAACTCGCATCTGGAAACCTGCGCCTGGCTGGAACCGGCCAAGGCGGTGGGCGGCGATTTTTACCACTTCATCGAGACCGAGCCGGGGCTGTTGTGGTTTGTGGTGGGCGATGTCTCCGACAAGGGCGTGCCGGCGGCCTTGTTCATGGCGCGCGCGGTGAGCGTGCTGGAAATCGCCGCGCGCCGGCACACGCGCCCGGACGCCATCTTGATCGCCGCCTCCACGCGGTTGGCCGAGAACAACGAGCCGTGCATGTTTGCCACCGTGCTGTGCGGGGTGATCAACGTGGTGAGCGGCGAATACTGGCTGGCCAGCGCCGGGCACGAGCCGCCGCTGTTGATCGACCTGGATGGCACGGTGCAGCCGTTGCCGTTGGAAACCGGTGCGCCGCTGGGCATCGAGCCGCAGCTGGCCTACCCGGTGCTGCAGGGCCGCATGCGCGCCGGGCAGACCCTGCTGGGTTATACCGATGGCGTGACCGAGGCGATGGACGAACACGGCGCCAGCTACGGGCTGGAGCGGCTGCTGGCCGCGCTGCATCCGCGCCGTAGCGCGGCGGCACAGTGCAAGGCGGTCATCGACGACATCGCCGGGTTCACCGGCCAGGCCGATGCGTACGACGACATCACGCTGCTGGCGATCCGGCTGCGCCAGGAGCATGCTGAGCCGGTGGCAGACGCTGGCCGGGACGGTCCCGGAAAGGCAACGACCGGATGAAGCTCGAACTGGCCATCGCGCCGTCGCTGGCCCAACTGGCCGGCGCCAACGACGCGCTGGAAGACTCGCTGATGCGCGAAGGCCTGCACGAAGCGCGCATCGGCCAGGTGCGGCTGATCGTGGAAGAACTCGGCTGCAACGCGCTCACCCACGGCCAATGCGCCGAACAGCCCTTACGCCTGCAGCTGCAGCTGGACGCGCAGGCGCTGGTGCTGGAGCTGAGCGACCCGGGCAGCGCCTTCGACCCGCGTGCGCTGCCGGAACTGGAGCTGGACGCCGCGCTCGACGATCGGCCGATCGGCGGATTGGGGTTGTTTTTGGTGCATCAGTTCGCCGATCACATCGACTACCGTCGCGATGGTGCATATAACGTCGTGCGTATCACCTTGCTGCATCCGTACGCCCCTGTCCCCGAGGCACTGCCATGACCACGCTCGCCATCCACATCGATCCGGCGCAAGACACCCGTCAACGCGTCATCTTGACCGGGCGCCTGGACACGCATACCTATCTGGACCTGGAGGCGGCGCTGTCGCCACTGCTGGGCACCACCATCGTTACCCTGGTGCTGGACCTGACCGCACTGGAATACATTTCCAGCGCCGGCATCCGCGTCATCTTCAAGGCGCGCAAGACCCTGGCAACGCGCCAGGGCAAGGTGCTGGTGACCAACCCGCAGCCGCAGATCCGCAAGGTCTTCGACATGGTCAAGGCAGTGCCGCTGAGCGATGTGTTCGCCTCCACCGAAGAGCTGGATGCCTACCTGGCCGCGATGCAGCGCAAGGTCATCGAACAGCACGCCGACGGCGACAACCCGATCTTGCCGCACTTCGCCGAAGTGTAAGCGGCATCGCCTGCGCGCACATGTAGTGACATGTGTGCGTATGGCGCGTCAGCGGCATTGGGTAGGCTATGACGCCCTGATACCTGCGCTGCAATGCCCGCACTGATCATCTTCGATTTCGACGGCACGCTGGCCGACTCGTTCGGTTTCTTTTTGAGCACGCAGCGCGTGCTGGCCGAGCGGCACGGTTTCCGTGCGGCACAAGCGCACGAGGTGGAGGATGCTCGCCGGCTGAGTACGCGGGAGCTGTTGAAAGCCTCCAGGTTGCGTGCCTGGCGCGTGCCGCTGGTGGCCGCCGACTTTATCCGCCTGATGCGCGCCGCCCCGCCGATGGCGTTGTTTGACGGCATTGGCGACGTAGTGGAGACGCTGCATGCGCAAGGCACGCGTCTGGCCGTGGTGTCGTCCAACTCGGTGGAGAATGTGCAACGCGCCTTGGGTAAGGACTTGAGCGCGAAGTTCGCCGTGATCGATGGTGGTGCGCATCTACTGGGCAAGCAGCGCGCCTTGCGTCGCGTGTTGCGCGCCACTGGACATACCGCAGCGCAGGCGGTGTATGTGGGCGACCAGGTCGCCGACTGGGAAGCGGCGCAAGTGGTGGGCTTACCGTTTGCTGCGGTGGCGTGGGGCTATGCGCACCCGGAGGTGTTTGCCGGGTTGGCTGGGACGCAGTTGATTGAACGTGTGGACGGGTTGCTTGGGTTGGGTGTGCAGTAGCCCGGTTTTTCAATGGTTGGGATTTGGGATTTGGGATTTGGGATTCGCAAGAGCAAGAGCTTCCCACTGCTACGTGCGGACGTACCCTCATCCGCCCTTCGGGCACCTTCTCCCGGAGGGAGAAGGGTGGGAGCGTCAGGCGCTATTGGGATCAAGCCAGCTGCTTTAAGCGGTTCGCCACGGCGGCTCTACACCCCGCCGACCCGCGGCAAGGGTGCCGGCACATTCAACATGCCGCCCGCTGCCACATACGCCGCCAAGGCCTGGCCCTGGCTCAGCAGATGCCCGTGCATCGTGCGTTCTGCGCCCTCGGCATCGCCGCGCCGTACGCACTCCATCAATGCACGATGCTCGGCCAACGATTGCGCCATGCGTCCCGGCGTCAACAGCTGACGACCGCGATGCATCTTGAGGATGCGATGCAGATCGTGGGTGACACGGATCAACCACGGATTGCCGGCGTACTGCTGCACGGTTTCATGAATCAGATAATTATTGCGGTAGTACTCGGCCAGGTCGCCGGCGGCGGCGGCGGTTTCCATCGCCGCGTGCAGGTCTTCCAGGCGTTGCACGCCGGCCGCGTCGATGCGCTTGACCGCATCGTGGGCGCAGCGACCTTCGAGCATCGCCATCACCGGGAACAGCTGGTTGAGGTCTTCCAGCGTCAACCGCGTGACCCGGCTGCCGCGGCCGGCGTCCAGCTGCACCAGGCCTTCGGCGGCGAGCAGCTTGAGGCTCTCGCGTAGCGGAGTACGGCTGATGCCGAGTTCTTCGGCCAGCGCCGGCTCATCGATCCACTCGCCCGGCGGCAACGCGTAGTCGTAGATCTTCTGGCGCAGGCGCTCGGCCACTTCCTCGTACAGCGGTACGCGCTTTTTGGCGGTGCGCGAATCAGGGGCGAGGGTCATGGCGGGCAGGTCGTCGGCAGTGGAGCGGGGGCGCCCATTCTACGGGGGCGCCCCACTCCGCCGCTGTGCGCGTGCCGGCTCACAGCCAGCC
This sequence comes from Xanthomonas hortorum, assembly GCF_040279205.1. GTDB lineage: Bacteria > Pseudomonadota > Gammaproteobacteria > Xanthomonadales > Xanthomonadaceae > Xanthomonas > Xanthomonas hortorum_F. The sequence goes on from NZ_JBEOLS010000004.1 coordinate 25,295, forward strand.
CGGCACCACGAACAGCAGCCACGCCGTCAGTGGCCCCAACAACACGACCAGCCCGCTGTAGACCAGGAAGCGGCGGAACAGCGCGTCGCGCTCCTCTTTCGCAGCCGAAGCCACCACCAGCGCGCCGTTGGTGGAGAACGGGCTGACATCGACAATGGTGGAGGACACGGCGAGCGCGCAGATCACCCCGGCCGCACCCAACTGGCCCTGCATCAGGAACGGCACCGCCAGCGGAATGGTGGCGCCGAGCACGGCTGCGGACGATGCGAACGCGGACACGATGCCGCCGACATAACAGACCAGCAGCGCACCCAGCAACGGCATGCCGATATGCGAGACACCGGTGCCGATGTAATCCACCGCGCCGGCCTTTTCCAGCACCGCAACATAGGTCACCACACCACTGATCAACAGCACCGTGGACCAGCTGATGCCATCCACTGCGCCTTTCTGCGCGCTGGGCGAGATCAAAGCCAGTGCCACCGCAACGGTGATCGAGACCAGACCGACATTGAGGTTGTAGACCAATGCGGCGATGCCCAACCCCAGCAAACCCACCAGCGTGATCAAGCGATCGCGGGTGATGGCGACAGCCTCCAGCGCCAGCGGATTGGTCGACAATGTACCGCCGCCAGCGGCGACCAAGGAGCCATGCCCTTCGATCGCAAATGGGCGTTTGGAGGCCTGGTCATCGGCCACTGGCACGTATTGCGCATCCGCCAGCGACACCTCTTGCCGACGCATCAGCTTGAGCCCGCCGAACGCACAGAAGCAGATGATCGCCATCATCAGGTTGAAACCAAGACTGGTGAGAAACACCGCCATCTCGGTGACGTCCAGCCCGGCTTTTTCCACCACCTTGTTGGTGATGCCGCCATACACGCTGATCGGCGAAAACCCGCCGCCCTGCGCGCCATGGATCACCAGCAGGCCCATCATCAACGGGTTGATGCGGTACTGCTTGGCGAAGCGCAGCGCCACCGGCCCGATGATCGCCACTGCCGCCGGCCCGAGCGCGCCGAATGCAGTCAGCAACCCGGTAATGACGAACATCACCCACGGGATCGCCACGATGCGCCCGCGTACCGCGCGCACCGCCCAGTGCACCAACAGATCGATGGTGCCGTTCTTCTGCGCGATGGCGAACAGATAGGTGATGCCGACCAGGGTCAGGAACAGGTCGCCCGGAAAGCCGGCCAGCACCTCCTTGCCATCCAGCCCCACCCACACGCCGCCGATGATGAAGGCCAGCGCGAAAGCCACCGCACCCATGTTGATGGGCAATGCGGTGGCGACGATGAACATGATCACCAAGCCAAGAATCGTTGCAATTTGCGGGGTCATGCGCCCTCCCAGACACCTGATACGCGTACAGCACGGATGGCCACCCGCCACCCAAGGGTCACGCCCTGTCAGACACCAGGAGCGGCCAACAACACCGATGCGCAGCTGCCAGGCGGTTGCCTGCTCGCTATGCATTGCTGGCCTCTCCTAGCGTTACCTCATGCCGCGCGCTCGCACGCGGCGTTGACCCACTCGACAACACCTTGGGTGCTGTTGAATTCGTCTACCGACCGCGCCTCGCAGTCCGGCAATACCTCCCGCGCCATGCGCGCCAATGCGCTGCCTGGCCCCAGTTCGAGAAACACGCGTGCGCCGCGCTCTGCGGCCTGCACCAGCACGTCGTACCAGCGCACGGTCTGCGCAATCTGTGCGGCCAGCGTGTCGATCACCAATGCCTGCGTGGTGACTGCACGTGCATCGATACCGGCCAGCACGCGCAGCTTGGGCGCAGTGATTTCTGCGTTTTTCAAAGCGATGGCGAATGCGTCTGCGGCCGCGCGCAACCACGGCGTATGCGCCGGCACGCTCACCGGCAGCAGCGTGATGCGCGCGCCTTGCGCCTGTGCGGCATCGCCAAGTGCCTGCAGCGCAGCGTGCGGGCCACCGAGCACGGCGTGGTCGTCGCCGTTGATGATGGCCAGTGCCGCGCCATGGGTCTGGCATAGCATTTCGAGTGCGCGCAGTGGCAAGCCGACCACCGCCATCAACCCGGCATTGTCCGGGCTGGCCGCGTCCATCAGGCGTGCGCGGGTGGCGGCCAGCTGCAGGCAGGTATCGATGTCCATGCTGCCGGCTACCGCATGCGCGGCGAGCTCGCCGACGCTGTAGCCAAGTACCAGCAACGGCGTGGGTAGTTGCGTCTGCAGCACCTGCCATTGCGCCAGCGTGCCAGCGCACACCAGTGGCTGTGCAATGGCATTGGCGTAACGGTTTGGGTCCGCGGCCAGCGTTTGCGCTGATGCACCGAGCAGCTTGGTCGCGGCAGCGAGCACGCTGGCCGCAGCGGGTGCATCGGCGACACGCGCAAACATCTCGGCGTGTTGACCACCTTGGCCCGGACAGAGCACGGCGAGCGTCATGCGCGTTCCTGCAAGTGCAGAAACCAGGCGCAGGCTAGCAGATCGGCGCTGCCGCCCGGGCTCAGACGGCGTGCGACGAATTGCTCGCCGATGGAGTTCAAACAATCGCGCCACTGCGGTTGCGCGATGCCGCCGTCGGTGAGGAAGGCACATGCTTGCGCTTGTGCGTAGGCCAGCCCTTCCTGCCCACCACGATGCAGCAGATTCAGATCGTCCACTTCGCTGACCAACTGCATCAGCGTCTGCGCCAATGCAGCCTCGCGCGTGGCGCCGCTATGTAACGCAGCGCGCAGGCACGGCAGCGCGACTTGGCGTAACAGCGGGTAGCCGGCTGCGGCCTGCTCGCGCACACCGCTGACCTGATACTGCGCACGCATACGCTGACCATTGCTGTGCGGATTCAGCGGCGCAGATTGCAATGCATCGCCCCACACCTGTACCGCGTTGCAGACCGCTTCACCAGTGGGGCAGCGCCCGTGCGCAACACGCAAGCGCGCCGCCTGCGCAGTGAGCAGGCCGAGGCTGAATATCGCACCGCGATGGGTGTTGATGCCGCCGGTGGCGCGCAGCATCGCCGCTTCGGCATCGATGCCGAGCTGACGCAAGTGTGCGAACGGGGCGTTGTCGATGCCGGCTTGTGCAATCGCGACAAAGTAGCCGCGCAACGCGAACAGGCTGCGCAGGAAGGTGGCCGCGTCCATATCGGTGTGGCTACCGGTATCGAATGGGGTGACCAGGCCAGGCTTTGGTGCGCAGGCCAGTTCTGCGTGCAAGGCAAGCACTGCAAGGCGGCCGAGTCGGTGCGCCAGTGGACTTGCCATGCCGCTGGTGAGACGCGATGTGCCCTGCAGCGATGCACGATGTTGAATATCGCCATGCATACATGCGGCCTCGGCCTTGGCATCGGCAACATCTTTCGCCAGCGCACTCATGCCGCGCTCCACACAGGAAACAACGCGGTGCGCGACGCCATCCGGCAGCCCTGATTGGATTTCACCAACACCTGCTGCGCGCTGCCGGCATATTCGCGCCAGTTCACTGCGGTGTCGTCGTCGGCCAGCAATAATTCGCCATCGGCGCGCAGGCCATGGCGTTGTTCCCAGCGTTGCAGCAGTGTCACCACCGACTGCGCCTGCTCAGGCGTGTCGACGTACCACAACAAGTCCAGATCCGATTGTGCGTGCACATACGCAAGCCCGGTGAGTGCCTGCCATGCAAAGCTGCCGAACACGCGTGGCTGTAATGCGTTGGCATGGGTCTGCTTTAGCAGGGCCTGCAATGCCGGCTGCATGTCGGTGGGCGCGTGTGCGATCACTGCGTCCAACAGCAGCGGTGCGGTGCTGCGTGCGATGTCGGCCACATGGGCTGTCAGCGCCAGACGCTGCTTGCCTTCGCTCGGCGGCAACGGCACGCCGAGCCGCAGTGTGCCGGGCACTTCGCTGCCGTCACCACGCGCCACCACCGCTGGCAGGCCGGCAGCGAACCACTGCTGCAGGCGCGGTTGCGCACCCGGCGTCAACGCCTGCCAGCGCGCGTCGGGATGCAACCACACCAGTGCGTGGCGGCCGGACATGCTCAGGCCTCTCCGGCTGCCACGGCGGCGGCGACATCGCGCGCCAACGTGCGGCCGCCACGTTGTGCGCCAAGCGTACGACGTTGGTCGCCGTCGCTGGACGTGACCAATGCATCGAGCAACGCCTGCGCCAGATCGCCCTCCCACAACGACTCCACCGCGCCCATGCGCACGTAATTTTCCACACCCGGCGCGAATACCGGCGAGCTCTTGCTCAGCACCTGCAAGGTGTCTACCGATTGCTTGGTCACACGTGCCATCGCACGCAGATCCATTACGCGGATCTGTGCATCGGGCAAGGCGTGGATATGGTCGGCCATCAGGCCGAACGAGAGGAAGCCGCCGCTGACCGATTCGCCATACACCAACGTGACCAGGCGCGCGCCGCGCTTGCGCGCGAGATCCAGCGCGCGTGCCAGATGCGCGAAATAGCCGTTGATGCCGAGCAGTTCGTCGCGGCGCGCGAGCCGTTGCCCGGCGGTGTCGGCCAGCATCACGATCGGCCGTTGCGGATGTGCACGGGTGCTCGCCAACACGGTGGCGGCCAATGCCAGTGCGTGGTCCACACCGACTTCCAGTTTGTTGGCGGTGCCGATCACGGTGACCTCGCCCGTAGCGGTCATCGCGCTGCCGGTGAGCACATCGTCGTTGCGCGCGATGGCGTGACCGAGCGGAAACAGCTGATCCAGCAGTTGGCTCAGTTCCATGGAATGCTCCGGTCGGCAGTGGCAGCGAGGAAGGCCTCGGTGTCCAGCAACGGCAGGCGCTGCGCATCGACGATGCCCTGGCGCTGCCAGATCTCCAGGCCATCGCGGCAATCGCCGTAGGCCTCGATGCGTTTGGACAACTGCTGCTGCGCAAGGTCCAGTGCCTGCAATGCGGCCTCGCCTTCCGGCTCGGCGAGTGTGTCCAGCGCATGGGCAGCCGCGTTGGCGAATGCCGCGATACGGTCGGCGACCAAGGTCTGCGCTTCGCCGAGCAGATAACGGTGCTTGCCGCCGGTGACGCGCCACACCAGTGCGCGATCGCGCGCGTCGAACTCTTCCACGCCGCGCACGGTCTCGATCACGTCCGGGCCGGACAACGACAGGCGGCCTTCTTCTGACATGATCACCGCGCTGCAGCAGCGCGCCACGATGCCCATGCCGCCGAAGGCGCCGTTGCCGCTGCCGATCAAGGCCAGCACCGGCACGCCGGCAGCGCGTGCGCTCAGCGTGGCGCGCATGATTTCGGAAATGGCGATCAGCCCGGCATTGGCTTCGTGCAGGCGTACGCCGCCGGTGTCGAGCAGCAGCAGTACCGCATCCGGCTGCGTTTTTGCGGCGCGTTCGAGCAGGCCGGTGAGCTTGGCGCCATGCACTTCGCCGACGCCACCGCCCATGAAGGCGCCTTGCTGCGCGGCGATCAACACGTTGCGCCCACGCAGCGTGCCTTCGCCCACCACGATGCCGTCATCGAACGCGCCCGGCGTGTCGAGCTGGGCCAGATGCGGGCTGATCAGGCGGCGGCGTGGACCGACGAATTCGCGGAAGCTACCGGCGTCCAGCAAGCCGTCGACACGCTCGCGCGCATCGGCTTCGTAATAGCTGCGCTCGGCCATGGGGATGGTGGTGCTCATACGTATCTCCCGACGACATGCGTAGGAGCGCACTTGTGCGCGACCGGGGCGTTACCGAGAAAGCTTGTCGCGCTCAGGCGCGCTCCTACGAGATGAGTGGTGGTGCTCATGTGCGGCTCACGATGGCTCGCGTAGGAGCGCACCTGGGCGCGACCGAAGCGTCACCGGGAGCGCCGGTCGCGCCCGGGTGCGCTCCTACGGGGTGAAAGGGGCGGCTCATGCGTCGGCTCCCTGCAAGACATCCATCGCCTGCTCCAGGCGCAAACTCACTACCGCCGGCGTGGCGCCGACATCGTTGATGCTGATGCGCACATCGCGCAGTGGATGGCGTGCGGCAAAATCGTCCAGCACCGCTTGCCAGATCGTGCCGAACCCGCGCGCGGCGGTGAGGATCTCGATTTCCATCGCGCCATCGAGCGGCACGCGCTCGACCAGCACTTCCAGATTGCCGGAGGCCACCACACCGACCAGCGCATGTTCCAGCCCGGCGCGCGCGCCATGCTGGCCATCGAAGCGATACCGCAGGGTTTCCATGCTGTGCCCCTACCAATTGCGAAAACGTTTCGGCGGGTCGTACAACCCACCGGACCAGCGCACCAGATCCTTGACCGTGCGCGCAGCGAGCAGGTCGCGCGTGGCATCGCGTGGCCGAATGCCCAGGTCTTCCGGCCGCTGGATGACACCGCGATCGCGCAGGTTTTCGACCGCGCGCTTGTCGCGCCCAAGACCGACGGCGGTGTAACCGGACACGCCGCGAATCGCCTGCTCGCGCTCTTCCGGCGTACGGCACAACAGCAGGTTGGCGATACCTTCTTCGGTCAACACGTGACTGACGTCGTCGCCGTAAATCATCACCGGCGGCAAGGGCATGTTGGCGCGCTCGGCCAGTTCCCAGGCATCGAGCTTGTCGACGAAGGCCGGCGCCATGTGCTCGCGGAAGGTTTCCACCATCTGCACCACCAGCTTGCGTCCACGCGGCATCTCGCCTGGACGTGCGGCTTCGCGCCCGGCCTTGAGCCAGGCGTCGCTGGCATGCCGGCGACCGCGCGCATCCGAGCCCATGTTGGGCGCGCCGCCGAAGCCGGCGATGCGGTCGCGCGTGGCGGTGGAGCTATTGCCCTGCAGATCGATCTGCAAAGTGGAGCCGATGAACATGTCGCAGGCGTACAACCCCGCGGTCTGCGACAGCGCGCGGTTGGAACGCATGCTGCCGTCGGCACCGGTAAAAAAGATGTCCGGGCGCGCGGCGATGTACTGCTCCATGCCCAGTTCCGAGCCGAACGAATGCACCGATTCGACGAAGCCCGATTCGATTGCCGGAATCAGCGCCGGATGCGGATTGAGCGCCCAATGCCGGCAGATTTTGCCCTTCAGCCCGAGCGATTCGGCGTAGGTGGGCAACAGCAATTCGATCGCGGCGGTATCGAAGCCGATGCCGTGATTGAGCCGGTTGACACCGTATTCGGCGTAGATGCCCTTGATCGCCATCATCGCCATCAGCACCTGGATCTCGGAGATCTGTGCCGGGTCGCGGGTGAACAGCGGTTCGATATGGTTGGGCTTGGGCGCCTGCGTGACGAAGTCCACCCAATCGGCGGGAATATCCACGCGCGGCAGCGTGTCGACGATCTCGTTGACCTGCGCAATCACGATGCCGCTCTTGAATGCAGTGGCCTCCACGATCACCGGCGTGTCTTCGGTATTCGGGCCGGTGTAGAGATTGCCGTGGCGGTCGGCGGCCTGCGCGGTGACCAGCGCGATGCGCGGGGTCAGGTCGATGAAGTAGCGGCCAAACAATTCCAGATAGGTGTGGATGGCGCCGATCTCGATGCGGCCCTCGCCAACCAGCCCGGCCAGGCGCGCGGCCTGCGGGCCCGAGAATGAGAAATCCAGCCGCTTGGCGATGCCACGCTCGAACACGTCCAGATGCGCGGGCAGTGACAACACCGATTGCACCATGTGCAGGTCGTGCACGCGCGCCGGGTCCACTTCGGTGAGGCAGCGCGCCAGGAAGTCGGCCTGCTTCTGATTGTTGCCTTCCAGGCAGACGCGGTCGCCGGGCTCGATCACCGCTTCCAGCAGCGCCACGACATCGCTGGCCGCCACCACACGCCCCTGCGGCGCAAGCGGGGCGGCGCGCTGCAAGCGCTGGCGCCGGCTCTCGGCCTGGGTGTCCCACTGTCGACTCATGCGGCTGCCTCATCGGGCTAGGCCCGTAATGTCGGAGTAATTACATCGTAATTATGAAGAATTACGTTGTCTAGTCGCGGCTCAGCATGGTTCGGGGTTAGTCGGCCTTAGTGTGGATCGGCTTTGAGGTCGTTCGGCGTCGGTGTTGGCCGGCTTTGGTGCAAGTCGACTTTGGTGTCGTTCGGCACCGGGCCGACTGGTCCTTGCTCTGCTTAGCGTGGGCACGGTGGTCGACGGCGTGGTGCTGGACCGGCCGGGCGAGGCCCATCGGGAAGAGAAGGCGCACGCCCAGGCGATCTCGCGTGCGTCAGCGCTTGCGAGCAGCGCGAATTCGATATATCGTTTCGCCATGCTTCGATATATCGAATGAACACGCGTCCTCTACCTGACGACGTCTCCGCAGACGCTGATCTCGCTTCCGATCCAGCGCCCGAGCGCGGCACAAGCGGACGCTCGCGGCCGTTGGGGCATGGCGATCTGCGTTTGTTGTTGCTAGCGCTGATCGAGCAACAGCCGCGGCATGGGTACGAGCTGATGCGGCAGATCGCCGCGTTGTTCAAAGGGCTGTACACCCCGAGTGCCGGCGCGATCTACCCGGCGCTGGCTCAGCTTGAAACCGACGGCTGGGTGCAGACCGCTCTGGATGACGGCCGCAAGCGCTATCAGGTCACCGAGGCCGGCCGCACGCACGTGGCACAGCAGCGCGACGCACTCGACGCGGCGCTGGCACGCACGCATCGCCGCGCACGCGAGTTGATCAAGGCACAGACACCGGCACCGATCCGCGAGGCGATCCACCGCATCAAACACGGCCTGTTTGCGCGGCACGGGCAGTGGACGGAAGCAGAAACCGCACGCATCGCTGCGCTACTCAACGCCGCCGCTGACGGCATGGAGCGCGACGACGGCTAAGTGCCCCTATCACTGTGATCCGAAGCCGGCCGATGCGAGCTTGATTGCGCTTTGCAGCAGTGACACGTCATCGCAGTGTTCGCGTTGCGCGCGTCAGTGACGTGCATGAACCGCGGCACATGCGTTGCTCTGTGAGTTCATAACTCTGCAAATTCCAAAGCATCTACCTAGTGCATCTCTCCAACTGCATGAGGTTTCGCCCGTACCCTCATCCGCCCCTGCGGGGCACCTTCTCCCGATGGGAGAAGGGATTGCTAATAGCAGCTTCTCCTAGCTGGTTTATTTGCCTAGCTGGTTTATTTGATCGTTTATTGCGCCATCAGTTTTGCCAGTTACTCCCCACTTATTCCTATCGCGCATACGCCCGGCAATCCAGGAACAATTCCCCCATGGCAACCCACACCAACACCCAAATCCGCCGCGACTCGCGCCTGCGCTCCGTGCAGGTGCTGCGCTGCGAATCGATCACCCCGCAGATGCGCCGCATCGTGTTTGGCGGCAACGAACTGGCCGGCTTTCAAAGCGATGCACCGGATGATCACGTCAAACTGTTCTTCCCCAATGCCGATGGCAACTTCGTGCTGCCGACGATGACGCCGGAAGGCCCGCGCTATGACGAAGGCGCCCTGCCCTCGCCCGGCCGTGATTACACGCCGCGTCTGTTCGACCCGCAGAGCGGCGAGCTGAGCATCGACTTCGTGCTGCACGGCGACGGCGTGGCCACCAGCTGGGCAGCGCACGCACAACCCGGCGACACGCTGAAAATCGGCGGCCCGCGCGGCTCGTTTCTGGTCGCCGACGACTACGACCACTACGTGCTGATCGGCGACGAAACCGCACTGCCCGCGATCGGCCGCTGGCTGGAATCCATGCCTGCCGACATGCATGCAGAAGTCTTTATCGAAATCGCCGATGCCGCAGAACGCCAGGAGCTGCTCAGCGCCGCCGACGTGGACGTGTACTGGCTGGAACGCAACGGCTTCGATGCGGCCAACAGCACCTTGTTGGAAGACAGCCTGCGCGATTACGAGCCGCACGACGGCGATACCTTCTACTGGATCGGCACCGAATCCATGCGTGCCCGCGCCATGCGCAAGTTTCTCGAAGAGCACCACGGAGTGGACAAGGAGTCGGTGCGCGCGAAGGGATATTGGAAGGCTGAATCAGCTCCGCACTAACGGACAGCATGGCGGCTCTGGGTGCAGCGTTTGCCGGGCAGACGGCTGTTGATCTGTGGATTTGCCTCAGGGCCCTTGCCCGCCCACCATCGCGGGACACGCCGCAAGTAGGTCCGTGTAGGCTCTTACGCGGCATCCATGCCGCGTAAGGTCCCGCGACGGTGGGCAGGCAATGACCAGTCCAGATGGTCGGTGTGCATGGTTGCAAGCAAGGCATGGTGTGTTACTTGGACAACGCTGCGGCCGATCAGCTTCGCAACGCAAAACGCAACGCGGTCAACAGGTAGGCTTTCATCAAACAACCGACCAACTCTCTGGTGCGGTGTCCTCACCGCTTGCGGGACCGTGTGGCGGCATGGATGCCGCCACCGAGCCTACATGGACGTACTTGCGGCGTGTCCCGCGAGCGGTGAGGGCACCGCACCCTCGACCGCAACGCCCAAAAAAAACGGCGCTTCCCACCAAGATGGAGAGGCGCCGTTTTTTCTTTAGTGAACCGCATGACGCCAATCGGCCGGCTTCTGCGTTCCACACATCGGTGCGATCACGCACACCGATGCATTACCTTTGTAGCGAATTACTTCGCAGCAGCAGCGTCACCGGCCTTGGCCTGCAGGGCTTCGGTGGTGATGCGGATCTTCACTTCGTCGCTGACGTTCGGGGCGTACTGGCCCACGCCGAAGTCGGTGCGCTTGATGGTGGTGGTGGCGTCGAAACCAGCGGCCGGCACCTTCTTCATCGGGTGCTCGCCGGCACCGTTGAGGGTGACGTCCAGCACGACCGGCTTGGTCTGATCCTTGATGGTCAGATCGCCGGTGACGGTCAGCTTGTTGGGGCCGGCCGCTTCGACCTTGGTGCTCTTGAAGGTGGCGGTCGGGAACTTGGCCGCGTCGAAGAAGTCACCGCTCTTGAGGTGTTCGTCGAACTTGGCGGTGAAGCTGTTCAAGCCGGACAGCGGCAGGGTGACCTGCACGGTGGACTTGGTCACGTCGGCCGCGTCGTACACCAGGGTGCCGTCGACATTGCCGAAATGCGCGGTGGGGTTGGAGAAGCCGAAGTGGCTCCACTGCGCGAGCACGTCGGTGTGGCTCGGGTCCAGCGTGTAGGTGCCCGAGGCCACTGTCACGGCCGGCGCGGTCGAGGCGGTCGACTCGGCGGCAGCAGGTGCCGGGGCAGCAGCGGCATCGGCCGGTGCGGTGGCAGCCGGGGTTTCGGCGGCCGGTGCGGCGGCGTTGTCGGCCGGCTTGGAGCAGGCGGCGATGGCCAGGGTCAGGGCGAGCGGCAGCAGCAGTTTGTGGGTGGTCTTCATTGAAACTCCTTTGAGATGAGGGACCGCATTGGATCAACGCGGATGGAACAGAACGCAGACGGACGAGGACTGCAGGAAAGGGGGACGCACGCTTATTCGATGCGTGCGGCTTCGTCAAAACTCAGGCGCGGCAGCCGCGGGTACAACGCGGCCAGGTCACCGTAGCCGAGATTGATCAGGAAATTGGATTTGATCGGCGTGCCGGCAAAGAACGCCGCATCTACCTTGGCATTGTCGAAGCCGGACATCGGGCCGGCATCCAGGCCCAGCGCACGTGCGGCCAGGATCAGATAGGCGCCCTGCAGCGAGCTGTTACGGAACGCACCGGACACGCGCATATCGCGCGAGCCCTCAAACCAGCTCTTGGCATCGGCATGCGGGAACAGGTAGGGCAGCTTTTCGTGGAATTGCTCGTCATAACCGACGATCACCGTGACCGGCGCGCCCAGCGTCTTGGCGGCGTTGGCCTCGGACAGTGCCGGCTTGAGCTTCTGCTTGCCTTCCGGGCTGGTCACGAACACGAAACGTGCCGGCGAGCCGTTGGCGGCAGTCGGGCCCCACTTCACCAAGTCGTAGAGCTGGCGCAGCTGGTCTTCGCTGACGGGCGTGTCGAGAAAGGCGTTTTGCGTGCGGGCTGTACGGAACAGCTGATCCAGCACGGCAGCGTCGAGCAGGTCGGACATGGAGACTCCGGAAGGCAAAGGAATGGGCGACAGTAGAGTGCGGCACCGGCCCAGGTGTGAAGACCCGCAGTGTAGAGTGACGCGATTGCTGCAACACACGCTCAATCTGAAACAAATCTATGTCGGATTCGAAACGATGGCGCTGACCTGGGCGGTCAGCGATGGCCGCGCCGGCAATGCACGCCAGGCCGAGGCGCTGGCGCGTGCGCTGCAGCCAGAGCGGGTCACCGCGCTGCATCTGCAGGCCCGCGCGCCCTGGCGCTGGGTTGCGCCGCGCCTTTTACCAGGCGCCCAGGCCGCGTTCGGACCCGGATTCGCCCGGCAATTGCAGCAGCCACCGGCGCTGGCGATCGGCTGCGGACGCCAGGCCGCGCTGGCCACCCGGCTGTTGCGCGCGCGCGGTAGCCGGGTGGTGCAAGTCCTGGACCCGCGCCTGGACCGGCGCCATTGGGATCTGCTGATCGTGCCCGAGCACGACGCGCTGCGTGGCGCGAACGTGATCACCCTGCTCGGCAGCCTGCACCCGGTGGACGACGCCTGGCTGGCCGCCGGGCGCGCCGCGTTCCCCACGCTCGGCACCCTGCCCGGCCCGCGCGTGGCGCTGTTGATCGGCGGCCCCACCGCACACGTGCCGTGGACGACCACGGCCTTGGCGGCGCTGTGCGCGCAGTTACGCGAGCAGCTGCACGCGGTCGGCGGCAGCCTGTTGGTGACCACGTCGCGACGCACTCCGCCGCAGGCAATGGCGACGCTGCGCAAGCTGTGCGCAGATCTGCCAGGCCTGCTGTGGTGCGACACGCGCGATGGGCCAAATCCATACGCCGGCCTGCTGGGCTGGGCCGATGCGATCGTGGCCAGCGCCGACTCGGTCAACCTGCTCTCCGAAGCCTGCGCCACGCGCGTACCGGTGGCCGCAGCATTTGCCGATCAGGCACAAGGGCGGGTTGAGACATATGTTCGGGCACTGCAAGCGCACGGACGTCTATGCGAGGCAAGCGCTGTGTTCGCAGCGCAGCCGCACCTTGAACCATTGCGCGAAACCCAACGCATTGCCATCCTGGTACGTGAGCGCCTGCACGTATGATGGCGCGGCCGTGAGTGACACGGGGCAGACACAAGGACGATGTACCCGCATGCAAATGGAAGACAAACAACGCACCTGGCCTGCAACAACGCTGTTGCTGATGTGCTTGAGTGTCGCTCTACCCGCCGTTGCCGCGCCGGTGTGCGCACCGCATTACCCGACACCGGCCACGCTGGCGGCGATGTTCGACATGGCCAAGTCCACCCAACAGGCGCTGGATGCAGTGGATGGTGCGCAAGTGGTGCTGCTGGCACGCGGCGGCCAGGATCTGAGCCGCTACGGCTTGAAACACAGCCATCTGGCCTTCGCGTTGCGCGAGGACGACGGCACCTGGCGGGTGAAGCACCTGCTCAATCACTGCAAATCGGACAGCTCCGAGCTGTATCGCGAAGGTCTGAGCAACTTCATCGGCGAAAGCGCACTCAACGCGGATCTGCGCGTCGGCGTGCTGGCGCCTGCATTGCAGCAGCAGCTACACACGCTGTTGCAGGATCCGGCCCCGCTGGCGCACACGCTGCACGAAGCGCGTTACAGCATGATTGCCTATCCGTTTTCCACCGAGTATCAGAACTCCAATCAATGGGTGCTCGAAGTGCTGGCAGCGGCGCTGGCGGCGACCGATGCACCTTCTGCGACACCGGCGCCGGTGCAGGATCGGCGCAGCGCGCAAGCCTGGCTCAAGCGTAACGGCTACCAGCCCACGCGCCTGCATCTCGATCTGAGCAAGCGCATCGGCGCACGTTTCTTCGTCGCCAATGCCGCGGTCACCGACCATCCTGCCAGCGAGCGTATCTCCGGCAATTATTCGGTGATCACGGTCGAGTCGGTGTTCGATTTCCTGCAGCAAAACCACATGCTGCAGCAGGATCATTCCATTCCACACAGCGTCACCACGCACGGAGCGTCTCCATGAACATCCCTCTTCGATCTGCCGGCCTTGGCCTGTTGCTGGCCATCGCGTTTGGTCAACCGATGCGGGCCCACGCAGGCTTGACCACGATCACGCGCGGCGATGCCTCGATGATGTCGGCGATCCTGGTGGTGTCTGCACCTGTGTTCGTGTCGATCGCTGTCGGCCACAGTGTGGGCAGGGGCTCGGAAGCGCTCGGCGATGCATCGAACAAAGCCTCCGCCGGGCCATTGCCGCCGATGCGGGTGAAGTCGGTGGAGAAAACCACCGATGGCGGCTGCGAAGTGCAGTTGCAGGATCCAGCGCAAGCCGACAACACCGCCCTGCTGCGCTGGCCGGCGCGTCAGGACGACCCGACTGCCGGCTTCCACGTTGGCGAGACGGTGACCTTCCAACCGAGCCCGGCCGGCGCAGGCTGGACCGTGCAGTCGCCACAGGGCCACGCGTTGGCATTCGTGCCGACCGCAGAAGCGGCCGCACAGAACAGCAGCAAGATCTGGTGATGCTGGAACGCTGCGTACAACAGCTCTCGGCTGCGATGGGGCGTCGCTGACGTCTCACGTCTCCGGACACGGTGTTACGCGCGGTGCGCGCGCGCGTGTCGGCCACTGTCTGCCGAACAGCCACGCCGTGGTACTGGTGCAGACACTGGCGGCCCCGCGCGCACTGGCCCGCATGCGCCAACGCGCGGATAATTCGCGCTGATCGCTCACTGCCGCCCGCCATGTCCACCACATCCCCCACGCTGTTCGCTCCGCTCACCGCACGTGCCTTGACGTGGGCGATGCTGGCCATGGGCGCGGTGGTGCTGCTGTCCAATATTCTGGTGCAGTACCCCATCAACGATTGGCTGACCTGGGGCGCGTTTTCGTATCCGCTGGCGTTTCTGGTGAGCAACCTGATCAATCGCCGCTTCGGCCCACGCGCAGCGCGCAAGGTGGCCTGGTGCGGCTTTGCGCTCGCAGTGGTGTTGTCGACCTGGCTGGCGACGCCACGGATCGCAATCGCGTCGTGCAGCGCGTTTATCGCTGCGCAGTTGCTGGATATCAGCGTGTTCGATCGTCTGCGCAATGGCAATTGGTGGCGCGCGCCGATCGTGGCCACCACCTGCAGCGCTACGCTGGATACGGCGATCTTCTGGAGCATCGCCTTTGCCGGCGCCGGCCTGCCGTGGATCAGCTGGGCGGCCGGCGATCTGGCGGTGAAGCTGGGCATGGGCGTGTTTCTGCTCGGCCCGTTCCGCGCACTGCTGTGGCGGAGTGCTCCGCGCGCGAGCGGGTGACTGCAGCACAAACCTGGATCGACATGATACGGGTACGCCTGCATCCAACGCCAGTGCATCGATCGCACACGCTCCTAATACGAGCCACAACGTGGCTGCTCGCTTATCACATCACATCTTCGCAGTCGAAATGAAAACGTGCGCAGATCTGCGGCACAGTCGTCTCGTGAGTCAACTGGGAGCAAAAACGCTTGGTTTACGTGTCGACTACGGTTGATGCGCCCACACTGTTGCACGCACCATCGAGAACACCGGCATATCGCGTTTGGTCAGCGACATCCTACGTACAGGCAAATCCAGGTGACTCCACCGCGGCAGGGCGTATTCATTATCACGTGGCGGAACGAGAGATTGCGTACACCGAATTGTTTGGGCGGTCCGCATCTTCAATCACAGAGCTGGACCGATGATGGATGAAACCACCAGACGGCACCCGCAAACGTGTGCTAAGCCCCTCAATTCTCTACCCCGCACGCTCTGTTCATTACGTTCGGTCATAGGCCCGCCCAGCATCGACTCAACCGGCATCGCTGATTTCCGTCCTGCACTCTAGGAGACCCCTCATGCGAACAAAAACCTCACTGCCGTTGGCCACAGTTCAGCGGCTACTGACCCCTGGCACCTCCTCCGGGTTATCCACGCCCGCGTCGGCGTCAGCCACTCCCTGTGCAGAAACGACAGCAGGCTTACTGGGAGCGTTGCCAACTCGAAAGAACAAGCAAAAACAGCAAAGCCAACGTCCACCCAATACGCAGGACGGCACACCAAAGAATGGCAGAGACCATGGTGGACAGTGGGCAACACGAGCTGCCAAGTACGCTCTTGGCATCGCTGGCGCAGGCTATGTGGCAGACAACTTCTTTCTTTCAACGACCTCGCTCCGCGACGGCAAGGCCGGATTTAGCAGCAATGATCGGCTTGACCAAGCATGCGTGAAAGCGGAGAGCTATCACGCGCGGTATCACAGCGCTACCGAAGAAGAACGCGCATCGCACAGCCGTCCCTTCGTACCGATCAAAACGTGCGGGTCCAACCAGTTCGCCACCATGAGCGACTACCGTGCGGCGACCAAGGTTCATATTGGACACCTCTTCGACAGTCAGCACGCACGGCAATCGCTGCTCACCAACCTTGCCTGCCTCAAGGGCGAGCGCGTCAGGGACGAGTGCATTGCCCAGTACGCTACGCATGTCCCGGCCAATCCGGACCTGAGTAGAAGCCCGCTCTACGAAACCAAGAACAAGTACTCTCTGACCGGCGTACCCAATGCTCAGACCGGTGCAAGCGGATATACCTCACGATCAATCACCCAGCCCTTCATCAATCGCGGCATGCAGCATTTCAAGCAGGATTCCCAGAGCGACAGAGCGTTGTCGCTTAAACAGTGCATGGAATTGCTTGAACGTGCACTGGAGGGCGACGACAAACTTGGCAAGCAGGCACAACACGCTGCCGGCCAAGCGATCCTAAATTTCCGTCAGGTGTATGCCGCCGAGGAGCATTGGGGCCACCCGGAAAAGGTCATCATGAAAACGCTGATCGCCAACGGGCTGCTATCGCAGGAGCAAACAGATAGGATCGATGCGACCCTGATGTTCGAAGATCCGTCTATCAGCGTATTGAAAAGAAACACCAGTCTCGCCGGGCCGTTATTGCAACAGTTGGAAACGAAGTTCCAGTCCAGGCGTCTGCAGGATCGACCCGAAGCTCTTGTAGACTTTATGGAGATGGCGAAGCAGAAGAATATGGAAGGCCTGCCGATCGTGCACTTCAAGCTCAACGCGCAAGGCAATGGCTTCGAAGACTGTTCCGGGTTGGGCGATTCGTTCACCAGCGCAAATGCCGTTGCATGCATCAACCACGCACGCTTGATGAGTGGTGAGCCCCGTCTTTCCAAACAGGATGTAGGGGTAGTGGTAGCATGCCTCAATGCTGTATACGACGATGCGAGCAGCATCAGGCATACGTTGCATGAAATCGCGCGCGGATGCTTCGTCGGAGCAGGCTACACTACCGAGGATGCCGACGTGTTTTACGAGAATGTCTGTAAGGATGCAGCACAGGCGTTCTATGCAGGAAGGTCCATGACCAGAAATGCCTAGACCCGAGCGAGTGCTGATGCGTAGCGCACAAGGACTGCCGGGCGTGCCGCGCTGCAGAGAAACGGCTGGCTCCGCCGACGTCTTTAGGCGCCTTTTCCTGGCGGAAATCGCAACTGCTGCGCATCTGCAATCGCTGCAACAATTTGGCAAGCATCCCAAATCGGAGGCGTGGAGACCACCAAACGTGGCCGACGGTCCAACGTGCAACTCAGGCCCGCCTCCACCAACGTGGCGTGGGCGTGATGCAGCGGCGCTGCACTCTCGGCCGGTAGCCACTGCACCTGCACCAGCGCGTCGATCAATGCGGGCGTGGCGCAGGCCAACAGCAACGCCGGATGCTGGGCGGCCTGGCCGAGCACGCCGGCCTGCAGCAGGAATTCCAGATCGACCAGGCCGCCTGCGCCTTGCTTGAGATCCAGTCGCCCGGCATCGCTGCGATCCAGTTCGCTGCGCATGCGCGCACGCATCTTGCGTACGTCCTCGTGCAGCAGTGCGGGGTCGCGCACGCGTGTCAGCGTCTCGCGACGCACCTGCGCGAACGCTTCGCAAAGCGCAGCATCGCCGGCCACCGCACGCGCGCGCACCAGCGCCTGATGCTCCCAGGTCCAGGCACGATCGCGCTGATAGTCGCGATAGCTGGCGAGCGAGGACACCAACGCGCCCTTGCCGCCGTCCGGGCGCAGCCGCACATCGATGTCGTAGAGACGGCCGGCGCCGGTTTCGGCGCCCAGCAGTGTCATCACCTTCTGCGCAAGCCGCGCAAACCAGCGTCCGGCTTCCAGCGGCCGCTTGCCATCGGAGGCTTCCACCTCGCGTGGGTGATCGTAGAGAAACACCAGATCCAGATCCGAGCCGAAG
Organism: Xanthomonas hortorum; assembly: GCF_040279205.1. Lineage (GTDB taxonomy): Bacteria > Pseudomonadota > Gammaproteobacteria > Xanthomonadales > Xanthomonadaceae > Xanthomonas > Xanthomonas hortorum_F. The sequence goes on from NZ_JBEOLS010000004.1 coordinate 43,417, forward strand.
CCCAGCTCCAGACCGCCCAGACTGCCATAGCCGATGATGGCGAACGCGCCGCCCGGCACCTGCCCATGCGCGGCGACCAATTCGCGGCGCGCCAGTTGCAACACCGTCTGTACCACCGACTCGGCAAGCCAGGCCAGTTGCTGGGTACTGTCCACGGGTTGCTGGCGACCATCGAGCGTGGCCAGTGCAATGCGGAAGCTCAACGCAAGCCGGCGCTCGTTGAGTTCGCGCAAGGCCGCTTCGGTATCGTCGATCTGCAAGGTGTCGACGCATGCAGCGCGCAATGCGGCGCGGTCGGGCAACGGACCGCTGATGCGGGTGTCGAGCAGTTCGTCCAGCAACAACGGATGCGCCGCCAGGCGCTCGGCCAGCAAGGCACTGCGCGAGAGCACATCGACCAGGCGGGCGAGCGCGCTGGGTTGTTCGTCCAGCAGCGCCAGATAGCTGGTGCGGCGCAAGGTGGCCTGCAACAGGCCGAGCATGCGCCGCACGGCGGCATCGGGCTGGCTGGCGCGGGTGGCCGCATGCAGCAGCGCCGGCATCACGCGGTCGAGCCGTGCGCCTGCAGTATCGGAGAGCGCACGCACGCCGGAGGACTGCGCAAAATCGGCCAGCACCTGATGCGCGCCGGCTGGATCGTGCAAGCCGATGCCTGCCAACGGCGCGGCATCGCCTTGCGGTAACGCACGCCAATAATCGGCCAGCGCATCGGGCGCGGTGGCATGGACGCGCGGTGCCAGTAGCTCGGCAAATTCGGCGGCCACGCACGCACGTTGCGGGGCCAGTGCCTGCAGCAATGCCGACCAATCCGCATAGCCCAGGCCCAACGCAATGCGTTCGCGATCCAGCGCTGCCTGCGGCAAGGCGTGCGTCTGTGCATCGCGCAACATCTGCAGACGATTTTCGAGCCGGCGTAGAAAGCGATACGCCTCGATCAAGGCATCGCCGTTGTCGGCATCCATCTGACCTGCGGCGACCAGCGCCCGCAATGCAGGCAGCAGGCGGTGCTCGCGCAGGGTCGGTTCGCGCCCGCCGCGAATCAGCTGAAGCGACTGCGCCAGGAACTCGATCTCGCGGATGCCGCCCGGCCCGCGCTTGATGTCGTCCAGGCGATCGTGCCGCGCCACTTCGGCGGTGATCGCCGCCTTCATGTCACGCAAGCCATCCAGTGCGGTGAAATCCAGATAGCGCCGGTAGACGAAGGGCCGCAGCGTTTCCAGCCAGGCTTCGCCAGCATCGATATCGCCGGCCACCGCACGCGCCTTGAGCCAGGCATAACGCTCCCAATCGCGGCCTTCGCGCTGAAAGTAGTGGTCCATGCCGGTGAACGACAAGGCCACCCGCCCGGCCGTGCCGAACGGGCGCAGACGTAGATCCACGCGATGGCTGAAACCATCGGCAGTGGTTTCGTCGAGCAGCTTGGCCAGCTGCTGGCCCAGACGTGCAAAATATTCTTCGGCCGCCAGCGGGCGCGCGCCATCTGATTGGCCGCTCTGCGGATATGCGTAAACCAGGTCCACATCCGAGGAAAAATTCAGTTCACCACCACCGAGCTTGCCCAACCCGAACACCACCAGCCGCTGCACGCTGCCGTCTTCGGCAAGCACCTGGCCGTGGCGGTCGCGGAATTGCTGCTCCAGTGCCTGCAGCCCGCATTGCAAGCAGGTTTCGGCCAGGCGGGTTGCGCCGGCCAGGGTGTCGTCCACGCTGTCCAGCTCAAGCACATCGCGCCACACCAGCCGTGTGGATTCCGCGCTGCGGTAGCGCCGCAACTGCGCCGGCCAGGCCTGGGGCTGTGCGGGATCGAGCAGCGGCAGTGGCAACGGCGGCGGATCGGGCTGCGCCAGGTGCTGCAGCAACGCCGGCTGGCGCGCCAGGGTATCGAGTGCAAACTCGCTGGCGAGCGCGACTTTTTCGAGCCGCTGGTCGACGTCATCGCCCGGCCAGGACTGGTCGGCAGGCAGAGCATGACGGACGCGCGCTACGGCCCGCTCGATCAGAGCGGTGAGCGCAGGAGACACGGAGACGATGGGCGGCGACATGCATGGATTCTGGCATCCCGGCGCGATGGCGGCACGTGTCTGCGGTTGATCCGGCTGTGTTTAGAGCGGCCAACACAACTACAACACATGTGGTCTGTGGCTTCTGTGCAGGGCCCTTGCCCGCCCACCATCGCGGGACACGCCGCAAGTACGTCCATGTAGGCTCTTACGCGGCATCCATGCCGCGTAAGGTCCCGCGACGGTGGGCGGGCAAGGACCAGTGGAGAGCGTCGGAGGGCATGGTTGCAAGCAGTGCATGACGTGCGCTGTTTAGATAACGGCGCGTCCGAACAGCATCTCAATGCAGGCGAAGCAATGGGCAGGCTTTCAACAAAGCAACCGACTCACTCTCTGGTGCGGTGTCCTCGCCGCTTGCGGGACCATGTGGCGGCATGGATGCCGCCACTGAGCCTCCAGGGACGGATTCACGGCGTGTCCCGCGAGCGGTGAGGGCATCGCGCCCTCGACCGACCAGGCTTTTGACTGCATCTAAACTCCCATGCGATGAGGTGCGGTCGGCTCGGCGCGTTTCGATCCGAGCAACGTCACTGCCATTGCCGACCTCACTTCACTGGTCAACCAACGCCGCACCACCTACTGCGCGCGCCAGCCAATCACCACACATGCCACGCAGCCAAGCAGCAACGCCAGCCGCCCGCTCCAGCGCGGCGCGTACGCCAGGCCCAGCGCCGCCCACAGCGCGCCCACGCTGAGAAACCCCAACCACAACATCGTTCCCACCGTGCCGCCCCAACCGAGTACGCACAGCACAAGCGCAGCAAACAACAGGCAGGTACCGATCGAGCGCAACAGCCATCGCTGCGTGACTGGTGCAGTGCGGCGACCGGTCAGCTGCTCGTAATGGCGATGCATCGCCAAGGCCAACGCCAGCATCCCGGCATGGCACAGCGCCGTGCCCAGCAGCGCAGTCATCAGCCCACCCATGGCGTGCTCCGCAGTAGCCAGCTCGCGCCAGCCAGCACTCCCAGGCAGATGCCAAGCCACAACCACATGCGCAACGCACTGCGCGCGCGGAACATCCATAACACCACGACGGTGTAGATGACGAAGCTGAGTAACGTCGTGCTCAGTACCGCCAACGCAGGCAAGACGCCGGCGAACCGGGTCAGCAGCTGCGCCAGCACGCTGCAGCCGAGGGAGGTCAATGCATAGCCACCGACACTGGCGGCCAGCATGCGACCGGCGACCGACCAGCGATCACGCGTTACCGATGCAGGGCTGGAAGCACGATTCACAACGCATCCATGGCGGCAGTGGCGTCCCGTTTGGCACGCACCGGCGCAGGCCGCATGGCACTGCGATGCGCGCGATACGACGCGTACGCAAACGCCACAGCAAACGCAAGCGAGACCAGCTCGACCCCGGCGCGCTGCAGATCGCCGGCAGCCAGATACACGCCAACGTGTTGCCCAGTCGTCAGCGCATTGAGCAGCGGCAAACCAAGACACAGAAGCGCGGTGACCACTAATTGCTCCACCCATGCACGTGCTGGCGGGCGCAGCAGCGCATGCAGCAGCGTGGCCATCCACACCCATAGGAATGCATGGATTTCGATCTGCACGCGCTCGGCATTCGCAGCCGGCACCAAGCGATTTGCATAGAAATACGCAATGCTCGCCAATGCGGTTCCGGCAAGCGCGGCGACATTGAGCGCTTCCACCACCCGATAGATGCCGACAGTAGCCGCACCGAACTCCTGCTCGCTGCGCCGACGCCGCTTGATCGAAAACAGCAGCGTGCCGGTCGCCATCATCAAGGTGCCGGCCAGGCCGCAGATGAAATACAGCCACTTGCTGGTCCAGCCACCAAAACCGGCCACATGCAAGGTCTTGATGACCTCTTCCACATCCTGCGCGTGCACGTCGGTACGTGAGGCGTCTGCATGCTGCTCCAGCACCGCGCCGCTATTCGCATCGAACACCACGCTATTGGCTGGATTGAGCAGACGCCGCGAGCTGCCGGTGTCGGCCACGGGCGCAATCACGCGCAGCTTGCTGCCGGTTTGATCCGGGCGCTCGATCACCAGCGTTTGCGCAGGCGCCCCGTTGAGTACCGCAGCGCGCTGCACCAATTCCGGCAGATAGGCAGGCACGCTGTTCAGCGCAGTGTCGTCGGCACCTGCACCAGGCGACGCCAGCGACAGATCATCGGCATACCGCGTGTACGCGTCCTCATCGCTGCCATATACCGCCTGCAAGGGCGCGGGCATGTAGCTGGTGTAGAAATACGCCAGCCCGGTGTAGACGATCATCAGCAGAAACGGCAGCGTCAGTACCGCCGTGGCGTTGTGCGCGTCCAGCCACGAGCGCTGGCCCTTGCCGGGGCGAAAGGTGAAAAAATCCAGGAAGATCCGCTTGTGCACGATCACCCCGGACACCAGCGCGATCAGCCCGCACATCGATACCCAGCCCACCAGCCAATAGCCGGGAATGCCGCCGTGCAAGGTGTAGTGGAAGCTCATGAAATGTCGGCCGCCTTCGGTCTGCCGGCCCCACAGCGACGGCAAGACTTCGCCGCTACCGGGATCCAGTGAAGCCTGGCCCTGGCCATCCGGCGTACGCCAGAACAGCGTCAGCGCCTCACCTGGATGCGCAGGCAAGGTGATCCGCCACAGGCGTGCCTGCGGCGCTAGCTGACGCAGCTGTGCCAATGCACGCGGTACCAGCGCTTGTTCCGGCAACGCCGCGTGCGTGCTCGCACTCGGCAAGGCAGGCGTGGCCTGCATCCAGCGGGTGATCGGGTCGCGAAACACGCTGAGCGTGCCGGTCAAGAAAATCGCGCACAGCAACCAGCCGCAGGTGAGGCCGCACCAGGTATGCAGCCACGCCATGCTTTGGCGGAACCCCTCCTTCATGCGGCCATCGCCACGCACCATCTCATTGCCGATGCCTGCATTACAGCGCGCCGCGCAGGGTCACCATCACATTGCGTGGTTCGCCGTAATAGCGGCCGTTAACGAAGCTGGATAGCGTGTTGTAGTACTGCTTGTCGAACACGTTGTTGAGGTTGACCGCCAGCGACCACTGCCGGTTGACCTGATAGCGCGCCAAGGCATTCCACACCGCACGTCCTTCGATCGGCGCGATGGCGGTGCCGATCTGCCGATACGCCGCACTCTGCGCACTGACACCGCCGCCAACGGTCACATCCTGCAACACACCCGGCAACCGATACGTCGTCCACACACGTAGCAAATGCTTGGGCGTATAGCTGTTGAAGGCCTGTCCCTGGCTGGTGACATCCTGCAGATAGGTCGTACGGTTGAAGGTGTAACCGGCAAACACATTCCAGTCGCGCAGCACTTCACCGCTCACTTCGGCATCGAAGCCGCGGCTGCGCACTTTGCCGCTGTCGATGTAACAGAAGTCGTTGTTGCGGCAGGTGGGGCTGGTGGTCAAGTCGGCCTGCGCGCGGTTCTTCTGCTCGATCTGAAACAGCGCAAAGGCGGTGTTGATGCGCCCATCCAGCCACTCGCCCTTGATGCCCAGCTCGTAGTTGGCCCCGGTCATCGGCTTGAGCATGTCGCCGGCTTCGGTCTGCGCGTTCTGCGGCTGAAAGATGTCCGCATAGCTGGCATAGGCCGACCAGTTCGGGCTCAGCGCGTACAACAGGCCGGCATATGGCGTGACCTGCCCGGTCTCGCGGGTGTGTTCGATCGATTGCGACGGCGACAGCCCGGTGGTGGTGGTGTTCCACTGGGTGTCGTGCCAGCTCACGCGGGTGCCGACGATGGCTCTCAACGGGTCGCTCAGCTGCCAGCGCAACGCGCCGTACAGGCCGAACTCGCGCGAGGTGCCGTGCCGGGCCTCGCGCGCATTGGCAAAAATTTCGTCATCGCTGATCGCCCGCACATTGCGTTGCAGATCGAACACGTTGAAGGTCTGGAAGTTGTTCTTGGTGCCGTAGACGGTGTCGACCGTGTTCTCGGCGAAGTTACTACCCAGTACCAGCTCATGCCGGCGGCCCAGTGCGTTGAAATGCCCGATCACATTGGCATCGAAGCCGAACGCATCCGTATCGGAGATGGTGCGTGCCGCCAACAGGGCGCCGGTGCCATTGGCCGGATTGATCGCACGGCTGGAGCTGGCGTATTTCAGATTGTGCAGCTCGCGCACCTGCACCGCACTGAGCTTGAACACCCAGTCGGCATTGAAGCGATGGTCGAGGTCCAGATACAGCCCGCGGTTGGACGAGGACTGCCGGTTCCACTGCGCGCCCAGATTGGTCTCGCGTGGCAGGCCGATATCGCGACCATCGGTGAAGCTGGGCAGGCCGCCGAAGAACGGCCGGCCTTCGACCTGTTCGTAGCTCACACCCAGGCTGAGCTGGGTCTGCGGCGAGAACGCGTAATCGAGCGTGCCGTAGTAGGTGGGCGTGCGGCGCGTGACGCCATCCACGAACGAGCCCTGATCCTGATAGTCGATCACCCCGCGCGCGCGTAACGCGCCATCGGCGGTGAGGTTGACGCTGCCATCGATCAGCGCGCCGTAGCGATCCCACGTGCCACCCTGCACCATCACGCTCACGCCCGGCACATCCAGCGGGCGCTTGCGCACCAGGTTCACCGCACCGCCGGGATTGCCCGCGCCCTGCAGCAGGCCGGCCGCACCGCGCAGCACTTCGGCGCGATCGTAGATGCCCATGTTGGCGCTGTAATTGCTGGCCCGGCCGTACATGCCGCGATTGAGCGGCACGCCGTCGTACTGCACCGTGGTGATGTCGAACCCGCGCGAATAGATGTACTTGCCGCCCTGCGGGCTCTGCACGATGGTGATGCCGGTGGTGCTGGCCAGCGCGTCGTAGACCGAGGTGATGTTCTGTTCGTCCATCAACTGGCGGGTGACCACGCTGATCGACTGCGGGATGTCCTTGAGCGATTGCTCGCCGCGGCCGATGCTCACCGCACGCGCGGTATAGCTGCCGGTGCCGCTGGTGGCCGCACTGCGGTTGGCCTGCGCGGTCACCTTGACGGTCGGCAGCAACCACGCATCCACCTCGCTCCTGGTCGCGCTCACCCGCGGCGCGGCGCGCAACACATAGCCGCCGGTCTCCAACGGCACCGCCTGCAAGCCGCTACCGGCCAATAACGCCGCCAACGCCGCCGGTGCGGTGTAGCTGCCATCCAGCCCGGCGGTGGTCTTGCCGTCGGTCTGCGCGGCGGTGAAGCTCAGCAACAGGTTGGCCGAACCGGCCAGGTTGCGCAGCGCCGGTGCCAGCGGGCCGGCGGGAATGCGATAACTCTGCCGCGCATCCTGCGTGGCCGTTGCGTTCTGGGCCATTGCATCGGGCATGCCCGCACACAGCGCCAGACTGCACAGCGCAAGCGCGATCGCCGTGCTGATGGGCCGCTGTATTGCCTGCACCGAGGCGATGCGCTGAAACGAAGAAGAAAAACGTTGGCCGCGGCGGGCAGTGATCGACATGCTGTTTCCACAAGATGTTGGTGTCGCACTGACACCGTCATTGTGGAGGTGCCGCAACTGCGGCGATCGGGCAGGCCGGCAGCAAACTTTTTTGTCGAGGCGCGGCTTGGCAGCGCCTCAGCCCTGCCCAGCCGCCTGCACCGTCACCCAATACCGGCTGCGCCGGCTCACCCGCACCGGCAGCACGCTGGGCAGCATCGCCAGGATGCGCTCGGTGTCGTCCAGCGGAAAGACGCCGGAAACGCGCAGCGCGCCGACCGCCGGATCGCAACGCAGCAGCCCGGGGCGATACCGGCTTAGTTCGGCGATGAAGGCATCCAGCCGCAATTCGTCGGCGATCAACTGGCCGCGCACCCAGGCCGCCACCTGCGCATCGACTGGGGCGATGGCGCCGAGCGCCTCGGCGGTAAAACGACACTGCTCTCCCGCATGTACGCGCCCGCCGGCCTGCGCGACCGCAAGCGGGCGCACCTCCACCGCGCTTTCCAGCACGCTCACCTGCGTATCGCCCTCGTCCTGGCGCACGCAAAAGCGCGTGCCCAGCGCACGGATATCGCCTTGGGCGGTGCGCACCACGAAGGGTCGCGCATCGTGACCGGCGCCCAGCGCATGCGCGGTGGTCACCATGATTTCGCCAGCACGCAACTGCAGCAGCCGTTGGTGCGCATCGAAACGCACATCGATCGCGCTGCGCGTATTGAGCGTGATGCGGCTGCCGTCCTGCAGCTGCAGGTCGCGGCGCTGCCCCGTTGCGGTGGCGTAATCGGCGGTGACGCGCTGCCAGGGTTCGGTGCGCGAGACCAGCAGGCCGGTGGCCCCGGCCACCCCGCCCCACAGCAACAGGTTCAATGCCTTGCGCCGCCCCGGCGATGCCTGGCCGTTGTTACCGGCATACGGCGACAGACTGCGATACGCCGCCTGCGGCGTCAGCGTCTTCAGCCGCCCGGTCACCGATTCGATATGCGCCCACGCCCGCGCATGATCCGGATGCGCATCGCGCCACTGCTGCCATTGCTGCAGCTGCGCGTGGCTGGCGCTGCCGGACATCAGCAGCGTCAGCCACTCGGCTGCCGCATCGGCGACCTGCGCACTGATCGGTTGCCCGCCGGCCAGCAGTAGCCGCTGGGCGCCAAGGGACTGCGCGCTGCGGGACGCGGCATCACCCATCTGTGCGACTCACGCCGACAGCGCGAACAGGCAATGCCGGTTGGCACGCGTGAGGTACTGCTTGACCGAGCTGCTGGACACTCCCAGCCGCTGCGCGATCTGCGCGTAGCTCAGCTCCTGCAGATGGGCCAGCAAAAAGGCCTCTTTCACCTTGGGCGGCAAGCCGTCCAGCGCCTGGTCCAGCTGCTGCACCGCTTCCAGCGCCAGCAGTTGCAGCTCCGGCGACGGCGCCACTTCTTCCGGCAGCGCCGCCAGCATTTCCAGGTAACTGGTTTCCAGCAGCTTGCGGCGCTGCCGGTGCGCCATCAACCGGCGCGCGATGGTGGCCAGGAACGGCCGTGGCTCGCGGATCTCGGCGGCCGCACCGGCATTGATCACGCTGATGAAGGTGTCCTGCGCCAGGTCGGCGGCCACGAACGCATCGCCCAGCTTGCGCCGCAGCCAGCCCTGCAACCAGCCGTGATGGTCGGTGTACAGGCGCTCCACCTGTTGATGAAGCGCGCCTTGCGTGACCGACACGATGACCTCCTGAACGGCTGAGCCCGGACCGCGAGGCGTCCGGCGATAAATGAGAATTGATCTCATTCTATCGGATGCCGGCGGCGCGTGCAGGCGCGCGCTCCGGGCCGGCCTATCTCACTGGCTTCCGGTTGCCGGCCGATGCTGCCCATTGCGAGGCACGTTACGAGGCAGGGCTGGCCTGGGCCAGCCGGCTGACTTCAGGCGTTTTTCCCGCTGAGCGCAGATCGCGGTGACTTGACTCGGCAAACCTCAGGCAATAAAAAAGCCCGCTTGCAGCGAACTGCCAGCGGGCTTTGCTCCCTCCCCCACGTCGGGATGCAGGATCATAGTGCGCGCCCCGAACGCCACTTGCACGCTGCACTGCAAAACAATACTTGGCAGTACAGAACTGGCGCTTTTCCTTCACACCGTCTTGCCGCGCAGCGCCCTCAGCGCAGCAGATCGGGCTGGGCCTGATACCACTGCGGTGCGCGCAGCAGATGCCATTCCGGCGTGTCGCCGCGCAAGCCAACCGCCGCGCTCAACATCCCCCAGCGGGCAAGCAAGCTGCCGCTGCGTTGGGTGCCCTGCAAACGCAGCCGTGCATCCACCTGAAAGCGTTCGTTGCGTGCCTGCAACCGATCGACGATGACGGTGTCGTCCTGCCAATGCACGCGACCGGTCACTTGCGCCTGCCCCGCATCCACCAACCGGAGCATCCAATTCGGAATCGAGCGATCGCGCGCGTACAGCGACATCAGGAATGCCAGATCGCGCACCTGGATGCGCACGCGCCCATCCACACCGATCGGCTTGCGCCATTGCATGCGCGTGTCTTCGAGCACGATGCGCGCCCACCACCCATCGCGACGTTGTCCATCCGGGCCGGTGAATCCGATATTGCGCAACTGGATGGTGCTGGCATCGAGGCGGAAATTTTCTGCACGCAGATCGCCGCGCTGCAGACGCAGATCTGCATCCACATCGCCACGCAGTGCGAGGCCGGCAAACTGCAGCCGCGCCGCACGCGCACCGATGCGCAGCCCGCCCTTGCCGATACGCCCACCGGGTTCGATCTGCAGATCGCCACTGAGCACACCGTTGCCGCCATCGAAACGCAGTTGTTGCTGCGGCAAATAACGGTTGTAAGCGCGCAGATCCGGTACGCGCGCGTTGGCGAACACAAGATGCGCGCGTGTAGCATCGCGCAACGTCGCCAGATTGCGTGCATCGGCACGCGTTTGCAGATCCAGACGCAGATCGCGGCCCTGCACGAACGGGCGCGTGGGCGCATCGCTGTGCGCAATCGAAAACTGCTGCATCTGCAATACAAGGGCAGGCAGCAACTGCCCGTTGGCATCGGCGTCCACACGCAGATCGGCACTGGCCTGCCCATCGATCGCATGCCCCATCACGCCGACATGCGCACGCACGTGCGGTACCTGCAGACGACTGCCGGCACCAAGCTGGCCGCGATCGATCCGCAGATCGGCATCCACCAGGCCGTCGCCCTCCAGCGTCAGCCAGTCCACATCCGGAAACAGCGCCGGAATCCAGCTCAGCGATGCCAGTTGCCAGTGCACCCGCGCATGCCCGGAGGTACGCGGCAACAGGCTGCGCATGGATTGCAGCGGCAGCTGCCGGCCTTGTACGCGCAGATCCGCATCCAGCGTCAGCCCGGCATCGGCCGGCTCGGGCATGCGCACTTGCAAGCGCATGTCCTGATCGACCTGCAGTTGCGCTGTCAGTTCGCCAAGCAAGGCAGCCGGCGCGCGCGCGCTGTCGCGCAACGGCGCGCGCCATTGCAGCTGGCTGCCGGGCTGCAGCGCGCCACGCGTCCAGCGCAACTCGCCATCTGCGCGGCCTTTGCCGGCGCGCGTGGCGACCGTGTGGCGGCCCTGCGCATTGCGCGTCACATCCAGTGCGGCAGTGTCGCCATGTACCGCCACCAGCGCGTTGGTGAGTTGCAGCAGTGCCAACCCGCGCGCCTGGTCCGGCGCATGGCGCGCGATGCTGGCTTCGATGCGCAGCTGTCCGTTGCGCAGCACTTCGCTGTTATCCCAGCGCATCCGCGCATTGTCGAAGGTCGCACGCGAGGGAAACAGCTCCATCGGACCGCCGCGCAATTGTTTGAACACGCCCAGCTGCAGTTGGCCATCGCCTTCGATGTGCAGCTGGCGCAGCGTCAAGGCCTGCACTTGATCGGCGACGATGCGGTCGAACTGCAGGGTCCAGGCCGGAGCAGTCGGCAGGGTGCTGGCCGGGGGTTCAGAGACCTGGGCGGATTGCGACGTGCTGGTGCGCGCGCCAGTCATCTGCGTGGGCGGCTGCGTGCCGGCTGAGACCTTTGCGTTGGTCGTTGATGTAGATGTCTTGTCTTGCGCTGGCGTTGGCGTGCCGACTGCGCCAGTCATCGGGGCAGCGGCAACCTGCGTGCTCGGCGCTGTCGCCGGCGCTTGCGTCGCTGCAGCACCGGGCGTCGGCGCAGCCGCCTGCATCCCACCGCGCACGCCGGATGCATGCAACTCCGGCACCAGCAACTGCCGATGCAACAACGGCAACAACCGCACCTGCCCGCTCATGCGCTGCGCGCTGACGTTCCAGCTATTACGTGTCGAGCGGCCTTGCAGGTCCACATTCCACAGCACCAGACGCCCCGGCCACCAGGTCACTGCAGGGCCCCAGTGCATGCTGAATTTGTCCGGCTTGCGGTTGAGCGCTGCCGACCCAAGCGGTGTGTTGAGCAACAGATTGCCCAACAGCAAATAGCTTGCATACAGCGCAACCAGCGCCAGCACAGGCCAACGCACCGCGCGGGGCAACCCACGCCAGCGGGCGCGAACAGGCATCGTCATGACGGCAGGCTCCTGAAGACCGCGCACGCGGCGTGGCGCAGTGTGCCAAGCAGGCCGTGAGTGCGGCGCGCAGCGGCCGATCGCGGCTGGCACCAGCAGGCTGCCGGTGCGCATTCGATGTGCTACACGCGCGGCAGTGCGCGCACTGCCTCATGCGACGACGGCGAAGCTGGCCGCATGACGCGAGGCCTGAAACAACGCACCGCTTACTTCGCCTTCGACACCGCCGGCAACAGCCCCGGTTGTGCGTCGTACCACTCGCGTGCGCCGGCCAGATGCCACTGGCGTTGCTTGCCATCGAGTTCGATCCCGGCGCCCAGCACGCCCCAGCGCAGATACAGATCGCCGCGCCGCTGCTCCTCGTTCAAGGCCAAGCGCGCACGCAGCGACAGGCGCGCGTTCTCCGCATGCAGGTCGTCGATCAGCACCTGCTGCTTGCGCCAACGCACCCGGCCGGTGGCATCGAGTTCGCCCGAATCCAGCAAGCCCAAGACCCAACGCGGGTAATCGGCGCGTTGCGCAAATACCGACAGCAGCGGCGCAACATCGCGCATGCGAATCGCCGCTTCGGCATCCACCTGGAACGGCGCACTGGCCTGGATGGTGCCGGCGCCGACCTGCATTTCCCCCCACCAGTTGGCTTCCGTGCTGTCGTCGCCTACGCGCATATTGCGCAAGCGCACGCGCGTGCCGCTGAGGTCGAAGAACTTGTTTTTGAAATCGGCGCGCTGCAGCTGCGCCTGCAACTCGGCATCGCCGCGCATCTGCACGCCGGCCAGTGCAAGGTGTGCGCCCTGCCCGCGCAGATGCGCGTGACCGCTACCGACCTCGCCGGAGGCATTGAGCGCTACATCGCCGGTCAGGCTGCCACTACCGCCGAGCAGGCGCACGTTGTTGCCCGGCAGATAGCGGTTATAGACGGTGAGATCGGGCACGCGCGCATCGCTGAAACGCAGCTGCGCCTTGAGCGTGTCGCGCAGGCGCGCCAGTTCGGCGTCGCCATGCATGGCCAGTTGCAGATCGCGACCATCCAGCAGGATCTGTTTGGGCGCATCACACGGCGCGGCCTTGAACGTGGGAATGCTGACCTCCAGATGCGCCTGCGGCGTGGCGGCATCATCGATGCGTCCGTGTGCGGTGGCGACACCGGCCAGGCGTGTATCGAACACCTGCGCCACGGCTTCCACCCGCGGAATCTCCAGGCTGCTGCCACTGGCGAGCCGGCCTTGCGCAAGACGCAGATCGGCCTCGACCAGGCCACCGCCTTCGAGCTGGAACCACGGCTTGCGCACGAACAACTCGGCAATCCAGTTCAGGGATTCGAACTTCCAGCGCCCACGTACCTGCCCGGACAAACGCGGCAACACCTGCGCCGGATCCTGGAAAGGAATGCCGCGGCCGGCAAGGCGCAGGTCGGCATGCAGCTCGCTGCCGGTCTTTTCATCGCGCGGCAGCCGCGCCTGCACGCGGATATCGCGCGCCACATCCAGTTGCAATGCCAGCATGCCGCGGTCGGTCGCGCCAACGCCCGCCAGCAACGGTAGCCGCCAGACCGCATGGCTGCCCGGCTGCAATGCGCCGTGATCCAGCGTGATGTCTGCCTCCACCCGCGCCGCCGACGGCCCGCTGCGGATGTCCACGTGCGGCGCGCCGGTGTCGATCTTCAACGCCACCGTGCTGGCCTTCAGCTGCAGGCGCGCGTGGGTGATGCCGAGCTTGCGCAGGCCCGGTGCCTCATCGCGGTAATGGCGTGGAAACTGGAATTGCGTGTCCAGCTGCGCGCCATTGAACACCTGCACCCCGTCATAGCTGACCACCGCATCGGTAAAACTCGCCTCGGAAGCAAACAGCTCCGACGGCCCGCCTTTGAGCTGCTTGAGAAAGCCGACAGTGGCGTGGCCTTGCCCGGCAATCAGCAACTTGCCCAAACGCGCACTGCGGATGCTGTTGCTGGTGATCGCATCGAAGCGCAGCGTCCAACCCTGATCGCCACGTGGTGGTGGCGGAATGGGTGTATCGGAGGTTTCAACTTCCGCGCTCAGGCCGGTGGCGTGCAACCAAGGCAAGCGCACCTCGCGCCGGAACAGCGGCAGCAAGGCGACGCGCGCGTTGGCGCGATCGGCATGCAACACGTACACGGTGCGGTTGGCCTGCCCGTGCATGCGCACGTTCCAGGCCATCACCTGGCCCGGAAACACGGTGAGTGCCGGGCCGGTCTGCATGGTGAATTTATGCGGTTGCCGATTGGTGACGGCATCGAACAGCGGCGTATTGAGAAACAGGTTGCCGGCCAGCAGATACAGCGCATACAGCGCCACCAGCACGACCACTGCAATGCGCCACGGCCGGGGCCAGCGCTGGAAGCGATCGCGAAGTGTGGGCATGGGCGCAGGCAGTGATGAGTCTGCCGTCACTATCGCGGTTGCGCTGGCGGCGAGGCGTGAACATGCGCATGGCCGGTGTCGCGCTCGCTCGTTCCACCAAGGTCGCGCCCCGATCGAGGTGTGCAGCGGCGATAATTGCGCTTCTCCCGTTTCCGCTATGCTGCCCATGTCCGACGAACGCATCCTGCACGCGCCGCTGCGCGAACGCCTGGTTTCTGCCGAGGCCGCTGCCGCCTTGATCCAGCCCGGCGAGACCGTGGCGATGAGCGGCTTCACCGGCTCCGGCTACCCCAAGGCGGTGCCGATGGCGCTGGCGCAGCGCATCGAAGCGGCGCATCTGCAGGGCCAACCGTTCCAGATCAAGTTGATGACCGGCGCCTCCACCGCACCGGAACTCGATGGCGCGCTGGCCAAGGCCGAGGGCATCGCCATGCGCATGCCGTTCCAGTCCGACCCGGATGCACGCCAACGCATCAACGCCGGCACCCTGGACTACATCGACATCCATCTCAGCCACGTCGCCCAGCACGTGTGGTTCGGTTTCTACGGGCAGATCGACACCGCGGTGGTGGAAGTCTCGGCGATCCGCGCCGATGGCAGCCTGGTGCCGTCGACCTCGATCGGCAACAACAAGACCTGGCTCGACCTGGCCAAGAAAGTGATCATCGAGGTCAACGATTGGCAGCCGGCCGGTCTGGACGGCATGCACGACGTCTACTACGGCACCGCGCTGCCGCCGCATCGCAAACCGATCCCGCTGTTGCATGGCGACGACCGCATCGGCGAGCCCAGCCTGCGCTGCGATCCGGACAAGATCGTGGCGGTGGTGCGCACGCATGGCCCGGACCGCAACAGCCCGTTTGCCGCTGCCGATGCAAGCAGCGAACGCATTGCCGAACACCTGATCGAGTTTCTGCGCCATGAAGTGAGCAAGGGCAGGCTGCCGACCAACCTGCTGCCGCTGCAATCGGGCGTGGGCAATATCCCCAATGCGGTGCTGGCGGGGCTGGCACGCAGCGGTTTTCGCGAGTTGGAAGCGTTCACCGAAGTGATCCAGGACGGCATGCTCGCGCTGCTGCGCGATGGCGTGCTGCGCTACGCCTCGTGCACCGGTTTTGCACTCAGCCCGGAAGGCAACGAGGAGTTCAAGCGCAATATCGATTTCTATCGGCAACGCATCGTCATGCGCACGCAGGAGATCTCCAACCATCCGGAACTGGTGCGCCGGCTTGGCTGCATCGGCATGAACGGCATGATCGAAGCCGACCTGTACGGCAACGTCAATTCCACCCATGTGATGGGCAGCCGCATCATGAACGGCATCGGCGGCTCCGGCGATTTTGCGCGCAATGGATTTCTCTCGATCTTTTTGAGCCCCAGCATCGCCAAGGCCGGCAGCATTTCCTCGATCGTGCCGATGGTCAGTCATGTCGATCACACCGAACACGATGTTTCGGTGATCGTCACCGAACAAGGCCTGGCCGATCTGCGCGGACTCACGCCCAAGCAACGCGCGCGCCAGTTGCTCGATCACTGCGTGCACCCGCGTTATCGCGATGCACTGGAAGATTATGTAGCGCGCGCCAATCGCGACAGCTACGGCAAGCACACTCCGCATCTGTTGACCGAAGCGCTGTCGTGGCATCAACGCTGGTTGGAGACAGGCGACATGCTGGGATGATCACGCGCGTTGCAGCTGCCCGATCATGCCGCGCTCTGTGCACCTGATCGTCGTGCCGGGCACAGCGTGCGCAGCATCTGTTGCCCTTGCGAGTGCGCCGCGTCGTTTGTAAGCATGCAATCTTAGATGGCTGTCTTCCGCCGTACCCGTACCCTTACCCCAACCCCTCTCCCAAAGGGAGAGGGGCTTTATTCCTTCTCCCGTCGGGAGAAGGTGGCGCGTAGCGCCGGATGAGGGTACGGGCGAAGCCTCATGGCATCTCATTCCAAGTATGGCTTCACCCCGTACCCTCACCCCAACCCCTCTCCCGGCGGGAGAGGGGCTCTGGGCAATCACGCAGCTTCAGCAACCCGCCTCGCACGACGTGCACGCACCGCCGTCGCCAAGCGCTCCAGCACCTGCACCGAAGCGTCCCAATCCAGGCAACCGTCAGTGATGCTCTGGCCGTAGGTCAGTGCGCAGCCCGGCACCAGTTCCTGACGTCCGCCAACCAGATGACTCTCCACCATGACGCCGACGATGCGTGTCTCGCCGCCTTC
This sequence comes from Xanthomonas hortorum, assembly GCF_040279205.1. GTDB lineage: Bacteria > Pseudomonadota > Gammaproteobacteria > Xanthomonadales > Xanthomonadaceae > Xanthomonas > Xanthomonas hortorum_F. The sequence continues at coordinate 60,030 of NZ_JBEOLS010000004.1, forward strand.
CAGCTGCCTGGCGATGTCGTCGATGACCTTGGGCTGGTTCTCGGGATTCTTGCCGCTGTTGGCGTGGCTGGCGTCGATCATCAGGCGCGCCGGCAAGCCGGATTTAGTAAGTACCTGGCTTGCCGCTTCCACATTGGCCGCGTCGAAGTTGGGCTGCTTGCCGCCGCGCAGGATCACGTGGCAATCCGGATTGCCTGCCGTCGCTGCCACCGCGGTGTGGCCATCCTTGGTCACGGCCAGGAAATGGTGCGGATGCGAGGCAGCACCCACCGCGTCCACCGCAATCTTGACGTCGCCACCGGTGCCGTTCTTGAAGCCCACCGGGCACGACAAGCCGGAGGCCATTTCGCGATGCACCTGGCTTTCGGTGGTGCGCGCGCCGATCGCGCCCCAGGCCACCAGGTCGGCAATGTACTGCGGCGAGATGATGTCGAGAAATTCAACGCCAGCCGGTAGGCCGAGGTTGTTGATGTCGCGCAGCAGGCCACGCGCCACGCGCAGACCCTTGTTGATCTGGAAGCTGCCATCCAGATCCGGATCGTTGATCAGGCCTTTCCAGCCGATGGTGGTGCGCGGCTTTTCGAAGTACACCCGCATCACAATCTCCAACGCATCGCCGAACTGCTCGCGCAGCGGGCGCAGGCGGTGCGCGTAGTCCATCGCCGCGACCGGATCGTGGATCGAGCAGGGCCCGATCACCACCGCCAGGCGGTCGTCGCGGCCATGCAGAATTTCATGCAGGGCAGCGCGCGAATTGGTCACGGTCTCGGAAGCGCGGTCGTCGCAAGGCAGCAGCGATAGCAGCTGCGAAGGCGGTGCGAGGGCTTCGATCTTGCGGATACGCAGGTCATCGGTCACAGGCGGCATAACAGTGTCTCGGTGGGCGGTGTTGCATCAGGGAGCCAGGCGAAGCGGCAACAAAAAAGCCGCCAGTGTGCGCTGGCGGCTTTTCGGGAATGCTGCTGAAGATTTCTTCAGGGTGAGCGCAATCCGTCCTCCGCCAGCGGCATCGGAAAACCGTAGTACCAAAAATAAAACTGGCTGCGGGCTGCGTTCATGGGATGCATTGATACCACGCACATTTCGCCGTTGCCACTGTTTCATCGGCAACGGAACGTTGCAGAGGCGGTCGCGATGCGCCTGCAAGCCGTATGTATCTCGCCGACCACCGCGTCGCACTGACGTTGAGCGCATCGCGCGCCACGCCCAGTGCCGCATTGCGCCGTGCGGCAGTGCTGCCACGTCCCACGGCTGTCACGCACGTACGCTGGATGCAACTCAGACACACAGCTTGGTAACCGTCTTGCTGAGCCCGACCGCGATGGATGCTGCGACGTGCCGGCACGATATCGGTGCGGATTGATGTCCGGTCCGTTGCGTGTGTATCCATCCTCGGTGGTGACCATGAAGATAGCCAGGCACACCGGGGTATTGTTTCACCTACCGACGTCAATGACGCTTATCGCTGAACTGAAATTTCTTTTATATCAATTGATTAGGCAGTCACTAGTGGCTTACTATCGTTTCACATATCGTTTCAGAATCTGCGCTCCATGCCTTCTCCCGACGCAGTCGAACGGCTGATCGCCGCGCTACGCATCAACGGCCCCATGCGTGGGGCCGATCTGGCGGCGCGCCTGGGCGTGAGCCGAACTACCTTGTCTCGCCTGGTCGCAAGTGCCGGTCCTGCAGTGCTGCGTTATGGCAAGGCGCGCACTACCGGCTACGCGGCCACCGGTGAGTTGCGGGGCGAGCGTATGTGGCCGCTCTATCGAATCGATCACGATGCCCGCGTTGTACCACTGGGCCAACTGTTGGTGCTGCATAACGACCATTTCTTTGTCGACCTTTTGCAGGACAACCCCGTTCTATTGCATCCGCCGTTGGACACAGGCGTGTTCGCGTCGCTGCCGTGGTTTATCGACGACCAACGGCCCCAGGGATTTCTCGGGCGCAATCTGGCGCACCGTGTCGCCGGGCCGTTGCGCCTACCGGACAACCTGGCGCTGTGGTCGCCCAGGGACAACCTGGTGGCCATGCTGTCGGATGGTCACGACCAGCTTGGCGACCTGCTGATCGGCGAGCGGGCGCTGGCTCTGGCTTTGGAGGCGATCGAACAGCCTGAGTGCATCGCCATGCAGGCGCGTCCCGATGAATATCTCAGCCGCGCCGAAGCTGCATTGCGCGGCGAGGCCGTTGGCTCGTCTGCCGCTGGCGAGCAGCCGAAGTTCACTGCAGTGCTGGGAGAAGATGGCGCGTATCGCCCCGTGATCGTCAAGTTCTCCGACCAGACCGATCAGCCAACAGGCCGGCGTTGGGCGGATCTTTTACACATGGAGTGGTTGGCCAGCCAGATTCTGATTGCCGGCGGCATCCCTGCAGCGGCAACGCAGCTGCTGCAGGCGGGCGGGCGCGTCTTCCTCGAATCGACACGCTTCGATCGGACTGCTGCATTGGGCCGGCGCGGGTTCGTCTCACTGATGTCGCTGTTCGCTGCCTTTTACGGCGACGCGAACACCAGCAGCTGGCGGACCCTTGCTCCACTGCTCAAGCGCGATGGCTGGCTAAGCCCGGAAGACGCCGAGCGCCTGGAAGTGATCAGTTGGTTCGGCACGCTTATCGGCAACACCGACATGCACCTGGGCAATGCGGCATTGGTGCTTGCCGACACCCTGCCCCTGCAACTTGCCCCGGTGTACGACATGCTGCCGATGGCACTGCGGCCGGCATCCAGTGGCGAAGTCGTGCAGCGGGATATCGAGATTCCACCGCCTAGCGTTGATCAGTTCGCGCAATGGCGGCGCGCTGCCGGGATGGCCGAGCAGTTCTGGCAGCAAGCCATGGACAACGACAAGCTGAGCGAACAGATGCGCGGCATCGCCACGCGCGCGTTGGCCAGCCTGCATCGAACGGCGTCACGTCTTGCCTGACGCCGACGCCTAAAGGCTCTCCCGCCGGGAGAGGGGTTGGGGTGAGGGTACGGTTTCTCCGCGTGCAACCCGCCTGTCAGTTACTGGCTTCGGCAAGGGGCGGCAGCGCGGCCGGGGATCGGCTATTCGGCTCGGTCAGACATCCTGTCTGACTCGCCGCCGCAGCACATCCGAGTGCCGCTCTCCGCCAATCCCCAGCCACGCTACCGCCTCGGTACGTCGTTGCCATGACTTTGAGCGACTGAAACGGCAGCGCAGCCATTGTTCGGACTCTGGATTTATATGACTCATCCACTAAGGTTCCGAGCACGTCGTCCTTACCTGATCACTTGTGATTATTTGAAGAGCACACGGGCTTTTCTCTCGCAGCTTTTTGATAGAGCGAGCAGGCCTTACTTCACGCCATGACGCAATGAATGACGCTTGCAGATGAGCATGTGTTTCGCCGGAGGCCGCGCTTTCCGTTCCGCCAATGCCGCAATTTCGAAGAGTGGTCTGCGGGCCGCTCCCACGCACAAAATCAAGGCGCCAGCCAATAACGCTTTCCAGCCCAACCAGCTTTCGTCACAAAATCAGCCTGCACTGCACCACACGCCACGGCGCTGTGCCGTGGCGTGTGGTGCGGCAGCCACATTCAATCAAAACGTAAACACATATTCCGCCGCCACTTCACGGCCGATCGGGTTGAACAAGGTGGTGTTGTAGAACCCGTAGCCGTAGAAGCGCTCCTTGTTCTCGTAACCCACTTCGTTGAACACGTTGTTGACGTAGAGATTGACCTTGGCGTGGTCGGTGAGTTTGTAGCCGGTGCTTAGGTTCCAGTAGATCGCCGGGCCCACGCGGCCGAAGTAGCGCTTGCTGGTTTCGCCCAGATGCACGTTGGCGGTGTCGGTGACCACGCACTCATCGGCGGCACTGGGCTGGTAGCCGTCGTCGAAGCGTGCGCAGGTGCCCCAGTTGACCGCACGCATGGAGCCGAGCCGGCGGAAGTACACCGTCCAGTCCCAGGCGCCGCCGTTGTCCCAATGCACGCTGCCGCGCACGCGGCTGCGCACGCGTTCGTCGCGTCGGTTTTCGTCGCTGTCGGTGCGGTAGATCTGTTCGCGATAGGCGATCAGCGTGTTGTAGTCCAGCGACAACTGAAAGTTGCCCCAACCGGCGGTGGCAAGGCGGTATTTCAGCGAGGCATCGATGCCGGAGGTTTCCATTTGCGCCAGATTGATCGGGCCACGCTCGATGCTGGCGATGGTGCCGTCGGCATTGCGCACCACCCGCGAGCTGATGGTGTCGCAATAGCCGGCGCCGCCAGGATTGTTCCAGGCGCCGCCGCTGATGGTGGTGCCGGTGCGGCAGCCGGCTTCGGCCGAGAGGATCTCGTCGCGGTCCAGATCCTTGATCATTTCCTCCAGCTGGATGCGGTAGTAATCCACGCTCAGCGACAGACCTTGCGCGATGTCCCACACCACCCCGCCGGTGAATGAGCGGCCGGTTTCCGAGCGTAGATCCGGGGTGCCGCGGCGATTTACATCCACGGTGTAGAAGATGTTGCTGTTCTCGTCATTGCAGCCACCGGTGAGAGACGCGCCCGAGGAAATACAGCGGTATTGATCGATCACGGTCTGGTTGGTGGAGCTGGGTTCGCCGAGCACGTAATGCATGTCCGGCGCGCGGAAGCTGGTGGCCAGCGTGCTGCGCAACAACAGGCTCTCGACCGGGCGCCATTCCAGACCTGCACTCCAGGTGGTGTCGCTCTGCGTGCCGACATCGGTGGGGATGGCGGCCGACGAGCGATAGTTGCCATAGCGGTCGTAGCGACCGGCCACATTCGCGCTCAACGTGGACAGCAACGGGATCTGGAATTCCAGCCCGGCCGAGCTGCGCAGGCGTTCGCCGCCGCCGCTATCGACCACGTCCACCGGGTAGCACTCGTTGGCGCACGGGTCCGGCGACAGTTGATAGCCCTGCTTGGCCACTTCGGCCACAGTGGCAAAGCGGATCGGCCCGGCCCAGCCCTGCACCACGTCGCCGCTCAAGCTGAAACTGGCTTGATTCACCCACGAATAGGCGGAGTTATGCGATTTGGCGACCAGGTCGTCGTACTCGTTCGACGACAGTGGCGCATATAGCCGTGCTTCGTTGATGGCATAGATGGACGTGCCATCGGCGGCGGTGCCGGTGGGGCTGCCGAGAAAATAATCGGTCGCGCGCGCGGTATCCACCGTGCGCACATATTCGTCCACCGTGTAACGCGAGCGACCGACGCTCAGCTCCCAATCGAAGCGATCGGCCCATACACCGCGCAGGCCGGCGCTCAGGTCCCAGGACTGCTCCTTGTTGTAGTTGGCCAGCCGGTCCCAACCACCGGCTTCGCGCCGGGTGAGCTGACGGATCGCATACAGCGAGCGACCGGTAGCCGCGTCCTGGAACGGGCCCAGATACGCGTACGGCGGGTCATAGGTCCAGCGCCCGATGCTGCGGTTGGCCGACAGCGTGGCCCACGCCTCGGTGTGCTCGCCGAACTTCCAGGTGCCGTAGAGATAGGCCGAATAATCCTCGCTGCCGGTAACCAGCCCCCAATCGCCGTAATCGCGCGCCACGCCGCAATAGTTGCCGGCATTGGTGAGAGCGCCACTGTTCTGGTCGTAGCTCAGCCGCTGCGCATCGACGAACTCGCCGCCAAAGCGCGCGCAGGTGCCGGCAGGTGGCGCCAGACGCTCGTTGGTGTTGGCATCGACCAGGCTCAGGCCGGTGAACGGATTGAAGCCGTACAGGCGGTTCTGGCCGGTCCAGTTGGAATAGGACATGTCGTCGGAATCGTCCATTTCGGGGCGATCGCGCCCGCTCAGCGGATCGCGCCGGGTGGCCTGCAGCGCGTAGGTCAGGCTCCAGTTTTCGCCGGTGCGCCCACCCGCCCACGACACATCGAAACTGTCGCGCCCACCTTCGGTCGCCGTACCGCCGCGCAGCCGCACCTGGTCGCCCTGGTAGTCGCGCTTGAGGATCACGTTGACCACGCCGGCCACCGCGTCCGAGCCGTAGATCGCCGAGGCGCCGCCGGTCAATATCTCGATGCGCTCCACCGCGGCGGAGGGGATGTTGCTGTAGTTGGAAAAGTTGCTCTCGCCGCCGTACGGCAGCGGGTAATCGGCCACGCGGTGGCCGTTGACCAGCAGCAAGGTGCGGCCCGGCCCCAGGTCGCGCAGATTGATCGGCGAGGCGTTGGGTGTGTGCGAGCCCCATTGCGTATCGGCTTCCACCGAGCCCTGCTGGTTCATGCTGTTGAGCACGTCGTAGACGGTGGCGAAGCCTTCCTGCTGGATCTGTTGCGCGGAGATGGTGACCACCGGCTGCGCGCCTTCGACCTGCGCGCGCTTGATGCGCGAGCCGGTGACGCTGACTGCGTCCAGGGTGGAGGTAGCGCGTGGTTGATCCGGCTCGGTCTGCTGGGCAGTGGCCGACTGCGCGGCGACGGACAGGGCAAGCGACAAGGAAATCGACAAGGCAAGGCGATGACTGCGGCAGTTCATAAGATCCCCGGGAGAGGCCGGCATGGCCGGCGTGGCGTTCCACTGCAACGACGCCTGCGAGCGATGCACCGCATCGCCGCCCCCTGTCCGATGGCCCCCCGACCGTTCGGCGCAAGCGCCTGCCCAGCGACGCTAGGGCTCTGATGACATCGGTGTCAACACCCTGTCATGCAAGTGTGATCCAGATCGCGACCCTTGCCACCGCGTCACGGACGTTACGCTTACGCCCGCAAATCGAACGCGCCGATCGGCAGCGGCACTTACGCCAGATAACGCTTGAACCACGCGATGGTGCGATCCCAGGCCAGGGTCGCGGCCGCCTTGTCGTAACGCGGCGTGGAGTCGTTATGGAAACCATGATTGGTTCCCGGATACACATACGCCTGATAGACCTTGTGCTGCGCCTTGAGCGCGGCCTCGTACGCCGGCCAGCCGGCATTGACGCGCTCGTCCTCTGCGGCGTAATGCAGCAGCAGTGGCGCGCGGATGCGGGCAACCTCGGCATCGGTGGGCTGACGGCCATAGAACGGCACCGCCGCCGCCAGCTCGGGATACGCCACCGCCGCCGCATTGGCCACACCGCCGCCGTAGCAGAAGCCGGTAATGCCGACCTTGCCGGTGGTACGTTCGCGGCTCATCAAAAATTCCACTGCGGCGAAGAAATCGTTCATCAGCTTGGTCGGGTCGACCTGCGCCTGCAGCGCGCGGCCTTTTTCGTCGTTGCCGGGATACCCACCCACCGAACTCAGGCCATCCGGTGCCAGCGCCACAAAGCCGGCTTTCGCCACGCGCCGCGCGACATCTTCGATATACGGATTGAGACCGCGGTTTTCGTGCGCCACCACCACGCCCGGCACCGCGCCGGTGACCTTGGCCGGCCGCACCAGATAACCGCGCACCTGGCCATGGCCGTTGGGCGAGGGATAGGTGATGTACTCGGCCACGATGTCCGGGTCGGTGAACTCCACTTGCGTGGCGAGCGCGTAGTCGGGGCTCAGCGATTCCAGGATCGCCGCCGCACTCAACCCGGCCACCGCGAACGCAGCGGCGCGGTCGAGAAAATCGCGCCGGCTGAGTTTGCCGTGCACATAGCCGTCGTACAGCGCGAGCAGATCGGGGTGGAAATCCTGAGCGGTCAGACGGCGCATCGGCGTTCTCCTTGGGGATGGCTGGACTGCGGTGCGAGTGCAACCACACGCAGCGTAGAGAGCGGCATCGCCTACGACACAACACCGCATCCAGCCGAGCATGCCGGGGCATACGCGGCAGTACAAGACGCAGCACAAGGATCAACAGACGCGGGATGGTGCCATGTGCCAAGCGCTGTAGAGACCACGCACTTCCACAGCGCGATAGACGCGGCAAGCCACACCGCCTGGCACGCCTCACCCACATAAATCATGTCGACACGCATGCAGAAGTACATAGCGCGGCAGAGTGGTTCGGCAATGCATATCCGGCCATCCGCAAGCGCGCGCCGTTGACTGCAATTGGGACACCACTGCGATCTCGGCATCGACCGCATTGCGCTCATACCGGCAGCGATTCGTTCGGGTCGCCGTGCCCTGCGCGGCGTCGCTCCCCAACTTATCGCCCACAAAAAAACCCCGCCTTTCGGCGGGGTCCTTTTTTGATGCAACAACCGATGGGGCTGGATCAGAAATCCATACCGCCCATACCGCCCATGCCGCCACCGCCGCCGGGCATTGCCGGCTCGTCCTTCTTCGGGGCATCGGCCACCATGGCTTCGGTGGTGATCATCAGGCCGGCGATCGAGGCTGCGTTCTGCAGCGCCGAGCGGGTGACCTTGGTCGGATCCAGGATGCCGAACTCGACCATGTCGCCGAACTCGCCGTTGGCCGCGTTGTAACCGTAGTTGCCGGTGCCTTCCTTGACCTTGTTCAGGATCACGGACGGCTCTTCGCCGGCATTGGCCACGATTTCGCGCAGCGGGGCTTCCATCGCGCGCAGGGCGATCTGGATGCCGTGGGTCTGGTCTTCGTTGGCACCGGTCAGGTTACCGACGGCCACCAGTGCACGCACCAGGGCCACACCGCCGCCCGGGACCACGCCTTCTTCGACGGCTGCACGGGTGGCGTGCAGGGCGTCTTCGACGCGAGCCTTCTTTTCCTTCATTTCGATTTCGGTCGAAGCGCCGACCTTGATCACTGCAACGCCACCGGCCAGCTTGGCCACGCGCTCCTGCAGCTTCTCGCGGTCGTAATCGGACGAGGTGTCTTCGATCTGGGTCTTGATCTGGCCAACGCGGGCTTCGATCGTGGCCGAATCGCCGGCGCCGTCGATGATGGTGGTGTTCTCCTTGGAGACCTGCACCTTCTTCGCGCGGCCCAGGTCCTTGATGGTGGCCTTCTCAAGCGCCAGACCCACTTCCTCGGAGATCACGGTGCCGCCGGTCAGCACGGCCATGTCTTCCAGCATCGCCTTGCGACGGTCGCCGAAGCCCGGTGCCTTGACGGCCACGACCTTGACGATGCCACGGATGGTGTTGACCACCAGGGTCGCCAGCGCTTCGCCTTCGACTTCTTCAGCCACGATCAGCAGCGGCTTGCCGGCCTTGGCCACGCCTTCCAGCACGGGCAGCAGGTCGCGCACGTTGGAGATCTTCTTGTCGTGCAGCAGGATGAACGGGTCGTCCAGATCGGCCGACTGGCTCTGCTGGTTGTTGATGAAGTACGGGGAGAGGTAGCCGCGATCGAACTGCATGCCCTCGACCACGTCCAGCTCGTTTTCCAGGCCCGAGCCTTCTTCAACGGTGATCACGCCTTCCTTGCCGACCTTCTGCATCGCTTCGGCAATGATGTTGCCGATCGATTCGTCCGAGTTGGCCGAGATGGTGCCGACCTGGGCAATTGCCTTGTCGTCGGTGGTGGGCTTGGAGATGTTCTTCAGCTCGATGACGGCGGCCTTGACGGCCTGGTCGATACCGCGCTTGAGGTCCATCGGGTTCATGCCGGCGGCCACAGCCTTGGCGCCTTCGCGGATCAGGGCCTGGGCCAGCACGGTGGCGGTGGTGGTGCCGTCGCCTGCGTTGTCGTTGGTGCGCGACGCGACTTCCTTCACCATCTGCGCGCCCATGTTCTCGAACTTGTCAGCCAGTTCGATTTCCTTGGCGACGGAGACGCCGTCCTTGGTGATGGTCGGCGCGCCGAAGCTCTTTTCGAGCACGACGTTGCGGCCCTTCGGGCCCAGGGTTGCCTTGACGGCATTGGCGAGAACGTTGACGCCACGGACCATACGGGTACGTGCGTCTTCACCGAAACGAATGTCTTTAGCAGCCATTTGTTGTAACTCCGGAATTTGGGATTGGGGATTGGGGATTGGCTAGAGCGGGGTTCGGGGGAGATGCGGGATCAGCTGCGCCAAGCGCAGTGGCTAATCCCGAATCCCCACTCCCGAATCCCGCGGGCAACGGCTATCAGCCGATGACCGCCAGGATGTCGTCTTCGCGCAGCACCTTGTACTCGATGCCCTCGGCCTTGTAGCTGCTGCCGGCGTACTGGCCGTAGATGACCTTGTCGCCGACCTTGACCACCGGCGCGCGCAGGCTGCCGTTGTCCAGGGGCTTGCCGGCGCCAATGGCGACGACTTCACCCTTGGTGGACTTTTCCTTGGCCGAATCCGGAATCACGATCCCGCCGGCGGAAACTTCGTCGGCTTCGATCGGCTTGACTACAACGCGGTCGTGAAGCGGCTTGATGCTCATAGAGAAAGACCCTCTTAAGTGATTGATTGGTCTGGAAATTATCGGCGATGTTAGCACTCGTATGTGACGACTGCCAGCACAGCGCGCGGAAAAAACCCGACAGAGCGGGTGCGGGCCAAAGATTGTGCTGCGCGGGCGGCTTTCAAGGGCTAGGGGCAAAAAATTTCGACGCTCTCTCGAATACAGGGGCCGAATTGGAACCAGGTTCCACCGATTGTCATGCGCACGTCTTACAGTCGGCAACGCATTCCCCGATCACAAGGAGCTGTCGATGAGGTTGCCGTCCCGTGCTGTGTCCCTGAGCTGCGTGCTTCCCCTGGCCTGTGCGTTCGCACTGGCCGTCCCCACCGCCCACGCCGCGGTGTTCATCAACGAACTGCACTACGACGACGCGGGCGCCTCCGGCGACAGCGGCGAAGCCGTGGAAGTGGTGGCCACCGCCGGCGAATCGCTGAGCGGCTATCGCATCTATCTGTACAACGGCAGCGCGCCGAGCGCGGCCACGGTCTACGCCAACACCGCAGTGCCGGCCGGCAGCCTGGTCAGCTGCGGCAGCCAGGTGCGCGTGGCCACGGTCAGCTACGCCAGCAACGGCGTGCAGAACGGGCCCAACGACGGTGTGGCGCTGGTCGACCCGAACGGGCAACTGGTGCAGTTCCTCAGTTACGAAGGCGCCATCACCGGCAGCGGTGGCCCCGCCGCCGGCGTCACCAGCCAGAACCTGCCGGTCAGCGAGAGCAACAGCAGCGCGGTCGGCAGTTCGCTGCAACTCACCGGTACCGGCAGCAGCGCGGCCAACTTCAGCTGGGCCGGCTCGTCGGCGCAGACGTTTGGCGCGTGCAATCGCGGCCAGACCTTCAATGGCAGCGGTGGTGGCGGCGAAACCGGCGCTGCGCCTTCGATCACCAGTACCACCCCGACCCAGGGCGCCACCAACTTCCCGGCGGCCGGCGATCTGAGCGTGGGCTTCAGCGAAGCGGTGACGCTGAGCAGCGGCGCCTTCGCGCTGAGCTGCGCCAGCTCCGGCACGGTGGCGCTGAGCTACCCGACCAGCGGTACCCGCTTCAGCCTGTCCACCAACACTGCGTTGGTCGGCGGCGAGCGCTGCACGCTGGCGATCACCGCCAGCGCCATCCGCGACGCCAGCGGGCTGAGCCCGGCCGCCAACCAGGCCATCGCCTTCACCGTGGCCACGGCCAGCGGCGGCGGCACCGGCTACTACTCGCGGGTGAACACCGCCAATGCCAGCCAGTTGCGTTGCTCGCTGCACACCGTGATCAAGGGCCACACGGTCTACCCGTACAGCGGCTCGGGCACCAGCACCTGGACCATTCTGGAAATGGCCGACGAAGATCCCAACAACAGCGGCCGGATCCTGGACGCCTACCGCAACCGCAGCTACGCCAAGGGCAGCGACCGTGCCGGCACCGGGAGCGGGCTGACCTACAACCGCGAACACACCTGGCCCAACTCGCTGGGCTTCGGCAGCGCCAGCGGCGACAAGGGGTTGCCGTATGCGCCCTACACCGACACCCACATGCTGTATCTGACCGACACCGGCTTCAACGCCGACCGCGGCAACAAGCCCTACGCCACCTGCACCAGCAGCTGCGGCGAGCGGGTGACCGAGGTCAACGACGGCAGTGGCGGCGGCAGCGGGCGCTATCCGGGCAATTCCAACTGGGTGCGCACGCCCGACGGCAACGGTGGCACCTTCGAAGTGTGGGGCAAGCGCAAGGGCGACATGGCGCGTGCGGTGATGTACATGGCGATCCGCTACGAAGGCGGCCTTGATGCGGCCACCGGGCAGTCCGAGCCGGACCTGGAACTCACCGACGACCGCAGCAAGATCGTGCAGACCTCGGCCTCCCCGGCCTATATGGGCCTGTTGTCCACACTGCTGGCCTGGCACCAGGCCGACCCGCCGGACGATGCCGAGCGGGCGCGCAACCAGGTGATCTTCAGCTTCCAGGGCAACCGCAACCCGTTCGTGGATCACCCCGAATGGGCGACCTCGAGCCTGTTCACCTCGGCCAAGCCGGCCAGCTGCCAGCTGGCCAATTGATCCATCCCGGCCCGGCGCTTGAGGCGTCGGGCCGAGGCATATTGATCCATCCTGGCCCGGCGCCCAGGGCGTCGGGCCGGTGCATGTGGCTTACCGGCCAATCGGCTTCGGATGCCGCTCGAATGCCGGCGTGGCGACATTATCCTGGCCGACGTTCCATTCCCGCCCTGGACCACCGCAGCGGTGGCGCTCCCGCGCATCCGGTCATCGCACCGAACCTTGCCGGTCATCAGCGCCCGACTGCCAAGACGCTGCCCGCATCGATTGCCGAAAGCTGTATTGCGCGAAGTCAACGCCGCGCTCCGGAACGTACGGTCGATCCCGCGTAAGCGGAGGATTACACTGCGCAGCTACGTGAGCGCCTCTTCCCTCCATGTGTTGTTCAGTACCTGCCCGGATGCCGACAGCGCCGATCGCATTGCGCACGCGCTGCTCAACGAGCGCCTGGCCGCCTGCGTCACCCAGGTGCCCGGCGTGCAGTCGCTGTACCGCTGGAATGGGGCGATCGAGCGCAGTCAGGAAGTGCAGCTGTTGATCAAGACCTGGGAAGACCGCTTGCCCGACGCCATTGCGCGGCTGCAGGCGTTGCATCCGTATGAACTGCCGGAGGCGGTTGCGGTCCAAGCCAGCGCCGGGCTGCCGGCATATCTCGATTGGGTCCGGGCCGAAACCCGCAAGGAATCCTGACGTTCATGAAGTCTCTGTCCCGCTGGATCGCCCGCTGCGCATTGCTGGCCGTACCGTTGTTCGCCGCCCCGCTGGCGCTGGTGGCGCCATTGCCCGCGCAGGCTGCCGTCACCGAGGCCGACCTGCTGCCGGTGGATCAGGCATTCACGCTGAGCGCCACGGCCGATAGCCGCGACAGCATCGCGCTGAGCTGGAAGATCGCGCCGGGCTATTACCTGTATCGCCACCGTATCAGCGTCAAAGCCGGGCAAGGCTTTGCCGCCGGCGAACTGGCGCTGCCGGAAGGGCAGAGCAAGCACGACGAGTTCTTCGGCCAGGTGCAGACCTATCGCAGGCAACTGCAGGCCAAGCTGGCCGGCAAGGCCGAGCCTGCGCTGCAAACCGCCGTGTTGCAGGTGCAATACCAGGGCTGCGCCGATGCCGGCGTGTGCTACCCGCCGCAGCGTCGCGAACTGCGCGTGACCCTGCCCGAGGCCTCGGCTGCATCGGCCTCGCCCACTGCCGCTGCGCCTGCCGCACAGCGCGAAAACCTGGGCTCACTGGTACCGCGTGCCCCGGCCTCCGCCCCGCGCCTGTTCGGCAGCCCCGGCCAGGCAGCCGGCGTGGACGCGCTGCCGCTGCCGGCCGAGCAGGCCTTCAGCTTCGAAGCCATCGTCGGCGACGGCAACAGCCTGCTGCTGCGCTTCACTCCCGCGCCCGGCTATTACATCTACCGCGACCGCACCTCGCTGGCGCTGGAAGGCGCCGGCGGTGTGCGGACCGGGCTGCCGCGCTGGCCGCAGGGCAAGGCGCATCGCGACGAGCATTTCGGCGATGTGGTGGTGTATTTCGACCAGGCCGAAGTCACCCTGCCGCTGCTGCGCGACCACGCCGATCCGGCAAAGGTGACCCTGGTGGCGACCTTCCAGGGCTGCCAGACCGATGGCATCTGCTACCCGCCGATGACCCGCCGCGTGGCGCTGGAGTTGCCGCCCGGCACGGTATCGCCGCAAAACCAGGCGCAGACCGCACCGCTGATGATTTCGCCGCTGGCCGCCGGGCAGACGCCCAGCGAACCCGCGCCCGCCGCCACGCCCGCCACCAGTGCCGCGCCCGCTGCCGACGCCTCGGCCGGCAACCCGCAACGCACCCAGCCGCCGCATACCGATAAAGGCCTGCTGGCGATGCTGGTGCTGGCCCTGCTGGGCGGGTTGATCTTGAACCTGATGCCATGCGTGCTGCCGATCCTGTCGCTGAAGGTGCTGGGGCTGGCGCACAGCGGCGAGAGCCGCAGCCATGCGCGCAGCCATGCCATCTGGTATTCGCTGGGCGTGCTGGTGTCGTTTGCCGCCATCGGCGGGCTGGTGATCGGCCTGCGCGCGGCCGGGCAAGCGGCCGGCTGGGGCTTCCAGCTGCAGCAGCCTTGGTTTGTCGCCGCGCTGGCGTATCTGATGTTTGCGGTGGGCCTGAGCCTGTCGGGCGTGTTTACGCTGGGCAGCAATCTGGGCGGCATCGGCCAGTCGCTGGCATCGCGCAATGGACCGCTGGGCGATTTCTTCACCGGCGTGCTGGCCTGCGTGGTGGCCAGCCCCTGCATCGCCCCGTTCATGGGCACCGCCCTGGCGTATGCGTTCACCGCACCGGCGCTGCTGGCGATGCTGGTGTTCCTGGCGCTGGGCCTGGGCCTGGCGCTGCCGTTCCTGCTGATCGGCTTCATTCCCTCGCTGGCGCGGCGCCTGCCCACGCCCGGTGCGTGGATGGAAACGCTCAAGCAGGTGCTGGCGTTCCCGATGTATCTCACCGCGATCTGGTTGTTGTGGGTACTGGGCAAGCAGCGCGGTGTGGATGCGCTGGCGCTGATGCTGGTCGGCGCCACGTTGTTGGCGCTGGGCCTGTTCTGCTTTGAGCGCAGCCGCTGGAAGAGCCATCGCATCGGCATGGGGTTGGCTGCGGTGATGCTGGTGCTGGCCATCGTGCCGGTGATTGCGGTCACCCGCCTCAGCTTGCCGGCCGCCACCGCCGCCGACGGCGTGGTGACGTTCTCGCCGCAATTGCTGGACCGCCTGCGCGCCGACAACCGCGTGGTGTTCGTCAACATGACCGCCGACTGGTGCGTGACCTGCAAGGCCAACGAAAAGAACGTGCTGAGCAGTGCCGAATTCCGCGATGCATTGCGCCGTGTCGATGCGGTCTACATGAAAGGCGACTGGACCAATGTCGACCCCAAGATCAGCGCCTTTCTCGACCAGCATCAGGCGGTCGGTGTGCCGTTGTACGTGGTCTACGGGCCCGGCACACCCCCGGCGGTGTTGCCGACCGTACTGACCAACGCGATCACCGAGGATGCATTGTTGCGCGCGGCGCGGTGAGCGCATCGCCACGCGCTGCGTAAGCGCGGCGTTTGATGTGGAGCGCTTGTGCGCGTTGGCGCATGAAGTGATGTGCGCAAGTCGATTAAGCGGCCTGACGCGTCGCACCTTCCAGCGCCAGCCGATACAGCCGGGCCGCGTCGGCAACATGCACCGCCGGCCAGCGATTGGCGCCTTCTCCGATGTAGGCCGACACGCCCTTCTCGCGCGCCAGGTCGATCAGCATCGGCACAAAGCCATGGGTTTCGCCAACGCCGTGAACCGAGGACGGCAACCGAATGGTGGCCGCGCGGACACCGCGCTCGCCGAGCAGGCGCGTGGCCTCTTCCGAACGGCGCGGATAGGACGGATCCGACGCAGGCAGATCGGCTTCGCTGGCGACCCGACCGAACGCACGCAACGCCGACAAGGTGGAGGTCACCAGCAGCGGCTTGTCGCTGCCTTGCAACGCGTCGCCCAGCGTGTTGATCACCAGGCGATCCTGCGCGGCATTTTCGGTATAGCGGGAAAAATCGTGATTGAAGGCCAGATGGATCACGCCATCGGCAGCGCGGGCGGCCGCGCGCAGGCTGTCCAGATCGTCCAGCGTTGCGTGCAACACATCGGCGCCTTTCGCCTTCAACGTCTGCGCTTTTTCGGGCGACCGCGCCAGACCGAGCACGCGATGCCCGTGCTGCAGCAACTCATCGACCACCGCTGTGCCCACCCAACCAGTGGCACCTGTGACGAATACATGCATGTGGATCCACCAATTCATGAGGAACCGGGATGCTATCGACGCCAGAGATACCCTTACAGTCGTGAGATTATCCCGGTATAACCAATAACAGGATCGGACCATGGCCGACGCCACTCTCAGTAGCTACCTGCGCGAGCGGCGCGAACGCCTGGACCCTGCCGCGCTGGGTTATCCCGGCGGCCGGCGGCGCACGCCCGGCCTGCGCCGGGAAGAAGTGGCGCAGCGCGCCAACATCAGCGCCACCTGGTACAGCTGGCTGGAACAAGGCCGCGGCGGAGCGCCCTCTGCAGACGTGTTGAACCGCATCGCCAAGGCCTTGCTGCTCACCGATGCCGAACGCGAGCACCTGTTCCTGCTCGGGCTGGGGCGCCTGCCCGACGTACGCTATCACCCGCCCGCCGGCGTCACCCCGCGGCTGCAACGCGTGCTCGATGCGATGGAAACCAGCCCGGCCTTCATCCGCACGGTGAGCTGGGACGTGGTCGCCTGGAACGCGGCGGCCGCAGCGGTGCTCACCGACTACGCAACGTTGCCGCCCAGCGAACGCAATGTGTTGCGGCTGATGTTCCTGAGCCCCGCATCGCGGGTGATGAATCTGGATTGGGAAGGCGTGGCCAGATCGCTGGTCACCGTGTTCCGCGCCGATGCAGCGCGCGCAGGCGCCAACGCCGCCATCGCCCCGCTGGTGGAAGAGCTGCGCAGCCGCAGCGAAGATTTCGCCCGCTTGTGGGAAGCCGGCGAGGTCAACGACCCCAGCGATGGCATCAAGCACATCCGCCACCCCATCCTGGGCGAGATGGAGATGGAGTATTCCTCCTTCGCAGTGGAGGGCCGCACCGATCTGATCCTGCTGGTATGCAATCCGGTCCACCAAGCCGACGCCGGCAGCATCCGCGCGTTGACCGGCGGAGCTGCGGCGCGCGGCTGAGCACCGAGACAACATGCAGCCCAGTTGCCGCTCAGGCGCTGAGGTGAGACACACTCCGCGCACACAACGTCGCTGATTTCCCTGCCCGCTGCTGCCAGCCCACACGGCGCGCGGCAAACTAAACGCGCCGACGACGATTGAGCAGACGGCCGCACGGCACCAGTCGACGGGCAACGTTCAAGTGCCTGCCGCGAAAATGCCACCACACAAGGCTCCGCGTGCTCGCTCCAGGGCAGATGACCCGGAAATTTCAATCATCCGTTTAAAACAAGCCTAACTTCGCCTATCTGGACAGCATCGGCCACATCGCGCAGACTTCCGACCTTTCCGCTCTCCCGGATGTCATGGCCCACCTGCTGCTGTTGCATGGCCCTAACCTCAACCTGCTCGGCACCCGCGAGCCGGAGGTCTACGGGCGCACCACGCTGGCGCAGATCGATGCGGCGCTGGTGGACCGCGCGCAGGCCGCCGGGCACACGCTGGCCTGCCTGCAGTCCAACGCCGAGCACGTGCTGGTGGAGCGCATCCACGCAGCGCGCGAAGACGGCACCGCCTACATCCTGATCAACCCGGCCGCCTTCACCCACACCTCGGTGGCGCTGCGCGATGCGCTGCTGGGCGTGGGCTTGCCGTTCGTGGAAATCCATCTGTCCAATCCGCATGCGCGCGAGCCATTCAGGCACCACAGCTATCTCAGCGACAAGGCCGACGGCGTCATCAGCGGCTTCGGCGCCGACAGTTATCGGCTGGCACTGGAAGCGGTGATCGCGCGGCTGGAGCGCGACGCATGACACCCGCATCCCCGGCGCCCGCGCCGACGCACTGACCCCATTCCGCCGGCAACCGCCGGCACTCCCCACCGATTCACCTCATGAGGCCCGTATGGATCTCCGCAAAATCAAGAAACTGATCGACCTGCTCGAAGAATCCAATCTCGCCGAAATCGAGATCAAGGAAGGCGAAGAAAGCGTGCGTCTGGCGCGCGTGCCCAAGGGCACGACCGTGGTCAGCGCGCCGGTGCAGCAGTACGCACCCGCCCCGCTCGCGCAGGCCCCGGCCGCAGCCGCCATGCCGATGCAATCGCCCACCGAAGCCTCCACCGGCGGTGCCAAGCAGGGCCCCGCCTTGCCGGAAGGCCACGTGCTGCGCGCGCCAATGGTCGGCACGTTCTACATCTCGCCGGCCCCGGACAAGCCGGCCTTCGTCACCGTCGGCCAGCAGGTCAAGGCCGGCGAAACGCTGGCGATCATCGAGGCGATGAAGATGTTCAACCCGATCGAGGCCGACGTCTCCGGCACCATCGTGGCCATCCTCGGCGAAACCGGCCAGCCAGTGGAATTCGATCAGCCGTTGTTTGTGATCGGCTGAGCGGCGGGGATTGGAGAGTCGTGATTCGGGATTCGCAAGAGCGACCGCATGAGCGCCTGATGGTATGGCGCGATGCGATGTCGCTTGTCGAAGCGATCTACCGTCTGAGCCACGACTTTCCTGATTCCGAACGCTTCGGACTGACGGCACAAATGCGGCGCGCGGCGATCAGCGTGCCTTCCAACATCGCCGAAGGTGCCGCGCGGCGCTCTACCGCCGACTACCTGCGTTATCTGTCGATAGCGCGGGGTTCGCTGGCGGAATTGGATACGCAGCTGCAGATCGCAATACGGCTGCAGTTCGGTTCGCCCGATACGGCAACTCTGGATCTCTTGAATCGCACGTTTGCCAGGCTCAATGCATTGATCCGCACGCTGGACGAATCGCGACATCTGCGCGAGCCCGGCGCCCTCTACGAATCTCCCCTCTCGAATCCCGAATCCCATGCTCGATAAAATCGTCATCGCCAACCGAGGTGAAATCGCGCTGCGCATCCTGCGCGCGTGCCACACGCTCGGCATCCGCACGGTCGCGGTGCATTCCACGGTCGACCGCAATCTCAAACACGTGGCCATGGCCGACGAGTCGGTGTGTATCGGCCCGGCGGCCTCCAGCGACAGTTACCTCAATATCCCGGCGTTGATCGCCGCGGCCGAGGTCACCGATGCGCAAGCCATCCATCCCGGCTACGGCTTCCTGTCGGAAAACGCCGACTTTGCCGAGCGCGTGGAAGAATCCGGCTTCATCTTCATCGGCCCCAGGGCCGACACCATCCGCCTGATGGGCGACAAGGTCGAGGCGATCCGCGCGATGAAGGCCGCCGGCGTGCCGTGCGTGCCCGGTTCGGGCGGCCCGCTGGGCGACGACATCGTCGCCAACACCAAGGTGGCGCGCGAAATCGGCTACCCGGTGATCATCAAGGCCGCCGGCGGCGGCGGCGGGCGCGGCATGCGCGTGGTGCATTCGGAGGCCGCGTTGAAGGCCGCCATCGAAACCACCAAGTCCGAAGCCAAGGCCGCTTTCAGCAACGATCAGGTCTACATGGAGAAGTTCCTGGAAAATCCGCGTCACGTGGAAATCCAGGTGCTTGCCGATGGCCAGGGCGGTGCGATCCATCTGGGCGAACGCGATTGCTCGATGCAGCGCCGCCACCAGAAAGTGGTGGAAGAAGCACCGGCACCGGGCATCACCGAAGAACTGCGCAACGAGATCGGCAAGGTCTGCGTGGATGCCTGCATCCGCATCGGCTATCGCGGCGCTGGCACCTTCGAATTCCTGTTCGAAGACGGGCGTTTTTACTTCATCGAAATGAACACCCGCATCCAGGTGGAGCATCCGGTCACCGAACGCATCACCGGTATCGATCTAGTCTGCGAGCAATTGCGCATTGCCGCCGGGCAGAAGCTCACCATCAAGCAGAGCGACATCGTGCTGCGCGGGCATGCGATCGAATGCCGCATCAATGCCGAGGATCCGGAAACCTTCATGCCCAACCCGGGCCTGATCACCGCGTTCCATCCGCCCGGTGGCCCGGGTGTGCGCGTGGATACGCACATCTACGCCGGCTACAAGGTGCCGCCCAATTACGACTCGATGATCGGCAAGCTGATCGTGCACGGCCCGGATCGCGAAACCGCGATCGCGCGCATGCGTGTGGCGCTGAGCGAGATGGTGGTGGACGGCATCAAGACCAACATCCCGCTGCAGCAGCGCATCATGCGCGACAAGGGCTTCCAGGCCGGTGGGCAGAACATCCACTATCTGGAAAAGCGTCTGGCCGAGCGCAAGAACAAGTCGATCGCGCTGGTTTGATCGACGCACGCAGATAACGAAAAAGCCCGGGAAACCGGGCTTTTTCGTAGTTCACGCTGTTGACGCACAGACACCGCGCATCACTCACGCCGCGGCGCAGCCGGCTGCTGGCTACCCGGCACCGGCACGATGCCGCTGGACGAGGACGGGTCGACCACGGTCATGGTTTCGGTGGACCCATCCGGCCACACCACCTGGAAGGTCGCCCCGGCCGGCAATGCCGAAAACGGCATCGCGCTGCTGGCGCGATACACCGCCGCCACCTGGCTGGCGCCATGCCGTCGCTGCTGTTCGTCGGCAGTGACCGTGGTCGACTTGACCGACAGCGGCTGGTAACGGTGATCGGCGGTATCGATCATCACGATGCCAACGGCCGCTGCCGAATACGCCACGAACAACGCGACCCAGAACCAGAACTTGGCGCCATGCGCCAACCGACGGTAATTCATGACTGCGCTCCCGGCTCGGACACCAGTGTATCGACCATCTCATCCACCCTGTCTGCTCCCTGCCGCGGCACCGCGGCGTCGAATACGAATGACACAAAATCCTGTGCGCTATCGCGCGAGCAGATGCCCGCGTTGGCGCAATAACTGGTAACCAAGGTGCTTTCGGCGCTGCAATCCAGGCCCAGCCGGCATGCAGCGACCTGCCAGGCCAGTTCGGCGAACTGATCGCCGGCCACATAGCCCTGCAGACTGTCGTCGCCACTGGCACGCGCACCCATGGCCGGGGCAAGCGCCAGATAGGCCTCCGGATCGCGCGAGGCCAGCACGCGCTGCACCAACGCGCGCTTGTAGGTCGGCGATGTCTGCAACGGCTCGCCCAGCGCAAGCAATGCCGCCTCGGCAGCCAGATTCCCGGCGCGCGCGGCGGCCTGACGTTGCTGCGCAACCAACTGCGGGCTCACGCCATCGCTGGGCGCAAAGCCTGCACAACGCTGCGCCACGCGCTCGCGTGCCGCGTGCATCGCCACCACGCCGGGGGTGTGTTGCGCGGCAATCCAGTCGCTGTCGGCAGCGTAGCCGGCCGGGCTGGCCGCGTACGGCGCGCAGTAGTCGTAGACCCGGCTCAAGCGCCAACCGGCCTGCGCATCGCCGGCACGCACCTGCTGCTGCAATTGCTGCGCGTAGCGATACAGATCCGTTTGCGCATCCACGGTATCGCGATAGGGCAACTGCAAGGCGGTGCTGCGTTCGGCAGGCGCGTGTAGCGCTGGCGCAAACAAGCTTGCCTGCGTGCTGCTTGCCGGGGCCGCTATCGCTGCAGCGGGCGACTCGGTCGGTTGCGCACGCACATGCCACCACGCTGCCGCTGCCAGCGCAGCAGGAGCGAGCAACAACCAAAGATGGCGGGCACGAGCAAGCGGCATGAACAGCAGCGACCCTGGTGCGGGAAAGCCCCGCAGCGACGGCGCGGAGTCTAGCACCCGCCTTTCGCACGCCGCGGTGCGCAAGCGGGCGCTGCCTGCGCAAACTGCGGGAAGGGCAATGCATGGAGTGATGGTCTGCGCGCGATTTGAAGTGAGTGACGCGCCGTGGCGATTTGGTTGCCGATACGCAAGCGTGCGGCACGCCCTGCAGCAGGACACGCGCCGCCGAATGCACTGAAGCGCCGAGCACCGCACCACCGGCGCTCGATGCGCTGCCTCGTCGATGCCGCTGCCACGTCTCGACATCGATCTTCAACCTCCGCATCGTCGTTGCGCACCCATTGCCCAGACCGCCCCTTCCGCGGCTTCGCGCAAGAGCCCGCCTGCACGAATGGTCTACGATGCACGCTTTCGAATTGCCCAACTGCCACGATGCCGTTTCTTGAACTGACCCTGCCCTGCTCCGATGCCACCCAGCCCCGTTACCAGAATGCGCTGGACGATATCGGCGCGCTGGCGGTGACGCTGCTCGACGCCAATGCCGATACCAGCAATGAGCGCGCCATTCTCGAACCCGGCGTTGGCGAAACACCGATGTGGAACACGATTGTGCTGAACGCGCTGTTCGACGGCGACAGCGATGCGCTGGTGCTGCTCGCCGCATTGGAAGCGTTCGATCCCGGGCTGGACTGGAGCCAGGTCGGATTCCGCACGGTCGAAGACACCGATTGGGAACGCGCCTGGATGGATCAGTTCAAGCCGATGCAGTTCGGCGCGCGCACCTTCATCGTGCCGTGGAATCACGATCTGCCCGAGGCCGCGCAAGCGCCCGACGCTGCGGTAGTGCGGCTGGATCCGGGCCTGGCCTTCGGCTCGGGCACGCACCAGACCACCGCGCTGTGTCTGCGCTGGCTGGACAGCCTGGCCGGCAGCGGCGAACTGCAGGGCCGCCGCGTGCTCGATTTCGGCTGCGGCTCGGGCATTCTGGCCGTCGCCGCGCTGAAGCTGGGTGCCGCCAGCGCGGTGGGCGTGGACTACGACCCGCAGGCGGTATTGGCCAGCGCTGACAATGCCGAGCGCAACGCCGTGCAAGCACAGCTGGCGGTGTATCTGCCGCAGGACGAGCCGGTGCAGACCTACCCGGTGGTGGTGGCCAATATCCTGGCCTCGGCGCTGGATACCCTGGCCGAGACCCTGGCCGCACGTGTGGCACCCGGCGGGCGGATTGCACTGTCGGGCATCCTGCACGGCCAGGAAGACGAGCTGCTGCAACGCTACGCGCCGTGGTTCGAGCAACTGCACTGCGAACGCGACGAAGACTGGATGCGCATCGACGGCATACGCCGCGCCTGACGCATCCCGGGTTTACCGCGGGGGCCGGCCGGCGCGGATCTGCGCGGTGGTCAGCGCGTCGGCAACGCTGATCGCGCGCAACCGGGTCACCGTCTGCCAACCATCGCGCTGCAGCGCTTCGTTGCGCCAGCGCCCGGCGTGTCTGGCCACGCGCACGCGCAGCAATGCATCGGCCAACAACACCACCGCCCAGGCAATGGACGATACCCACGCCTGTGCACCGATCATGGCCAGGCCGCCAGCCAGGCCCACGATCAACAGGCCCAGCGCCAGCAACCGCCATTGCCGGTAGCGCAGCGCCCACGCGCGCGGCGCCAGTCCGGCCGACCAATGCACGCCTTCGCGCACTGCCCTCCAGTCCGCACCGCGCTGCCAGATCTGGTAACACGGCGCGCCGCGAAAGTGCGCAACAGCGGGATCCAATGGCGAATGCGCAGGCCAGGGCGCCACCTCAGGTGGTGCCGACGGTGCTGAATCCCGTCGCGCTGGATCGGATTTGGGAGCGGCTGGCTCGACCATGAACACCTTCCTTGAGTTCGCTGTGATGTCGTCGTCATCGACACGTAGACAGTATCGCAAACATATTGCGATATGAAAGTTATACGAACTATCTCCCGGCGCTGCTAGAGCTATATCTCCCGGCCCTGTCTGCCATTCATCGGTGCCGTGTGAGCAAGCTGTACGAGCGAGTACGCGAAGCCCGCAGCTTCACCAAGCTGACCCAGGAAGCCCTGGCCGGCGAACTGGGGGTCACCCGCAGCGCCGTCGCTCAATGGGAAATGGCCGAAGGCACCGCGCCTTCGGTGGAGAATCTGATCGGCCTGGCCAAGCGCAGCGGCATGGCGTTCGAATACCTGGCTACCGGGCGCGGCGAGCGGACATTCGGCCCGCCGGTCTCGGCGATCGCCGAAGAACCCGCCCAATACCGTCGCCTGGACGACCAGCAGCGCGTACTGCTGTCGCGCTTCGATACGCTGGCACCGCGTCAGCGCAGTGGCTTGCTCGATCTATTGCTG
This sequence comes from Xanthomonas hortorum, assembly GCF_040279205.1. GTDB lineage: Bacteria > Pseudomonadota > Gammaproteobacteria > Xanthomonadales > Xanthomonadaceae > Xanthomonas > Xanthomonas hortorum_F. The sequence continues at coordinate 83,899 of NZ_JBEOLS010000004.1, forward strand.
GCCGAGACCAAGACGCGTCGGCGGCGGTGAATCGGGATTCGGGATTCGGGATTCGGGATTCGGGATTCGGGATTCGGGAATCGGGAATCGGGAATCGGGAATCGGGAATCGGGAATCGGGAATCGGGAATCGGGAATCGGGAATCGGGAATCGGGAAGAGCTTGCTTGTCTGCGTTTGACCAGGCAAGCCATGCCGACAAGGACTGCTGAGTGTTGACGCTGCGATTCGAGATTCGCATTGGGAGCTCGCTCTGAGCCCGCCTGGTCTGTTGGCTGCCGCGCCTTGGCGCGTGTCCGCCGCAGCCAGAGGTGTTGCGAAAATGCAGTCAACGCCACTGCCGCGCGCGCTTCATGCAAGGCACACCTGCTGAAGCACCCGGGTTCGCCCATTGGCGTGCGCGTGGTTGAATAGGGGTCTTTCCGCTGCACGTCTGCCGATGTCCGAGACTCCGCCACCGCGCCGCCCCCTGGCCACGTTCCTGCGTGCGACGCCGGCTGCCCCATCGCTGATTCCCACGCCGGCCGTGCCACCTGCCGAGCCGCCCGAGCAGCCGCTACCGGTACCGACGCGCCAGTTGCCGCCCGCGCCATTGGCAGAGCCGGCCGCCGCGCCGCAGGCCGCGGTCGTTCCGCCGCCGGTGGCGCCGCTGGTGACAGCGCCTCGCGCCGACACGGCACGCGCGGCCACCACCACCCCACGCAGCGATGACCGCCAAACTGCAGCAGGCGACGCCAATCCGGATCGATTGGGGTGGAACACCTCCAGCACGCGCGACGTCCTCGGCGATACCGAGGAAGACACAAGGCTTGGCGCTGATGACAACCGCGATCCGGCGTCCCGCTACACCGGCACGCATCCGACTGGCGCGGTTGTCGGCAGCATCGCGGACGCAGGCCGGGAGACCGATCTCGATGCAGATGCCGATGCCGATGCCGATGCCGATGCCGAGCAACATCTCAAGTTCGATGTCGATCGCGATCCCACACCCGACACCGCCACCATTCCGGCTTCCGACACCACTCCGCAAACAGCCACCAAGGCAACCCTCAGCGATGCGGGCCAAGCCGGCACCGCCGCCGCACACTTCCAGCCACTCCCAGTTGCAACCCAACCCGCGCCCGCCTTCGCCCGCCGCGGCTTCACCCGGCCGCGTCTGCGCGCCAGCGGGCGGCAATGGGCGCTGTTGGTCGGCTTGATCGGTTTGTTAGCGCTGCAGATCGTCATCGCCGACCGCGCGCGCCTGGCCGCGGACGCGCGCTGGCGGCCGCTGGCCGGCGCGGCCTGCGAGGTGCTGCGGTGCACGCTACCGGCCTGGCGCGAACCGGCCGCGCTGACGCTGCTCAACCGCGACGTGCGGCCGCTGCCGGCCAATCCCGGCGTGCTGCAGATCCAGGCCAGCTTCCGCAACGATGCGCGCTGGGCGCAGGCCTGGCCGTGGCTGCAGCTGTCGCTGTCGGATGCAGACGGCCGGGTGATCGGCACGCGCGTGCTGGCACCGCAGGAGTATCTGGGCCAACGCCCGGGCGCGCAGGACACGCTCGCGCCAGGCCAGGCGGTGCAGGTGGCGTTTCGCGTGCGCGAACCGGCCGCCAGCACCGCCGCCTTCAGTTTCGATTTCCGTTGAACGGACGCGACCGGCCATCGATGACCACACGGGCGTGGCGAGCGATGAGGTCACGCGCTAGACTCACTCCCCCTCGCCGGCCACGCATCCCGGCTTCGTGACACTGGGAAACCTCCTTTGAACGCAGCCCCCGCTCGTCCTGACACCAGTCGTGGCGCCCCGAAGTCGCCGCTGCGCGAACACGTGGCCCAGTCCGTCCGCCGTTATCTGCGCGACCTGGACGGCAGCGACGCCGATGATGTGTATGAAATCGTGCTGCGCGAGATGGAGATCCCGTTGTTCGTCGAAGTACTCAACCACTGCGAAGGCAACCAGAGCCGCGCCGCGGCGATGCTGGGCATCCATCGGGCGACGTTGCGCAAGAAGCTGAAAGAGTACGGGCTGACCTAACGTCGGGATTAGGGATTAGGGATTAGGGATTAGGGAATCGTAAGCGCGGTGCTGGGTCGCTGGCTGTTCAGTGCGCTCCACTGCCGTGGTTGACGGAGCCAAGCCGCTCTGAGCGCTGATGCGTGGAGCGTCGTCTGGATGTCTCGCTCTGCCGATGCGGATCCAGCGCTGACATGCGCGGTTCACTCTTCGTGACCCGCTTCAGGGACTGGCGACGCCAGGCGTGCGGCAGTCATCGGAGTCACCGCAATGCGTGTTTGAGCAGATCAGGCCAACTGCCGCTCATCGGGCAGTTGGCCGCAGCCGCTGATCAACGCCACCGATCGCTTGCGTGCGTTGCTTGCTCAGTGGGGTGCATGCGCGTCAGGCGCGTGATCGGCTGCAGACGCCGGCCCGCCGCCATGCTCGAGCACGATGGTGTCGATCGTGTCGAACGGATCGTCGAATTTTTCGACCACGTTCTTGTCGTCGTCGACCTGATAGGCGGTGTCGGCCTCGACGCCCTCCTCGCCGGTCTTGGCAATGATGTTGGTATAGCGCTTGCCGTCCCAGCATCGGAAGATCAGCACCGAGTCTTCGCCACCGGTGAGGGTGGAGCCCAGGCTACCGATCAATCGGCTGTTGGCGCCCGCAGTCAGGATGCTGTTCTTGCCGGCGGTCAACTTGCTGCGGTCGCCTGCCATCAGCGTGCAATCGTCGCCTGCGGTGAGTTTGCTGCGGTCCCCGGCGGTGAGGAAGCTATTGCTGCCGGCCAGCAACTTGCTGCGATCGCCGGCAATCTGGGTGCTGTCGGCGCCGGCGATCAGCTTGCTGCGGTCGCCTGCGGTCTGGATGCTGCCCCTGCCGGCGATCAGCGTGCTGCGCGAACCGGCCGTCTGCGAACTCAGCTTGCCGGCGATCAACATGCTGCGATGACCGGCAATCTGGGTACTTTCGTGTCCTGCGATCAACGAGCTTCCGTAGCTTGCGATCTGGTTGCTGCCATAGCCGGCGGTCAGATAGCTGCGCACGCCACTGGTCAAGGTGCTGCCATAACCGGCGATCAGCGAGCTGTCCTGTCCTGCGGTCTCGGTGCTGCCGTAGCCTGCCGTCAGCGTGCTGTTGTCCAGCGCCATCAGGGTGCTGCCGTAGCCGGCGGTCAGCGTGCTGTCGCCACCGGCGGTCTGGCTGCTGCCGTAGCCGGCGATCAGCGTGCTGGAAAACCCGGCGATTTCGGTACTGCCGTAGCCGGCGGTCAGCGAGCTGTTTTCCAGCGCGGTCAGCGTGCTGCCATAACCGGCGGTCAGGGTGCTTTCGTAACCGGCGGTCTGGGTGCTGCCATACCCCGCGATCAGGGTGCTTTCGTAACCTGCGGTGGAATTGCTGCCGTAACCGGCGGTCAGGATGCTGCCATGGCCGGCCGTTTGCGTGCTGCCGTAGCCGGTGGTGAGCCAACTGATTTCCTGCGCCGTCTGGGTGCTGCCATAACCGGCGGTCAAGGTACTTTCGTAGCCTGCCGTCTGTGTGCTGCCATAGCCGGCAATCAACGAACTCTGGAAGCTGGCGGTGGACGTACTGCCGTAGCCAGTGATCAGCCAACTGCTGCTCTGCGCGGTCTGGGTACTACCGTAACCGGCCGTCAGGAAGCTGTCGTAACCGGCAGTCTGGGTACTGCCATAACCCGCGATCAGCGAGCTGTCCGGGCCGGCCATGGAGGAACTGCCGTAGCCGGCGATCAGCGAACTGCTTTCCTGCGCGGTCTGGGTGCTGCCATAGCCGGTGGTGAGAATGCTCTTGTAACCGGCGGTCTGGGTACTGCCATAGCCGGCAATCAGCGTACTGTCGTGGCCGGCGGTCGATGTGCTGCCGTAACCGGTGGTGAGCGTGCTGCGTTCCTGCGCGGTCTGGGTGCTGCCGTAGCCGGCGGTGAGGATGCTTTTGAAGCCCGCGGTTTGGGTGCTGCCGTAGCCGGCGATCAGCGAACTGTCGGAGCCGGCAGTGGACGAACTGCCATAGCCGGCAGTGAGCATGCTGCCTTCCTGCGCGGTCTGGGTGCTGCCGTAGCCGGTGGTCAGGATGCTTTTGAAGCCGGCCGTCTGCGTGCTGCCATAGCCGGCAATCAGCGAACTGTCAGAACCCGCAGTTGAAGTGCTCCCGTAACCGGCGGTGAGGTCACTGCCCTTAAGTGCGGTTTGCGTACTGCCATAGCCGGCAGTGAGCGAGCTGTCGCCCCCGGAGGTCTGGGTGCTGCCATAGCCGGCGATCAGCGTGCTGTCGGCACCGGCGGTCGACGTGCTGCCATAGCCGGTGGTGAGGTCACTGCCCTTACGTGCGGTTTGCGTGCTGCCGTAGCCGGCAGTGAGCGAGCTGTCGCCCCCGGAGGTCTGGGTGCTGCCATAACCGGCGATCAGCGTGCTGTCGGCACCGGCGGTCGACGTGCTGCCATAGCCGGTGGTGAGGTCACTGCCCTTACGTGCGGTTTGCGTGCTGCCGTAGCCTGCAGTGAGCGAACTCTCCCCGCCAGAGGTTTGGGTACTGCCATACCCTGCGATCAAGGTGCTGTCGGCACCGGCCGTGGAGGTGCTGCCGTAGCCGGTAGTGAGATCGCTGCCTTTGCGCGCGGTTTGCGTGCTGCCGTAGCCCGCAGTGAGGGAGCTGTCCCCGCCAGAGGTTTGGGTACTGCCATAACCGGCAATCAAGGTGCTGTCGGCGCCGGCCGTGGAGGTACTGCCGTAGCCGGTGGTCAGGTCGCTACCGCTGCGCGCCGTCTGGGTGCTTCCATAACCGGCAGTCAGCGAGCTTTCGCCGCCGGAGGTCTGCGTGCTGCCATAACCGGCGATCAAGGTGCTGTCGGCGCCGGCAGTGGAGGTGCTGCCGTAACCGGTGGTGAGGTCGCTGCCCTTGCGTGCAGTTTGCGTGCTGCCATAGCCGGCGGTGAGCGAACTTTCGCCACCAGCGGTTTGCGTGCTGCCGTAGCCTGCAACCAAGGTGCTGTCAGCGCCGGCCGTAGAGGTGCTGCCATAGCCGGTTGTCAGGTCGCTGCCGCTGCGTGCGGTCTGCGTGCTGCCGTAGCCGGCGGTCAGCGAACTGTCGCCACCAGAGGTTTGCGTGCTGCCGTAACCGGCGATCAAGGTGCTGTCACCACCGGCCGTCGAGGTACTGCCGTAGCCGGCGGTCAGATCGCTGCCTTTGCGGGCGGTCTGCGTGCTGCCGTAGCCGGCGGTCAGCGAACTGTCACCACCAGAGGTTTGCGTGCTGCCGTAACCGGCGATCAAGGTGCTGTCACCACCGGCCGTCGAGGTACTGCCGTAGCCGGCGGTCAGATCGCTGCCTTTGCGGGCGGTCTGCGTGCTGCCGTAGCCGGCGGTGAGCGAACTTTCGCCACCGGAGGTCTGGGTGCTGCCATAACCGGCAATCAAGGTGCTATCTGCACCGGCGGTTGCGGTGCTGCCATAGCCGGCGGTCAGATCGCTGCCTTTGCGCGCGGTTTGCGTACTGCCGTAGCCGGCGGTGAGCGAACTGTCCCCGCCGGAGGTCTGGGTGCTGCCATAGCCGGCGATCAGCGTGCTGTCGGCACCGGCGGTGGAGGTGCTGCCGTAACCCGCAGTGAGGTCGCTGCCGGTGCGGGCGGTCTGGGTGCTGCCATAGCCTGCCGTCAGCGAGCTGTCGTTGCCCGATGTCTGCGTACTGCCATAACCGGCAATCAGCGAGCTATCGGCACCTGCGGTGCCCGTGCTGCCGTAGCCGGCAGTGAGGTCACTGCCGTCCTGCGCTGTCTGCGTGCTGCCATAGCCGGCAGTGAGTGAGCTTTCTCCGCCCGAGGTCTGGGTGCTGCCGTAGCCGGCGATCAGCGAGCTATCGGTGCCCGCCGTGCTGGTGCTGCCGTAGCCTGCGGTGAGGTCGCTGCCGTTCTGCGCGGTCTGGGTACTGCCGTAGCCGGCAGTCAACGAGCTGTCGCCGCCGGAGGTTTGCGTGCTGCCATAGCCGGCGATCAGCGAGCTGTCTGCACCGGCAGTTTCGGTACTGCCGTAACCTGCCGTCAGCTCGCTGCCCTGGCGCGCGGTCTGGGTGCTGCCATAGCCGGCAGTGAGCGTGCTGCCCCCGCCTGCGGTCTGGGAACTGCCATAGCCGGCCACGATGGTGCTGTCGGATCCGGCCACGCCGGTGCTGCCATAGCCGGCGATCAACTCACTGCCGTTACCCGCGGTCTCGGTGCTTCCATAGCCTGCGATCAGCTGACTCTGATCGGCGCCGGTGAGCGTGCTGCCATAGGTGGCGATTTCGCGGGTGCGCAGGATCGCATTTGACGGCTGCGCGGCTTGGGGGTCGATGCCGTTAGGCGGTGATGGAAGTGGCGCGGTGGAATGCGGACCGCTTTCAACAGCCGGCGCGGTGAACTGCGCGTGCGGTGCCTTGGGGGTGAATTCCGCAGCCATGACGGTGTCGACAGGCAAGTCGGGTTTGGGTGGCGCGTGTTGCTCGATGCCGGCGGCGATGCAGCTCATCGCGCCCGCGCGGTTACCGGCGTAGACCACGTCGGCCTTGGGGAACTTGATCATTCCCTCTTCGCCCAACCAGATGATATCGGCGGTTTCCACCATGCACACCACCCAGTGCGCATCGGCATGCATGTTCAGATGCGCATTGGTTCCCTGCCCCCACAACAAACCGGTCAAGCCATTTTCCTGTTTGACGCTAGGCTGCCAATGCCTGCATTCGACCGGACCGCTTTTCGGCCAGATCAATCCGCAATGATCGGACATGTTGTTCGTGCATGTGCGTAATGCCAAAACTTTTTCACGATTCATAAGATAATCTCATCTGAATTTTCTAAAACAGCCGCGCAAGTCAGGTTCATGCCATCGCCGATAGAAAGATGGGAGCGTCGCCCATGCGGGCGAAACGCATCCTCCCGCTGGCAAGGACTGCATCGGAACGGCAATGGTGGTCCTTCGGGAACGCCCTAGGGCGCGAAGTGCGCTGGGGTGTCTTGCTTGAATCGCAGGGTCATGGATCGCCGTGACGGCAAGACGCAGCTAGGGGTGAGGGCAAGGCTGGCTCCTGCGCGGCAGCCCTTGCAGCAAGTAGTGGTGGACGCCTCGCCGACAGCGTCATTGCCTTTGAACGTTAGGGAACTCAACAGATCAGCGAGTCCAGATCGTGATTCAGCAGCACGTGGCAGATGTCGCCGCAGCAGAAAAAATGTTTCCGATACCGAAGCGCGAAGCGCACATTGCGCCGAGATTTCCGACTTTTTTTCTAAATATGCGAACGGGTCTTGATTATGTCATTCGGCGAATCGCTCGCTTTCAAACAGATCGGCAGCCCGCCGATTTTTTACAGCAAAATATTTTCGTGATTAACGCCTGATTTATTGGTGAATTGGCTCACTAAATCAATTTAAACCCGATGGTCGAATGTCGCTTTTCGGATGTGCGCTCCGTCATTTGGCGTTTGTGACGCGGACTTTATCTGACTGCATCAACGCGCCCTTCGTCCCTGCCGGGTCGGTCATGCGCGACGGCTGCCGCATTTACGGCAAGCCGTCAGCGCGCTGCCATGACTGATATCAGCTGCACGCCAGCACACGACACCACCGCAGGCGGGCGTTCGATTGCTGGTATCTCGCCGAGTTGTCCAGACAGCCCTAGATGGAGCGATCGCTTCGCCGACGCCTGCGTGATCATGTCTGGCGACCGAACAACTCGACCGAGCGGCACGTGGTCGTCACCTGCTGTCGCCCGATGCCGTTGCGCTCTAGCGCCCACCAACCCTGCGTCCGTAGCAGCGCCTGGAAGCTCGCCGCCAGCACGCAGATTAAGGCGATCGCGAAGGTGTTGAGCCCATCGCGCGCTGTCGCGGCCTACAATATCGGCTGCCCCGCAATGACATCCCCCACCGATGGCCTCTGATTTCCTGCCCGTGCGCCGGGCCCTGCTCTCCGTTTCCGACAAGACCGGCCTGATCGACCTGGCCCGCGCGCTGGTGGCGCGTCACGTCGAGCTGCTGTCCACCGGCGGCACCGCCAAGGCGATCCGCGAGGCCGGTTTGCCGGTCACCGACGTCGCCGAGCTGACCGGTTTCCCGGAGATGATGGACGGCCGCGTCAAGACCCTGCACCCGCTGGTGCACGGCGGCCTGCTCGGCCGCGCCGGCATCGATGAAGCGGTGATGGCCGAACACGGCATCGTGCCGATCGACCTGCTGGTGCTGAACCTGTATCCGTTCGAGTCGGTGACCGCCAAGGCCGATTGCACGCTGGCCGATGCAGTGGAAAACATCGACATCGGCGGCCCCGCGATGCTGCGCTCGGCGGCGAAGAACTTCGCCCGCGTGGCGGTGGCCACCGATCCGGCGCAATACGCCGAGTTGCTGGCCGAACTCGATGCCAACGACGGTCAATTGTCGGCGGCCAAGCGCTTTGCGTTGTCGGTGGCTGCGTTCAACCGCGTGGCGCAGTACGACGCGGCGATCAGCAACTATCTCTCGGCAGTAGCCGATAGCGCCGAAAGTGTGCCCACGCGCAGCCCGTTCCCGGCGCAGATCAATTCCAATTTCATCAAGGTGATGGACCTGCGCTACGGCGAAAACCCGCACCAATCCGGCGCGTTCTACCGCGACCTGTATCCGGTGCCGGGCACCTTGGCCACCTTCCAGCAGTTACAGGGCAAGGAGCTGAGCTACAACAACCTGGCCGACGCCGATGCCGCATGGGAATGCGTGCGCCAGTTCGATGCGCCGGCCTGCGTGATCGTCAAGCACGCCAACCCCTGCGGCGTAGCGGTGGGCGCGGCCTGCGGCGATGCCTATGAGCTGGCCTATGCGACCGACCCGACCAGCGCCTTCGGCGGCATCCTGGCCTTCAACAAGACCCTCGATGCAGCGACGGCGAAAGCCATCCTGGACCGCCAGTTCGTCGAGGTGCTGATCGCCCCGGACTACGAGCCCGGCGCGCTCGAGTACGCGACCAAGAAAGCCAATGTGCGCGTGCTCAAGATCCCGCACGGCAACGGCCTCAACAACTACGACACCAAGCGGATCGGCTCGGGCCTGCTGATGCAGTCGTCCGACAACCGCGGCATGTCGCTGGGCGAACTGAGCGTGGTCACCCAGCGCGCCCCCAGCGAGGCCGAACTGGGCGATCTGCTGTTCGCCTGGCGCGTGGCCAAGTACGTCAAATCCAACGCGATTGTCTATGCCAAGGACAGCCGCACCATCGGTGTGGGCGCCGGGCAGATGAGCCGCGTGGTGAGCGCCAAGATCGCCGCGCTCAAGGCCGAAGAAGCCAAGCTCACGGTGGCCGGCTCGGTGATGGCCTCCGATGCATTCTTCCCGTTCCGCGACGGCATCGATGCCGCCGCCGCGGCCGGCATCAAGGCGGTGATCCAGCCCGGCGGCTCGATGCGCGACGGCGAAGTGATCGCCGCCGCCGACGAGCATGGCATTGCGATGGTGTTCACCGGCGTGCGGCATTTCAGGCACTGAAGTGCCGGGATTCGGGAGTGGGGATTCGGGAGTGGCAACGTCGCTCTGGTCTCTCCTGTTTCCGGTCTCCGCCTTGCTTCAACCAATCCCCAATCACGACTCCCCACTCTCGGCACTCACATGAAAATCCTTGTCATCGGCTCCGGCGGCCGCGAACACGCCCTGGCCTGGAAAATCGCGCAGTCCGCGCAAGTGAGCGAGGTGCTGGTGGCACCGGGCAATGCCGGCACCGCCACCGAGGCCAAGTGCCGCAATGTGGCGATCAAGGTCGATGATCTGGATGGCTTGCTCGCACTGGCGCAGCGCGAAGACGTCGCGCTGACCGTGGTCGGCCCGGAAGTGCCACTGGTGCTGGGCGTGGTCGACCGCTTCCATGCGGCCGGCCTGCGTATCTTCGGGCCGACCGCCAAGGCCGCGCAGCTGGAAGGCAGCAAGGCCTTCGCCAAGGATTTCCTGGCCCGCCACGGCATCCCCACCGCGTATTACGCGGTGCACACGGAAGTGGACGCAGCACTTGCCTATGTGCGTGAGAAAGGCGCACCGATCGTGGTCAAAGCCGATGGCCTGGCCGCCGGCAAGGGCGTGATCGTGGCGATGACGCTGAGCGAGGCCGAAGACGCGGTGCGCGACATGCTCTCGGGCAATGCGTTCGGCGATGCCGGCGCGCGCGTGGTGATCGAGGAATTTCTCGATGGCGAAGAAGCCAGCTTCATCTCGATGGTCGACGGCACCCACGCCTTGCCAATGGCCACCAGCCAGGACCACAAGCGCGTCGGCGATGGCGACACCGGCCCCAATACCGGCGGCATGGGCGCGTACTCGCCAGCGCCGGTGGTCACGCCCGAGGTGCATGCGCGGGTGATGCGCGAGGTGGTCGAGCCCACCGTGCAAGGCATGATCGCCGACGGCGTGCCGTTCACCGGGTTCCTGTACGCCGGGCTGATGATCGATGCGCATGGCGCACCGAAGGTGATCGAGTTCAACGTGCGCTTTGGCGACCCGGAAACACAGCCGGTGATGCTGCGCCTGCAGTCGGACCTGGTCGATCTGCTCGAAGCCGCCATCGACGGCAAGCTCGACAGCGCGCAAGCAAAGTGGGACCCGCGCCCCTCGCTGGGCGTGGTGATCGCGGCCAAGCCCTATCCGGAAACCCCGGTCACCGGCGAGGTCATCACTGGCCTGGACGCAGTGCCGGCCAACGCCAAGGCCTTCCATGCCGGCACCGCGTTGAATGCCGACGGGCAGGTGATCAGCGCCGGTGGCCGCGTGCTGTGCGTGGCCGCCCTGGGCGACAGCGTGCAGGACGCACAGCGCACCGCGTATGCCGGCCTGCAGCCGATCCACTGGCCCAACGCCTTCCAGCGCAGCGATATCGGCTGGCGTGCGATCGCCCGCGAGCGCGACGCACAGGGCTGAACACTCGCAACCACACCTTGCAAGGTCATCAAGCGCGATACATGCCCGTGCAGTTGGCCGGACGCGCAGCTCACGCAGCTGCGCGCAGGCACGTGCTGTCGGGCTGCGGCGCAGGCACCGTCGTCGCGCAATCGGCTCCAATCCGCACAAACGCCGCCCTACTGACAAAGAATTAGCCGCCCTCCACACCGATGACGCGTGCCTGCGGCAATAATGCCCGGGCACCTTGCTTTGCAGAGACTGTGGCCACTTCTTCCTTCGAAACCCGCCTGAGCCGCTTGTGGGCCCATGAAAAGGCCAGCTATGGCCTGCGCGTGTTCATCGCGCTGGCAGTGGCGATGGGCGTGTGCTGGCACTGGCAGCAGCTCACCGCGGTACCTGCGCTGTTCCTGGGCGCGATCGCCAGCGCCATTGCCGAAACCGACGACAACTGGCTGGGCCGCATTAAATCGGTGTTGCTGTCGCTGCTGTGTTTTGCCGCTGCCGCAGCATCGGTGGTGCTGCTGTTTCCGTATCCGCTGGCATTCGTGATCGGCATGGCGGTGGCGACGTTTTCGCTGACCCTGCTCGGCGCACTGGGCGAGCGCTATGCCTCGATCGCGCAGGCCACGGTGGCCTTATCGATCTACGCCATGATCGGCATGGACCAGCACGGCAGCCACGATCCGCTGATCGCCTGGCACGGTGCGGCGCTGCTGCTGATCGGCGCCACCTGGTACGGCGTGCTGTCGATCCTGTGGACCCTGCTGTTTGCCAACCGCCCGGTACGCGAGCGGCTGTCGCGGTTGTTCTTCGAGCTGGGCCGCTATCTCAAGCTCAAAGCCGATCTGTTCGAACCGGTGCGGCAAAGCGACCTGCATGCGCGCCGGCTGGCGCTGGCAGAACAAAACGCCAAGGTGGTCGGCGCGCTCAACGCCGCCAAGACCGCGATCATGAGCCGCTTCGGCCGCTCGGGGCGGCCGGGCGTGCAATCGGGCCTGTATTTCCGGCTGTATTACATGGCGCAGGAATTCCACGAGCGCGCCAGTTCCTCGCACTATCCCTACGAAGCGCTGACCGATGCGTTCTTCCATAGCGATGTGCTGTATCGCTGCCAGCGCCTGCTCGCGTTGCAAGGCAAGGCCTGCGCGGCGTTGGGCGAGGCGATCCGGCTGCGCCACCCTTTCGATTACGGCGACAACAGCCGTCTGGCCACCGAAGACCTGCGGCAATCGCTGGACTATCTGCACGCGCGTGCCGACCCCGCATTGGCGCGCCTGCTCGGTGCGCTGGAACTGCTGGTCACCAACCTGCAGAGCATCGAACGCAAGCTGTCGGAGGCGGCGCAATCCGATTCCACCAGCGACAACCTCGACACCCGCCTGCGCGATTCATCGCCGCACACCTTGCGCGAAATGGCCGCACGCCTGGGCCAGCAACTCACGCCCGGCTCGGTGCTGTTTCGCCATGGCCTGCGCATGGCCATCGCGCTGGTGGTCGGCTACGCCATCATGCAATCCATCCATGCCGACAACGGCTACTGGATCCTGCTCACCACCGCCTTCGTGTGCCGGCCCAACTACGGCGCCACCCGCCTGCGGCTGGTGCAACGCATCGCCGGTACCTTGATCGGCCTGGTCGCCACCTGGGCGCTGATGCAGCTGTTTCCCGGCACCGAGGTGCAGCTGCTGCTGGCACTGGCCGCCGCGCTGATCTTCTTCATCACCCGCACCGATCGCTACATGCTGGCTACCGCCGGTATCACGGTGATGGCGCTGTTCTGCTTCAACCTGCTCGGCGATGGTTTCGTGCTGATCTGGCCGCGCCTGATCGACACGCTGATCGGTTGCGCGATTGCCGCTGCGGCCTCGTTCCTGATCCTGCCCGACTGGCAGGGCCGCCGCCTCAACCAGGTGATGGCCACGGTGCTGGCCAGCTGCGCGCGCTATCTCACCCAGGTGCTGGAGCAATACGCCAGCGGCATGCGCGACGACCTGCCCTACCGCATCGCGCGCCGCGACATGCACAACGCCGATGCCGCATTGTCGGTGGCCTTGTCCAACATGCTGCGCGAACCGGGCCGCTATCGGCGCAATCTGGACGCGGGCTTCCGCTTCCTGGCGCTGTCCAACACCTTGCTCGGCTATCTGTCTGCACTGGGCGCGCACCGCGCCGCACTCGATGGCGAACACGACCCCAGTATCGCGCAGGCCGGCGACTACCTGCAGCGCGCGCTGGGCGAGATCGCCACCGCCTTGCGCGAACGCCAACCGTTGCCGGTACACGACGAAACCGAAGAAGTGGCCACTGCCGAGGCGCTGGAACAACATGCCGTGCAACTACCGCCCAAGCAGCGCCTGGTGCGCGACCAGTTGGCACTGACCCTGCGCTTGTTGCCCAAGCTGCGTGCTGCGGCAATGGCGGTTACCACCGCACCGGCAGACAGCACCCCCCGTTTGGCGATCAACAAAGCCTAACGCGTCCTTGCCTGTGGGCACGGATGCCGCGCAACCAATGCAGCATCCATGTGGACAGCCGGATAACGGGCGATGCGATGCAAGCACAGGCCACCGCCATCCGATGGCCGCGCCGTCGCTCTGTCAGCCACACTTACTTCCACTGCTTGCGCGCCACGCTCAGCCACACCCACCCCAACGCCGCCACGGCCAGCACTGCGCCACCGATCACCACGCCGTTCCAGCCGGCCTGCGCATACGCCGCCGTGCCCAATGTCGAACCCACCGCGCCGCCGATGAAGTAGCAGGTGATGTAGGCCGAGGTAATGCGATTGCGCGCATTGGGATTGCGCTGATAGATCACGCTCTGGTTGGCGATATGCACGCCTTGCACCGCGATATCCAGCAGCAGCACGCCGACGATCAGCAAGCCGATCGATTGCGGCGCAAACGCCAGCAATCCCCACGACAGCAGCAACATCACCAGCCCGCCCCAACTGACCCGATCGCCATGCCCGTGATCGGACCAATGCCCGGAGCGATTGGCGGCCAGCGCACCAGCCGCGCCGATCAAACCGAACAGCCCGATCACCGCTGTGCCATAGCCATAACTTGGCCCGGACAGCAAAAACGCCAGCGTGGTCCAGAACATGCTGAAGCCGGCAAAGATCAGCCCGCCCAGCACCGCACGCGAGCGCAGCACCGCATCGTCGCGCAACAGCGTCAGCACCGATCCCACCAACTGCGGATACGACAGCTGCGCATTGCCCGGATGCCGCGGCAGCCCGCGCCACAGCAGCCAGGCGGTGACCAGCAACAGGCCGGAGGCGATCCAGTACACCGTATGCCAGCCGCCAACACCGGCCAGCACCCCGGCGGCCGTGCGCGCCAGCAGGATGCCCAGCAATAACCCGCTCATCACCGTGCCGATCACCCGCCCGCGCTCCTTGGGCGCGGCCAGGGTCGCCGCAAACGGCACCAGAATCTGCGCCGCCACCGAGCTGGCACCGGTCACGATGGTGCCCGCCAGCAACATGCCGAAGCTGTGCGAGGCCGCGCTCACCAGCAGGCCGAGCGCGCTGAGCACGAACAGCCCCACGATCAGCCCGCGCCGCTCCAGCCGGTCGCCCAGCGGCACCAGCAACAGCAGCCCCGCCGCGTACGCCAGCTGCGCAGCGGTTACCACCGCCCCGGCACTACGCACCTGGATCCCGAATGCCTGCGCCAACGTCTCCAGCAGCGGCTGCGCGTAGTAGTTGCTCGCCACCGCCAGCCCGGTGGCGGCGGCCATCAGCAGCACCAGCCGGCGCGGCAATGGCGGTTGGGCAATCGGTTCGACGGTCATGACAAGTGCCTGCTGAAGGAATGGGCGCAGTGTGGGCAGCGACGCCGCATCTTTCCAATGTATTGTTTTCACCGTGTCCATCGCGTTTTGAGATCGCATGCTGACCCTGCGCCAACTGGAATTTGCCGTGGCCGTGGCCGAGGAAGGCGGCTTTACCGCTGCCGCACGCCGTTGCAACACCGTGCAATCGGCGCTCAGCCACCAGGTCGCCAAGATCGAGGAAACCCTCGGCGCGCGCCTGTTCGAACGCGGCACCCGCCAGGTGCGGCCTACCGCGGCCGGCGAGGTATTCCTGCATAACGCCCGCGAAACCTTGCGCGCGGCCGAGCGCCTGCACGAGGAAATGGCCCAGGCCCTGGGCACGGTGCGCGGCCGGCTCACGCTGGGGCAGATCTCCTCGCTCACCACCGTGCAGCTGCCGACGCTGCTGCGCGCGTTTCGCAGCGCGCATGCGCGGGTGGACGTGCACCTGCGCACCGCCATGAGCGAGGCCCTGCTGCACGACCTGAGTGAAGGCCGGCTGGATGTGGCCCTGGTCGGCGTCGGCCCGCAGGTCGCAGTGCCGGAACAGCGGCTGCTGCTGCACGAGGAAGCCCTGTCCTTGATCGTGGCGCCCACCCATCGCTTCGCCACGCGCAAGCGGGTGGCGCTGGCCGAGCTGGACGACGAACCGATGGCCGGGCTGATCGCCGGCGCCGGCGTGCGCGGCATCGTCGATGCGGCCTTCGCGCAGGCCGGTTTGCGGCAGCGCCAGCAATACGAGGTCACCCATGCCGATCTGGTGCGCGAACTGGTCGCCGCCGACCTGGGCGTGGGCATCGTGCCGCAGACCATGGCTGCGGCCATGCGCGGGGTGGTGACGGTCGCGCTGAAGGAGCGCTTCGGCTTTTTGACCTATGCGGTGTGGCGGCCCGATCCCACCCCGGCCGCGCGTGCGTTCATGGCGCTGCTGCGCGCCCAGGCCGCACGAAGTGCGCCATCGGCACGCGCGCCGCGCTGAGCGCATCGGCCATGCACCAGCCCGCCGTGGAAGCCTGCTAGGCTGCGCGCGTTCGCAAAGGAAACTGCATGTCCGGTCACAGTCAGTTCGCCCTGCTCAGGCAGCGCCGCTTCTTGCCGTTCTTCGCCGTGCAGGCGTTGGGCGCGTTCAACGACAATGTCTATCGGCAGGCCATCATCGGCTTGTTGTTCTACCTGGGCATCGATGCGGCGCAGCGCACGCTCTACACCAATCTGGCACCGGCACTGTTCATCCTGCCGTACTTCCTGTTCTCCGCGCTGGCCGGGCAGATCGCCGAGAAACTGGAGAAGCAGAAACTCATCGTGATCACCACCACGATGGAAATCGCGATCATGTCGCTGGCCGCGGTGGGCTTTCTCACCGAGAACATGGTGATATTGCTGATCGCGCTGTTCTGCACCGGCCTGCAATCCACGCTGTTCGGGCCGGTGAAATATTCGATCCTGCCCTCGGTGCTCAAACCCGAGGAACTCACCGGCGGCAATGGCCTGGTCGAGATGGGCACCTCGATCTCGATCCTGTGCGGCATGATCTTCGGCGGGCTGATCTTCCAGATCGCCGGCAGCCATGGACCGGTCGCCGCGGCCACTGCGGTCATTGCCATTGCCGTCACCGGCAACCTGGTCGCGCGGCTGGTGCCCAAGGTCGATGCCGGCGCGCCCGAGCTGACCATCAACTGGAACCCCATTCCCGAATCGCGCGCCATCATGCGCCTGACCCGGCGCACGCCGGCAGTGCGCAACGCGGTGCTCGGGGTGTCGTGGTTCTGGTTCGTCGGCACCGTGCTGACCGCGCAGTTGCCCACGTACGCGCAGGTCAATCTTGGCGGCCAGCAGGATCTGTACGTGTTCGCGCTGGCGCTGTTTTCGATCGGCACCGGCGTGGGTTCGCTGCTGTGCGAACGGCTGTCCGGGCGCACCGTGGAAATCGGGTTGGTGCCGCTGGGTGCGTTCGGCATCAGCGCGTTTTTGCTGGATCTTTATTTCGCGCGCCCGGGCGCTGCGCCCGCCAGCAATCTGTCGATCAGCCAGTTCGTGCAGCAGCCCGGCAGCGTGCGCCTGATCGTGGATCTGGTCGGCATCGGCCTGTTCACCGGCTTGTTCGTGGTGCCGTTGTTCGCGCTGATCCAGAGCCGCACGCCCAAGGCCGAACTCTCGCGCGTGATCGCCGGGCTCAACATCCAGAACTCGCTGTTCATCGTCACTGCCGCCATCATCGGTATTGCATTGCAGTTGCCGCAGCTGGTGCTGTTCGGGGTGCGCATTCCGCTGCCGGGCCTGAGCATTCCGCAGGTGTTCCTGGCCCTGGCGCTGGCCAACACGTTGGTGGCGCTGTGGATCTTCACCCTCGTGCCCGAGTTCCTGATGCGCTTTCTCAGCTGGGTGCTGGTGAGCGTGCTGTATCGGCTGCGCGCGCGCGACATCGACCGCCACGTGCCCGATGAAGGCGCCGCGCTGCTGGTCTGCAACCACGTCAGCTACATGGACGCGCTGATTCTGTCGGCGGTGATTCCGCGCCCGGTGCGCTTTGTCATGTACTACAAGATCTTCCGCATCCCGGTGATGCGCTGGATATTCCGCACCGCCAAGGCGATCCCGATCGCCGGCGCACGCGAAGACCCCGCGCTGATGCAGCAGGCCTTCGACCGTATCGATGCGGCGCTGGCCGACGGCGAGCTGGTTTGCATCTTCCCCGAAGGCGCATTGACCAAGGATGGCGAGATTGCGCCGTTCAAATCGGGCGTGGAAAAGATCCTTGAGCGCCGCCAGGTGCCGGTGATTCCGATGGCGCTGCGCGGCATGTGGTCGAGCATGTGGAGCCGCCGCGACACCCGTCTGGGCCGCATGCGCGTACCGCGCAGGATGCGCGCGCATATCGAAGTGGCCGCCGCGGCAGCGGTTCCCGGCAACGAGGCGACCGCCGCGCTGCTCGAACAGCAGGTGCGGGCGCTGCGTCAGGATCAGCCATGAGTGCGGCGAGCGCGGGCTTTGCGTCCGTCGCGCGCCGCGAGTAGCCTGTGCGCCATCACACGTTTTGCCGCCGCGCTCGCCTGGCGAACGCGACAGGTCGTCTTGGGGGAAGTCGTCGTGCTCAACATCATCGCGCCTGAGGCATCTGCCGCGATCGGCTGCTGCTGCTCATTGCAGCGGCCGGCGATCGCGCCGGTAGCCATGTGCGGCCGTTGTGTACCCATGCCTACGACCGTCGCCATTGCTGCGGCACGCGCCCGATAACCCTCCCCACTCACCCATCAGTTCGCAGTCGTTTACCACCCAAGGAGCTTCACCATGAGTGCCATCCCGCCGCCGATCCATCCCTCGTCCAGCGCCGCGCCCGGCCCGGTCCCCAACCACCTGATCTGGGCGATCGTCTCCACCGTGCTCGGCTTCTGCCTGTGCTGCCCGGCCCTGATCAGCGGCATCGTGGCGATCGTGTTCTCCAGCAAGGTCAACGGCCTGCTCAACCAGGGCGACATCGACGGCGCACGTCGCGCCTCCAATACCGCCAAGACCTGGTGCATCGTGACCAGCGTGCTGGCCGTCATCGGTCTGCTGATCAACATCGGCATGGTCGCCACCGGCGGCATGCAGGGCTACATGGACTACATGCAGCAGTTGCAGCACATGCAGTAATGGAACTGCGTCTACGCCATTGGCTTGGACTCGGGGCGGCCACCAGCGTGGCCGCCTTTGGCGTGAGCTTGTTGTATCGCTTCGATCCGAACGCGAGCAACAGCCCGTTCCCGCCCTGCGTGTTCCGTGCCGTGACCGGCTGCTATTGCCCCGGTTGCGGCATGACCCGCGCGCTGTACGCGCTGGTGCACTTCGATCTCCCCGGCGCCTTCGCAATGAACCCCGCCGCCGTGCTCGGCCTGTTCACCCTGCCCGGCCTGATCGCCTGGAAAGCCGGCTGGCGCGCGCGCTGGTTCGCACCGGTCGTGGCAGTGATGTCCGAGCCGAAGTTCTGGTTATGGGCGTTGCCGACGTATTGGGTTGCCAGGAATTTGCCTTGGTACCCGTTTACGCTTCTGGCGCCGGCTTAGACCGTTAAGGATCAACTCTGTGAACTTAGAGCAAGAATCCGAGCGCGCCACTGAGCTACTAATCGGAAAGATTGTTAAGTCTGTTAGACGTCACCGACCTGGCGAAGTCGCCATCCAGTTCGAAGATGGAAGCCGGCTCTTCATGGACGTCAATGGCGATGCTCTTGAGCTTTCTATCACCGATTGCACGGGTGATTAACTGCCTCTAAGCGGACTTGGTGTTACCGCACCCACCCAGCAATCACCAGCAACGCCAGCACCACCATCCACAGCAGCAGCACGCGCCAGACCAGGCTCATCGCATCGCGCACTTCCGGCAGGCGGCGCCACACTGGCACCAGCCCCGAATCGGTGTAGTCGTGCGCTTCTTCGCGTAGCTCGGCACTGACGCTGGCACGCGCCACCGCACCGAGAAAATGCGGCTCCAACGACCACCGATTGCCGTGCGCTTGCCGCCAGGCGCGGAACACCGTGTCGAAATTGCCCACCAGCGCCATCGAGACGGTGATCAACTGCGCCACCGGCCATTCCAGCGCGGCCAGCAGCCAGCGCGCGCCGGCTAGATTGCGTGGCGGCAGCAGCACCGACAGCGGGCTTTCCACCGCCAATGCCGTGAGCCGGTACAGCACAGCCCCAAACGGCCCCAGCAGCAAAAACCACCACAACACTGCGAACCAGCGCCGCAGGCCGTTGACCACCACCGCTTCCACCAGCGACGGCGCATCTTCGTGCACGCTGCCGCCGGCTGCCTGCAACTGCGCAATCGCATCGCGTCGCGCGCCCGGCGCGTCGGCATCGATCACCGCTTCCACATCGCGATCCAGATCGCGCGGCCCCCAGGTCCAGGCCAGCACCGCCACACCGAACAACAAGGCCAAAAACCCGCGCCACACATCGTCCAGCAGCCATTGCAGCAGCAGGACAACCAGCAAGGCCGGCAACAGCGCCAGCAGCACGCCATAGCGCCCCTGCCACGCACCGCGCCCGGCCGCATGACTATCCAGCCGGCGCAACCAGTGGGCGAACCACTCAAAACGTCGCAGCCGCACCACGTGAGCAGGCACCAGGTGCCCCAGTGCGAGTGCGACGACGACAGCAACCAGGGTGGTGAACATGGGTGGGCCTCCTCAGCCGAGTCTAGCCGAGCCGATGCCAGCGCACCTGATCTGCCCGCGTTGTACTGATCGGCCAGGCTCAACCATGCGTGCGGTGCCAGTGCTCGATCAGCGCGCGCGCGATGGAAATACGTGGCGGCAAGCCGATGCTGCCCTCGCCCGCCAATGCAGCGGTGACCTCGGCATGCGTGACCCAACGCGCGTCTTCCAGCTCGCCGGTCACCTGCGGCACCTCGGTGGCTGCAGCACGCGCGGTAAAACCCAGCATCAACGCACCCGGGAAGGGCCACGGTTGCGCGCCCAGATAGCGGCAGTCCTGCACCACGACGCGGGTTTCTTCGAAGACTTCACGCGCCACGGTCTGCTCCAGCGATTCGCCGGGTTCGACGAAGCCGGCAATCACCGAATACCGCCCCGGCGCCCAACTTGCCTGCCGCCCCAACAACACGCGCGCGCCATCGCTGACCGCCACGATGATGGCCGGATCCACGCGCGGGTAATGCTCGGTCTGACACTGCGTGCAATGCGCGATGAAGCCGGCACGCCGGAAGGCGATCGCCCCGCCACACACGCCGCAAAACCGCGTGCGCGACTGCCAATGCAACATCGCACGCGCATAGGCGAAGGCTGTGGCGATGTCGGCCGGCCAATCGGCAGCGGCCTGCCGCAGATCGATGCTTTGCGGCGCCTGCACGCCGCTCTGATCGGCCGGCAAGCAAAACCAGCCGACGTCATCGCGCAGGCCCAAAAAAATCGCCGCCTCCGGCCCGTCGCCAAGCGCCGCGCCCTCCATCAGCAAGGGCTGGCCCTGCGCGTCGGCGAGCGCAGCGCCCTTGGCATCGAGCAACAAGACGCAGCCCTGCGGCCACAGACGCGCCAATGCATCGGGATCGTCACGCAACAGATCGCCACGATCGAGCGGCGCGTGGGTGAAGGCACATTCGGAGGTTGAAAAGAGAGACTCGGACATCGGCGCAAGCCTGCCGATAATCGGCATCGCCTGCAACCGTCGCACACACTCTGACGGCCTCGCTACCGGCGCGTGTTCAGACCTGGATGCCAGCAGCGCCAGCCAGTTGATTGCCGCATGGTGACAGCAAGGCGCGCGCTGCCCGGATCGCGAGGCAGCGCGCAGTTGTCACAGCACTCAGACAACGATGTCCGACTCCGCCGTCATCCTCCGCCTCGCCGCTCGCATCGGCGCGACGGCATCACTGGGTAGGCTTTCGACAGACCCCTGACCTGCAGATCATCCGCATCCGGCAGATCGAACCGAATCGAACCGATGACCGTCGCGTCAGCGCTGCTTGTCCAGCAACTGATGCCGCACCGCGACGATGCACGGTTCATTGGTCGTCAGATGGACGAATGCCGAGTTGTCGTTGGGGTCGCCACTGCCGATGTCGACCAGCGCGACCTGCGTGCTGCCACGACGCTTGAACCCGGCGATCGCGGTCACCGCGTTCTTGAGCGGGATGGTCGCGTCGTTGGACGAACCGCACAGCAGCGTTGGCGTCTGTGGTTTCCAGTCCAGCAGATCGTTGCGCGCCAGATCCTTGCGGAACGGGTTGTTGGGGTTGCTGGCAACATCACGGTAGAACCCGGGCTGGAAATACGCCTTGAGCTGATCGATCCCAGGCAGCGTATCGCCAAGGACCAGATCGGTCAGGCCCAGCTTGCCGGGGAACAGCGCCTCGACCCTGGCCGCCCACGGGTCCTGAAACACTTGCCCGGCGGCCAGATAGATATTGCGATACGTGTGCTGCATCGCGACGATGGCATAGCTGCCCAAAATGATGCCGAAGCTGCTTTCGCCGACCGCGTTGCTTCCGCTCCAGCTGTCCACAAAGGTCTGCTCCAGCGCGTAGGGCCCGGAGATCGGCGCGCTGGCAACCAACTGAAATTCCTTGGACAGATGCGCCTCGATCTCCCGCTGGGTGGCCAGTGCGGCATGGCCGCCTTGCGAATACCCCGACAGCATGACCTTGCCGGACAACGGCGTGTTCAACCGCTGCAGAACGCTGCGCGCCGCGCGTAGTGCATCGACCGTCGCACTCGCCTCGGACGCGCTATGCAGGTAAGGATGGAAGCCGTAGCTGGATTTCCCCAGCCCCAGATAATCACTGCTGACCACCACATAGCCTTGGCTGGCCAGACGCGTGACCAGCGGGTCGTCACCCTTGGCGTCACGGATGTCCTTGGCCTACTCCTCATTGCGAATGGTCGCGGTCGACCGGCCCCAGCCCAGCAGCGGATAGGGCCCGCTGCAGCGCTCGCCACCCGGAATCAGCACCACGCCCGATGCGGTGGCCGGTTCGCCATTGACGCCGATCGTTGCATAGGTGAACTCGGCCACGCGCACATTGCATTTGGGCTGTTCGGCCGCTGGCTCGGAGGCAAGCGATACCGCAATCGCATCCCGGGTGTAGCTGGTCAGAAAATTGCTGTTGAGCAAGGTGCCACGTGCAGGCGATGCCTGGGCGCTGGGCGCAAGCACCGCGCCGGCGATGCCAAGCATGGTCAACAGGCCGAACGCCGATCGGGATGTGAGTTAATGAACGGAACCGGCAGCAGCGATCTACGGCACGCAGGATCGGCATCTAGCTGTCCGATCAACGCGCGGGAGATGGCAATGTGGTCGCGACGCCATGGCGTGGGATGGGTGCTGTGTACGGCACGCTCGCTCGGCGCAATGGCGAGTGCCGCCAGCGCGCGTCAGGTCGAGACACGATGCAGGGATAAGGCGAGCATGTCGTAGCACCGGCATTGAGCATGCGGGCAGTATGGCCGCCGCCACGCGCGCGCCACCTCGCGCGCACGAAGCTTGCGCGCGCCCGGCGAAACCCGCAGCACGGAAATGTTTGCAACACGTTAGACAGGCGCCCTGGTAGCGCATCGCGCACCACCGACACCTTGGCGATCATCCGCGCAGTGCGTAGATCACATCACTCGGCGCTTGAAAATCGACCATCGCATCAACGACACGCGCAGGCTGAAGCAACCGCGCCTGGTTTAGACGCTGAAGCTGCTACCGCACCCGCAGGTGGTCTTGGCATTGGGATTGCGGATCACGAACTGCGCACCGGTCAGGCTTTCGGTGTAGTCCACTTCGGCACCCATCAGGTATTGCAGGCTCAACGGATCGACCAACAGCGTCACGCCATCGGTGGCCACGGACAGATCGTCTTCGGCGCGGTTCTCATCGAACTCGAAGCCGTACTGGAAGCCGGAACAGCCGCCGCCCTGGATGTACACACGCAGTGCCAGCTCGGCATTGCCTTCTTCCTGGATCAGCTCGCGCACCTTGGCGGCGGCGGCCACGGAAAAGTTCAGTGGCCGGTCGATGGACTGATAGTCCGGTGCCGGGGCGGCGGTGGGAAGCGAAACGAGCGTACTCATGGCGTTAGCATGGGGGCCAGGCGGTCCCACTTCAAGCGGTGGCTGCCGAACCCCGTGCCGCGCTTCAGCCGCGCACAAGGCATTCAGGCGTCGGCGGTTTCGGCTTGCCGGGCGTTGACCGGCTCGGCGCGGCTGGCGTCCGGCGCCGGCAACGCAGCGGTTGCGCCTGCACTGGCGGCGTGGATCAGCCGCCCGGTGAGCTGCGCACCGGCGCTCATCTCCACCACCTGGTAATGCACATTGCCCTCCACGCGCGCATTGGCGGCCAGTTCGACCCGCTCGGCGGCATGCACATCGCCGGTCAGCTGGCCGTTGATGATCACCACCGGCGCGCGCACTTCACCCTCGATGCTGCCCTGCTCGGCCACCGTCAGGATGGCGCTGGCGCCATCTTCGGCAATGACCTTGCCCAGGATGCGGCCTTCCACATACAGCCCGCCGCTGAACATCAGGTCGCCGCGAATGATCACTTGCGGCCCGATCAAGGTGTCGACCACGGTCTGCGCACCACGGTTGGACTTGTTTCCGAACATAGAGCTACTCCCCCGCGCCATTGCCGGCGACTTTCCAGTCGAATGTCTGATTGACCGGCGCCCCATCGCCGCTCAGGGAGATTTTGACACGTTGCGGAGTGAAATCCTTCGGCAGGATCACGCTGCCGTCCAATTGCTGGAAATAGCGGAACGAGTAGGGCTGCCCGGCGGCGTCGGGTTTCTGGTGCAGCTCGTTCCAGCTCACCGTCACCAGCTTGCCGGCGCGCACGCCTTCCACCGCAAAGCGCAGCTGGCCCTGGCTGATCGCGCCGCGGTTGAGGTTCTGGGTCAGCACCACGCTGTAATTCCAGGTGCCGCCGGCCTCGGCGGTGAACTGCACCGAATGCGCGTTGAGCCCCTTGCGCTGCGCGGTGGAGCCCACCAGCCGCTCGTAGAACGCCACATCGGCGCGTAGTGCGGCGATCTGTTCGTCGCGCTCTGCCAGCGAGGCCTGCACCTCGGTGTTGGCGGCGCGGCTGATCTTGTCGGACATCGCCAGATTGACCTGGCGCTGCTGTAGTTGCTCGATCAGCCGTCGTTGCTGCGCCTGACTACGCTGCGCCTGCTGCAACGCCGCCTCGGCCTCGACCAGACGCGGCGCGGCGGTGCGGCTGGCCATCCACCACACCCCGCCCAGCGATGCCAGCCACACCAGGGCGATCACCAACCACAGCCAGCGGCCGCTGGAACGGCCACCACCCGAGTCACGTTGGACGATCTGAACGCGTGCGGCTGGTCGCATGGGCATCGGGTCCGGACAGGCCGGCGCAGTCATGGGCGGCGTAGTGTGCCAGAGCGCCACCGACCGTCGTGCTGGCGCTGGACCGGCGGTTATCCCAAAGTTCTGCCAAAATTCTGCGATAGTTCTGCAATTGTTTGCAGAGACTGACGACGCCATGAGCGAAGCCCACCTGTTCGTGATCGGCATCCTGCTGGCCTGGCTGGCCGGCATCCGTGTCTATCTCACCGTGTTCGGCGTCGGCCTGGCCGGCCTGCTCGGCTGGATCGAACTGCCGCCCGCCCTGCACCCGGCACAGTCCTGGTGGGTGCTCGGCACCTCGGGCGCACTGGCCGTGGCCGAGTTCTTCGCCGACAAAATCCCCGGCGTGGATTCGGGCTGGGACCTGCTGCAGACGCTGGCCCGCGTGCCGGCCGGTGCGTTTCTGGCCGCCGCCACGCTCTCGCCCGATGGCGATCTGGGCACGGGCGCACTAGCGGCCGGCGCAGGCGTGGCGCTGACCAGTCACACGCTCAAGGCCGGCACCCGCGCCTTGCTCAACACCTCGCCGGAGCCGGCCAGCAACTGGATCGCATCGCTCACCGAAGACGCCGTCGCCACCACCGCACTGGCGCTGGCACTGGCGCATCCGTGGCTGGCACTGAGTGTTGCAGTGGGCTCCAGCGTGCTGGCCGCGCTGGTGGTGTGGTGGGTATGGCGCCTGCTGTGGCGGGGCATGCGTCGGCTGGTCGCACCCACGCGCCCGGCCACCACGCCGGCTGCACGCAGGTCCCCACTATCGTGAAGTTCATCGCATAATCATCGCGACTGCAGGGAGTATCGATGGCCGCCCGAGATCCGGTTCCTTCCACCCGTGACGACACCGCCACGCGCAATCGTCTGCTGCGCGCAGAGACGCCGCCGGCCGACTATTGGCGCCGTTGGGTCGACGAGACGGCTGCTTCCGACAGCGCTGCGCCGGTGAGTGCGGCAATCATTCCCGCACCTGCGGGCGTGGCCGCGCCGGGAGTTCAAGCGCAAACGGTGACCTCGATCAGCGCTGCGCGCGCCACGCCGGCAGCACCGCCATCCGCAACGCAGGCGGCAACCCGCGAAGGCGACGGCAGCGTGGCGGCAGATGCGCCATATCGCGTGCTGATCGTCGAAGACGACCGCTCGCAAGCCTTGTTCGCACAAAGCGTATTGCACGGTGCCGGCATGCATGCGCAGGTGGAAATGACCGCCGCCAGCGTGCCGCAGGCGATCCAGGACTACCACCCGGATCTGATCCTGATGGATCTGCACATGCCCGAGCTGGACGGCATCCGCCTGACCACCTTGATCCGCCAACAACCCGGCCAGCAGTTGCTGCCGATCGTGTTCCTGACCGGCGACCCGGATCCGGAGCGCCAGTTCGAAGTGCTCGACAGCGGCGCCGACGATTTCCTGACCAAGCCGATCCGCCCGCGCCACTTGATCGCCGCAGTGTCCAACCGCATTCGCCGCGCGCGCCAACAGGCGCTGCAACAGACCGGCGAACAGGTCAGCGTGCGCAGCAATCCGGAAACCGGCTTGCCAACGCGCAACCATGTGATGGGACTGCTCGCCGAGGCGCTGGAGCGCAAGCAGTCCGGCGGCTTGTTCTTCATCGAAATCGCCAGTGCGCTCGGCCTGCGTGAGCGCTACGGTTATGCCGCCTACGAGCGCCTGATGACCCAGGCCGGCCATCGCCTGGCCAGTGCTGCGCACCCGTATCCGCTGGCGCGTTTGAACGACAACAGCTTCCTGCTGCTGGGCGTGGACATGCCGGAAAACAGTCTGGAACAGCATGCGCTGGAGATCCGCCAGCGGCTGTCCGCCAATGCCTTCTCGGTGCGCGAAGAAGAATCCGTGCACGTGCGCTGCGCCATTGGCGTCGCACCGCTGGGACTTGGCTTCGACGACACCGGCAGCGCGCTGGAAGCAGTCGAACGCACCGCCTTGCAGGCACGCCTGCGCAGCGACGGCGTGCAGGTCTATCTGGCCCCCAGCCAGGCCGAGCAACAGGAGCAACTGCGCCTGGTCGAAGGCCAGCTCGAACTGGCCTATCAGCCGATCGTGGCGGTGGCCGGCGGCGACACTGCGCAGTACCAGGTGCTGCTGCGGCTGCGCCAGGCCGATGGCACGCTGCTGTCGGCCGGCCAGGTGATTCCCGCCGCCGAAGCCGCCGGACGCATCGCCGATCTCGACCAGCAGGTCATGGACCACGCGCTCGGCCTGCTGCATCTGTACCAGCACGCCCATCCACCGCTGCGCCTGTTCGTCTCGCAATCCCCGCGCACACTGGCGCGCGATGCCTTCGCCGACTGGCTGCTCGCGGCGCTGGTCGAACGCGGCGTGGCCGGGCAATCGCTGATCGTGGATCTGCGCCTGGACGATGCCTTGATCCACGCGGTCACCGTGCAGCAGTTCTGCGCCAAGCTGATGCCGGCTGGCGTGCAGTTCTGCCTCAGCCAGTTCGAGCCCGGCGACGAAGCCAACGCGCTGTTGAGCCAGTTGCCGCTGAGTTTCGTGCGCATGGCCAATCGCTTTGCAGACGCCCACGGCAATGCCACAGTGCGCGATCAACTGCGCAGCGTGATCGATATCGCCCATCAGCGCGGTTTGCTGATCATCGGCCAGCGCATCGAAGATCCGCAGGCGGCCGCGGCGATGTGGATGAGCGGCGTGGACTTCATCCAGGGCAACCTGGTGCAGACGGTCGGCAAGGAACTGGACTTCGACTTCACGAACGCGGTGCTGTGAAGTGACAGCGCGGGCAGGAGGCCTTCGCGCCTGGAGCAGCCTGGCCACGCTGGCCGCCCTTGCCGCAGCGCTGGGGGCAGGCCTGCAGTGGTCTGCCATCGATGGTCCATGGCTGGCGTTGACCGCAACATCTGCAGCGCTCGCGGTGGTATTGGGCGTGTGCGCTGCCATCGCCGCGTATCGCAGTGCACACGCGCAGTACGCCCTGGCACAACGCCTGGAAGAAGCCGAGGTCGCCCGCGAGCGCCTGCAGCAGGAGCTGCAACGCCAGGGCGAACTCGAGCAGGAACTGCTGCGCGCCAAACAGGCCGCCGAGGCCGCCACGCTGGCCAAGGGCGAATTCCTGGCCACCATGAGCCATGAGATCCGCACCCCGCTCAACGGCATCATTCCGATGCTGGAACTGATCTCCAGCGGCCAGCTCAGCCTGGATCAGCGCGACATGCTGCAGACCGCCACCGGCAGTTCGCTGCAACTGCTGCGCATCGTCGACGACATCCTCGACTACTCCAAACTCGAAGCCAACAAGCTCGAACTGGAGATCACCACCTTCAACCTGCGCGAACTGCTCGACGGCGTCGTGCAGCTGTTGCAGCGCACCGCCGAAGGCCGCCAGTTGCGCATCGGTCTGGAGATCGAGCCATCGGTGCGCCTGCTGGTGCGCGGCGACCCGATCCGCCTGCGCCAGGTGCTGGGCAACCTGATCGGCAATGCAATCAAGTTCACCGAACGTGGCAGCGTGGATATCCAGCTGCGTCGTCTTGGCGAAACCCGCGCTCAGCATCTGCTGCGCTTCCAGATCCGCGACACCGGGATCGGCATTGCGCAGGACCAGCAGGCGCGTCTGTTCCGCTCCTTCGCTCAGGCCGACGCCTCCACCACCCGCCTGTACGGCGGCACCGGGCTGGGGCTGGCGATCTGCAAGCGCATCATCGACCTGATGGGCGGCCGCATCGGGGTGGAATCCGAGCCCGGGCGCGGCGCCACCTTCTGGTTCGAGATCCCGCTGCTCAAGGTCATTGGCGACCTGCAGCAGAACACCGGCGCCGACGCCGCACGCGTCATGGTGATCAGTTCCGACACGCGCCTGTCGCAGCGCCTCAAGCGCCTGCTCGACAGCTGGGGCGTGTCGAGTGTGCTGATGGAAACCACCCAGGAAGCGCTGGAGCGCGTGCGCCGCCACAGCGACACCGAAGGTTTCCGCTGCGTCATCGCCGACCACGACACGCTGCGCTACAGCGCCCGCGCCGTGCATCGCGCATTGGCCCAGCCCGCAGACCTCGGCGGCTCGCGCCTGATCTGGCTCTACGGCGACGAACCGGTGCCGTCCGAACTGCAGGACCACGCCACCCTGGTGCCGCGCCAGAGTCCGGACGAGACGCTGCGCTCGCTGGTGCTGCCGCCCGATCCGAAGCCGGCCCAATCGCTCACGCTGGCCTCGGCGATGATCCCCGAGCCGTTGGCGCCGCCGCTGGCCAACGCACGCGAGGTGCGCATCCTGCTGGTGGAAGACAACCCGGTGAACCTGCTGGTCGCGCAAAAGCTGCTGGCGGTGCTCGGCTTCGACGCCGACACCGCCACCGATGGCGAAGCCGCGCTGAGCAGCATGGAATCCACCCGCTACGACATGGTCTTCATGGATTGCCAGATGCCGGTACTGGACGGCTATGCCGCCACCCGGCGCTGGCGCGCGATGGAAACCGAAAGTGGCGGCCGCCCGATCCCGATCGTGGCGATGACTGCCAACGCCATGGCCGGCGATCGCGAACGCTGCCTGGCCGCCGGCATGGATGACTATCTGTCCAAGCCGGTCGCGCGCGAACAACTGGATGCCTGCCTGCAGCGCTGGCTGCCACGCCAGCCTGCGCTGCCCGGTCCGACCAGTGGTGGCGCAGCCAGTGTGGAGTCCGAAAGCGCCAGCAACGCCGCTCAGGCGCGTGCGCTGCCGATCCTGGACAACAGCGTCATCGACGAGCTGTACGAGGTGGCGGGCGCAGACACCATCACCATCCTGCAGCTGTTCCTGGAAGATGCGCCAGGCATCATCGAACGACTGGAAACCGCAGCAGCCAATCGCGACAGCATGCAGCTGCGCGATCTGGCCCACACGCTCAAGTCATCCAGCGCCAACGTCGGCGCCCAAGCGGTCTCCAATGCAGCACGGCGCATCGAACTGGCCGCTCGCACCGGCACCGTCGAACGCCCCTCGGTCATGGTGGCGCTGGTCATCGCCGAATACGCCCGCGCCCGCCTGGCACTGCTCGGCCAGGTCGCACGCCTGCAAGCCAAGACCCACGCCGCCAGCTGAGCGATCAGGAGCCTGTGCCGAGTCATACCAGGCAGCCAGCAAAACGCACCGCCCAAGAACAACCCGACAGCTCCCTCAGCAGACCTCAATCGTCCAGCTTGGTCAGCAAATAATTCGGCTCACCAATCCGCGCCACCAGATCCAGCTGCGTTTCCAGCCAGTCGATGTGCTCTTCTTCCGACTCCAGGATGTCCACCAGCAGCTGGCGGCTCACGTAGTCGTTGACGGTCTCCGCATACGCCACCGCCTCGCGCAGCACAGCGACCGCTTCGCGCTCCAGCGCCAGATCGCAACGGAACATCTCGGTCGGGTTCTCACCGATACGCAGCTTGCCCAGCGCCTGAAAATTGGGAAGCCCTTCGAGAAACAGGATGCGGTCGGACAGCTTGTCCGCATGCTTCATCTCGTCGATAGATTCCTTGTACTCATGCTCGGCCAGTTCTTTCAGGCCCCAGTTCTTCAGCATCTTGGCGTGCAAGAAGTACTGGTTGATCGCAGTGAGTTCGTTGTAGAGCACCTTGTTGAGGTACTCGATGACTTTGGTATCGCCCTTCATGCGATGTCTCCGAGACAGTGAGCCGGCCGCACTCTAACGCGTTGGCGCGACGCATGAAGGAACGCGAATCGTGATCAGTTGCGGGACGCGTGGGTCGACCGCTGTGTGGAGCGCCGTACTGCCCTTAGGCTGCGACGACCTCGCGCTCGATCTCGAAGGAAAACCGTCGACGGCGCAGGCCTGAAGAGATATTCGAGAGACGCTGGTCGGATCTACCGGCCGTCACGGCGCGCGACGTCGCACGCCTCAAGCTGCGCTCGCCAGCCCCAGCATGGGCAACGGCAGCGCGCGGGTCGCATGCGCCTGGCTCAGCAGGTCGCTGGCCATCTCCAGGCACGAACCGCAGTTGGAACCACAGCCGGTGCGCATGGTCAGCTCGGCCAGGCTGGCGCAGCCACTCTGGGCCGCTTCGCGGATCTGGTGGTCGGTGACCCCATTACAGATGCAGACGTACACGGTATCGGTCGGGTGCTGGCGATCCGGAGAGGACCGGGACTGATTGCACCGCAAACGAGAATAGGTGTCAATTCCAAACGTTAATCATTATTAATCCGCACCGTGCGAGCCCCGCTGCGCTTACGCGGACGCTTGCGTGGGCTGTCGTGCCCCGCTGCGCTGCTGCCCGGCAACCACGCCTCCAGCGCACGCTCGGGCATCACACCGACAGCGGCCGGCCCCGCCAGGTTCTGCGCCAGTGGCGCCAGATGGCGTAGCGCACGTGCGTAGACGCCGCGTTTGAACATCACCACATGCTCGACCGGGTACCAGAAATCCACCCAGCGCCAGTGGTCGAACTCCGGGGTATCGGTATGGTCGAGCTTGAGGTGGGATTCTTCGCCAGTGAATTGCAGCAGGAACCAGACCTGCTTCTGGCCGATACACACCTGGCGTTCGTTGCGGCGCACCGCCCGGCTGGGCAGGCGATAGCGTAGCCATCCAGGGGTGGCGCCGAGCACGGACACATGCTCGGGCAACAACCCGGTTTCTTCGCGCAACTCGCGGTACATGGCTTCGACGGGTGTCTCGTCGGTATTCATGCCACCTTGCGGGAACTGCCAGCCGTCCCTGCGCACACGTCGTGCCCAGAACACCTGACCGTCTTGCCGCATCAGCACGATGCCAACGTTTGGCCGGAAGCCGTCCGGATCGATCACGATGCGGACTCCTGAAAATCTACTGTCACCGACTCTGCCACGGCGACGGCCAGCTCACAAGCTGAAAACGAAATGCTTGACAACACACGGGCACGTAGTGAGAATTGCCGGCTCCCTAGGCTATGTAGCTCAGCCGGTTAGAGCACAGCACTCATAATGCTGGGGTCGGTGGTTCGAGTCCACCCATAGCCACCAAGGTATTCATGCGCACACGGGCATGCGATAATCTTGGACCAACACGTTTTATTGCCCCGTCGCCAAGCGGTAAGGCACCTGACTCTGACTCAGGCATCGGTGGTTCGAATCCATCCGGGGCAGCCATACACAGAAGGTCCGATCGAAAGATCGGGCCTTTTTTGTTGCCTGATGACTTTCAGGCAAGCGAAATTTACACACCCCAAAACGACAAAAGCCCGGCGTGGCCGGGCTTTTGAAGCAGGCGCCCCGGCGAGCCGGGACGCAGCAAACGCGATGGATCAGCGCTTGGAGAACTGGGTAGCGCGACGGGCCTTGTGCAGACCGACCTTCTTACGCTCGACTTCGCGGGCGTCACGGGTCATGAAGCCAGCCTTGCGCAGCTCGGACTTCAGGGTTTCGTCGTATTCGACCAGCGCACGGGCGATGCCCAGACGGATCGCACCAGCCTGACCGGTGGTGCCGCCGCCCGAAGCAGTGACCAGGATGTCGAAGCTTTCGGTGTTCTTGGTCAGCTCAAGCGGCTGACGCACGATCATGCGCGCAGTTTCGCGACCGAAGAACTTGTCCAACGGCAGGCCGTTGACCGAGATGTTGCCGGTACCCTTGCGCAGGAACACGCGAGCGGTGGAGGACTTGCGGCGACCGGTGCCGTAGTTTTGCGTGATAGCCATGATTAGATATCCAGAACTTGCGGCTGCTGAGCGGCGTGCGGATGCTCGGCACCCGAATAGACCTTGAGCTTGCGGTACATGGTGCGGCCCAGGGGACCCTTCGGCAGCATGCCCTTGACGGCGATTTCGATCACGCGCTCCGGGTGGCGCTGCAGCGCCTGCTCCAGGCTCTCGGTCTTCAAGTTACCGATGTAGCCGGTGAAGCGGTGATACTTCTTGTCTTTCAGCTTGTTGCCCGTGACCACGATCTTTTCGGCATTGATCACCACGAGGTAATCGCCAGTATCGACGTGAGGGGTATAAATCGGCTTGTGCTTACCGCGCAGGCGGCTAGCCAGTTCGGTGCAGAGACGGCCAAGCGTCTTGCCGGCGGCGTCAACGAGATACCAGTCGCGCTGGACGGTCTCGGACTTGGCGGTGAACGTAGTCATGAGGAAGCTCTTGAGTAGTCGGGCGGATTGCAGCGGCGATGACCGCTGGAACTTTGCCACGCGTTGTGAAGGCGAAACAGAAGAGGCGGGATTGTACGGGACGCCCCGTGGCGGCGCAAGTCGCCCTACCGGCCGGCGCTGGGCGGTTGGCAGCGCGCCGGCCGGGGGCCAGAATCGCCGGATGACCCAGACCTCTTCATTCCGACTGCATAGCCCGCTCGACCGGCTCCTGGTCGAAGCCCAGCGCGCGCTGGACACGGTATTCGGCAACCCGCCTGCCGAGCGACCCAATCCAGCCGCCGACACGCCCGACATCGCGCTGGAACCAGACCAACGCCGGCATGCCGCCGGGCTGATGCGCATCAACCATGTCGGCGAGGTCTGCGCGCAAGGCCTGTATTTTGGCCAGGCGGCGGTCGCCCGCGATGCTCACACCCAGCAGCATCTGCTGGAAGCGGCGCAGGAAGAAACCGACCACCTGGCCTGGTGCGCCGACCGTCTGCACGAACTGGACAGCCGCCCCAGCCTGTTCAACCCGCTCTGGTACGCCGGCAGCTACGCCCTCGGCGCACTGGCCGGATTGCGCGGCGACGACTGGAGCCTGGGCTTCGTGGTCGAGACCGAGCGCCAGGTCGAAGCCCATCTGGACGAGCACCTGGAGACCCTGCCCGCGATCGACCAGCGCAGTCGCGCCATCCTGCGCGTGATGAAGATCGACGAAGCCCGCCACGCCGATCAGGCCGAACAGGCCGGCGCCCGCATCCTGCCGCCGCCGATTCCCAGCGCCATGGCCCTGGCCTCCAAGCTGATGAAGACCATCGCCTACCGCTTTTAGGCGGTTCGTTTTAGGCGAGCTTCAAGCCAATCACACCGGCAACGATCAGGCCGATGCACGCCAGGCGCGGCCACGACGCGCTATCGCCGAATAAAGCGATGCCAGCGATGGTGACGCCGACTGCGCCAATACCGGTCCAGATCGCGTAACCGGTTCCCACCGGGATGGTCTTCAGTGCCTGCGTCAACAACCACAGGCTAATGGCTGCCAGGCCGACCGTCAGCACGGTCGGCCACAGGCGCGTAAAACCGTCGCTGTACTTCAGGCCCATGGCAAAGCCGATTTCGAACAGGCCGGCCAACAACAGATAGATCCAGGGCATCGCGTCACTCCTCACTAGAAAACGGGCAAAAAAAAAAGCGACCCAGTGTTTGCACACTGGGCCGCCGTCGGCTGTGGAACGCGAGGTCATCGCGTGGCGGGCCGTCCCGCCTTGCATCTTGCGCGTACTTGCAAACAAGCACGCAACAGGTCGAATCCTGCGCTTATTCGCTCAGGTTACGCCCGTGGAACAGCTCTTCGATCTCACGCTTCAACAGCGTTTCGATCTTCATGCGCTCCTTGAACGAGAGGTTCTTGGCGCGCTCTTCGAACAGGTACTGATCGAGATCGAAATCCTTCAGGTGCATCTTCGTGTGGAAGATATTTTCCTGATAGACATTGACGTCGAACATCTCGTAACGCGACTTCACGTTCTTGGCCATGAAGTGCTGGATCGAGTTGATCTTGTGGTCGATGTAGTGCTTCTTGCCCTTCACATCGCGGGTGAAGCCACGGACACGGTAGTCCATGATCACGATGTCCGATTCCAGACTCTCGATCAGGTAGTTCAGCGCCTTCAACGGCGAGATCACACCGCACGTGGCGACGTCGATATCGGCGCGGAATGTCGCGATGCCTTCCTGCGGATGCGTCTCGGGATATGTATGGACAGTGATATGACTCTTGTCCATATGAGCAACCACGGCTTCAGGAATCAACTCCTTGCCGGCCTGCTTCTTGTCGATGACGGGCTCTTCCGAGATGAGGATCGTCACCGACGCGCCCTGCGGATCGTAGTCCTGACGTGCGATATTGAGGATGTTGGCGCCAATGATCTCGGCCACGTCGGTCAGGATCTGCGTCAAACGGTCCGCGTCGTACTGCTCATCGATATACTCGATGTAGCGCTGACGCTCCTCTTCGGTACGCGCGTAACAGACGTCGTAGATGTTGAAGCTCAACGCCTTGGTGAGGTTGTTGAACCCCTGTAGCCTCAGGCGAGGCAACGGCTTGACCACGTCGGTCTGTCCTTATGGAAAGCGGGAAAGGAGTCAATTATGAGCCAAAGATCCCAGCAACGAAATGCCGACGTTGAGAATGGTTTACCTTGCATGACTCATGCCGTTAAGCTTCAGGAATTACACGCGGAACTACCATGAGCCCAGGAAACACGACGGTTGTCACCACGACGGTACGTAACGCTACCCCTTATCTGGCACTGGACGCTGGCACGATTGAGCGTTTTCTGGCGCACAGCCACCGCAGGCGCTATCCGACCCGGACCGATGTGTTCCGGCCAGGAGACCCGGCCGGCACCCTCTACTACGTTGTCAGCGGTTCGGTCAGCATCATCGCCGAGGAAGATGACGATCGTGAGTTGGTGCTGGGTTACTTCGGCAGTGGCGAGTTCGTCGGCGAGATGGGGTTGTTCATCGAATCCGATACGCGCGAGGTGATCTTGCGCACCCGCACCCAATGCGAACTGGCCGAAATCAGCTACGAGCGGCTGCAGCAACTGTTCCAGACCAGTCTGTCACCGGATGCGCCCCGCATCCTGTACGCGATTGGCGTTCAGCTCTCCAAGCGATTGCTCGATACCACAAGGAAAGCCAGCCGCCTGGCATTCCTGGACGTGACCGACCGCATTGTGCGTACGTTGCACGATCTGTCCAAGGAGCCTGAAGCGATGAGCCATCCGCAGGGCACCCAGCTGCGCGTTTCGCGGCAGGAGTTGGCACGCCTTGTCGGTTGCTCGCGCGAAATGGCCGGGCGCGTACTCAAGAAACTGCAAGCCGATGGTCTGTTGCATGCACGCGGCAAGACTGTCGTGTTGTACGGCACGCGCTAAGCGGTTGTGGTCGCGGTTGGTGCAACATCGCACCGACCGCCGTTAGAGCCGCATGTCACAAGGCATGCGGACTGATGCAGTCAGGCGCTTTCCGCTATCGATTGCCGGGCGTGTCAGGCGCTACAGCGCCTTGCCACCGCGGTCGCGACAGCCCCAGTTGAGGATCGGTGTGCCCGCGGGCAGCACCTGACGGAACAGTGCTTCGCGATTGGCTTTGGGGTTGACCACCACCGGTGCGCGCGCGGCCTTCAACAACGGCAGATCGGCCGTGCTGTCCGAATAGGCGATGGCGATGTCGGCATAGCCGCGCTCGCGCAGCATGCGCATCTTTTCTTCGTTGTGGCAGTGGCGCCGCGCGGTGACCGCACCCAGGCGTGGGCCGACCAGGCTGCCGATCACCGGCACGTCCTGATGCGCGACGAAGCCGAGAATCGCACGCGCCAGTTCCGGCGGTGCGCCGGTAGCGACCACGACCCGATCGCCGGCGGCGCGATGGTCGGTGAACACCTTCAACGCATGCGGCAACAGGCGCTGCCGGATCTGCGCTTCATGCTTGAGCACGTACGCATCGATGAAGCGATTGAATTCGCGCGTGCGATGCAGGCCGAAGGTGGCGATCCACACATAGCCGGAGACACCGCGCCTGCGGGTCGGCAGCATCGCCACCATCGGGCCGAGAATTGGCGAAGCCAACAAGGCCACCAGCAGACGCAACGGGTTGCGCTTGATCAGCCAGGCAAACAGATGGCTGCCGGAATCGCCGTCGTACAGCGTGTGGTCGAAATCGAAGACCACCAGCGGGGCGTCGTCGCGCGGTGCGGGATACGACTCAGTCATGCGCAAAGAATAGCTGACGCAGCGACTCGCCGGGTTCGGGCGCGCGCATGAAGGTCTCGCCGACCAGAAACGCGTTCACATCGTGGCTGCGCATCAACTGCACATCGGCCGGAGTGACGATGCCGCTCTCGGTGACCAGGATGCGATCGCGCGGCACCGCGGCGCGCATGTCCAGCGTGGTCTGCAACGAGACCTCGAAGGTGCGCAGGTTGCGGTTGTTGATACCCACCAGCGGCACCGGCACCTGCACGGCGCGCTCGAGCTCGTCGATGTCGTGTACTTCTACCAGCACGTCCAGACCGAGTTGCATGGCCAGGCCGGACAGATCGGCCAGTTGCGCGTCTTCCAGCGCCGACACGATCAGCAGGATGCAATCGGCACCGAGCACGCGCGCTTCGTAGACCTGATAGGGGTCGACAGTGAAATCCTTGCGCAGCACCGGCAGCGTGCAGGCCTCGCGCGCTTGCTGAAGATACGCATCGGCGCCCTGGAAGAAATCCACGTCGGTGAGTACCGACAGGCAACTGGCCCCACCGAACTCGTAACTGACGGCGATGTCGGCCGGATGAAAGTCGGGCCGGATCACGCCTTTGGACGGGCTGGCCTTCTTGACTTCGGCGATCACGGCCGGGTCGCCGGCGGCGATGCTGGCCTGCATGGCGGCAGCAAAGCCGCGTGTGAGCGGCAGGTCGGCGCAGCGCGCGACCAGCTCGGCCAGCGGCACGCGTGCACTGCGCTCGGCGATTTCTTCGGCCTTGCGGGCAAGGATGGTGTTGAGGATATCGCTCATCGTATCGGGTCCTGGCGGGCGGGCATTATCGGTCAACACGGCCGCAACTGAGGTGGCCGCACGCCAGTGCACAGCATGCCAGCGGCAGCGTGACGATGCCGGCCAGCGGTTGCCGCTTTCTCAGGGCAGGCACACCGGTGTGGTGACATCGCAGACGTGCGGAGTGCGGACACTGCATGGATCAGGACTGCGCAGCAGCCTGACGGGTGAAGGCGACATAGGCATCCAGTTTGGCGCGCGCCGAGCCATCGGCCAGCACCGCACGCGCACGCACCACGCCGGCGGCGATGCTGTCGGTCACGCCGGCCACATACAGGGCCGCGCCGGCGTTGAGCGCCACGATGTCCAGCGCCGGGCCGGGCACGTTGTCCAGCACCTGCAACAGCATCGTGCGCGATTGCGCGGCATCGGCCACCTTGAGGTTGCGGCTGGCCGACATGGCGATGCCGAAATCTTCCGGATGCACTTCGTATTCGCGCACCTGGCCATCGCGCAGCTCGCCGACCAAGGTGCCGGCACCGAGCGAGAGTTCGTCCATGCCATCGCGGCCCCACACCACCAGCGCGCGCTCGGCGCCGAGTTCCTGCAGCACGCGCGCCTGGATGCCGACCAGATCCGGATGGAACACGCCCATCAGGATGTTCGGCGAGCCCGCCGGGTTGGTGAGCGGGCCGAGGATATTGAAAATGGTGCGCACGCCCATTTCGCGACGTACCGGCGCCACCATCTTCATGGCCGGGTGATGCACCGGTGCGTACATGAAGCCGATGCCGGTCTGCGCCAACGAGGCGGCGACCTGTTCGGGCTGCAGTTCGATTACTGCGCCCAACGCTTCCAGCGCGTCGGCACTGCCGGACTTGGACGAGACGCTGCGGTTGCCGTGCTTGGCAACCTTGGCACCACCGGCGGCGGCCACGAACATCGCGCAGGTGGAGATGTTGAAGGTGTGCGAGCCATCGCCGCCGGTGCCGACGATATCCACCATGTGCTGGCGGTCAGTCACTTGCACGCGGCGCGAGAACTCGCGCATCACCGTGGCCGCACCGGCGATTTCGCCGATGGTCTCCTTCTTGACCCGCAGCCCGGTGAGGATGGCGGCGACCATCATGTCGGAGACCTCGCCGCGCATGATCTGCCGCATCAACTCGACCATTTCGTCGTGAAAGATTTCGCGGTGTTCGATGGTGCGTTGCAGGGCTTCTTGCGGGGTGATCGGCATGGGCGAGAGGACCGTGGAAAACGTGGGAGAAGTGCGAGAGGACTGTGGATCGATCAGGCGTGGAGAGACATGCCAGCGTCGATGCAATGCCATGCAGCGACGTTGCAGGCGACGCTCATTGACCGGGACGCCGCATGCGGAAACGCGCTTGCGCCTGCACTTCGAAATAATCGGCGGCACCGCCGGCGCGCAGGATCGTCTGCACGGCAGCGGGATCGTAGATGCCGTCCTGCAGCGCCGCGTGCGCCAGATGCACACCCACCACTTCACCCAGGACCAGCCAGGTTTCGATGGCCTGCCCGCTTGCACTCTGCAGCGGCAGCAATTGGCTGAGCCGACATTCGAAACTCACCGGGCTTGCTGCCACACGCGGGGCATCAATCAGGCGCGAAGCTGCCATCTGCAAGCCGGCCAGTGCGAACTCGTCCACCTCCGAGGGCACCATCGCCGCGCTGGCATTCATCGCCTCGGCCAATGGACGCGTGGCCAGGTTCCAGGTGAATTCGCCGGTGGCTTCGATGTTGCGCAGGCTGTCCTTGCGACCGATGCTGGCAAAGCCGACGATCGGCGGCACGTAGTTGAAGGCGTTGAAGAAGCTGTAAGGCGCCAGATTGGCGATGCCGTCGGCGCTGCGCGACCCGATCCAGCCGATCGGCCGTGGGCCGACGATGGCGTTGAACGGATCGTGCGGCAGCCCGTGGCCCTGGCTTGGTTCGTAGAAGTGGACGTTGTCGCTAGCGGTGCTCATCGTGATCCGGATGCAGGCGTTGAAGAAACGAAACGGCGAACCATCTCTGCCATGCAGGACAGATGATTGCGGGCATCGTATGCATGGGCAGCTGGTGCATCGACGTTGCTGAAGACTGCATCGACAACTGCTGTACAGGCGCGGGCGACGTGCGCAGTGCGCATTTCGCTCAGCGCTCCAGGAAGTTTTTCAGCAAGGTATGACCGTGCTGGGTCAGGATCGATTCGGGATGGAACTGCACGCCTTCGACCGGAAACTGGCGATGGCGCAGGCCCATGATCTCTTCCATCGAGCCGTCCGGATTCTCGGTCCAGGCGGTGACTTCCAGTGCCTCCGGCAAGGTGGTCTTGTCCACCACCAGCGAGTGATAGCGCGTGGCCTCGTAGCTGTCCGGCAGGCCGGCGAACACGCCCTTGCCCTGGTGACGGATCGGCGAGGTCTTGCCATGCATGATGTTGCTGGCGCGGATCACATCGCCGCCATAGACCTGACCGATGCTCTGGTGGCCCAGACAGACGCCCAGGATCGGCGTGGTCTGGCCCAGCTGCTCGATCAGCTGCAGCGAGACACCCGCCTCGTTGGGCGTGCGCGGACCGGGCGAGATCACGATGCGCTCCGGCTTGAGCGCAGCGATCTGATCCACGCTCATGGCATCGTTGCGCACCACCGTGACCTCCGCGCCCAGGGCCTGCAGGTACTGCACGAGGTTGTAGGTGAAGCTGTCGTAGTTATCGAGCATCAGTAACATTTCAGGCCTATCTTCTTGTTTTTAAACGGGACATCGCCCGAAACCGTCAATTGATACCCGCCCTGACACCCTCGAACCTGTGTGATACCCAAGCGACTGGGGGAGCGAGCAACACCAAAGCATATCTTCGCACGGGCTCGCTGCTGCGTTCCCGGGCGATTCGCTTCACCGCACATAGGGGAGTTCCCGCCACGCACCCAGCGCGGCAGGCAGTCGGCCTTGATACGCCGATGCAGACCAGATCGTCACTCAATCGCCGTCTGACGCCCGCCTCCCAATGCACCGCCCTGCTTCGTGAAACCACCACGTCGCAGGGTGGCGCTGGGGCGACACAAGGTGTCAGGCCACCAATGCGAGCGCTGGTTTTCCATTGATGCTGCGTGAGCTGCTCTCAACACTCTCCACCAATGCGGTTGCTTGATCTTCAAGTGCACGGGCGGACGATGCCATGGTGTCAACCAGCACTGAATTCTGCTGCGTCGCTGCGTCCATCTGGGCAATGGTTTGATTGATCTGCTCGATCCCGGCACTTTGCTCGTGACTGGCCGCCGCGATCTCACCCATGATGTCGTTGACTTGCTTTACCGACGCCAGCAGCTCCTCCATGGCTTTGCCCGCCACGTTGACCTGCTCCGCCCCCTGCCCCACCTTCGCACCGGAATCGGCGATCAGATCGCGAATTTCCTTTGCGGCCGTGGTGCAGCGCTGAGCAAGGCTGCGCACTTCGGAGGCCACCACCGCAAACCCACGCCCCTGCTCTCCCGCACGCGCCGCTTCCACGGCTGCATTCAAGGCGAGGATATTGGTCTGGAACGCGATGCCGTCGATGACGGTGATGATTTCCCCAATCTTCCGCGACGATGTCTGGATCGCGGACATCGTGCTGACGACGCCATTGACCAATTGCCCACCACGCAGCGCCGTCTCTGCGGCGCTACTGGCAAGCGCATTGGCCTGGCGCGCGCCGTCAGCATTCTTGCGCACGATGCTGGTCATTTCTTCCATGGAGCTTGCGGTCTCCTCCAGCGCGGCTGCCTGCTGCTCGGTGCGCCGCGACAGGTCATCGTTGCTGCGCACGATGTCTCCTGCCGCGTTGCTGAGTGTGTTTGCCACTTCGCCCAGCTGACGTCCGGCCTCCACATCCATCAACGCGCCCACCGCGCGCAGCGGCGTGCCGTCTGCCGCACGTTTGGTCAGGCCGCGTGCCCGGAACCACCGATACTGGCCGTTCTTGAGCTGCAGGCGGTACTCGATATCGAAGTTGGTGCGGCCACTGCAGTCGTTCAGGTGCGCTGCGAAGGCGTTCAACGACCGCGTCTTGTCTTCCGGATGAAGCCGCGACGCCCAGCTGTCCAATACATTGGGAAATTCTTGCTCGGACTCAAAGCCCAGCAAGTGACGGAACTGCTGTGACCACCAGAACTCGTTGCTGGGATTGATCGGGTCACCGGCGATGACACTCATGTCCCACAAGCCATCGCTCAGCATCTGCGAGCCGAGCT
Organism: Xanthomonas hortorum; assembly: GCF_040279205.1. Lineage (GTDB taxonomy): Bacteria > Pseudomonadota > Gammaproteobacteria > Xanthomonadales > Xanthomonadaceae > Xanthomonas > Xanthomonas hortorum_F. Next base: position 125,294 of record NZ_JBEOLS010000004.1, read on the forward strand.
CAAAGCGCGTCAGTGTGATGTCGAGAAACTGCTCTCGGTCACGGCGCTCGGTGATGTCGGTGAGCGCACCCGCCACCCGAAGCGGCAAGCCTTGCGCGTCGCGCTCGGTGGTGCCGAATGCGCGGAACCAGCGGTAGTGGCCCGACTTCAGACGCAGGCGGTTCTCGACGTCATAGGGGGTCCGGCCACTGCTGTCCGCAAGATGCGCCGCGAAGGCGTCTAGCGTGGGCTGCTTGTCATCCGGGTGCAGGCAGGCAACCCAGCTGTCCAGCACATTCGGAAACTCCTGCTCGGAGGAGAAGCCCAACAGAGCGCGCATCTGGGGCGACCACCATACCGGGCTGTCAGGATGCGTGGGGTCTCCATTGATGACGCCGATATCCCAAAGGCCGTCTGTGGTGCTGTTGGCAACCAGTTCAAAGCGTCCTTCCAGTTGACGCAGTGCAGCCGCCGCATCAGCCGCCTGGACTTTCGCCAGGTCACGCTCCTGTTGGGCGGCACACAAGCGCTCTGCCATCTTCTTGAGAAGCAAGGCGGGACCGTTGCTCGGCCACTGCGCGGTGCCCCCCTGCAACGTGGCTTCAATCGCCTTGGTCAACGCCTCGACCTTGTGACCGTCGGAGAAAAACATGGCGACCTCTGCCGTTTGGTTAGGAACTGGCGCTAACGGCAGTGATCGGCATTTCTTGAGGCCAGAATTAGGTAAGGGCGATGCGGCTGCCGTGACGTTCAGGTAAACCACCAACTTCCGTGTAGCGCGTCGCTGTCACGCCATTAGCGAAAGATTGGGCGGGTTGTTTTATGGAGACGCCTTACCCACCAGGTGCAACGCCTGTCTTGGCCAGAGAATGCGTTGAAGCAGTCCGATCTTGCGCTGCCGCTCATCGGCGACCTCGAGACGTTGATTCGTGCCGCTGCGCTGGCGCCAACACCATTTCGCATCCAACCACGCTGCCAGGTTGGCGGCAGGGCTACAAAGATGGTGACGTCATCGGTCGTCGGCGCAACGCCGCGCGTTCGGTCATTCGATCTTCCTCTGCTCTTGTCCGGTGATTCCCATGAAGCTGTCGTTCCAACGCCCTGCGTCATCCTCGATCGCGCTGTTGGCCGTGCTGGCAACCCTGACCGGCTGCGGCAAGCCGGACACACCAGCGCCGCCTGCACAGACCAAATCGGCGGCCACTCCTGCCAACGCCGGCATCGCCTGGCGCGAGGGCGACGTTGATGGCGCCTTCGCCGAGGCCAAGGCAAGCGGCAAGCCGCTCATGCTGTATTGGGGCGCCGTCTGGTGCCCACCGTGCAACCAGCTTCAGGCCACCTTGTTCAAGGATCCCGCCTTTATTGAATTGACGCGCAAATTCGTGGCGGTGCATCTGGACGTGGACCTTGCAGATGCACAGAAGTGGGGCGATCAATTCAACGTCAAGGGATATCCAACCATCATCGTGCTGCGCCCGGATCGCAGCCTGATCACGCGCCTGGCCGGTTACAGCGACAATGCCCGCCTGGCCGACGCCTTGCAGGTGGCTGCCACGCAGACCATGACCTCGGAGCAGTTGCTCGACCGGGCGTTGAAGACACCGAAGGAATTGCGCGCAGACGACTGGACCTTGCTGGCCGGCTACGAGTGGTGGGGCATGGCGCGCGAGCCGTCGAAAACGCGCAGTGCAAGCGATGTGCTTGCGCATTTGGCCGCCTCGGCACCGCAGCCTGCGCAGCAGCGCAGATTCGCGCTGCTGGAGTTGTCCATCGCAACAACGCCACCGGTTGCCAGCCCGGCGCACCTGGCGTTGCTGAAGGCGGTTCTGGCCGATCCGTCGGAGGTGCGCGCAAACCGCACCGAGCTGAGTCGTTTTGCCCCACGCCTGGTGATGGCATCCACCAGCGACCCAGGCGAGCGCGCGGCGCTGTCCTTGGCGCTGAATCAGGCGCTGGACAAGGTCTATGCCGACGCCACCCTGCCGATCGTGGACCGGATGATCACCGCCTCCACGCAGATCGATCTCGCTCGCCTGGCACAGGGTCAAACCCCGGGTAGCGAGCCAAAGAAGCCGCAACCACCGCTGCCGGCAGCGGTGCTCGACACCGTTCGCCAGCGCGTGCAATGGGCGGTGCAGACGGCCAAGACCGATGAAGAACGACAGTCCGTCATCACCGGAGCCGCGGGGCTACTGGACGATACAGGCGATACCGCCGGTGCAGAACAACTGCTGCTGGGCGAACTGACACGCAGCAAGACGCCCTATCACTACATGCAGTTCCTCGCCGATCTGGCCGAAGAACGCAACGATCCCAAGACAGCGCTGACGTGGTTGAAAAAGTCCTACGAAGGTTCCCAAGGCCCCGTCATGCGCGTGGAGTCGGCGCTGCGGTATGCCAATGGGGTGATCCGGCTCAGCCCCCACGACACCGCTGCCATCGAATCTGCCACTGCACAGGTGATCGGCGAGTTGGCAGGCCAGCCGGATCGATACGGTCGGCGTAACCTTCAAAACCTCAAGGCGCTTGGTACTTCGCTCAAGACCTGGAGCACGCAGCATCATCGGGAAGGCAGCGCAGTGCTGGCGCGGCTGCAGCAGAAAATGCAGGCCAGTTGCGACAGCAAGAACACCAGCGGGTGCAGCAGCTGGCTGAGCTGAAAGGAAAACGCCCGGCCGAATGGCCGGGCCTTCCGTCGTGTGCATCGATTGGACCTCAGCCGACCAGCTTCACGACCTCATCCCCAAATCGCTGCTTGAGCTGGCTGGGCTGCTTGCCCGAACCAGGCCGCGTCTCAAGTGTGGTCGTCGCTGCGCGCACGACGCTGTCTTCGGGTAGACGAAGACACGCCCAACAGCAGACACATTTCATCCGCACAACGACTGACATATTCCGTTGGGGAATGATCATTTCGCAATTGAAGCGTCCCGGATCTGCGGCTTGATGGCATTTTCGAGTCACTGACGACGACAACGCATGCCACACAAGGTGGCCATGAATGCCAGGGCACGCCTGAGCACTTCGATTGCACGCTGAGTAATTCGCACTGTATTTGCCCGGACCGTTGATGACGGCACGTGCGCCAGACCGTGTCTGCGTGCCGCACGTGGAGCGCGTTGTCGCGTCGATCGACGCGTCGCCCGGCCACCAGCGACCCCGGCGCTGCAATCGAGGCTGGCAACGCCATGCGTCCGTCCAACGATGTGCCGGCCGTCAACGCCGCACGTCAGCAGCCCTGCAAGCCCGGGCGGCAGCACGCCGCCTTTCCCACCACAGCGAGGACATGCCGTGACGAAGATCCCTTCAGCCAGTGCTTCCCAGCCAGCGCGATCGACGAATGCAGAGTTTGTGATCGAAATGCCGCCGCTACAGCAACCCAACCAGACGCCCACACCTGCGGCAAACCCTGCACTGTCGCGCCTGGCTCCCAAACCGTCCCGACGACGCGACAACCCGGAACGCAACACAGGATCTGGCAGCGCTGCCGACAGAAACCAGCACACCGGTGAGAGCCCGCTGCTGCATGCCGCGGACGCGTCGATCCTGCACGACGAACAGAGCAGCAGCGAGCGCTTCCACAGCACCAGAAATTTCCTGGAACCATCCGATACGCCTCCAATCTTTCACGAACAACCTGCCCCGCCGGTGCACACATCTGCAACGACCACCGCACCTGCGGCGGCAGCCAGCACAAGCACAAGCACAACCGCCGAGCGTCTGGGCGCGCTGGCTGCATCGATCGGAACCGGCGCAGCGCGTGGCGTACGCACCGTGCTTGGACCGACCGCGGCCGCAGTGGCGGCTGCAGCGCGCGGCGTGATACCGATCAGTGTCGACAAGCAATACTTGGGCGCTGCGCTGGGGCATCTGGTGCACCAGGCCAGCTCGGTGGGACCGACCACCTTCGCGCGCGAGTTGCTGGGCGAAGGGTTGTTTGCCGTTCTTCGCCAGCTTCCGCCCGAAGCGGTCGTCGCCATGCAAGCAGTCTCCGGCACGCTGCAGATGGCGCTGCATACGCTGCGAAGCAACCGCGAGAACCGCAATCCAGATGCGGCTGCGCGAGGCTTCCACAATCTCAGTCTCGAACAGTGGGATGCATTGTCCGACGACGAACGCACTCACAAGAAAGCCGAGCAGCAACATTATTCGGATCTGGTCACCCGGCTCGCGCTAGGCGGCATCGTGAGCAACATCGCCGTGGGTGCGGCCGGCAAGTCAGCGGGCCAACCGGAGATGGCGGCCAGGCTGCTGGCCAGCGATCTGAAGATCGCCGCTTATGCCGCAGCCCGCGACACCATCCAGGCAACATTTCGCATGGTGGGAATGCGTGGCCCCACCAATGGCGGCATCAGCGATCCGCATATCACCAGCGCCGGCAGGTTCTACGGCATGGCCAACGTCCTGACCAATCTGGCATCCAACGAGCTGGCATCGCCGGACTTTGCAGCGGCCCGGCAGCGCTGGGCAGGCCTGCACTCGCCTTTCACCCAAGGCGAGGCGGCCAGCGTCATCTTGCGTCAATCGGCGGTAAACACCGCCTTGAATGTCGGCCTGGAGACGCTGGACTGGATCAACGTCACCCAGCACGAAGCCGACGAAGCAGGGACGCAGCAGATCTGGGAACCCGAGTGGAAGGGCAAGCGCGAGGATTATGAGCGGGTCATGGATCATTCGGTCGCACGCACGGCCGCCATCAATTCCAATATCGCGCTTGGTACCGCCATCAACATGATTGGCGCGTGGCTCGGGTTGTCGCCCACACGCAGCGGATTGCTCTCCAATACGGTGTCCGGCGTGGTCGCCGGCATGCAATACAAGACCATCGGCGCCACCTGGCAGGCCGAGGCGGCCGTTCGCGCAGCCGAAGCGCCTCGCTCGCAGGTTGAGTAAGCACAGCGATCAAACCTCCGCGCCCGCCACCAGGCGGGCGCGGCTGGCTTGATGCCATGTGCTGCACCACATGCGCTCCCGCGATCACAGCAGCGTTACTCGGCAACCACGCCGCGCTTGGTCAGAATCGCGTGGATGGCATGCGCATATTTATCGCGCTCGGCGGGCGTTTCGGAATGATAGGCGCCGACGGCGGCCCAGGTATTTCCATATTTATTGGTCATCTCGCGCAGCCGCCAGGCGGCGACATACACGCTGACGCACGGCTGCATCAACGCGTCCCTGGAGATGCCGTAACTGGAAAGACGCCGCAGATGGATCGAATTGATCTGCATCTTTCCATAATCGATCGTGCCGTTGTTGTTGCGATGGATCGCGTCGGCACGGCCACGTGATTCCTGCCACGCAATGGCACGCAGCACCCATGGATTGACATGTTGATAGCCGGCGGCTTCTTCAAAACAGTCTGCGCGTGCGAGCGGCGCGGCGCACAGCAACGCCGCCGCAATCAACACGCGTCGCCGAGGCGCGGCAGCATGCCTGGGCTGGAGCGCGCACCACCGCGTGCCTACGCGCATGTTTCTCGAAAGCGTGGCACAACACAGTTGACGCCAGACATCCGTGCCGTGCACAGACGCACACGTGGTCGGCGTATCGGTCTCTTTCATGTCTGTCACCTGATCGTCGTTCATTCCAGCAACGTAGCGGAGTGGACGCACACCCCCCGGCTGATCCAGCGCCCCGCTCGATTGCAACACCATAACGGTGCTGTGCACACGCATGCACACGCTGAACGAAGCGTCTATGACGTAAACGAAATCACAACGCGCATCGCTGCAATACAGCTGTTTTCGATAGTGTTCCCTGCGTTTTCCGCAGTCACGTTCGCAAGCAAAAGCGCGCCTTCGCGTCCTGGCAGATGCATTGCCGTTGCCTCTTCTACTTTGCGCTCGGGGGCAGCGCAGCGTCCCCGTTGCGATCTTGCCGTTGCAGCTTTCCGGCAATCCGCGATGTATCCAGTTCAACCACATGAGACGGGAATCACCATGGACTCATCTATCGGAAACAACTTTTCGAATTTCAGCAACCTGCAGACGACGGGCATCGGGCCCCAGCAACACGAGAACTCCAGTCAGCGCTCGCCTTCGTCTGACTCCGAGCAGCAGCTGGATCAGTTGCTCGCCATGTTCATCATGATGATGCTGCAACAGAGCCAGGGCAGCGATGCCAATCAGGAGTGTGGCAACGAACAGCCGCAGAACGGTCAACAGGAAGGCCTGAGTCCGTTGACGCAGATGCTGATGCAGATCGTGATGCAGCTGATGCAGAACCAGGGCGGCGCCGGCATGGGCGGTGGCGGTTCGGTCAACAGCAGCCTGGGCGGCAACAGTGTGGGTGGCGGTTTCAACGCCAACCTGTCGAGCATCACCGGCCAAGCCTGATTGGCAATGCGTGCAGGCTGCCGCGCCACGCGGCAGCCTGCACGTTGTCACAGCGTCGGCTACACCCCGAAGCGTTGCTCAGGGCGAGACGATATGCGGGGTCAGCAAGAACAACCGCTGCAGCCGCGAGCCGCTCTTTTGGCGATGCTTGAACAGATTGCCGACCAGGGGAATCTTGGACAGCCCGGGAACCTTGTTCAGATCGGTCTGATCGGTATCCTGGGCATACCCTGCGATCAGCAGGCTCTGGCCTTCGTTGACGAATGCCTGGGTGGTGATCTCGCTGGAGGTGATGACGGGAATGCCATCGACGGTATTGGTGCCCAACTGCCCGTCTTCGATACGCACATCCAGGCGCATCTGTCCGTCGGGCGAGCCCGGCACCACACTCGGCAATACGCGTAGCGACACACCTGCGGACAGGTTGTAGAGGTCTGCGGCTGCGTAACCGCTGACACGCACGAATGCCTGTTGCTTGTGATCCATCACCGCTTCCACGTTGTCCAGCGTCGCCACCTGCGGGGTGGACACGATCTTGGCCTTGTCGGTCTGCTCGAGCGCCGAGACGCGCGTCATCAGGTAACGCCCCGCATCGCCAAGGACAGCGGTCAACGTCCCGCCCAACGGCGCGGTTGCACCCGCTGCTGCTGCACCGCTCAAGCTGCCATCGTAGCCAAGCTGGCCACCACGCCCGTCGCCGGTCTGCACATCCACACGCCGGCTGTGGAACCGCCAGTCCACGCCGAGATCCTGCATGGCACCGTCGCGGATCTCGATGATGGTGGCATCGATCTGCAGCAGCTTGGGGCGGTTGTCGAGCTGCTGGATCAAGGTGCCATAGGCGGCCATGCGCTCGGGGCGGTCGCGGATGAGAATGGCATTTGTGCGCGGGTCGGCTTCGATCACCGGCGCGTCGGAGGCCAGCTCGCCGCCGCTGCCTGCGTCCACCGCCAGCGGCGCATCGCGGCGGGCCTGGCTCATCTCCGGCCACACGCTGGCCGGCGCATTGGCGCCACTGCCCGGCAACGGCGGGCTGACCGGCACGCGATCGGACGGCGAGGCACCGCCGAACCACGACGCAGGCAATCCGAGAATACCGGTGTTGCCGCCACCGCCATTCTGACCCTGACCAGGGTTGCCGAAGGTGTTGGACGAGCCACCGCCGATCGGTTGCACCCGCCCGAAATTGGCGCCCGGCCCGGGCAGCGCCGCAGTGGGCGCGCCACGCACGCCGTACATGCTGCGCAACAGGCTGGCCATGCCCGGCACCTGGACATCCTGCCCACCGATGCGGGTGCTGTGATCGGCCGCCTGCGCGTAATGCAGCTGAAATACCTGCACTTCGGTGGCGTCGCGTTGGCGTGCGCCCTGCTCGACCTGCTTGGCGATTGCGGTAACGGTATCCACATAACCCGGCGGGCCGGACACCACCGCCACGTGCGCCGCCTCGTCGTAACGGACCGGAAAACGCGGATCGTCCAGCCGCATGCGCGCAAGCGCATCGCGCAGCGCACTGGTCGACGCGGCGCCCAGATTCAAGGTTGCATTCTTGGTTTCGTTGGCGCCCCAGATCCTGAGCACGGCACCGTCGTAATACCAGACGAAGCCGAACGTCGCAGACAGATCGTCGAGGAATTTCTGCGGGCTGGCCTCGAACTTGCCACTGAGCGTGCCGGTCACTTCCGGTGAAATCCAGGTAGTGATGGATTGGCTGGCGGACAGGTCGCGCAGCACTTCCTTGAGATCCTTGTGGTCGGCGACGTATTTGAAGCTGCGCGAATGCCACGGCACCTGCGCGGCATCGGCATGCGGCGGCAGCAGCGGCAGCAGGCTCAATAGCAACGCGGCGGCCAATGGCGCACGTCGATGGCGGTGAACTGGAGGACAGGCGTATGCCATGGCGTTCCCTCTGCGAGGCAAGTGAAAGAAGTCGATAGGGCGGCGCCTGGCGGGCAGGCGTCGGCCGGGGATTGCGTGCCGGATGCAGCGCCGTGCTGCGTACTGCAGCGTCGAGCAGCACATCGGGCGCGTGCGACTCAGTGTAGGCAGCGCACGGCAGGCGATGTCTCAACAATGATCAATTCGCTGCGCCCCCCTTGCCGCCGGCGTTCGCGGCATCGTGCAACTGCTGCTGGAAATGGAGGAAGCCGAGAGCGTCACCGGATTGCGCGATGAACACGCTGGTCAGCAATGCCAGCAGCAGCAGCGCCAATACCCCACGGATCGGTTGACTCAGATTCGAAGGTTCCAGCTTGTCGGCGGCGCGCGCCACAAAGCCGATGGCCAGATCCACCAGCACCAGCACCAGCATCAACGGTGCGGCCAGCTTGACGATTGCGGCCATCATGCCGTCGGTCTGCTGGATGACGAAGGACTCGGCGACCGCGCCCATGTCCGGCGTGAGCTGGCTCAGCGGCCACCAGCGAAACGATTCGAACAGCGCACCGAGCAGCATCAGCATGCCGCCCAGCGCGTAGAAGGACACGATCGCCAACTGCATCAACACCGTGGAGACCGGCGTACTCTGCTCACCGCTCAGCGGGTTGGTCATCTGCACGTTGTTGTAGCCGGACACATCGTCGATGAGCAGGCCCACACTCTCGGCAACCCAGAACACCGTGGATGCGGCAAACCCGATCAGCAGGCCGAGGAAGGCTTCCTTGAATACCAGCCCGACCAGGCCGGTCGCTTCGATTCTGGCCAGCGCATCGGCCGGTTGTCCGTAGGCGATGAACGAACTGAGCACATACACCACACCGTTGCGCGCCATTCCGGGAAGGCTGTCCTGCGCCGTTGCCGGCAGCACGAAAAACATCACGAACACGCGCACCCCGCATAGCGCCAGCAGGGTCAGCAGCGACACGCCCTGGGATGACAGCGCCAGCAGTGCGGTGGCGGTGTCGTTCATTGCCCCACTCCGCGCGCGGCACGATGCAACCGCAGCCCGAGCAAGGCGTCGATCGCGTCTTCCTCTTCGGCCGCTTCGCGTTGGGCTTGCCAGGCACGCTGCGCGCGGGCGGCGTTTTCTGCGTACACATCCGCCTGCGCCTGCAGCTTGCTCACTGCCTGTTGCACCGTTGCGGCCTCATCGAGTGCGCTCTGCAACGCCTGCGTCGCTGCGACCAGCGCCTGCTCTGCGGCGCGGCAGCGCTCTTCCAGCACGGTGCGGAAACGCTGGTGCTGCAGGATCGCCTCGATGCCGATCGGCTCACCCGCGCCGGCCTTGTCGGCCAGCGTGGTATCGAACGCCTCCAGGCGCGTGGTGCAGGCGTTGGCCTCCTGACTGCAACTGGCGCGCTCGCGGTCGCACTGCTCGAGCGCCCGTTTGCAGTCGCTCAGGTGCTCCTGCATCCGCTCATGACGACGCGTCTTCAACTGCTGCAACGTGGCCCAGGTGCCGGCACGCTCACGCATCGTCGATCACGCCGGCAAGCTGCTCCAGGGTGGCGTCATAGTCGCTGAGCTGATCGGTGGACTGGCTGAGGAAGTCGCGAATCGCATCGATCCTGGCGATCGCCTCATCGGCGACCGCATCGCTGCCCTGGCGATACTCGCCGACCTGCAGCAAGGTCTCCACCTCGTTGTACTTAGCCAGCAGGCGCCGCAGCTGGCCGGCGTACTGGCGTTGTTCGGCAGACACGATCTGGCTCATCACCCGGCTCAGGCTTCCCAGCACATCGATGGCCGGGTACTGGTTTTTGGCGGCGATCTCACGCGACAGAATCAGATGGCCATCCAGGATGCCGCGCACTTCCTCGGCGATCGGATCGCTGCCGGTGTCGTCTTCGGCCAGCACGGTGTAAAACGCGGTGATCGAGCCCGTCTCGCCCATGCCGGCACGTTCGAGCAGGCGTGGCAACTCGGCGAACACCGACGGTGGGAAGCCGCGACGGGTGGGCGGCTCGCCGGCGGCCAGGCCGATCTCGCGTTGCGCGCGGGCAAAGCGTGTCAGCGAGTCCATCATCAGCAGAACGCGCATGCCCTGATCGCGAAAATATTCGGCGATGGCGGTGCCGACATAGGCGGCCTTGGCGCGCTCGATCGAGGAGCGATCGGAGGTGGCGCACACCACCACGCTGTGCGCCAGACCGTCTGGGCCAAGAATCATCTCAATGAATTCACGCACTTCGCGCCCGCGCTCGCCGATCAGCACGATCACGTTGACGTCGCACTGCGTACCGCGCGCGAACATCCCCATCAAGGTGCTCTTGCCCACGCCAGCTGCGGCGAAAATGCCCATGCGCTGGCCTTCGCCCAGCGTCATCAGGCCATCGACGATGCGCACACCGGTCGGTAGCGGCTGTTCGATCAGGCGCCGGCGCATCGGATCCGGCGCCTGTGCCTGGATCTGCACCCAGCCGTCGCCGGCGACCGGCCCCTGGCCGTCCGCCGGCTCACCCAGGCCATCAAGCACGCGCCCCAGCAGCGCTTCCCCGACCGGCACCGCCAAGGGGCGCCCCGATCCGATCACGCGCGTCTCGCGCGACAAGCCCACCAGCTCGCCAAACGGCGCCAGCAAGGCGAGATGGCGGCTGAAGCCCACCACCTCGGCACGTTGCAACAGCGTGCCGTCGCGCTGGCGCAACTCGCACACCTCGCCCAGGCTGACCTGTACCCCGGCGACCTTGAGCATGGTGCCGATCACCTCGACCACCTTGCCGTAGCGACGACCGAAGGCCAGCGCAGCCAGTTCGCGCTCGAGCGTTGCCTCCAGCACCGGCATCTCAGCAGACATCCGGCACCGCCTGTGGCGCGGCCAGCACGCGGCGGATGACCCGCTGGAGGCTGCGCAGCTGATCGCGCAGATCGGTCTCGAACACGCCGGTATCCCATTCGCACACGCAGGCACCCAAGGCCAGCGTCGCATCGCCGCACAGTTCCACCGGCATGGCCCAGCCTGCGGCCGCGGCGGCCGCGTCGAAGGCGCGCCGTGCGTCGTCCAACGCATCGGGATGCACGCTCACCCGCAGGGCCTTCGCCTCGTCCAGGGCGCCGTCCAGCGCCTGTGCGGCGCGCGCGTACAGCGCAGCCGGGTCGTGCCCGTGGAGGACCTGTTCGCAGGCGTGCGCGACGATCTCGGCCAGACGCGCGCGGGCGCGCTGCGCGGCGTCCTCGGCCGCGAAGGCATGCCGCACGCCGCGCTCGTTCCACGCGTCGAGCTGACGGCGCAGCCCGGCTGCATAGCCCAGGCGTGCACTGCGCTCGGCCTTGTCCTGGGCATCCTGGAGGATCGTCTCGGCCTGTTGTTGGGCGTCGTCGATCAGCGCCTGCGCATGCGCCTGGGCGTCCGCCAGCGTCTGCGCGCACCGCGCGTGCACCTGTGCAGTCGCTGCATCCAGTTCCAGCACACAGGCCAATGCCTCGCGTGGGATGACCTCGCAGTCCAGGCCGACTGCCTCCGGTGTGGACCTCAGCCAAAGACGCATGGCAGCTCCGGCAACAAGGTAGGCAGCGCCTGCAGAAACGCAGCGCTCGCGCCATCTGCCGCGATGGGCGCCACCTTGGCAGCGCCCAACGGCAAGGACAGCGCCAGCACCTTGGCGATGCAGGGGTCTGGCCAGGCACCATCGGCCTCCATTCGACGCCAGCCATCGCCGACCCATGCCGCGTGCTCGGCATCGCGCGGCAACAGCGGCACTGTCATGCCCGTGACTGCGCGATGGCGCACATGCTCAAGCACCGCCGGCCCCACCCACTGCTCGAACCAGGTCAGGCGCTCGCGTTCGATACAGCGGCGCAGCGCCAGTGCGCGCGAAAACACTGCGCGGCTCATCAACACCTTGGCGAGCAGATCCGGCGCGAGCACGACCAGCCGATTGGCCAGCGGATCCAGCGCCGAAACCTGCATGCGCGAGCATCCCGACCAGGCCTGGATCACGCGCACACGGGCCCGCGCCGGTGCCCGTTCCCAGCCCAACGCAGCGACCGGACCCAGCCAGTGCGCCACCCGCTCTGCATCCAGCGATTGCGCCAGCACGGACACGGCCGCCGTCCATCGCTGAAGCCATAGTGCTGCGTTGTCGATGCGTGGCTTGTCCATCTGCCGGCCTCACCCAGCATGTTTTCTGGACAACGCGCGCAGGCGCTGCCAGCCGCCCCAGCGGCGTGCATCGGCGCTCGGCCACCAATACAGCGCTGCCGCAGCAATCGCCACGCACAGCGCCAGCGCGCATCCGGCCAGCCACGGCCACGGCCATGCGCGCGCAGGCGCCGCCACAGAAAGCTGCGCATCGCTCTCCGCCCCGCCCGGCACCAGCGTGACGCTGACGTTTTCGTAGGTCAGTCCTTCCACGCTGTGCATCACCAGCGTCTTGATGCTGGGCACCAGGCTGGTCAGATCGCTACCGACGCGAAACTTGATGAACACCGCGGCGCTGGATGGTTTGACCGAGGTGGACAGCGGGTCGTTGTTGGGAAGCACGATCTGCACATCGGCCGCGATCACGCCGTCGATATTCGACAAGGTCTGCGACAGTTGCTGCGACACGCCGTAGATGAAGCGCACGCGTTCTTCGGTGGGTGTGGAGATCAGGCCGTCTTTCTTGAACATCTCGCCGAGATTGGCGTGCCGCTCCCGCGGCATGCCATGCGTGCGCAGCACGTTCAATGCGTACGCCACCTGATCGTGCGGCGCGTTGACCGCCCAGGTCTTGCCGTCGTCGGGCGTGAGCTTTTCCGCATCCACACCGGCCGTCAGCAGCACGGCCAGCATGTCGTTGGCGTCGTTCTCGGTCAGCCCGGAATAGAGCTGCTGGTCGCAGCCAGAGAGCAGCAGTGCGAGCAGCAACACCAGCAGATATCTGAGCTTTCGCATGCTATTGGTTCTTGAACAGCGTCTGCACGGCGTTCTTGCCCGACTGCGCCACGCCGACGCTGACATTGAGGTTGAAGCCGACCATCGTCAGCTCGTGCATCAACTTCATTTGTTGCGAGGCCATTTCCTGCAGGCCCATGGTCGGCGCCTGCATGCTGAAGGCATCGATATGCTCGGTAATGCTGCGCACGCCATCGTTCTGCACGTCGACCATGCGGCTCATCATGCTCGGCTCGCCCACACGCTGCATGGCTGGCGGCAACGGGCTGGAGGACTGCATCAGCGCCTGGAAGCGGTTGACGAGCGCCTGGTTCGGCGCCGCCGTCGGCGACACCGCTGGCGTGGACAGGCCGGTACTGGCCGTGACTGCTGGGACAGGAGGAATGAGCGTCATGACATGTTCCGCAGGCTGGGTGGGGTCCGGGTCAGGCGCGCAGATACTGGGCGTTGGGAACTTCCATCGGCGCGGCGGATTCGGCCGCCGCTTCCAGCGGCGCGGGTGCCGGGGTGTAGCGTCCTGACAGCGCCTTGACCAGGCCAACGGCGTCGGCATCGGCGTCCTCTTCGATCACACCGTCTGCAATGCCATGCCACGACGGGTCGCCCACCGCAAACAGGCAGCACGCGTACAAGGCCTTGCACAACGGCTTGGAGCCTGCATCGGCCTCCAGCTCACGCAGCAGGCGCGCGCCCTCCAGATAACTGCCGCGCTTGATCGCAATCCAGGCATCGAAGGTATCCAGCGCCTTCAGCTCTGGCCGCAGCACCCGCACAGCGGCCAGCACCGCCGCGGCCTCTTCGAGTTTTTCGTGGGTCAGCCCGACCGTGATCAGTTCGATCAGCCCGCTCACGACCGGACCGGGACATTCAATGTTTTCCATACCGCACCTCGTCATTCAGTGGCTGTGGACAGCATGCGTGCGCAACGCTACGCGTCGGCGCCAACGAAGACTTTTCAGAAGCGAACATCGGAATACCATCGCGAACAAACACATCGTGCTTCGTCCATCCATGCACACATTCGCCTTGGAAGCGGATCGTCTGGCGACGGCTCGCCCAAAATCGGCGCGCAGCAACAGCGGCCGGAGATCGCCATGTCGGATGAGAAGACCGAGAAGCCGACCGAAAAGAAACTGCAGGATGCGCGCAGGGATGGGGAAGTCCCGATCAGCCCGGATGTCACTGCCGCTGCGGTGCTGCTGGCCGCGCTGTTGGTGCTGAAACTGGCAGGCAGCTATTTTGTCGAACACCTGCGTGCATTGATGGCGATCGGCTTCGATTTCACCGCCAATACGCGCGATGCCACCGCATTGCACCGTGCACTCGGTCGCATCGGCATCCAGGGCGTGTTGCTGACGCTGCCCTTCGTGGCGGCCTGCCTGGCCGCGGGATTGATCGGCACCTTTGTGCAGACCGGGCTCAATGCCTCGCTCAAACCGGTCACGCCCAAATTCGATTCGCTCAACCCCGTCAACGGCGTCAAAAAACTCTTTTCGTTACGCAGTCTCATCAACCTGCTGAAGCTGGGCATCAAGGCGGCCGTGATCGGCGTGGTGTTGTGGTATGGCCTTCGTGCACTCATGCCGACCATCATCGGGCTCGCCTACCAACCAACGGCCGACATCGCCCAGATCGGCTGGCGCGCACTGGGCGTTCTGTGCGCCCTGGCGGTCCTGGTGTTCGTGCTGGTCGGCGCGGCGGATTGGAGCGTGCAGCATTGGCTGTTCATTCGCGACAAGCGCATGAGCAAGGACGAGCAGAAGCGCGAACACAAGGAGAGCGAAGGCGACCCGGAAGTGAAGGGAAAGCGCAAGGAATTCGCCAAGGAACTGGTCTTTGGCGACCCGCGCGAGCGTGTTGCCAAGGCCAAGGTGATGGTGGTCAACCCGACCCATTACGCCGTCGCGCTCGCCTACGAGCCGGACGGTTTCGGTTTGCCGCAAGTGGTTGCCAAGGGCGTGGACGACGGTGCGCTGGAACTGCGTGCCTATGCGCACAACCAGGGCATTCCGATCGTGGCGAACCCGCCGTTGGCGCGTGCGCTGCATGAGGTCGAACTGGGCGAGGCGGTTCCCGAATCGCTGTTCGAAACGGTGGCGGTGGTGCTGCGCTGGGTCGATGAGCTGGGCCGCGACAACGATGACGGCAGCGGTCCGCTGCCTTGCTAGGAGATGGCATGCGCCTGACACGGTATTTCTCATACACCGGTGAAGTGGCGATCGCCGCCTTGGTGGTGGCGGTCATCGGCTTGATGATCCTGCCGCTGCCCACCCCGCTCATCGATACGCTGCTGGGCATCAACATCACCTTGAGCGTGGTGCTGCTGATGGTCACGATGTATGTGCCCGACTCGATCTCGCTGTCGTCGTTTCCCTCGTTGCTGCTGTTCACCACACTGCTGCGGCTGTCGTTGAACATCGCATCGACAAAATCGATCCTGCTGCATGCCGAGGCTGGCCACATCATCGAGAGCTTCGGCGAGCTGGTGGTCGGCGGCAACCTGGTGGTGGGCCTGGTGGTGTTTCTGATCATCACCACGGTGCAGTTCATCGTGATCGCCAAGGGCTCCGAGCGCGTGGCGGAAGTCGGTGCGCGCTTCACCCTGGATGCAATGCCCGGCAAGCAGATGAGCATCGATGCCGACCTGCGCGGCGGCAACCTGACCGCGGATGAAGCACGCCGCAAACGCGCGCGGCTGGCCATCGAGAGTCAACTGCACGGCGGCATGGATGGCGCCATGAAATTCGTCAAGGGCGACGCCATCGCCGGCCTGGTGATCACCATGGTGAACATCCTGGCCGGCATCGTGGTGGGCGTGACCTACCACGGCATGAGCGCAGGCGAGGCGGCCAACCGCTTTGCGATCCTGTCGGTCGGCGATGCGATGGTCTCGCAGATCGCCTCGCTGCTGATCTCGGTGGCGGCCGGCGTCATGATCACCCGCGTGGCCAACGAGAACGAGGCCAAGATCAGCTCGCTCGGGCTCGATATCGGCCGCCAGCTCACCAGCAATGCCCGCGCCTTGCTGGCAGCCAGCGTCCTGCTGGCCTGCTTTGCGTTCGTTCCGGGATTTCCTGCACTGCTGTTCCTGTTACTGGCGGCGGCCGTGGGCGCAGGCGGCTATACGATCTGGCGCAAGCAGCGCGATGTCAGCGGTACCGATCAGCCCACGCTGCCATCGACCAGCCGCAAGGGCGCCAAAGGCGATGCGCCGCATATCCGCAAGAGCGCGCCGGATTTCGCCTCGCCCTTGTCGATGCGGCTGTCGCCGCAACTGGCTGCGCGGCTCGACCCGGCACTGCTGGATCAGGCGATCGAAAGCGAACGCCGGCAATTGGTGGAGCTATTGGGCCTGCCGTTTCCGGGCATTGCGATCTGGCAGAGCGAATCACTGCAGGACCTGCAATACGAAGTGTTGATCCACGATGTGCCGGAAACCCGCAGCGCGTTGAGCGATACGGCGGACATGCCGAAAGCGCTGGCCCAGCAAGCCATCGCGCCGCTGCGTGCACGCGCGCATCTATTCGTCGGCATCCAGGAGACGCAGTGGATGCTGGAACAGGTGGGCGCGGACTATCCCGGGCTGGTCGCAGAGGTCAACAAGGCCATGCCCGCCCAGCGCATCGCCGATGTGTTGCGGCGGCTGCTGGAAGAACGCATCCCGGTGCGCAACATCAAGAGCATCCTGGAGAGCCTGGTGGTGTGGGGACCGAAGGAAAAGGATCTGCTGATGCTGACCGAGTATGTGCGCTGCGATCTCGGCCGCTATCTTGCGCACACCGCGACCGCAGGCACCGGACAGCTGCCTGCGGTGATGCTCGACCACGCGGTGGAACAGTTGATCCGGCAGTCGATTCGCGCCACACCGGCCGGCAATTTCCTGGCGCTGCCACCCGAGCAGGCCAATCAGCTCGTCGAGCAGGTGGAACGCATCGTCGAAGATCAGGCGCGGCATCCACTGGCAGTGGTCGCCTCGATGGACGTGCGGCGTTATGTGCGCCGCATGATCGAGGCACGCCTGAACTGGCTGGAGGTGTATTCGTTCCAGGAACTGGGCGCAGAGGTGCAGCTGCAGCCGATCGGCAGAGTGGTGACCTGATGCGCAAGCCACCGGTCCGACACGTGCGCATCCTGCCGATTGCCGGCGCACCGCTGCAGCCGCACGCAGCGGCAGCGCCGGCGCGTGCGACGCAACGTGTCAGCTTCATGCAACTGCGCCGACGCCTGAGCAGCGTGCTGCCCGGATTGCCGGACACGGTATTGCCGGAGGATGGCGACGACGATCCGACGCTGCCGGAAGTGGTGGATGCGGCCAGCGACGATCACGGCCCCGCGCCGCTGCCAAGCGCAACGCCCTGCCTGGATGACGGCAATCGTCGACAGATCGCCCGAGGCGATGACGGCGACGCACTGGGTCGGCAGATCGCCACCGAGTGGATCCGCACCCAACGCGCGCAGCTGGCCATCAACCACATCGCGCTGCGGGTGGCCGAGTTTTGCAACGCCACACCGGTACGCGGCGCAGGTACCTGGGAGGCATGGCTGGAGATCAACCACGACATCCTGCCGCAGACCACGCTGTTCTTGCGGCTTTCGCCAGACCAGCTATCGCTTCGCTTCGACAGCGGCTCGCCGGAGACGCGCGAGGTACTTTTGAACGGAAGAAAACGTTTGGATACCGCATTGAAGGCTGCGCTCAGCGACACGCTTCAGATCAGCATCGAGGTCGTCTAGCGCTGCAGCTGCAGCAGACCAGCCATAGTGAGGGACGCCGTGTTGTCAACAGAGCCGAGCCTGACGTCGCCGGCACGCGACTTGTCGCAGGCGCTGACCCACGTGCCCGCCGCGCGCGCGCAGCTGGGCAGAGTGCTCTGCGATCCGCGTGCAGCACAGCGTTGTGGCTTCACCGCGCAACGCCGCGGCATCCGGGCTGCGGATGCCGCGCGCCTGCAGCTGCAGTTCGATAGCGGCAACCTGGAGTTGCGGATCGCGGCACGCGACAGCCTGGCGCTGCTGTTGAACGAAGCCGATGACGCCCTGCGTGTGGCGATCGCCGGTGTGCTGTTGAGCGGTGATCTGCGCGCCCTGGTACCGCTGGGACTAGGCGCTGCCGAGGTCGTCGCCTTCGAGCGCTGTGCGGATGCAGTCGATCGCCTCGATATCGGCATCACGCTAGGCGGCATCGACGCGATCGCAGAAACCGCCAGCCCGCTGCTGCTTGCTGCGCTGCAAACGGCTAGCGCTGCGCTGGCTCAGCCATCGCCACTGCCGGCCTGGCTGAGCGCACTGCGGGTGACCACGCGCCTGCGTATCGGCCAGCGCACGGCAGCGGCGGCGTTGCTGCAATCGCTGCGCCCGGGCGATGTCCTGCTGCACGCGCTCGCCACGGCTCCCGTGCGCAGCGGCGAGCTGCTCTGGGGCATCCCTGGAGGTGCGGTGTTGCGCGCTCCGGTACGCCTGACCCTGCAACAGATGATTCTGGAGACTGCCCCCACCATGCAGCACGATATGCCCGCATCCGAATCCTCATCGTCCGCCACCGATGTGGCGGCACTGGAACTGCCCGTACAGTTGGAAGTGGACCAGCTTGCGCTGTCTCTGTCCGTGCTGTCGGGCCTGCAGCCCGGCCAGATCCTCGAGCTGTCGGTGCCGGTGGATCAGGCCGACATCCGCCTGGTCGTCTACGGCCAGACCATCGGCATCGGAAGATTGCTGGCGGTGGGCGAACATCTCGGCGTGCAGATCCTCAGCATGTCGGAGACTGCGCATGCAGATGCCTGATGTCGGTTCGCTGCTGCTGGTGGTCATCATGCTGGGGCTGCTGCCCTTCGCAGCGATGGTGGTCACTTCCTACACCAAGATCGTGGTCGTGCTCGGCTTGCTGCGCAATGCCATCGGCGTACAGCAGGTGCCGCCGAACATGGTGCTCAACGGCGTCGCGTTGCTGGTGTCGTGCTTTGTGATGGCGCCGGTGGGCATGGAGGCGTTCAAGGCCGCGCAGAATTACAGTCCCGGTGCCGACAACAGCCGTGTGGTGGTGCTGCTCGATGCCTGCCGCGAACCGTTTCGGCAGTTCCTGCTCAAGCACACCCGCGAGCGCGAGAAAGCCTTTTTCATTCGCTCGGCGCAGCAGATCTGGCCCAAGGACAAGGCCGATACGCTCAAGCCGGACGACCTCCTCGTGCTGGCACCGGCATTCACGCTGAGCGAGCTGACCGAGGCGTTCCGCATCGGATTCCTGCTGTATCTGGTCTTCATCGTGATCGATCTGGTGGTGGCCAATGCGTTGATGGCGATGGGCCTTTCGCAGGTGACGCCAACCAACGTGGCCATTCCGTTCAAACTGCTGTTGTTCGTGGCGCTGGATGGCTGGTCCATGCTGATCCACGGCTTGGTCCTGAGTTATCGGTGACGCCATGGACCACGACGATCTGGTGAGATTCACTTCCGAAGCCTTGTTGCTGTGCCTCAAGGTGTCGTTGCCGGTGGTCGGCGTGGCCGCAGTGGCCGGGCTGCTGATCGCCTTCATCCAGGCAGTGATGTCGCTGCAGGATGCCTCGATTTCGTTCGCGCTCAAGCTGGTGGTGGTGGTGGCTGCCATTGCGGTCACTGCACCCTGGGGCGCCTCGGCAATCATGCAGTTCGGTCAGGCGCTGATGCAGGCGGCCTTTCCATGATCCGGCGCATTTCGCCAGGCGCTGTACCGCCGTCGCTGCCGAGCGCGCCCGGCGCATCGCACCACCGCGCCGATGCGCCGCAGCCAGGCGCACAGCCGCTGGCGGACACGGCACATCATGCACCCCGTCTGCGCTCCGCTCCGCCGCGCAAGCGGCGACGCGGCATGCGCTCGCTGGATGGCATGGACGACGAACGCGACGCCACAGAACTGGAAGAAGTCGAAGCGGCACGCGTCTCGGCGCTGCGCGGCCGTGTCAGCATTGCAGTCGCTCAGCCACAGGGCCAGGGGCAACGCCAGGACAATCAGCACGGCGAGGGCGGCAACGCGCAGGCCGGCGATCCGCAGGCGGGGAGATGGCAAAGCGCTTCGTCGGTGCACTTGGACGACGGTGTGCGTGCGCGTGTCGACGGCGTTCTCGACCGCTACGCGACGGCACGCGCCGCCGACCCGACGGTCAGGCGACGCGCGCTTGCCGTTGCGCTTGTCGAACTGCGCGCGATCGGCATTGCCCATCCTGCCGCAGCACAGTTGACGGCCATGGTCTGGAGGTTGATGCGCGAGCATCTGCGCTCCGGCACCGCGAGCACCTCTGCGGAAAACCTGCAGGCGTTACGCAAGCTTCTGGTGGAGCTGGTGCCGGTCCAACCGGAGCCATCGCTAGCGCTGCGCAACTTTCATCTACTGCTTCCGTTGGTGCTGCTCAACGCAGAAAAACCACGTAAACGCCTTGATCGTGCTAGCGCAATCACGCGTTTGAACACACTGCTGATTGAGCACCAGGAGCGGACCGCTCAGGAGATTCGCGCATGACCATGCAACTTCGCGTGCTGACGGGAATCCATGCCGGCGCACGATTAGATTTGCAGCCAGGCAGCTATACGTTAGGCGTCGATCCCCAAGCCGAAATCCGGATCGAAGATTGGCCCGATTGTTCGCTCATCATCGAGGTGGATGCAGATGGTCAAGTGCGTTATCGCAGCGAAGCGTTGCCGACGACAGCGTTTGTTGCGCTGCATCCGGTGCGCTTTGGTCCGTTGGTGCTCTGCATCGGCGACGCTGCGGCCGATTGGCCGGACGATGTTGCGCTGCTGGAGCAGTTACTGTCGCCCGCCGCGACACCGGCAGCTCCTTTGCAACGCAGGTCCAGGCGCAACGCACTGCGTGCAGTGGTGGGCGCCATGCTAGCGCTGGCCGTCGCGGCGCTGCTGCCCTCCCTGCTACCGGCCTTTCTCTCCGATGCGGCTCCCCCGCGCAGCCAGGACAACCAGCTCAATCAGGTGCGATTCGTGCTCAAACAGCTGGGCTTGCGCGAAGCGCGCGTGGAGCAGGTCGGGTCGCGCGTGCGGGTCGAGGGCCTGGTGACAAGCAGCGCGGATGCGGCGCGCCTGCGCGCGCAACTGCATCGCTATCAACATGCGGTCAGCGTCGATGTGGTGGTGGTGGATGAGGTGTTGGCAACCCTGCGCGATACCTTGGCCGACCGCGACCTGAGCGTGCGTTACGAGGGCCAGGGCGTTTTCTCCATTGCCGGCAGCAGCGACAACGCAGAGCGCGCGATCCGGCGGATCGCCGACCTGCGCAGCGATCTGGGCCCGGAAATCCGCAAGCTGCACGTGGACATTGCCCAGCAGGACCCGTCTGTGAAACCTCCCGCCAACTACGACGCCGCTTTGCTCGTCGACGGACTGCATTACGTGGAGACACCGGACGGCACCAAGCACATGACTTCCCTGCCGCAGCAAGCGGCGCCATGAGAACCGCACCATGTTCGATGCCATGACCGACACGGTCACCCAGGATATGAGCAAGATCTTGCAGACCAAGGCGCAGGATCTCTCCGGCGAGCGACTGCGCAACATCGAGGCAGCGCTGCACGCGACAGCGCAACAACTCCGTGTGCACTGGTCCGCCGCGAGCGATCAGGCTGCGCGCAACGATTTTACTGTCTTGCACGACGGCATCAACGCTGCGCGAGACATCGTCGCGCACATCGCCAGCATGCCTTGATCATCGAGTTCCTTGGCCACGTTGGTCAAGCAAAACGCGCCGACAAGCGCTCCACGTTACTTCTCTTTAGCTAAGGAGTATTTATATGTCAGCTTTACAATCGATAGGGCCGCGATTGGGCCAGGGCGGGGATCTGCTTGGATCAGACCTTTCAAGCAGATTTGACAATCACACTGCCACTCAGACCTCGGACAATCAGATGGATAGTCTGATGGGTGGCATTGGCAAATCAGCCGCAGCACAGGAGCGCATGAACAATTACCTGACCGCGAAGAAGAACGAACTTGACTTCAACGTCGCGCTCAACAAATTCATCGGCAAGGCAGGCGACAACGCGAAGCAGCTAGTTGGCCAGTAATAGGCCCTGACATGACGCAGGGCCGGTGCATGGCCCTGCGCATGTCGTACGACAGATGAGCATTACCCGATTCGAAGCGATCGTTCTACAGATGTGCGAAGCACTGGACCTGCCGGATGTGCAGGCGGTGCTCAACAATCGCGTGCTCTGGGTGGAAGGGTTTGAAGTCTATCTGCACATGCCCGCAGCCCAGACCGACGATGACGCACAGCAAGCGCCGGAAGAAGAAGCGCTTTACCTACGCATCTCCTACGGCCTTGCTCCTGCGGGACGGACCCTGACGGTCTTCCGGCTGTTGCTGGAAGCCAATTTGTCGGTATATGCGCAGGACCAGGCGCAACTCGGATTGAACGATGCCGGCGTGATCGTGCTGGTCGTGCGCGTTCCGCTGGACGACGACGTCGACGGTGCCTGGATCTGCGATCTGCTTGCCCATTACGCCGAGCATGGCCGTTACTGGAACAACAACATCTTCATTGCACACGACGAAATGTTCGAAGGAATCGCAACGGGAAATTATCTGTGGCTACGCGCGTGAGATGCTCGGCTTTGCCTGCATGCCGATTGTTTTAGCCAGACATGTACGACTCCGCAGCACGCTGCCGGAGCCTTGCGCATCCGCTGCGCTGCAGTACATCGCCACGCTACGCTTTTATTTCCCAGCGCAGCACTTCGTTCGCCATTCCTCTCTTGCAAGGACACTCGCCAATGAATCTCGCTATTCCCTCACATACCACTGCGAGCTTACAACCGTCTTCATTTTCCCTTTCGCAGCAGCAGGCCTTGACTGCAGTGATCATGAGCATGCTGGCGTACTGCATGCAACGCATGCTCAAGGACATGATGCAGCCACAGGATCAGCCGTCCAGTGATGGTCAGCCAACGACCAACTCCAATCCGACACCGTCTATGCCGCCATCGAACCCGCCGTGTTCCACCAACCCCGGCGGGCAACACGGCAGCGGTGCCGGCAATGGCAATGGCAACAGCGGTGGCAACGGCAGTAACACCTCCGGAACGGGAACCGGCAACGGCGCATCGCCCACCAACCCGGGTCACTCGGCGACGCCCACACCTACGCCCACCGACGGTGCTCACGGCACACCAGGCCCGACCGGCACGCAGGCGCCACTGCCTCCCGGCAAGGTCGTCACCGCGCCACCCGGCGTCCAGAACAAGACCATCGTGGTGCACAAGGGCGAGGTGTTCGACGGCAAGGGTCAGACCTACATCGGTGGCCCCGGTCTGGGCGATGGCTCCCAGAATGAGCACCAGCAGCCGCTGTTCGTCGTCGAGGACGGCGGCAGCGTCTGCAACGTCAACATGAAGGGCAGCGGCGACGGCGTGCATTTCATGGGCAGCGGCAAGATGATCAACTGCGTCAACGAGGATGTCAGCGAGGACGCGGTCACCATCGATGGGCAGGGCAACCGTGAACATGATGCGGGGATTGCCGGTTGTGGCTCGGAGGTCGGCGGCCGGCCGAAGGTCGAGATCATCAATTCCACGTTCAATAACGCTGCAGATAAGGTCGTGCAGGACAACGGCGCTGCCGACGTGGTGATGTCGGGTGACACCGTCAACGGCGCCGGCAAGGTCTTCCGCACTAACGGTGGACATGCCGATATCGACACGAACCTTCAAGTCGAAAATTGCGAGTTCAATCAGGTCAAGGAAGCAGTATTCCGCACCGACGCGCCCGGCGCGACGGTCAAGATTTCCAACCTGAAGACCGATGCGCCCAACGAAGTGATTGCCCCCGAGGCTTCTCAGGCGATAGGTGCAACACGTATCGGCCATAAGGCCTACAGCGGCTGATCGCACCCTGTACCAGCGCTGCGCGTAGTTCGCGCCCGGCAGATGTGCTGCTGCATCGCATCTGTCGGGCGTCATCGGTTTCGTAGCGGATACCGCAGACCTTAGGCATCGTGTGCGGCGCACTGTAATCGCGTACCGGGTAGCGGTGCTTCCGCACTGCCGTTGTGTAGCTTCTGGCCACTGATGTTGATCGGCTTATGGGGGCGGCCAGCACAGCCGGATATGAACCACTACACGCGAGAGATCGACGTTGACCCGTATTCGCCCCTCCACGCTGACATTCGGGCTACCTGGCAATAGCCAAGGGACGGCGCATGCGGGTACGCCGTCGCCGCATAAGCAGGCCCATCACCGACTACATCAATTGGATGGGCCTGCGGCCGAGTCCGAAGCACGCGCTGCGGAAGTGGATGTGGCCGCACGGGTACGTCGCTATACCGCAGCTGCTGCAGACATCGCACAGGGCACGCCTGCGCCGCGCGAGACAGGCAGGCTGCGCGGCGTGCGCAAGTCGTTGCAGAAGCTCGCCCGGTTCGCCGGCACGGCGGTGGGCATTGCCCGGCAGGCCACTCCCGACCACACGCGCCTGCTGCGCTACCAGGGCACGTCTGCGCAGCCTGTACCGCCCGCTCGATCGGAACCGGGCGACTGGCACTCACTGGCTCCCTTGCAGACAGCGACGTTCGCCGCCTCGCAACGGCTGAGCGATGCCAGGATCGCCGTGCGCAAGGCCGCAGCGCTACAGCGCCTGGTGCGGCTGCATCTCGATCGCCTGGAGCAGGACACCGGCTTGCATGCCAGACGCGCACCGCGCCTGGCCGACCGTGCCAACGACACCCGCAAACGCCAACAGGTGCTGGCCACCTGGAACGCGCTACTACGCAAACACATCGCCGATTGCAGCGAGCGCCTGGCGCACACCGAGCAACAGCTGCAGCAGCAACTGGACCAGTTGACGGCCATGCCCGCGCCTGCGGCAAGCGATCGTCGACCGCGCCTGCGCGACATGCTCAAGCACGAAGCCGAGCTGGATCGCATCCGCAAGCTGCACGAGCACGCGCGCCATCTGTCCGCCCTGCGCGAGAAACAGCAGGCCTCGCTGCAGCGCCTGCAAGTGCGCGCCGCCAGCCTCGACACCACCCTGGCGCAGGCGCTGCAGTCTGCGCACATCGTGGCTGGCGACCTGTTCGAGACCGCTGCGCACGCCGACGAGCTGCGTGCACTGCTGCCGGCGCTGGCGGGCCTGACGCACTCGCTCGCGCAGGAGGTCGACACCGCAGCGGCCGACGATCTGCGCGCCAGCCAAGCGCTAAGTGCCGCGTCGGACGCGCTGATTGCCGCACAGATCGCGCAGACCGCATCCAGCGCAACCGATGCCGCTGCGGCCACTGCATTGCGCAAGCGCTTGTCGACATGGGCGAGCGGGCTCTCCACCACGCGTTTCGGAGACCAGGCGGTGCCTGCAGCGGGCATTGTGGCCATCGCGCTTGGCGCGCTGCGCTCGGCAGTGGCCGGTGTGCTCGGCGACAACCGCGCTGACGCGGGGGCGCTGCTGCTTGCCACCTTCGACCATGTCCACAACAGCAGCTGGAGCGCGCTGATCCCTGCCGATCCGCAACAGCACGATGCCCAACAGGGCGCGACGATGGGCGAGCACACCGGGATTCCTCGCGCAGCGATCGAGGCGGCGACGACGCGCTGGCTGGAGACCCTGGCGCGCTTGCCGCGCGGCCGCCAGGTGCTCGGCCAGTTGATCCAGGCACGCCATGAGCGTGCCGCCGACCCGGGCCGCCAGGACATCGCGCGCATCGCATTACGGGCCGATGCGCTGCTGCGCGCCACGCCCCTGGACGATACCGCCACGCGGTGCTGGCTGAGCGGTGCACGGCGCGCGGCCGGGAGTGCCCTGCACGCGGCCGACCCGGCGCAGGCGCTGCAGGCCTGCAGCAGCGACGAACGCGCGGCCTACCATGCGCTGCGCAACGGCTACGAGTCGCGTGCTCCCGGCTCGGCGTATGCGCGCGCAAACGCCCACCTGCAGGCATTCGGCGAGACGGTGCGTACGGCCACCTCGCCCTATCCTGGGGGCGCACACGCGAGCGCTCTCAATCCGCTGCATGCCTTGTCGGAGGGGCTGGAGGTCGCATCGGCCACCGCACTGCCGACACCGCGTCGACGCGCCAACCTGACCCTGGAACACGCCTGCGCTGCCTTGATCGGCTACCTGGGCGCATTGCACGCCGCCCGGCCGCAGGGCTGTGTGCCATCGCAGGCCGAGTTGCACTGGCAGGCGGCTGCCGAGTTGCTGCAATGGGTCGATGAGGACGTGGACCGCAGCGGCATGGTCTTCGATGCCGCCACCCTGGCGCGCATCGCCGAACGTGCGGCGGTGCTGCACGACCACCATCAGGCACAGGCATCCAGCATGCCGGGCGGTGCAGCGGTGCAGGCAGCGCCACCGGAAGGATTGCAGCGTGCCTGGGAGCAGGTGCGAAGCGGCCGCTGCACCGCGCCAGCCGCGTTCGATCTATTGCGTACCTGCCTGTCCGTGCGGGCGGAGCACGCAGAGCAAGCGGCCGAGCTGCAAGCAAGCGATGCCTCGACACAGGCCGCCTTGTGGCTCGCACATGCGGATGACTGCCTGGCGCATTTCGACACCGCCATCGACAAGACCTTGCAGTTGGCGAAGCAGACCGGTGCCGGGGCCCTGGCCCACCCCGAGGCGTTGCTGGACCTGCTGCGCGACATGCTTTCGCACCTGGAATGGCGCGACCGCTGGCGGATGACCTGCCAACGGACCTGGGGCGCCAATCTCGCACCGCTTTCGGCGGCAGCTGCCGTTGCAGGATCTGCGTTCGGCCTGGGCGCGCGACTGATCGCCAGCATGCAGTGCAATCGCGATGCCTCGCTGGAGTTCTACATGGGACGTACCGGTCTATACCTGCAGATCAGTCGCCAATCCGCGACGCAGCGCCAGCTCGGTGCGGGCCTGACTGCCGGCTATGGCATCGCTGTGGACAGTGCCTACGCAGCAGCCGGCGTGTCGGCCGCCGTGGACTGGCGCTATCGGCGCGAGGTCGGTGTGGAAGACGGCCTGCAGATCCGTATCCCGCGGCTGGGCAAGGGCCGCGAGCCGGCGCTGTTGCAGGCGTTTTTACGCATGCTGGAGCATCTGGTGCGCCGCGCAGCAGCCGATCATCCAGAGCAGCCACACGGCGCGGACTGGATGCATGCGTTGCTGGCCGAGCATCCGGAGGCCAGCGTCGGGCTGATCGACCAGGCCGCACGCGTCAGCCAGGGAACCGAATGCAGCGCCAGCGTCAGCGCCGGCCTGCGCGCAGGCGATACGCACGGCCGCCGCGCGGGCGGCTCGCTCGGGCTCGGCGTCAAAGCGCGCCAGGACCTCGGCTGGACGTCGACGACCGTGGCCGGCTACATGACCACGCAGTATTGCGACGCCACCGCCGCACGCCGGGTGGAAGCGGCCGCACGCCTGACGGCCGGCGTACAACTGGCACTTGCCCAGCAGCGCCGCGAAGGTGCATCGGCGACGCCTGCTGCCAGCACCACGGTCTCGGCAATCGATGCCGGCTATGTCGCCGAAGTGAGCGCGGACGTGGCCACCGCGTTCTGCACGCTGTTCCAGTTCGGCGGCGAAATCGATGCGGCCCGCAGCGACCGCGCAACCGACTTCACGCAATTCGCCGCGTTCGAACGCCTGGTCCGCACCCAGTGGGAGCGCTGGGCCGACTACGGCCTGGTCAAGCTGGGCAACGATGTCGACCAGACCTTGCAGCCGGTGCTGGCAGAGCTGCAACTGGAGCATTTCATGCAGCAGGCCAGGCGTTTTGCCGATGGCAACGCGCTGGCCGCACTGTTTGCCGACGAGGCGTTACGCAGCGCCGCTGCGCCGTTGCTGGACGTGCACCGGGCACTTGCACTGGTGGCGCAGGACGCGGGTGACCACGCACGTGCACTCGCCGAGCGCACGGCCTTCGACGCGTTGCTGCAGCAGCCCGCGGTGTGGGAGCCGACCTTGCTGCTAGTCCGCGAGAAGGCGAAACTGATCGAAGAACGTGGCGTGGACTTCATCGTCAAGCGCCAGCGCAACCGCATCGCCGAAGCCATGCGTACAGTCGGTCAATGGCCGGCGTACGAGGCGGTGCCGCGCACAGCGCCGCCCCGTTCCACACCCGCTGATCGCACGTAAGCCGCGCACCAGGCTGGCACCGGAGCCGCCAACAAGCGACAGACACAACGACGGCTGCGTCTGTCGTTGTCGCGTGCAATACGCAAGTAGATCAACTGCAGAATCGTTCGCTCACGGCCTGCCGTTTTCCCACTGGCGAAGAGCCTCGCTCTCGTGCAATGCGTGCCGGAGCGTCTTTAACTCGATATCCAGTGTCTTGGTCAGGTCGTTGCGTGGCACGCCGCTGAACATCGCCGCTTGCCCCGCGTGCAGCTGATCGCGCACAGTGTCGATGGTGGCAATCGAGATGGACTGCGTGCCGATTTCCGCGCGCAATTTCTCCAGGGCTTCGCGCAACCTCCTCGCCTGCGGACCCGGTGCAGGCGCAAGCCGCTCCCCCTCCTCCAGGGTGCGCGCAATCTCTGCAGCTGTCGGCGCCGAAAACATCGCGATCGCCTCGTCGATGGGTTCGGCCAGAGTCTGGAGTGTGCGTGCGATGGTGCCTTGGTAATCGGAGGCCTTGACCGCACGTGCCTGATCCAGTCGCGTCGCCTGGCTGGTGTTAGCGCCGTTCTTGGCCTTGAGCGCATTCCAGACCGTATCGTTGAACATGGTCTGCGCGGCCTGTTGCACGACCGTGGCGGTGGAGTTGGGCGCTTCGCCCGCGACGCTGCCGTTTTCGTTTCCGCCACGCAACGGCGCGGCGATCAAACGGCCAGCCCCGAGCGAGGCGAAATTGGCCAGCACATTGCTGAGCATGTGGCGGCCCAGCACGTCGCGTACAGCAGTGGTGATCGCGTTGGTGGTGCTCAAGGCCTGCCTTGCCAACGCCAGGCCTTCTTTCCCGGTTTCCAGCAAATAGGTCGGGAAATGTACCGCATCGGACCACTGCGCAGGTGGGCGCGTCTTGTCCGGCAATGCTAGCGAAAACAGATTCAGTCGTTGCTGCCCGCCCAGCAGGTCGGGGACGCTCATCTGTCCGGTACGCGCCACGGCTTTGCCGGTTTCGAGCATTGCCTTCTGCATGACACCCGCCCCGCCGATAGCGAGCGCGCTCAACCCCAGTTGGCCGGCCGGCGTGCGCGTGCCCGGGTCGTCGGAGGTTCGCCGCGCCGCGTTAAATCCTGCATTGATCGTCGGCTTGAGCAACAAGGTGTCCAGGGATTTGTCGTCCAACGTCGACTGCCATTTGGTGATCCCCTGGCGGCGGTCGTAGGTCTGTGCCTTGAGTTCCGCAAGCGTGGGTGCGTTACCCTCGCCGGGACGCGTGAAACGCTTGCCTTCGGCGGTAATTTCCAGCAACACCGGCGGCGGATCGGGCACCAGGATCTTGGGGTCGATGGCCTGAAAACGCGGCAAGTTCGCGACACGTGCGCGCCGGTCCATTGCAGGGATCAGCAACGTATCGCTGGTATAGGACACCAGGCCCGCCACTGCACCGGACAGCGTCGCCGTACTCAGCGTCTCCGATCCGGGCGGGCGCGAGTTGTCGTAGGCGGCGCCCGCGGCAAGACCGAACGGCGTCCGCATCGAGCCGATGACGAAGGCCCTGAGACACTCGTAGGCGATCGGCCACGCTGCCTTTGCGCCTGCCGTCTTCATATCGCCGACGATCTGGTATCCGGCATCCGGCCCGAACGTGGCAATGCGTTCGTCCACGCGCGCATCCGCCCATTCCAGATACGCGGCCTGCAGCGCCTCCTGCTCCTGCGAACGCTCTGCGAAGTGCAGATTGCCCAGGCGAGTACGTAGCTGCGCCTTCAACTCAGCGGCTGCCGCCGCGCTGCGCTGCGCATAGGTCGCTGCAACGGCAGGCGCATGTGGCTCATCGACAACCGAGGACGCAGGGCTTGCGTGCGGAGTGTAAAACGACGCATCCGTCGACTCCGAAGAATGCGACGACTCCGAGCGATGTGATGCGCCATGCGAGGACTCGGCATGATTTGCGTCCGTGGTCACGCGACGTGAAACCGGCGCGCGACGACCGCGCAACACCGGGCCCGAAGAGGGCAAGCCGGCGAGCGGCCCGGTTGGCACTCGCGTCTGTGGCAGGGCGACGGCCTCCTCGGCATGCGTCGGGCGTGCCGGTGCAGGAGACGTTGCGCGGCTGCTGGGAGAGGTCCCGATGTTGCTGGTGAGCTTCATGAGGCCACCTCGGCCGTGCTGCCGGCCTGCGTCACCAGCGCGTCCAGCACCACACGGGCGACCACCTGCCCGCGCTCCAGCGCAGTGGCCACGGCATCGGGCGTGCGTTCAAGCAACAGCGGGCAGACACAGAGCAGACCAAGATCCGAGAGCGTGAGCCGCCATCCGTATTGCGTCAGTAATTGTTCCTGTAGCGCCAGTAGCGTCACCACCTCATCACCGCCGAGCTCGCGTGCGGCCAGTGGCAGGATCACTTCCGGAAACGCCGTCATGTCGCCCTGCTGCATCTGCGCGTGGACACGGCACAACATGCCCGCAGGGCCAAGGATGGTTTCGCCTTGTCCAAGTCGCTGCGCGAGCTCGTCCGGCAACCCAAGACGGACCCCCAGGCCGGTGAAAAATGCGTCGTTCGCTGTGTGGAGATTTCCCAATTCCGACATTGTCCGAAATCCTCGAGAAAGTATGCGATGAGTACCGATACACCATTCCGGTAGGACAAAGTCTCCGATACGGGACGCATACCTGGGTAAAGCCCTGCGAAATACTCTTGCCGCGCGCGAAGCTGTCCTGGTGAAAAATGTGCAATCGAGACCTGCATCAAGTGCACCACGCCCCGGAGCAATGCAAGATCAAGTTGCACAAAATGGATCTGAGATTATCGCGCTTACACTCCGGACATTCGATTCGCATCGATATGCCAGACTTTGCGATGCAGGTCGCAAAAAGTGGTCAGCGTGCTGCATTGTTGCCGCCCATAGCGGCCACCCGAGACATCACACGTGGATTCGCTATCGAGCGTTGCGCTTCACCTTATCTCATCAATACAAGCGAGTGGTATTCATGAAGGTTTCTTCCACACCCCAGGCAGCACACTCCTACAATCACCATGTGGTGAATTCACCGAGCGCCGAAAAGCAAAGCAGGCCGCCCACAAAAACCGATGGGCCGCTTGCACAGCTCCAGGGACGTTCCGCTCCGAAAAGATATCGCACCGCCCCCAAGCCCGTTCAGTCGACCGCACAGGCTCAGCAGATGCGACCACTTGGCATGCCGCCATTCCACGCAGGCACCAGCAACGATTGCGGTCTTCATACGATTGCGGCGCTGACCGGGCTTCCTGAGGCGCATGTGGTCAACGGGCTGGGCCTGACACCAGACAACATTCAATACATTAGCCAGCATGGCATGACGCCAGACCAATTTACTGGGCACTCACTAAATTAGGGCCTGTTAACACATCCGAAGCCCATCAACGACTAGGACGAAGCTGAGGAATCCAAGGAACATGACATCCAGCTTGTCGAAGCGCGAGAAAATCCGGCGGTAGCCTTTCAAGCGACGGAACAGT
>NZ_JBEOLS010000005.1:0-151678 GCF_040279205.1 Xanthomonas hortorum
GATTGGCGGAGAGCGGCACAGGGATGTGCCGCGGCGGCGAGTCAGACAGGATGTCTGACCGAGCCGAGGAGCCGATCCCCGGCCGCGCTGCCGCCCCTACCGAGGCCAGCGACTGACAGCCGCGCGCTTAGAACCGTACTCTCAGCGCCCTATACGGACGGATTCACGGCGTGTCCCGCGAGCGGTGCGGTGAGGACACCGCGCCCTCGACCAACGCGGCTTGGAAACATCCAGATGAGGCCAGGTGCAGCCAACAAAACGTAGAAAGAACGCTGGGCCCGCAGATCAGCCAGTGACGGTTGCCGGCTCGCAATGTTCGACGATCAATTGCACCGCGGTGCCGCCGCGATAATCGTCGCTGACCAGGCGGTAGGCCAGCCGCACCATCCGACCCGGCTCACTACCGCGCCAGCCGTTGAAGTGGATCGCATTGAGCGGTTCGGCGCGCCCGGCGCAACGCAGCGTCAACTTGAGATGGCGCTCCTTGAGCACGCGGCACTGCAGCACCTCGAATTGACCATCGAACAACGGTTCGGGAAAGCCCTGCCCCCACGGCCCGGCCACGCGCAGCGCTTCGGCATGCAGGTGATCGAGTTCGTGCGCGGCCAGTTCGCCATCGCTGTGCAGTTCGGCGTGCAGCAGCGAGGCATCCACCATCGATTGCACTTGCGACCGGAATGCCTGTTCAAACGTGGTCAGCGCGGCGTGATCCATGCTCAACCCGGCCGCCATCGCATGCCCGCCGAACTTCTGGATCAGGCCCGGGTGGCGCGCATCCACCGCCGCCAGCACATCGCGGATATGCAGGCCGGGAATCGACCGCGCCGAGCCGCGCAACAGGCTGCTGCCCGGCTCGGCCGGCGCCAGCGCGATCACCGGGCGATGCAGGCGGTCCTTGAGTTTGGAAGCGACCAGTCCAATGACGCCGGGATGCCACTCGGCATCGAACAGGCAGGCCGCGATCGGCAACGCGCCATCGGCATCCAGCACCACTTTGGTGACGGCTTGCTCGGCGTCGTCGGTCATCAACTGCTGCACCGCGCGGCGCTCGGCGTTGATCTCCTCCAGGGTGCCGGCGATCTCGCGTGCGCGGCTCCAGTCTTCGCTGAGCAATAGCTCGATGCCCAAAGCCATGTCTTCGAGGCGGCCCGCGGCATTGAGGCGTGGGGCGAGCGCGAATCCGATGTCGCTGGCGCTCAGGCGCGCCACATCGCGACCGCTGGCATCGATCAGGGCGCGCAGTCCGATACAGCCCCTGCCCTCGCGCAAGCGGCGCAAGCCGGCCGACACCAGCGCACGGTTGTTGGTATCCAGCGGCACCAGATCGGCGACCGTGCCGATGGCGACCAGATCCAGCAACACCGACAGATCCGGTTCGGCGCGGTCGGCAAATGCGCCGCGCGCACGCAGCACACTGCGCAATGCCAGCAGCACATAGAAGATCACCCCGACGCCGGCCAACGACTTGCTCGGGAAGGTGTCGTTGGCCAGATTCGGATCCACGATCGCATCGGCCGGCGGCAACACCTCGCCGGGCAAGTGGTGATCGGTGACCAGCACGGTCCAGCCGCGCGCCTTGGCTGCGGCCACACCGGCATGACAAGCGATGCCGTGATCGACGGTAACCAGCAGATCCGGCTGCAACGCGGCCAATTCGTCCACCAGCGCAGGCGACAGGCCGTAGCCGTGCACCATGCGATTGGGTACCGCGTGATGCACATCCAGCGCACCGAGCATGCGCAAGCCGCGCACGCCAACCGCGCACGCGGTGGCGCCATCGCAATCGAAATCGCCCACCACCAGGATGCGGCGCTGATGTGCGATCGCATCGGCCAGCAGCTCGGCGGCAGCGCCGCTGTTATGCAGCAACTCCGGCGACAGCAATTGCCCCAACCGCGGATGCGCGCCGTGCGTATCGGTGACGCCACGCGCGGCATAGATACGGCGCAACAGCGGCAACATGGCATCGGGCCAACTGCCAGCCTGCCCGGGCGGGCGCCGGACGATCTGCGGAGTAGAGGTCATTGCGCCAGCTGTAAGCGCGGCTTGCGCCAGAAACGCCAGCGTTGCGCGTGCGTCAGCGAGACGGTTTGCCCGTCCTGGAAATCCAGCACCAGCCGATCCAGCTCGCCACGTGCCATCGCCGCCAACAACGGCGCCACAGCATCGTCGCTGAATTGCTGCAGCGAGCGCAGATGACGCAGATCCACCAAGGCATCCACGCGTTGTTCGCCCTGCGCATCGGCACCGGCCGCCAGCGCCAGCGCACGCAGCAGCGACTCGCGGCTGCGCACTTGCCGATGCGGCGAACTCACCGCATGCGGCAGCACGCCGCCGCCCCAGAACCACAGCGAATTGATCGCCGGTTTGCCGCTGGCCACGCGGCCCTCGTTCCAGGGATGCTGATGCAGCAGCACCTGCGCTTCGGTCAACAACGCGCGCCAGCGCCTGCCGACATCGCCGGCGGGAAGATGCTCGAACAAGTCGTCGCCGATCGCCAGATCCGGCGGCGCGAATTCCGGCAGCTTGGCATCCGGCGACAAGCGCAAATACCAGCGCGAGGGCGTTGGCGCATCCAGCAGAAACCCGGCATCGCCGAACATCGGCTTGAGGATCGGCAACAACACCTCCAGATCTTCTGCCGTGGGACCAAGTGCCTCGCCATACCCCATCAACCGCGCGCCCTGCATGTCCGGCACCACATAGGCCGGATCGGCACGTACCCAGGTCGCACCGGCGGCATCGCCGGCATCCAGCTGACGGGTCAGCGCCGCCACCGGCCATTGCGCAGGCGTCAAGCTGAAGTGGCGCTGCAACTGCGCCACTTCGCCGGACTCGGTGCTTTGCTGGTCGGCACGCGCAAGCGCACGCGCCACCGGCGTGTCGCCCAACTCGCCGGGTAGACGGCGTGTTTCCGGCAGCAGCAGCGTTGCGGTCGTCATCGGTCGGTGGCGTCGATCAATGGCAGTGGATCAGTCCAGGCAATCAATCTAGATAGGCAACGCTGACGACTTCGTATTCGCGCTGGCCGGCCGGCGCGTCGATGGTGACCGAATCGCCTTCCAGCTTGCCGATCAACGCACGTGCCAATGGCGAGGAGATCGCGATCATGCCCAGCTTGATGTCCGCTTCCAGATCGCCAACGATCTGGTAGCGCTTCTCTTCGTCGGTCTCGGTGTCGGCCAGCGTCACGGTGGCCCCGAACACGATCTTGTTACCGGCCGACAACTTGGTGATGTCGATGATCTCGGCATGCGAGAGCTCGCCTTCCAGCTGCTTGATGCGGCCTTCGATGAAGCTCTGCTGCTCGCGCGCGGCGTGGTACTCGGCGTTTTCCTTCAGGTCGCCGTGCGCACGCGCTTCGGCAATCGCGCTGATCACCGCCGGGCGCTTGACCGACTTCAGTTGATCGAGTTCTTCGCGCAGACGCTGGGCGCCCTTCGCGGTCATGGGTGCTCTCATGCTTGCAGCTCCTTGTGCAGTTCCTGCAGCGACCACACAGGGCCGGTGCCGCGGAATTCCAGCGAATGCACCAGCGCCTTGGCGCCGGCGACAGTGGTCGAATAGGTCACGCGATGCTGCAACGCTTCACGCCGAATCGAGAACGAGTCGGAGATGGCGGCGCGCCCTTCGGTGGTGTTGACGATGTACACGATCTCGCCGTTCTTGATCGAATCGACGATATGCGGGCGCCCTTCGGCGACCTTGTTGACGATTTCGCAGCTCAACCCGTTTTCCTGCAGCCAGGCGCCGGTGCCACGTGTTGCGACCAACGTATAGCCACGCTCCACCAGCGCCTGCGCCACCGGCAGCACGCGCTTCTTGTCCGGGTCGCGCACCGACACGAACGCCTTGCCCACCGGCGGCGCCTTGATGCCGCCGGCCTCCTGCGCGCGCGCGAACGCGGCGCTGAAGCTGCGGCCCACGCCCATCACCTCACCGGTGGAGCGCATCTCCGGCCCGAGGATCGGGTCCACGCCCTGGAACTTGGCAAACGGGAAGATCGCTTCCTTCACCGAGTAGTAATCCGGCACGATTTCCTTGGTGGCGCCCTGCTCGGCCAGCGTCTTGCCGGCCATGCAGCGTGCGGCGATCTTGGCCAGCGGCATGCCGGTGGCCTTGGACACGAACGGCACCGTGCGCGAGGCACGCGGGTTCACTTCCAGCAGGAACACCACATCGTCGCCGGCCTCATCGACCTGCACCGCGAACTGCGTGTTCATCAGCCCGACCACGTTCAAGCCTTCGGCCAGCATGACCACCTGACGGCGCAGCTCGGCCTGGGTCTTGGGCGAGAGCGAATACGGCGGCAGCGAGCAGGACGAATCGCCCGAATGCACGCCGGCCTCTTCGATGTGTTCCATCAGCCCGCCGATCAGCACGTTGCCGTCCTTGTCGGCAATGATGTCCACGTCCACTTCCACTGCGTTATCCAGGAAGCGGTCCAGCAGCACCGGCGAGTCGTTGGACACCTTGACCGCATCGCGCACATAGCGCGCCAGGTCGGATTCGCCGTAGACGATTTCCATCGCGCGGCCGCCCAGCACGTAGCTCGGGCGCACCACCAGCGGGTAGCCGATTTCGCGCGCCAGCACCAAGGCCTCTTCTGAATTGCGCGCGATGCGGTTCGGCGGCTGCTTCAGGCCCAGCTTGTCGACCAGCTGCTGGAAACGCTCGCGGTCTTCGGCCAGATCGATCGAATCGGGCGAGGTGCCAATCACCGGCACGCCATTGGCTTCCAGCGCACGCGCCAGCTTCAGCGGGGTCTGGCCGCCGTACTGCACGATCACGCCCTTGGGTTTTTCCAGCTCGACGATTTCCAGCACGTCTTCCAGCGTCAACGGCTCGAAATACAGTCGATCGGAGGTGTCGTAGTCGGTGGACACGGTCTCCGGGTTGCAGTTGACCATGATGGTTTCAAAGCCGTC
The DNA here is from genome assembly GCF_040279205.1 of Xanthomonas hortorum. Taxonomy (GTDB): domain Bacteria; phylum Pseudomonadota; class Gammaproteobacteria; order Xanthomonadales; family Xanthomonadaceae; genus Xanthomonas; species Xanthomonas hortorum_F. The sequence goes on from NZ_JBEOLS010000005.1 coordinate 4,929, forward strand.
ATCGCGCAGCGCCAGCGCCGCATGCACGCAGCAATAGTCGAACTCGATGCCCTGGCCGATGCGGTTGGGGCCACCGCCCAGGATCATGATCTTGTCGCGGTCGGTCGGCAGCGCCTCGCACTCGTCCTCGTAGGTCGAATACAGATACGCGGTGCTGGTGGCGAATTCGGCGGCGCAGGAATCCACGCGCTTGTAGACCGGGCGCACCTTGAGCGCGCGACGCAGCGTGCGCACCGATTCTTCGTTGGTGCCGGTCAACTCGGCCAACCGCGCATCGGAGAAACCCGCGCGCTTGAGCGTGCGCAGACGCGCCGCATCCAGCGAGGCCAGACCTTCATCGGCCAACTGCTGCTCATGGCTGATCAGTTCTTCGATCTGATCCAGGAACCACGGATCGATGAACGACAGCGCGTAGATATCGGCCACGCTCATACCGGCGCGGAACGCATCGGCCACATAGAACAGACGCTCCGGGCCCGGCGCCTTGAGCTCGCGCTTGAGCGCGGCGATATCGTCTTCGCTGCTCAGATCCAGGCCGGTCGGGTCCAGCCCGATCTTGCCGGTTTCCAGGCCACGCAGCGCTTTCTGCAGCGATTCCTGGAAGGTGCGGCCCATCGCCATCACCTCACCCACCGACTTCATCTGGGTGGTCAGGCGCGCGTCGGCCTGCGGGAATTTTTCGAAGGCAAAGCGCGGAATCTTGGTGACCACGTAGTCGATCGACGGCTCGAACGAGGCCGGGGTCAAACCGCCGGTGATCTCGTTCTTCAACTCGTCCAACGTGTAGCCCGCCGCCAGCTTGGCGGCAACCTTGGCGATCGGGAAGCCGGTGGCCTTGGAGGCCAGCGCCGACGAGCGCGACACGCGCGGATTCATTTCGATCACCACCACCCGGCCATTGGTCGGGCTGATGCCGAACTGCACGTTGGAGCCGCCGGTATCCACACCGATCTTGCGCAGCACCGCGATCGAGGCATCGCGCAGGCGCTGATATTCCTTGTCGGTGAGCGTTTGCGCCGGCGCCACGGTGATCGAGTCGCCGGTGTGCACGCCCATCGGGTCAAGGTTTTCGATCGCGCAGACGATGATGCAGTTGTCCGCGGTATCGCGCACAACTTCCATCTCGAATTCCTTCCAACCCAGCACCGATTCTTCCACCAGCACTTCGGTGGTCGGCGACAGCTCCAGGCCACGGCCGACGATCTCGATCAGCTCTTCGCGGTTGTAGGCGATGCCGCCACCGCTGCCGCCCAGGGTGAAGCTGGGGCGGATGATGGTCGGGTAACCGACGCGGGTCTGGATATCCAGCGCTTCTTCCAGCGTGTGCGCCACTTCGGCGCGGGGGCAATCCAGGCCGATCTCGCCCATCGCCACGCGGAACAGCTCGCGGTCCTCGGCCATGCGGATGGCTTCGCGCTTGGCGCCGATCAGCTCGACGTTGTACTTCTCCAGCACGCCGTGGTCGGCCAGATCCAGCGCGCAGTTCAGCGCGGTCTGCCCGCCCATGGTCGGCAGCAGGGCGTCGGGCTTTTCCTTGGCGATGATCTTCTCGACCGTCTGCCAGTTGATCGGCTCGATGTACACCGCATCGGCCATGTCCGGGTCGGTCATGATCGTGGCCGGATTGCTGTTGACCAGCACCACGCGATAACCCTCGTCGCGCAGCGCCTTGCACGCCTGCGCGCCGGAGTAGTCGAACTCGCAGGCCTGGCCGATGACGATCGGGCCGGCGCCGATGATCAGGATGGTTTTTAGGTCGGTGCGCTTTGGCATTTCTTTACTCGATTAAGGACTTGCGGCGAGCCGCAAGTGCGGAAGAGTGGCCGCGGCGATCGAATCGCGACGCAGCGTGATAGTGCATCGACTCAGCAGAGCCGAAAGCCGGTTCATCCGGCAGATCCATAGCCGAGGCCGTGCAGGGTGTGCTGAAGCCATTGATACAGCCCGAAGGACGCGGCCAAACTGCCAAGGATCAGCAGCCAGCCGATCGCGGAGGTCTTGCCCCAACGACGCACCTTGTCCGGGTCGGTGTTCTGCATGCGATGGTGAAAGGACTCCCCGCCAATCACATAGCCGACACCGAAAACGAAGCACATCGGCACCATCAAGGCCAGCTTCATGCCGCCGTGCAGCGTGATCGACTCGGCGCCAGCGCGTGCCTGCTCCAGCGGCATCCACACGCCCCAGTAAGTCAAGGCAACGCCCACCAGCACGATCAGCACACCCATCAACCGAGCGCTCATGCGCGCTTGGCATCCTTGGCCATCAATGCCACAAACCGATCGAACAACGGCCCCACGTCGCGCGGGCCCGGTGAAGCTTCCGGGTGGCCCTGGAACGAGAACGCCGGGGCGTCGGTCAGTGCGATGCCCTGGTTGGTGCCATCGAACAGCGAACGATGGGTCACCCGCACATTGGCCGGCAACGTGCTTTCGTCAACCGCGAAACCATGGTTCTGCGAGGTGATCATCACCCGTCCGCCGTCCAGATCCTGCACCGGATGGTTGGCGCCGTGATGGCCGGTGGTCATCTTGACCGTGCTGGCGCCGGCGGCCAGCGCCAGCAGCTGATGGCCCAGGCAGATGCCGAAGGTGGGCACCTTCTTGGCAATCAATTCCTGGATCGCGCTGATGGCGTAATCGCACGGCTCCGGATCGCCCGGTCCGTTGGACAGGAACACGCCGTCCGGATTCATCGCCAGCACCTCGGCCACCGGCGTGCGTGCCGGCACCACGGTGACGTCGCAACCACGATCGGCCAGCATGCGCAGGATGTTGAGCTTGACGCCGTAGTCGTACGCGACGACTTTGAATGCGAGTCCCTCGCCAGAGCCCGCACTTCCATGTGCGGACTTTCCAATATTCAACGCACCGAGACCCAGAAAGGTGTCTGAGTTCAGATCCAAGGAGCCTTCCTGCCAGGTGTAGCTGGTCTCGGTCGAGACCACCTTTGCCAGGTCCATGCCCTTCAGACCGGGGAAACTGCGCGCCGCTTCCAGCGCCTTTTCGACGTCGATCTCGCCGGCCATCAGCGCGCCGTTCTGGGCGCCCTTCTGCCGCAGCAAGCGGGTCAGCTTGCGAGTGTCGATGCCGGAAATGGCCACCACACCGCGGGCCTGCAGCCATTCCGGCAAAGCCACTTCGCTACGCCAGCTGCTGGAACGACGCGGCACATCGCGCACGATCAGGCCGGCGGCCCAGATCTTTGTGGCCTCGTCGTCCTGATCGGTGAAACCGGTATTGCCGATATGCGGATAGGTCAGCGTGACCATCTGGCGGGCATAGGACGGATCGGTCAGGACTTCCTGATAACCGGTCATGGCGGTGTTGAACACCACTTCGCCGACGGAAAGCCCGTTGGCGCCTACGGATTCGCCCTCGAACACGGTGCCGTCTTCGAGGACAAGGATTGCGGGTTGGGTCACGTGGGGTCTCGCTCTGGCTGCCTGGGACTCCGATGCGCTTCCGGCCAAATTCCGGTTGCAGCAAAGCGCGGACGCGGTGCTGAGGACCGGTCCGACGCTGGTTCGGGCAAGCGAGAATTGTAAAGGCAAGTGCCCCGGCATGCCAGCCTGAAGAGCACTCGATGCCGCAATGCCATCGCAACAGCGAGGTGAATGCGCTGCTAGAGCGGCTCGCCATTCATGCGCGGTTGCGCGCCGGGTTACAGCACCAGGTCACGCACCCGATAGCTGCCGGCCGGCTTGCCGATCAGCCGTTTGGCCGCATGCAGCGCACCACGCGCAAAGATGTCGCGGTTGCTGGCGCGGTGAATCAGTTCCACCCGCTCGCCCAGCCCGGTGAACTGCACCGTGTGTTCGCCGACGATATCGCCGGCACGCAGGCTGGCGAAGCGCGGCTGCGCGCCGCTACCGGTGGCGGCTTCACCCAATGTCAGTGCGGTGCCGGATGGCGCGTCCTGCTTGTGCACGTGATGCGCCTCGACGATGTCGCAATCCCAACCCGGCAGGCTGCCGGCGGCACGCTCCACCAGCTCGGTGAGCACTGCGACACCCAGACTGAAGTTGGACGCCCACACCAACGGGATCTTGCCCGCAGCGTCGAGCAACGCAGCGCGCTGCACATCGTCCAGCCCGGTGGTGCCGGACACCAGTGGTTTACCGCGTTGCGCACACAAGGCCAGGATCGGTGCGAAGCCTTGCGGCAGGCTAAAGTCGATCGCCACATCGAAGGCCGGCGCACCGCCGAGTTCGCTGGCGGCGAAATACGGCACGCCGTCCACCACGCGTTGCGACGGCGAACGCCCCACCACCGCGCCGACGACATGCAAGCCCTCGTCTTCAGCGGCCAGTCGCAGCAACGCCTTGCCCATCCGCCCGGAGGCGCCGTGGATCAGAACTTTTACGGGTGACGTTGTCATGGCGGCAGGCTAGCTAGGCGATGGGGGTTGTACAAGATAGCCGGGATTGGGGAGTCGGGATTGGGGATTCGGAAAACGCAAAAGCGCCGAGCAGTGCGAGCGTTGTCGCGATCGGTGCGCTTTGCAGTGGCGTGCTGGCCGAGGTTATGCGCCCTGCCCTGGTAACTCGGCCAGCGCCTCGCGCAACACCTCGCCCAGGATCCGGATGCCGGCATCGATCTTCTCGCCCGGCACAGTGACGAACGACAGCCGCAAGGTATTGGTCTGCGGCAACGTGGCGTAGAACGGCGCGCCCGGCACGAACGCGACATTGCGCGCGATCGCACGCGCCAGCAGTGCGGTGCCATCCAGTCCGGGAGGCAGGGTCACCCACAGGAACATGCCGCCTTCTGGGCGATTCCACTGCAGCTGTGGCGGGAAATGGCGATCCAGCGCTTCCAGCATCAAGCTGCACTGGCGCGCGTACAGTGCGCGAATTTGCGGGATGTGCGTCTCTAGAAAATCGTCTTGCAGCGTCTGGTAGACCACACGCTGAGTGAAAGAAGGCGTATGCAGATCGGCCGCCTGCTTGGCCTGAATCAGCTTGCCCAGCACCGCCTCCGGTGCGACCACATAGCCCAGTCGCAGCCCCGGCGCGAGCACCTTGGAGAACGAGCCCATATAGATCACGCCCTCCGGGTTGAGCGACAGCAGGCTCGGCAACGGCTGGCCGCTGTAGTACAGCTCGCCGTACGGATCGTCTTCGATGATCGGCACGCCCGCCTCGGCTGCGCGTGCGACCAAAGCCTGACGCCGCGCCAATGGCAAGCGGCGCCCGGTGGGATTCTGGAAATTCGGCAGGCAATACAGAAAGCGCGCGTCTGCCAACATGGCAGGATCCAGCGCATCCACCACCACACCGTCGTCGTCCGACGGCATGCCGACGAACGCCGGCTGGAACAACGAAAATGCCTGCAATGCACCCAGGTAACTCGGCGTTTCCACCAGCACCTTGCTGCCTTCGTCGATAAAGACCTTGCCGAGCAAATCCAGGCCCTGCTGCGAGCCAGTGGTGATCATCACCTGGCTGGGCCTGATGATGGCGCCGTCACGGCTTAGGCGTGCGGCGACCCATTCGCGCAGCGGCGCATACCCTTCGGTCGGGCCATATTGCAGCGCGGCCTGTGGCGCATCGCGCAGCACCTGATCACTGGCCGCGCGCATGCGCTCCACCGGAAAGGTGGCCGGCGACGGCAAGCCACCGGCGAAGGAAATGACCTCCGGCCGCTCGGTGATCTTGAGGATTTCGCGAATCGCCGAACTGGTCAGCGCCTACGCACGTCGGGAGATCTGGAAGGAGGTCGTCATCGGTCAAGCATAGCGAAGGCCTGTGGCCGAGGCGCTGTGCAGTGCAGCGTTGACGACGGCACTCGGCCAATGCCGGCGTTACCGGTGCATCCACCCTCGCCCCGCGTCGCGATGCGCTTTCTCGCGTTGCGCTGGCGCTAACGACATCGTCCTGCGGCGACGCCGTTGTACACGCGTTCGCGCCAGCCACCAAGGCAATCGTCACGCGCGCAGCGATGGCGCCGGCCCGACGATGGCCGGCGATGTTGCCAGCTGCGCTTATTCGTACGCCGGGCCAACCCAGGCAGTGCCCTCGCTGCGTTCGATCAAGGTCTTCCAGCGTTTGCGGATCACCTTGTCGCGCGAGCGGAAGGTCATGCGCAGGCCCGGCAAACCAAGCGTGGCGCGCGTCTCGACCATGGCCGAGGCCTCATCGGGCGCGATTTCGATCTTGGTGATCGAATGTTTGTAGTCGATCAACTCTTCCGGAGGTGCCACATGGCGCATCTGACCCAGCACCTGCGCCCATTCGCCATTGGATTTGCAGTATTTCTCGCGTGTGGCGGTCTGCCGCTTCTGGTGCGAGTCCATGCGGTACAACACCACCATTTCGAATTCCGGCGCGGTCATCGCGCACAGCGCCTCGCCGTCCTGGCTCAGCATCGCTTTATCGTGCGCAGCGTAGAAATCGCGCACCTGCGTTTCGTCCAACGCATTGCCGCCGTAGTTATAGATGCCCGCAACGGCGGCCAAGATTGCCAACAACACCAACAAACGCATCGCCTGTCCCCTGTACCGCCGCATCCTGCGGCCGCGCAAGTGTAGAGGACCAGGCGCGTCAGTGACTACGTGGCGGCGTGGGCCCGCAGCTGTCGCAACCACCGCAGGCCGCGGCGCTCTGCGTCGCCGGTGGTGCAACGCGACGCCCCAAGGTGTGCATCCACGCAGGTCGCCCCTCGCGCAGCAGCCCGATCGCCAGCGCGCCACGCATGCGCCGCAAGACGCTGGGGAACTGCTTCTTCATTACCACCCACAGGCTCAGCAGCACCGCGCATGCGATGACCACGTATTGCAGGGTGAGCGAGAGATCCATCTCAGCCGGCTCCGAGCAGCACGGCCACTTGGTAGGTCACCAGCGAGGCCAGATACGCCAGCGCGAACAGGTACACCGTGCTGATGGTCATCTGCTTCCACGAGTTGGTTTCGCGCTTGATGGTCGCCAGCGTGGAGATGCACATCGGCGCGTAGATGTACCAGACCAGCAGCGACAGTGCGGTGGCCAGCGACCAGCCATCGCTGATCAGCGGCGACAAGGCTTGCGCGGCAGCATCGTCATCGGCGGCCGACAGCGCATAGACCGTGGCCAGCGATGCCACCGCCACTTCGCGCGCGGCCAGGCCCGGAATAAGCGCGATACAGATCTGCCAGTTGAAGCCCAGCGGCGCGAAGAAGGTCGACATTGCATGCCCGATGCGGCCGGCAAAGCTGTAGTCGATTGCTGGCAAGATCGCATTGGCTGGCGCTGCCGGAAACGACAGCAGAAACCACAGCAGCACGGTCAGCGCCAGAATGATGCCGCCGACGCGCTTGAGAAAGATCACCGCACGTTCCCACAAACCCAGCGCCAGATCGCGCAGCTGCGGAACGCGGTAGGACGGCAACTCCAGCATCAACGGATGCTCGCTCTTGTCGCGCCGCCACTTCTTCATCGTCCACGACACCAGCAAGGCACTGACGATGGCCGCGGCGTACAGCGCGAACAGGATCAGCCCCTGCTGATTGAAAATGCCCCACACGGTCTTCTGCGGAATGAAGGCGCCGATCAGCAACGCGTAGACCGGCAAGCGCGCCGAACAGGTCATCAATGGCGCGACCATGATCGTGGCGAGCCGGTCGCGCGGATCCTGGATGCTGCGCGTGGACATGATGCCCGGCACCGCACACGCAAAACTCGACAGCAAGGGAATGAACGAGCGCCCGGACAGGCCGGCTGCGGCCATCATGCGATCGAGCAGGAACGCCGCGCGCGGCAGATAGCCGGATTCTTCCAGCGCCAGGATGAAGGCGAACAGGATCAGGATCTGCGGCAGGAACTTGATCACCCCGCCCAGGCCGGTGACGATGCCGTCCTTGAGCAGGCTGTTGAGCGGGCCCTCCGGCAGCGTGGTACCCACCCACTCGCCCAGCATCGCGGTGCCGACATCGATCAGGTCCATCACTGGGGTGGCCCAGGCGTATACCGCCTGGAAGATCAGGAACATCACCACCGCAAGCGTCACCAGACCCCAGATCGGATGCAGCAGCCAGCGGTCCAGTGCGTCGTCCACGCGCGAGGTGCGGGTGGGCATGGTCACCGACGCGCTCAGGATCTGCCGCACCTGCGCGTGATAGTTACCGCCGGCCGGCGGCGTCGCGGTCGGTGCGATCAAGCTCGCGGCCTGCGCATCGATGCGCTCCACCAGCGCCTTGGCGCCGCCGCGGCGTACCGCCACGGTTTCGACCACCGGCACACCGAGCGCCTGCTCCAAGGCCGGCAGATCGATGACGATGCCGCGGCGTTGCGCGGCGTCGACCATGTTCAAGGCCACGATCATCGGCCGGCCCAACTCGCGCAGCTCTAGCGCAAAGCGCAAATGCAGGCGCAGGTTGGTCGCGTCCATCACGCAGACCAACACGTCTGGCGCCGGCTCGCCGGGATAGAAACCACGGCACAGATCGCGGGTGATCGCTTCGTCCAGGCTGGCCGGCTGCAGGCTGTAGGCGCCGGGCAGATCCAGCACCGCGAAGTCGCGCCCGGACGGCGCACGGAAATGTCCTTCCTTACGCTCGACGGTGACGCCCGTGTAATTGGCCACCTTCTGCCGGCTGCCGGTCAGCTGGTTGAACAGCGCGGTCTTGCCACTGTTGGGGTTGCCGACCAAAGCCAGGCGCAGCGGAACGCTTGCCGCATTCATGCCTGTGCTCCTTCGATGCGCACCTTCACGCGCGCGGCCTCACTGCGACGCAATGCAAAACGCGTGTAGCCGACCTGCACCAGCAACGGTTCGCGCCCGACCGGTCCGGTTGCCAGCACCGTCACTTCTTCGCCAGCGACAAAGCCCAGTTCACGCAGGCGCCGGGCAATCGTGTCGTTGGGGAGGCGATCCTCTACCGAATCCACGATGGCGGCGCGATGCAAGGGCATGTCGGACAGCGTCACAAAGACGGCCTGATTGTTAGGAATGGTTCTCAATTCTAGCATCGACGCACCGCGTCATGGCTGGGGCCGGCTGTGCCGCTATCATGGTTCGCATCCCATTCATGGACGTCGATGCAATGCAGGACAACGGCTTGATCGTGGAGGACCAGGGAGCGGTCCGCACACTGCGTCTGAACCGCCCGGCGGTGCACAACGCCTTCGACGCAACCTTGATCAACGCGCTCACCGAGGCGTTGCAGCAAGCCGGCCAGGCGCCACAGATCCGGGTGGTCGTGATCACCGGTGCAGGCGGCGCCTTCTCCGCCGGCGCGGACCTGAACTGGATGCGCGGCATGGCCAGCGCCAGCGAGGCCGACAATGCTGCCGATGCACTGGCGCTCGCGCTGCTGATGCGAACGCTCGACGAATTGCCCAAGCCGACCATCGCACGCGTCAATGGCGCCGCGTTCGGCGGCGGCGTGGGCCTGGTGGCGTGCTGCGATATCGCCATCGGCTGCACCGAAGCGCGCTTCGGCCTGACCGAGAGCAAGCTAGGCCTGCTTCCAGCGGTCATTTCGCCGTATGTGATTGCAGCGATCGGCGCGCGCCAGGCGCGGCGCTGGTTCGCTACTGCGGAGATCTTCGACGCTGGCACCGCGCAGTTGCTGGGGTTGTTGCATCAGTTGGTCGCTGCCGATCAATTGGATATCGCGGTGGAGCGGCAGATCCGCTTGCTGCTGTCCGCCGCGCCGTTGGCGGCCGCCAGCGCCAAATCCCTGGTGCGTTCGGTGTTGCCGCCTGCCGACCGCGATGCCATCGATGCGGCCAATGCCGCGTGGATCGCGCGCCTGCGCGTCTCGCCCGAGGGGCAGGAAGGATTGAGCGCCTTTCTCGACAAGCGCGCGCCAGCCTGGGTGCCGGAGGACATGGCATGAGCGCGTTCGTGCGCATTGTCGAAGTCGGCCCGCGCGATGGCTTGCAGAACGAAGCGCAGCCGATCGCGACCGCCGACAAGATCGCCTTGATCGATCAACTCTCGGCCACCGGCCTGCGCAGCATCGAAGCGACCAGCTTCGTCAGCCCGCGCTGGGTGCCGCAACTGGCCGATGCGGCCGAGGTGTTTGCCGGCATCACCCAGGCGCCGGGGATTGCCTATCCGGTGCTGGTGCCGAACCTGCAGGGCTATGTGCGGGCACGCGCGGCCGGCGCGCAGGAAGTGGCGGTATTCACTGCGGCGTCCGAAGCCTTCAATCGCACCAATACCAACGCCGGCATCGACGAATCGATCGAGCGCTTTCGCCCGGTCCTGGAACAGGCCGCGCTCGACAGCGTGCGCGTGCGCGGTTACGTCTCCACCGTGTTGGGGTGCCCGTATCAGGGCGCCGTGCCGGTGGCCGACGTGGTCGATGTCGCGCAGCGGCTGTACGCGTTGGGCTGCTACGAGATTTCGCTGGGCGACACCATCGGCGTCGGGACGCCGGTCAAGGCGCGCCAGATGTTGGCCGCAGTGGCGCAATCCGTGCCGATGCAGGCATTGGCGGTGCACTTTCACGACACCTATGGCCAGGCGCTGGCCAATATCGCCGCCTGCCTGGAGCAAGGCGTGCGCGTGGTCGATGCGGCGGTGTCCGGCGCCGGCGGCTGCCCGTATGCCAAGGGCGCCAGCGGCAATGTGGCCAGCGAAGATGTGGTCTATCTGCTGCACGGATTAGGCATGCAAACCGGCATCGATCTGGCTGCCCTCGCCCGCACCGGCCGCTGGCTGGCGCAACTGCTCGGCCGCGAGACCGGCAGCAAGGTCGGCAAGGCGTTGGCGGCGGCTGGCTGAGGCGTTAACGCAACAGCTCGCCCATGGCCTACTCACGCCCCCTGCCGCCAAAGCGATCGCCTGGACGCTTCGGCTAGAATTGCCGACCGCTTCGCCCACCGATCGCCGCCAGCCTCCATCGGCATCCACGTTTCCCGGGAACCACCGCATGCAGCCATCTTCTGTTCTTGCCATTGTCACCGGCGGCGTGTCCGGCCTGGGCCTGGCCGTGGCGCAGCGCATCGTTGCCGACGGCGGCAAGGTCGCCTTGTTCGACGTCAATGCCGACAAGGCCGAGGCAGCGCTGGCGCTGCTCGGCGCCGGCAACGCGCATTACTTCGCCACCGATGTCACCGACGAGGCGCAGGTTGCCGCCAACGTGGCGCAGGCCGCGCAGGCGCTGGGCGGGCTCAACCTTGCGGTCAACTGCGCCGGCATCCTGGGCTCGGGCCGCGTGTTGGGCAAGGAAGCGCCGATGCCGCTGGCGACCTTCCGCACCACCGTGCTGGTCAACCTGGTCGGCAGTTTCAATGTCGCCAAGGCGGCGGCCGATGTGATGCAGCACAACGCCGCCGGCGACGATGGCGAGCGCGGCGTGATCATCAATACCGCGTCGGTGGCCGCCTATGAAGGCCAGATCGGTCAGGCTGCCTACGCTGCCAGCAAGGGTGGCGTGGTCGGCATGACCTTGCCGATGGCACGCGAACTGGCGCGCTTCGGCATCCGCGTGATGACGATCGCGCCGGGCGTGTTCTGGACCCCGATGGTGGATGGCATGCCCGAGACCGTGCAGCAATCGCTGGCCGCGTCGATCCCGTTCCCCTCGCGCCTGGGCCAACCCGACGAATACGCCGACACCGTCGCCTTCATCCTGCGCAACCGCTATCTCAACGGCGACGTGATTCGCCTGGACGGCGGCGTGCGGTTGGCGCCCAAGTAGCCGGGAATGGGGAATCGAGAATGGGGAATCGTAACGGCGCCTCACTCTCAGCACCCCGCACTCGGCTTTTCCGATTCCCCATTCCCAACTCCCGATTCCCATGAAAGCTAACGACATCAAGAAAGGCAACGTCGTCGAATACAACGGCGGCATTTACCAGATCCGCGACATCGAACGCAGCTCGCCGCAGGGCCGCGGCGGCAATGTGCGCTTCCGCTTCATCATGTACAGCGTGCCGGGCGGAGTGAAAACCGACGCCAGCTTCGATGCCGATGACAACCTGCCGGAAGTGGAGCTGCTGCGTCGTCTGTCCACGTTTTCGTACAAGGACGGCGAGGCCTTCGTGTTCATGGACGACGAGGACTTCACCCCGTACACGCTGGACGCGGATGTGATCGGCACCGATGCCGGCTACATCACCGACGGGCTGACCGGCATCTACGTGCAGGTGATCGACGACCAGCCGGTGGCGGTGCAGTTGCCGCAGACGGTGACGCTGGAAGTAATCGAAACCCCGCCCGAGCTCAAGGGCGGCACCGCCACCAAGCGCCCCAAGCCGGCCAAGCTCGACACTGGCCTGGAAATCATGGTGCCCGAGTACATCACCAACGGCGAGCGCGTGCTGGTCAACACCACCACCGGCGAATTCGCAGGCCGCGCCGACTGATGCGCACGCTGGTGGTTGCCTTGACGCTGGGGTTGTTGACCGCCTGCACGGAGCAACCCGCCCCGGCGCCGACATCCGCATCCAAGCTCGCGCCGGTGACCTGCACCGACGTCAAGGTGGATGACGAATGGCTGCAACATCCCCCGGGCCTGTGCGGCATGCCGGAGGATGTGCGCACGCTGGTGGAGGACTACGACACCTGCGAGCACTTCGCTGGCGAAGAGCCGTACGATGCCGACCGTCGACACGAGATCGAAGTGGCGATTGCGCAGTTCTGCACACCGGCACCGGCGCGGTTGGCCCTGCTACTAAAGCAGTACCGCAGCGATGCGCATGTCATCGAATGGCTGCGCAAGTATTCTGTACAAGCGGATCTGAAACCAGCTGGCTGAGGTATGCCGGTGTAGCCCTTCTCCCATCGGGAGAAGGTGCCCCGCAGGGGCGGATGAGGGTGCGGGAGCCTCGTGCAGCTGGACCCACACGAGAGCTTCGCCCCGTACCCTCACCCCAACCCCTCTCCCGATGGGAGAGGGGCTTGTACTGCTCAGCTAACTCGGGAGTCCGGGTCGCTATTGCGCTTCCAGCGGCATGCCCATATCCGGCTGCACCTTGTCGGCGGCCGCATCGCCGCGCGCGAGCACGCGCAGTCGTGCGCGCAAGCGCTCCACATTCGCCTCGCCCTGTTCCAATCCAATGCGCACGTCGGCAGGTAATTGCTGCCGACCCAGCGCTTGCAGCTGCTTCCAACCATCGATCAACACGCCACTTTCTTGCGCCACGCGTGCAGTCAATTGTTGTTGCTCGTCTGCCTGCGGCAGCCCGTAACCTGACGTGCCCAGCAGCGTGGCCGGGTGACTGAGTTGCGCCTGCCGCGCGAACAACGCCTGTAGCTGGCCTTGCACAGCATCACGCCCTGCAGCACCCGGTTGCAGCAGGCGCTTGAGCGCATCACGCGCCAGCAATTCCTGTCGCCGCAATGCAGCTTGTTCGAGCAGCAAGGCCGCTGCGGTTTCGCGCAAACCGCCTTGGTCGACCCATTGCGCACGTGCGTCCGGTCGCGCATCCAGCCATTGCTCCACGCTCGTCTGCGGCACCGGCATGCCGCGGCGGATCACCTCGAACATGGTCTGGTAATGCGCGGCTGCCGATTCGAAGTAATAGCCTTGGCGAATCGCTTGCGCACGGTCGTCCAGCACCTGCATGTCGGCGATGCCGGCGCGTTGCAGGCGATGCCGCACACCGCGCGGCGTGATCGACGACAACCTGGCTGCGGCCAGGCGTGGCACGCCGTCGTGCAGCAGCTTGAAGGTCTCCACCGCACAGTTGTTGCCGATGAAGTAATAGCGCCCGTCGTAGCTCCAATGCACCTGTGCCACGCGTGCGAGCAAAGCGGCGATGTCGTCGGGTGTCAACTTCAACGGGACCGACGACAAAGCGCGCAGTTCGACCTTGGTGTATTCGTCGACGACCTGATTCAACGGCAGCACAAACAGCCGCGACGGATACGAACCGGTCAGCCCGCGCCAGCTGGAAATCTGCACGTCGCCCACAAACGCGCGGAATGAAAGCACGCGGTGATATTGCAGATCCATGCGGCAATCGGGGCCGGGTGCGCGGCCGGGTGCGCAGATCACCAGCCGCAACATGCTGTGGCCCCAGCGACTCATCGGCTGCTCGTTGCCCTCTGCCAGCAAATAGTCCACCGCGTACACGCGCGCTGGATCCAGCGTCAGCAGCGACATCGCACCGGCATCGCTGTCAGCCTGCAGGTACGGCAATGTCGTTTCGCACGCGCTGACCGCGCGTGGCGCGCCAAGTTGTTCGGTAAACCACGCAGACAGCGCAGGGCGCCGGCAGTGATAGTCGGCATCCAGCACGTAATGTTCGAGATTCACCGCAACAAACTCGGCGGGGCTACGCCGTTCGTAGTCGTCGGGGCTGCGATCGCTAAATTGATTTTCGCCACGCCCGAGCCGCCATGGACGCACCTGCCAGCCAGCCAGATCGCGCAGACGCGGGTCGCGCGACAACCCGCCTTGCGGGCCACGATCGAGCACATGCGCCAGCTCGTGCACCACGGCGGCCATTGCCGCGCGCGTGGCCGGTGCGCCGATATCCGCCTGCGCCGTCGCCGATTGCGCGCTCCACGCCTGCAGCAATGCGCGATCGAGCAGAACGCGCTGGCCGATCGCACGACCATGCACGTGCGCCGGTAGATCCGTGCGCCATTGCAGCTGGATCGGTGCGGTGATGCGCTGCGTCCACCCTGACGGCAGACGCTGCGTCACCTGCTCAACTAAGACATGCGTTGCTGCGATCTGCGCCGGACTGAGGTCCAACGGAACAACTTCAACATGCAACTCGGCCTGCGCCGCCGGTGCGATCACGGCGGCCAACCACAGCCACCCGCACCAGCGGCGCAAACTCACTGGGCCAGGATGGACTGAGCCAGTTGCAGGTCGCTGGACAGCCGCGCCGCATCGTTGCGGCTACGCAGCTGCAGCAGCGCCGCTTCCAGACGCGCGCCACGGATGGCGCCATCGCTGGCGACGAAACCGGCCGCGTCTTCGCGTGCATCGGCAACCACTTTGTCGTCGCCCGAACTGCTGCTGTCGGACGAACCGGCCGACGATGCACCCGCCGAGGTACCGGCCAGGCTGGTTGCGAAAGCTGCCAGCGGCAGCAGCGTCAAAGCGCAAAACACGAGAGAGCGCATCATCGGCGTATCGATTCCATGTGAAGGTGGTGAGAGACTAACCGGCGCGCGTGGTGCCGGGCAGCTCGTCCATCTCGAACAGCTTGCCGGGATTCAGCAAAAGATGAGGATCGAGCACATGTTTGATGCCGCGCATCAAGGCGATTTCCGCCGCAGAGCGCGTGCTCCATAGGTACGCCTTCTTGACCAACCCGATCCCGTGTTCGGCAGAAATGCTGCCGCCAAAACGCTGCAAGGCCTGCGCCAGCAGCTTGGTGACGTGGTCGCAGGCAGCAACGAAATCGGCCTGCGTCATGTCATCCGGCTTGAGCACATTGATGTGCAGATTGCCGTCGCCGATATGGCCGAACCACACCACATCGAAATGCGGATAGGCGTCATGCAACAACGCCTGTGTTTCGGCCATAAACGCCGGCATTGCCGAGATGCGCACCGAGACGTCGTTTTTATAGGGCGTGTAGCGCGCCAATGCTTCGGTAATGCCTTCGCGCAAGCGCCACAGTTGCGCGGCCTGCGCATCGCTCTGGCTGATCACGCCGTCGCTGACCCAGCCCTGCTCCATGCAGGTCTCGAACGCGGCCATCGCGGCGGCTTCCTGTACCTCGTCGCCAGCAGCGAATTCGGTAACCACGTAATAGGGGTGGACTTCCGCAAATGGCGCCTGTGCGCCATGCGCCAGCACGTGTTCCAGCGCGCGGTCGGTGAAGAATTCGAACGCTTCCAGGCGCAGCTGCGCGCGGAACGCGGCAAACACCTGCATCAATACATCGAAGGACGGCAGCGCCAGCAGCATCACGTTGCTCGGCGGCGGCGGGTCGGTCAGCCGCAGCGTCGCTTCGACCACAATGCCGAGCGTGCCTTCGGAGCCGATCATCAGATGGCGGAAGTCGTAGCCGCTGGAATTTTTCACCAGCGCATTGTTGAGCTCGAGCACTTCGCCAGCGCCGGTGACCACCTTCAACCCGGCCACCCATTCACGCGTATTGCCATAGCGAATCACCCGGATGCCGCCGGCATTGGTGGCGATATTGCCGCCGATCGAACACGAACCGCGCGCAGCGAAATCTACCGGATAGACCAAGCCATGTTCGCGTGCGGCGTTGTGCACCGCTTCCAGCGGCATGCCGGCCTGCACGCTGAGCGTCCGATCGACCGCGTTGAAATCCAGCGGCTTGTTCAAACGCTCCAAGCTCAGCACCAGCTCGCCATGGGCCGCCACCGCGCCGCCGGACAACCCGGTGCGCCCGCCCGACGGCACCACCGCCACACCTTGCGTATTTGCCCAGCGCACCACCGCCTGCACTTCGTCCACCGAACCGGGTAAGGCGATCGCGAGCGGGTTGGGCGTCCAGCGCCGCGTCCAGTCGCGGCCGTAATGCTCCAGGTCGGCTGGCTCAGTCTTCAAACGCAACGCGGGCACGGCCTGTTGCAACGAAAGGATGCGGGGATCGGTCATGGCACGCGGCGCTGCGGTAGGAACCGCACAGCCTGCCAGTGTGCGCCAGCCTCGTCCAGCGGCCGCACGTACTGACGCTGCAGTGTTGGATTCAGCTGAAACCGTTGCACCGCAAGGACTTTGCCTGCGCAAACACTGCGTTGCGGCCGCCAAATCCGGCACCCCATCTGGCATAGTTGCCGACCCGATTGCTGCAGTACGCCCCCTCATGTCGCCGAAGAAAACCTCGTTTCCCAAGCAGGACATCCGCGTCCTGTTGCTGGAAGGCATCAGCCAGACCGCCGTGGATGTGCTGCGCGCCGCCGGTTATTCGCAGATCGAACTGCATGCCAAGTCGTTACCGGAAGACGAACTCAAGGCGCGCATCGCCGAGGCGCACATCGTCGGCATCCGCTCGCGCACGCAATTGAGTACCGAAGTGCTGGCGCATGCCAAGCGCTTGATCGCCATTGGCTGCTTCTGCATCGGCACCAACCAGGTCGACCTGGACGCGGCCGAACTGGCCGGCATTCCGGTGTTCAACGCGCCCTACTCCAATACCCGCAGCGTGGCAGAGCTGGTCATCGCCGAGGCGATTCTGCTGATGCGCGGCATTCCGCAGAAGAACGCCGAATGCCATCGCGGCGGCTGGTCCAAGTCGGCCGCTGGCAGCCACGAAACGCGCGGCAAGGTGCTGGGCATCGTCGGTTACGGGCATATCGGCACGCAGGTCGGCGTGCTGGCCGAATCCTTGGGCATGCAGGTGATCTTCCACGACATCGAAACCAAGCTGTCGCTGGGCAACGCGCGTGCGGCGATCGATCTGAACGACCTGCTGGCGCGCTCGGACGTGGTGACCTTGCACGTGCCCGAAACACCGTCCACCAAGGACATGATCGGCGCCGCAGAAATTGCCCGCATGAAGCATGGCGCGCATCTGATCAACGCCTCGCGCGGCACCGTCATCGACATCGGCGCGCTGGATGCGGCGCTGACCTCCGGCCAGATCGGCGGCGCGGCGGTGGACGTGTTCCCGATCGAGCCCAAGGGCAACGGCGATGCGTTCGAGTCCCCGTTGATTGCGCACGACAACGTGATCCTGACCCCGCACGTGGGCGGCAGCACGCTGGAAGCGCAGGACAATATCGGTGTCGAAGTGGCCGCCAAACTAGTGCGCTACAGCGACAACGGCAGCACCTTGTCGGCGGTGAACTTCCCCGAAGTCACCCTGCCCGAGCACCCCGACAGCCTGCGTTTGCTGCACATCCACCGCAACGTGCCGGGCGTGCTGTCCAAGATCAACGAACTGTTCTCGCGCCACAACGTCAACATCGACGGCCAGTTCCTGCGCACCGACGCCAAGGTGGGCTACGTGGTGATCGATGTCAGCGCCAGCGAGGCGCAGGCTACCGCGCTGAAAGAAGGATTGGCGTTGATCGAAGGGACGTTGCGGACGCGCATTTTGTATTGAGTTGATCCCTTTTCCCATCGGGAGAAGGGCGTGCAGCGCCGGATGAGGGGCGCCGCGAGCGCCTTCAGAGGTCGGCCATGGCGAACGCGTCGCTACGCGCCAGCAAGGGGTGAATCATCGACCTGACAGGCAACGGCTTCGCCGTACCCTCAGCCCAACCCCTCTCCCGCAGGAGAGGGGCTTAAAGCAAGGCGTCAATGAGTTTCTTCGAGACCTCTTTAGGTCATTGAAATGATCTGCCGAGGCAGCAGCGTGGCCGGGGATTGGCGGAAAGCGGCACATGGATGTGCCGCGGCGGCGAGTCAGACAGGATGTCTGACCGAGCCGAGGAGCCGATCCCCGGCCGCGCTGCTGCCCCTCACCGAAGCCGGCAATTGACGAGCAGTGCTTCCAAAGGGAGAGGGGCTTCAAGCAACGCCCCATTACCTCACTCAAGACCTTCAAAGCTCATGGCAACGACTTGCCGAGGCAGCAGCGTGGCCGGGGATTGGCGGAAAGCGGCACAGGGACGTGCCGCGGCGGCGAGTCAGACAGGATGTCTGACCGAGCCGAGGAGCCGATCCCCGGCCGCGCTGCTGCCCCTCACCGAAGCCAGTTAAGTAACAAGCCCGGGCCCGCGCTTGCGGCGCGGGCGCTCCCAACAAGCCGCTTAACTCGCACGCGCAACCCACTTCTCCGCCATGCGCCGCATCGACGGATCCAGTTCCGGCTCGGCAAGCAGCTCTGCGATTGGCCGCCACGCCAACGCCAGCGACTCTTCGCTGACCTCGAACGCCTCATCCGCCCCAGCCACCACCACATAGCGCGCGTCGTAATGCCAATGCCCGGCCACCTCGCCCCTTGCTGGAATCCAGTGCCGGTCCAGGTCAAAGATTGCCGGCTCCGCCAGGCGCAGCCCGCTCAATCCAGACTCCTCCTGCGCCTCGCGCAAAGCGACCTGCGCCAGATCGCGGTCGCCGTCGGCGTGTCCGCCCAGTTGCAGCCAACGCTGCAGCTTGCGGTGATGGGTCAGCAGCGTGCGCGTGCCATCGGCGCTGACCACCCACGCAGAACCTGTGAAATGACCTTCGACACGCTCGCGCACGAATGGATTACTGGCATCGTCCAGCAGTTGCGCGAATTGCTCGGCCAGCTCGGCTTCGTCCGGCCAGCGTGCGCGGTAGGCAGCCAATTGCTGTTGCAGCGTCGCATCCACCATCTGTCGTTCTCGGTCGCCCGTTGCGGGCCAGGCGACCATTATCGTCGTTCATGCTGCGTACGTGCTTGTCGTGAGCGTGTAGCTTTGGCAAGGTAGGCCGCTTGCCTGTCCCACCGGGATGCGGCGCACCACCTTCGTCCGGGCGCCTGCGCCTTAGCTTTGCCACTTAGGGATGTACCGAATGCTGAAGTCTTTGTTGAGGGTCAAACCGATCGAACCCGCCGGACGTGTCGATGCGGGCGAACCGGTCGAAGGCAGCCTGCAAGGCGAGGCCACGCTGCAACGCACCCTCACCGCCAAGCACCTGATCATGCTCGGCATCGGCGCGGTGATCGGCGCCGGTATCTTCGTGTTGACCGGCCAGGCCGCTGCCAACCACGCAGGACCGGCGGTGATGCTGTCGTTCGTGTTTGCCGGCATCGCCTGCGCGTTCGCCGGCCTGTGCTACGCAGAGTTTGCCGCGATGATGCCGGTGTCCGGCAGTGCCTATTCGTATTCATATGCCACGCTCGGCGAGGGCATCGCCTGGTTCATCGGCTGGTGTCTGGTGCTGGAATACCTGTTCGCCGGCTCCAGCGTCGCCGTCGGCTGGTCTGCCTACCTGATCAGCTTTTTGACCGGCACGCTCGGATTACCGTTCCCGGCAGAACTTGCCGGTGCGCCATTGGCCTGGGACGGCCACAACTTCGTCAGCTCCGGCAACCTCATCAACCTGCCGGCCGTGCTGATCGTGGCGGCGGTAAGCATGCTCTGCTACGTCGGCGTCACCCAGTCGGCGTTCGCCAATGCGATCGTCGTGGCGATCAAGGTGGTGGTGATCTGCCTGTTCGTCGGCTTCGGCATCTCGTATATCGACCCGGCCAACTGGCATCCCTTCATCCCGGAAAACACCGGGCCGGGCAAGTTCGGCTGGGACGGGGTATTCCGTGCGGCGTCCATCGT
The DNA here is from genome assembly GCF_040279205.1 of Xanthomonas hortorum. Classification (GTDB taxonomy): domain Bacteria; phylum Pseudomonadota; class Gammaproteobacteria; order Xanthomonadales; family Xanthomonadaceae; genus Xanthomonas; species Xanthomonas hortorum_F. The sequence goes on from NZ_JBEOLS010000005.1 coordinate 24,989, forward strand.
GTTCTTCTCTTACATCGGTTTCGACGCGGTCTCTACCTCCGCCGGCGAGACCAAGGACCCGCAGAAGAACATGCCGATCGGCATCCTGGTGTCGCTGGCGGTCTGCACCGTCATCTACATCATCGTCTGCGCGGTGCTGACCGGCTTGCTGCCCTACACCCAGCTTGGCACCGCCAAGCCGGTGGCCACCGCACTGGAAGCGCACCCGCAACTGACCTGGCTCAAGACCGCCGTGGAGATCGGTGCGATCGCCGGCCTGTCCTCGGTGGTGCTGGTGATGCTGATGGCGCAGCCGCGCATCTTCTACACCATGGCCAAGGACGGGTTGATGCCCAAACTGTTCGGCAAGGTGCATCCGAAGTTCCACACGCCCTATGTCGGCACGATCTTCGTCGGCGTGGTCGCGGCGCTGCTGGCCGGGTTGATCCCGCTCAGCGTGTTGGGCGAACTGGTGTCGATGGGCACCCTGCTCGCCTTCGCCACCGTCTGCGCCGGCGTGATGGTCTTGCGCTTCACCAAGCCCGAGCTGGAGCGCCCGTTCCGTGTGCCGCTGGCGATGGTGATCTGCCCGCTGGGCGCGCTGGCCTGCCTGTTCCTGTTCTTCCAGGCCTTCCAGGAGCACTGGAAAGTGTTCGTGGGCTGGACCGTGATCGGTCTGTTTATCTATTTCGGTTACGGCATTCGCCATAGCCGTCTTGCCCGTAAGGTGTAACTGCGAGTCACTACTGCGAGTCCCTCGCAAGAGCCCGCACATCCGTGTGCGGGGATTCAATCACGCGAGTCCCTCGCAAGAGCCCGCATATCTCGCACACGCCCGCACCTCCATGTGCAGGGATTCAACAGGAACCGCTGCATGTTCAAGCAACTCTGGGCCACCAAACACCCGCACGCCAGCCATGAGGCGGCCGACGGGCTCGGCCTGCAACGCGCGCTCGGGCCGTGGGGATTGACTGCACTGGGCATTGGCGCAGTGATCGGCGGCGGCATTTTCGTCATCACCGGCCAGGCCGCGGCCGACCATGCCGGCCCGGCGATCATGCTGTCGTTCGTGCTGGCAGCGGTGTGCTGCGCGTTCTGCGCGATGGCCTACGCCGAATTCGCCGCGATGGTGCCGGTCTCCGGCAGCGCCTACACCTATACCTACGCCACCTTCGGCGAGCTGGCGGCCTGGTTCATCGGCTGGATGCTGGTGCTGGAATACGGCGTCTCCGCCTCGGCGGTAGCGGTCAGCTGGACCGGCTATTTCCTCAGCCTGCTGGAACATTTCGACATCCATCTGCCGGCCGCCCTGGTCAGTGCGCCGCTGGACGGCAAGCTGCAGCGCACCGGCGCGATCGCCAACCTGCCCGCGGCCGGGATCGTGCTGCTGCTGACCTGGCTCTGTTATGTGGGCATCCGCAAATCGTCGGCGATGAACATGGCCATGGTGATCCTCAAGACCGGGCTGATCCTGCTGGTGATCGGGGTGGGCTGGAAATACGTGGACACCGCCAACTGGCACCCGTTCATTCCGGCCAACGAAGGCCCGGGCAAGTACGGCATGGAAGGCGTGCTACGCGGCGCGGCGATGGTGTTTTTCGCCTATATCGGCTTCGAGGCAGTGTCGGTGGCGGCGCAGGAATCGCACCGCCCGCAACGCGATCTGCCGATCGGCATGATCCTGTCGCTAGTCATCTGCACCGTGCTCTACATCGCGATGGCTGCAGTGATGACCGGGCTGGTGCCGTACACCTTGCTCGGCACCGACGAGCCGGTGGTGACCGCGGTGGCGGCGCATCCGCAGCTGGCCTGGTTGCGGGTGATCGTGGAAGTGGGTGCGTTGATCGGGCTGTCGTCGGTGGTGCTGGTGATGATCATCGGGCAGCCGCGCATCTTCATGATCATTGCGCGCGATGGCTTGCTGCCGTCGATCTTCACCCGCATCCATCCCAAGTACCGCACCCCGCACGTCAATACCGTGATCACCGGTGTCGGCATTGCCTTGCTGGCGGCGGTGTTCCCGCTGGATGTATTGGGCGAGCTGACCTCGATGGGCACGCTGATCGCGTTTGCGGCGGTGTGCGCCGGCGTGTTGATCCTGCGCCGCACCCACCCGGAACTGCCGCGCCCGTTCCGCATACCGGTGGCCTGGCTGATCTGCAGCGCCGGCGTATTGAGCTGTCTGGCCCTGCTGTCGGCGATGACGCTGCACAACTGGATGTTGATGGGGGTGTGGACGCTGGTCGGGCTGGTGGTCTATTTCGGCTACGGCTATCGCCATAGCCGTCTGCGCGACGGGCGCTGATTAGCCGCGTTGGCTGATAGCGGTTGGCAAAACGACTGCGCGCCGGTGTTAGGGCGGAGCGGATGATTTTCGGCTTGTCTGTAGGGCCGATGATCTGGGGCTTAGCTGCGGGGGCCCTTGCCCGCCCACCTTGGCTGCAGGGCCCTTGCCCGCCCACCTTGGCTGCAGGGCCCTTGCCCGCCCACCATCGCGGGACACGCTGCAAGTACGTCCTTGTAAGCTCTTACGCGGCATCCATGCCGCGTAAGGTCCCGCGACGGTGGGCGGGCAAGGACCAGTCGAGATGGTCGGTGTACTTAGCTCTAAAGCGAACAGCAAACTGTCTGGTGCGGTGCCCTCGCCGATTGCGGGACCGTGTGGCGGCATGGATGCCGCCACCGAGCCTACATGGACGTACTTGCGGCGTGTCCCGCGAGCGGTGAGGGCACCGCGCCCTCGACCGACTCAGCGACTCAGCGTTTGACCTGGGCTTCTGACTGCATCCAACAAGAGACACCACTGCGCTCACTGCCAGGCGAGCGCTCGCTACGTTTGCCACCCGCCTTGAGTCAGGGCGTGGCAGGAACACACCCTGCTGCGCTGCACCTGGCCGTAATCGAGTGGCGCAGTAGAATAGGTCCATGAATGCGACCACTGCCCCCCTGCCCTATAGCGCCGCGCGTCTGCACGAGCTGGCGCAGTTGTTGATCGGCAACATCCGCGAGCTGGCCCAGGCCGGCTGGACGCCGGCCACCAGCAGCAATTTCTCCCATCGCCTGGACGAACAGCACGCCGCGATCACAGTGTCCGGCCGCGACAAGGGCCGCCTGGTCGAAGAAGACATCATGGTGGTGGACTTCGATGGCCTGGCGGTCGGCCGGCCGTTGCGCCCCTCTGCCGAAACCCTGCTGCACACCCAGCTGTACCGCCGGTTTCCGGAGATCGGCTGCGTGCTGCACACGCATTCGCCGGTGCAGACCATCGCCTCGCGGCTGTACGCCGGCAGCGGCGTGATCCGCCTGGAGGGCTATGAGCTGTTGAAAGCCTTCGAAGGCAACACCACCCATGAAACTGCGGTGGACGTGCCAGTGTTCGCCAATACCCAGGACATGCAGGTGCTGGCCGCGCAGGTCGAAGCCTTGCTGGACAAACAGAACCTGTGGGGGTATCTCATCGAAGGACACGGCCTGTATGCCTGGGGCCGCAACATGGCCGAGGCGCGCCGTCACCTGGAGGCGTTCGAGTTCCTGCTGCATTGCGAACTCGAGCTGCTGAAACTGCGCGGCACGCGCTGAGTCCTCGCCACCTCCCCTACACCTTGTGAGCCAGATCGCCATGAGCCGACTTCGCATCTTCAACGATTCCGACCCCAAGCTGGCGCAGTTCGATAGCCGCGACGGTGAGCAGATCGCCGCCGAGCTGAGCAAGATCGGCGTGACCTTCGAGCGCTGGCAGGCCACGCAGCCGATCGAGCCGGGCGCCACACCGGAACAGGTCATGGCCGCCTATCGCGAGGATATCGAGCGGCTGAGCGCCGAGCGCGGCTTGAAGACCGTCGATGTGGTCAGCATCGCGCCGGACAATCCCAAGCGCGAAGAAATGCGCGCCAAGTTCCTGGACGAGCACTTCCACAAAGAAGACGAGGTGCGCTTCTTCGTCGCCGGCTCGGGCCAGTTCACGCTGCACGTGGACGACAAGGTCTACGAGATCGAATGCGTGAAGGACGACCTGATCGCCGTGCCCGACAGCACCCTGCACTGGTTCGACATGGGGCCGGAGCCGCACTTCGTGGCAATCCGCTTCTTCACCGAGCCCGATGGCTGGGTCGGCCACTTCACCGGTACCGAAATCGCCCAACAATTCCCCCGCTACGCCCCCGAGAAACCTCACAAGGCCAGCTGACGATGACACGACCGCAAGCGATCCTCACTGATATCGAAGGCACTACCAGCAGCATCTCGTTCGTCAAGGACGTGTTGTTTCCGTATGCGCGCCGCGCCATGCCGGCTTATGTGCAAGAGCACGGCAGTCACCCACAGGTTCGCCACTGGCTCAACCAGGTGGCCGATGAAATCGGTGAGGACGTGCCCGACGAGGTCCTGGTCAGCACGCTGCAGACCTGGATCGACGAGGACCGCAAGCACACCGCGCTCAAGGCCCTGCAGGGGCTGATCTGGGGCGATGGCTACAAGACCGCCGACTTCACCGCGCACATCTATGCCGACGCGGCGATCCAGCTGCAGGCCTGGCATGCGGCAGGCATTCCGCTGTACGTGTATTCGTCCGGCTCGGTGCCAGCGCAGAAGCTATTCTTCGCGCACAGCGATGCAGGCGACCTGAGCGGGCTGGTCAGCGACTGGTTCGATACCGAGGTCGGCCCCAAGCGCGAGACCGCCAGCTATCGGCGTATTGCCGAACGCATCGGGGTGCCGCCTGGCGAGATCCTGTTTTTGTCGGACGTGATCGAAGAGCTCGATGCCGCCAAACGTGCCGGCATGCGCACCGCGTTGCTGGACCGTTTGGAGGACTACCCCACCCCGCGCTCGGCCGAGGATGTCGGTAGCCATCAGCGCGTGGAGAGTTTTACCCAGTTGGTGCTGTAAGCGCTCGACAAACCGGCTGGGCGCACTGGCATGTGAGTGCAGTCGGTGTTCGGTGCGGCATGTAGCGCGCGCATCTGGCATGCGCAGGCTGCGGCCTCGGGGCGCGCCGTCCAAATCCATAGGACGACCGCCGGCTTGGTTTTGTTAGCCGGTTATGCCGGCGGATGATGCCGATGAAGTATCGGCGATGCATGCACTTGGAGCGGCTAACAACACTGTCAGGTGGGCGCGAAGGGCGCGGAGGAACCGGAGTGTACAAGTGGTATATGCCGATTCCGAGCACCGATCGCGCCCGCCTGGCGGCTGCGCAGTAGTTTGCCAGCCACTCTTAAAGGCGCGCTCTACAAAACGTGTTCCGCAAGACCTGTTCTTCAAGACGTGCTTGAAATGGATCAGTGGACGTCATGCAACGTCACGGTCTACGTTGCGATCACTGCGCCCAGGCGCTCCACCCGTTTCTCTCAGACCTCGGCGTTTTTCATGTCGCTGCATTTCACCATCGGACCGAACGCCTTGCTGCGGCGCCTGTCGCTGTTGATCGTCATCGTGACCTTGATGGCCGGTTGCCATCCCGACGCCGGTGCCGCGTTGCCGAGCCAATCTGCGACGAGCCAGGCTGCGGCAACTCAGGACGAGGTCGATGCGGTCGACCAGGCCGCGCTTGCGCGGGCGTTGAAAGCGCTGCAGCCGCAGCGCCCCGGCGTCACCGACCTGTATGTGGTCGGCTTCGCCGGCGATGCCAGCGACGACGTGTTCCGCAACGAGACGCTGTACCTCAAGCAGCTGTTCGAGCAGCGCTTCGATGCGCGCGGCCGCGTGGTCACGTTGGTCAACAACCCGGACAATCTGGGCGAGCAGCCATACGCACCGCTGGCAACCTACGACAACCTCTACGACACACTCGCCGCAGTCGGCAAGCGCATGGATCGCAAGGAAGACGCGCTGCTGCTGTTCGTCACCACCCACGGCACCGAAGACCACGCGCTGTACGTGCAGGTGGACGAGAACGAAGAGGATTTCATCAGTCCGCAGGACCTGCGCAAGGCGCTGGACGATGCCGGCATCGGCAATCGCATCATCGTGTTGTCGGCCTGCTATTCGGGTGGTTTCATCCCGGCACTGCGCTCGCCGGACACGCTGATCCTCACCGCCGCGCGTGCCGATCGCCCATCGTTCGGCTGTGGCAATACCTCCAACGCGACCTACTTCGGCCAGGCCTGGCTGATCGATGCGATGAACCAGCACGATGACCCGTTGGCTGCGTTCGATATGGCCAAGGCCGCCATCACCGCGCGCGAGAAACAGGACGGCGAACTGCCCTCGTTGCCGCAGCAGTCGCTCGGCAGGCGCATCGCGCCGGTGCTGGCACGCTGGCGTGCGGGGCTGCATGCAGGGCCGGCGGTTGCCTATCCGTATCCGCCGCTGGAGGTTGCGCCGGAAACCGAGCAGGACGTCGATCCGAATGCCGACTCCGATGCTGAGTCAGCGGACAGCCCGACGAAAACCAAGCTGCCGACGGTCTCCACCACTGCGCGCAAACCGTCGCCTGTACCTGCACCGTCGACACCCTGACAGCTGCAACGCGCTGAGACTAATTCTCATTTCGTCAGCGCTTGCGCGGCCTCGCTACACTCGCGCAGCCAGCCAGCGCACGCCAGCCAGCATCGATCCCCGCCAGCGCGCCATCGCCTGCCAGCCCGGATCCCAACACGCCTCCCTTGTGGAGGCGTTTGTGTTTCTGGCGATAGGGTTGATGCGTCGCATCCAACGCAAACGTTTCGACCAATAAATGCCGTAGGAGCGCATTTATGCGCGATGGGCTCCACACCGCACGACGCACGCTTCTCCATCAAGGATCCGCACGCTGCAAGCGATACACCGTGTTTGCGCTGTACTCACCAGTCGGCAACGCAGCGCGCACTTCAACGGTGTGCTCGCCAACCTCCAGCGTGGTCGGCAACGCGCCACGCCATAGATGCGTGGACGGTGTGGCCTCTGGCGAGCGGTCGTAACCGCGCAATTGCTCGGCCGCATCGTCGCGCACGTTCTCGGCCAGCAAGCGTGGGTCGGCACGCTCCACCCGCTTCATCGGCTGCCATGCGCCATTGTCGATACGCATCTGAACAACGGTATCGTCCTGCCCCATGAACACATTGGCGTAGATGCCCCACGCCGCATACGCGCCCTGGCGCAGCACCTTGGGCGCATGCAACAGCAGTTGCGCGTCATCGGCCAAGCGCGCGGCGTGATACGCCAGTGTGTAGTCGCCGCTGGGCGCCACCTGCAGCACCGCATAGCCGTTCGGCGTGCCGTCGCTCATCGTGGCGGTGGGAATGCCATCGCCGTCCTTGGCGCCCGACCAGAACGCACCGCAGGCCGCGCCGACGTTGTATTCGTGCAACGGTTTGGCGCCCTGCCAGCCTTCGTCGGCGCCGTGATCGACCTGACGCTGGGTATGGCTGTGCCCGCTGAGCACCAGTACATGCGGAAACTCCTTCAACAGCGCAAACAAGCGACTGCGATCGGCATGCCGGAAGGTTTCCTGTCCTGGCGCTGCATCGAACAATGGAATATGCATGCCCAGCACCAACAGGCGCTCGCGCGGCAACTGCGCAAGATAGGCCTGCAGAAACACGAATTGATCTTCGCGCAGTCCGCCGACATACGCCGGCTTAGCGCCAGGCGTATAGATCACATCGTCCAGAAACACGAAGCTGGCGTTGGCCTCTTCCACCGCATAGGTGTCCGGGCCGTAGACCGCGCGCCAGCTATCCAGCGAATGCGCATCATCGCCGGCGTCGAAATTCAGATCGTGATTGCCCGGCACATGGAACCATGGCACGCCCAACTGCGTGGTGACCTTGTTCAAGGCCGGATACAGGCTCAGATCGTCGCTGACGATATCGCCCAGCGTGGTGCCGAGCCGGGCCGAGGTCTTGCCGACGATCGGCGCCACGATGTCGCGCTGGTAGTAACCCACGTCAACGAGGCTGGCGGTCTGGCTGTCGGCGAACACCAGCATCTGGAAGCCATCAGCGGCAGCACTTGCGCGCGGGGTCAGTGCGAAATCCCAGTTACGCGTATTGCGCCCGGTGGCGGCAATGCCTGGGTACTTGCGCTTGGCCGACCCCTTGGGCGCGTAGTGACGCCAGAAACCCGGTAGTCCGTCGGCAGTTGGCACAAAGCTGCGATCGCCCGGCTTGATCACGAACACCGTCTGCCCGTCGCGCACCGGCAAGCGGTAGCGGCCTTGCGCATCGGTGCGCACCAGCTGCTCGCCGTTGGAAACTGTCACACCGGCGATGCCCGGGTCATCCGCGCTGCGTCCGGCCCGCCCGTCGCGCTCTTCGTAGACGATGCCATCGACAACCGCATCGCGCGCGTATGCGCTTCCCGCGAGCAATCCCAGGGCCAACAGAGCGATACGAAGCTGCATGCGCTTTCCCGCGAAAAGATCAGCGGAAATTGTACCTGTGGTGGCGAGGCGCACAGCGCGGGTTTGAACGCCGAAACCCCTACGACACAACCCCGTAGGAGCGCACCTGGGCGCGACGGGGCGTTATCGATACAGCCCGGTCGCGCCCAGGTGCGCTCCTACCCGACCACGTTACTTGTGCCGCGACTCCAGCAACGCCACCGCATCGCCCAGGCCCAGGCCGCGCGCGCGCAGCAGCACGATCAAGTGATACAGCAGATCGGCCGATTCGCCGAGCAACTCGGCATCGCCCTGCACCACGCCGGCCAGTGCGGTTTCCACGCCCTCCTCGCCCACCTTCTGCGCGATGCGGCGGATGCCCTGCTCGAACAGTTTGGTGGTGTAGCTGCCGTGCGGGCGCTCGTGTTCGCGCGTGGCGATCAAGGCATCCAGGCTGCCGAGGAACTGGCCTGGCGCATTCGGGAAGCAACTGGCGCGACCGAGATGGCAGGTTGGCCCGTGCGGCCGCGCCTGCACCAGCAGCGTGTCGGCATCGCAATCGGTCTCGATCGACACCACGCGTAAGACATTGCCCGAGCTCTCGCCCTTGGTCCACAAGCGCTGCTTGCTGCGGCTGAAGAAGGTGACTTCGCCACGCTGCTGGGTGACCGCCAGCGCTTCGGCGTTCATGTAACCCAGCATCAGCACGCGCAGGTTGTCGGCGTCCTGTACGACCACCGGCAGCAAGCCGTCGCCCTTGCTCCAGTCCAGCGCGGCGAGCGCGTCGCCCGCTGCCGTCGCGTTGTCGTTACTGCCCATCACGTACCTCGATCTGTTGCGCGCGCAAAAATTGCTTGAGTTCCGGGATCGGAATCGCGCCGCTATGAAAAACGCTGGCCGCCAATGCGCCATCGACATCGGCCTGGTCGAATACATCGGCAAAATGCTGCATCTCGCCGGCACCGCCGGAGGCGATCAACGGCACGTGGCACAGCGCGCGCACCTGACGCAACTGCGCGATGTCGTAGCCGCGCCGCACGCCATCGTTGTCCATGCAGTTGAGCACGATCTCGCCAGCACCCAGACGCTGCGCTTCGGCCACCCAATCCAGCGTGCGCATCGGCAAGGCCTGCGTCTTGCTCGGATCGCCGGTATAGCGGCGCACGCGCCACTGCCCATCGTCCTCGCGGATCGAGTCGACACCGACCACCACGCATTGCACGCCGAAGGCGTCGGCCAGTTCGGAAATCAGCTGTGGGCGGCCAAGTGCGGGCGAGTTGATCGAAATCTTGTCGGCACCGGCATGCAGCACCGCGCGAGCGGTGTCCACATCGCGGATGCCACCGGCCACGCAGAACGGAATATCGATCAGCCGCGCGACCCGCTCGACCCAGGTGTAATCGACCGAGCGTCCTTCCGGGCTGGCGCCGATGTCGTAGAACACCAGCTCGTCGGCACCTTGCGCGCGATACCGCAGTGCCAGCTCGACGATATCGCCCATGTCGATGTGGTCGCGGAACTTGACGCCCTTGACCACGCGCCCGTCGCGCACGTCCAGGCAAGGAATGATGCGGCGACTCAGCATGCCAGTGCCTCCTTCAACGCCAGATGCCCTTCCAGCAAGGCCTTGCCGAGCACGATGCCGGCGCAGCCTGCGGCCTTGGCGGCAGCCACATCGGCCAGATTGCGCGCACCGCCGGAGACCTGCACCTGCAGTTGCGGCGCCAGCGTGCGCAGGTGCGCGTATAGGTCCATGTTGGGGCCGGACAGCATGCCGTCGCGGGCAATGTCGGTGCATAGCAGATGTTGCAGACCGGCCTGCGCGTAACGCACGGCCAGTTGGTCCAGCGTGGCCTCGGCCGCTTCGGTCCATCCATGCACCGGCAATTGCCAGACGCCGTGGGCGTCCTGGCGCGTGTCCAGCGCGATGGTCAGCCGGTGGGCACCGAATTCCTGCAGCCAGCCGATGACGGTCTCGCTCTCGCGCACGGCCAACGAACCGACTACCACGCGTGTGGCGCCAGCATCCAGGATGCGCGCCACATCGGCGCGTGAGCGCACGCCACCGCCGGTCTGCACCTGCAGGCCAGTCTGGCGCACGATCTCGCCGAGTGTCGCGGCCAAGGTGTAGCCGCCCGCCTTCGCCGCATCCAGATCGACCAGATGCATCCACTGCGCGCCAGTATCGGCAAACGCCTGCGCGCGCGGCAGCACATCGTCGCCGTACTGGGTTTCGCGCGCGTAATCGCCTTGCAGCAAACGCACCACGCGGCCGTTGCGGATATCCAGCGCCGGGTAAACGGTGAAACTCATGGGAAGCTCATCTCAAGAAAATTGCGCAGGATGCGTGCACCGGTTTCGGCCGAACGCTCGGGATGGAACTGCGCGCCGCAGCGCAGGCCTTGCTGCACCACCGCGGTAAACAAGCCACCGTGATCGCAGGCGGCCACGGTATCGGCCGTCACCGGTGCGGCGTAACCGTGCACGAAATAGGCACTGGCACGCTCCGGCAGACCCGCCAGCAGCGCGGATTCGCGCATCGGCACCAGTTGATTCCAGCCCATATGCGGCACCCGAATGCCGAGCGCAGGCGTCATGTGCCGCACGATACCCGGCAACAGCCCGAGGCAATCGACATCGCCTTCTTCGGAATGTTCAAACAGCAATTGCATCCCTAAACAGATGCCGATCAGCGGCACCTGCAACTGTCGCAAAGGTTCGATCAAGCCCTGCGCGCGCAAGCGCGACATCGCTTCAGGTGCGGCGCCGACGCCGGGCAGGATGACGCGCTGCGCGCCCTGCAACCCTTCGGCATCACGTACCACGCGCGCTTCCACGCCCAGCCGCTCCAACGCATAGCGCACCGAGCCCAGATTGGCGCCGCCGGCATCGATCAGCGCAAGGTCGGTCATAGCGCACCCTTGGTCGATGGCAACGCGGTACCTTCGCGGCGGATCGCCTGACGCAGCGCACGCGCCAGGGCCTTGAAGCAGGCTTCGACCTTGTGGTGATCGTTCTCGCCGCGCACGCTCAGGTGCAGATTCAAACCGGACGCATCGCAGATCGAACGGAAAAAATGCGGCACCAGTTCGGTGGGCATGTCGCCTACGCGTTCGCGCTTGAAATCGCCTTCGAACACGAAGTATGGCCGGCCGCTGAAATCCAGCGCAGCACTGGCGATGGTTTCGTCCATCGGCAACGTGAAGCCATGTTGCGCGGTGTCGCCGGCAACACGCCATGGGCTGTCTTCAGGATCGAAGCCGTAACGGCCGATGCCGCGCTTATCGCCCAGCGCTTCGCGCAAGGCCTGGCCCAGCGCAAGACCGGTGTCCTCGATGGTGTGGTGCTCATCGATATGCAGATCGCCTTCGGCGCGGATGTCCAGCGCAAAGCCGCCGTGTTTGCCGATCTGTTCCAGCATGTGATCGAAGAACGGCAGGCCGGTGGCGGTGTGCGGTTCGGCCACGCGATCCAGATCCAGCTCGACGCGGATCCTGGTTTCCTTGGTATTGCGCTGGACTACCGCGCGCCTTGGTGCATCCGCGAGCTCGTGCGCAATGCCGGGCCAGTCCCACTCTCCTCCGAACTCGTCGGTACGCAGCTGGAAGCCACGGATATTGAGGTTCTGCGCGAACTGAATGTCGGTGATGCGGTCGCCCACCATCGCAGAGCGTGCCCAATCGATATTGCGATCCTGCAGATACGGCACCATCAGGCCGACGCCGGGTTTGCGCGTGGGCGCGTTGTCGGCGGGCCAGCTGCAGTCGATCAGCACTTCGCGGAACACGATGCCCTGGCTGGCGAAGATCTGCAGCATCAGGTTGTTGGGGCCATCGAAGGATGCACGCGGATAGCTTTCGCTGCCCAGGCCGTCCTGATTGCTGACGATGACGAACTGGTAGCCGGCATCGCGCAACTTGAGCATCGCCGGAATCACGTTGTCGACGAAGCGCAGTTTTTCGTAGGCGTCGATCTGGTAATCGGCCGGCTCGGTGATCAGCGTGCCATCACGGTCGACAAAAAGAATCGGGGTCATGCGGCGGCCTCCTGCTTGCGTTGCAGCGCGCTCAACACGCGCCCGTTCTGTTCGTGCGTGCCCAGAGTGATGCGCAGTGCATCGAACAGCTGCGGCACCGCGCGTTGGTCGCGCACCACCACACCGGCCTCCAGCAGCGCCTGAAACGCCGCTTCGGCATCGTCGAAACGCACCAGCAGGAAGTTGCCTTGCGAGGGATACACCTGACGCACACCGGCCAGTTGTTCAAGCGCCTGGTGCACGCGTGTGCGCTCGCTGCGCACCTCCGCAATGCGCCGACGGGTGACCTCCAGCGCCGGCGCGGACAAGGCCTGCTCGGCCATCGCCGCGCACGGGCTCGGCACCGGGTACGGCGCCTGGCAGCGCCGCAGCAAGGCGATCAATTCGGCGTTGGCGATCAGGCTGCCGATGCGTGCCGCCGCCAGCGCATGTGCCTTGGACAGCGTGCGCAACACGGCCAGATTGTCGTAGCGCGCAAGCAGACTCACTGCCGATGGCACATCGGAGAATTCGCCATAGGCTTCATCGACAACCACCAGCGCTTTGCCCTGCAATGCCTGCAAGGCAGTTTCGATCTCGTCCAACGCAATCGCCGAGCCGGCCGGGTTGGACGGCGAACACAGGAACACCAACTTGGCACGCGCGGCCAACGCTGCTTCGACAATCACCGGGATGTCCGCGTGGAAACCCTCAGGCCCGTCCACCAGCGGCACTTCGACCAACGGCGCGTTCTGCAAGCGCGCACACACCGCGTACATGCCGAACACCGGCGGGGTCACCACCACCGCATCGCGCTCGGGCACGCACAGTCCGCGCACCAGCAGATCGATTGCCTCGTCGCTGCCGCGGCCGATCAACAGCTGCTCGGGTGCGCAGCCGTACAGCGTCGCCAGCGCGCTGCGCAAACCCTTGGGTTGCGGATCCGGATAGCGCCGCGTGCTGGCGCCCGGGTCGGCCGGATTTCCCCACGCCGACTCGTTGGCGTTGAGCCACACATCGCCCTGCAAGGCGCTGGTACGTGCCGACGAGTAGCCGGCGAAGGCGCGCAGGTCCTCGCGCACAAGATCCAGAATCGATGTGGTCCTCATGCTGCCACTCCCATCCGCAACGCCACCGCATTGGCGTGCGCATCCAGGCCTTCGGCACGCGCCAGGATCAAGGCGCATTCGCCGATGCCATCGATGCCGGCCTTGCTGGCGGCCTGCACGCTGACCATGTTCTGGAAGCTGGCCACGCTCACGCCGCTATAGGCGCGCGCCGCGCCGCTGGTCGGCAACACGTGGTTGGTGCCGCTGCAGTAATCGCCGAGCGCTTCGGGCGTGTAATCGCCTAAAAACACCGAGCCGGCAGCCTCGACCTGGCTCAGCCACGCACGCGGTTCGCGCAGTGCGAGAATCAGATGTTCCGGCGCATAGCGGTTGCTGATCGCAAACGCTTCGTCCAGCGTGGTCACCTTGATCAGGCGCGATTGCGCCAGAGCCTGGCGCGCGATCTCTGCGCGCGACAGCTGCGCCAGCTGAACGTCCAACTGCGCCTCTACAGCTGCGATCAATGCGTCGCTGTCGGACAACAACAACACCTGCGAATCCGGGCCGTGTTCGGCCTGCGAGAGCAGATCGGCGGCCACGAAGGCCGGCTGTGCACCGGCATCGGCGATCACCAGCACTTCGGACGGGCCTGCAGGCATGTCGATCGCCGCCGCACCGGACTGCGCCACCTGCTGCTTGGCTTCGGTAACGAAGCTGTTGCCAGGGCCGAACAACTTGTCGCAACTCGGAACCGATTCGGTGCCATACGCCATCGCCGCAATTGCCTGCGCACCACCGAGCTTGAACACACGGCGCACGCCGGTCAGCTGCGCGGCCACCAACACTGCCGGATCCACGCTGCCGTCCTTGCGCGGCGGCGTGCACAGCACCACCTCACGGCAACCGGCCAGGCGCGCCGGCACCCCGAGCATCAACGCGGTCGACGGCAACGGCGCGCTGCCGGCCGGCACATACAGGCCGACCCGGCCGATCGGCCGAACGATCTTTTCGCACACCACGCCCGGCGCGGTTTCCACCGCATAGCCTGCGCTCATGCCGGCGCGGTGAAAGGTGTCTATCCGCGCTACCGCGTCCTGCATGGCCTGACGCAGTTCCGGGGCCACCGCCGCTTCGGCGGCGGCGAATTCGGCCTCGCTCACCGCGAAGCTCTCCAGCGACACGCCATCGAAGCGCGCAGTGATTTCGCGCAATGCGACATCGCCGCGGGCGCGCACATCGGCAATCAATGCAGCGACCGCATCGCGTGTCTGCGTGGCCACGGTCTGCACCGGGCGGGTCAATGCCTGGCTGCGTGCAGCGGCATCGAGTTGGGACCAATCGAGAATGTTCATGCCAGCGAGCGCTCCACCGTCAACACCATCAGACCTTGCGCACCTGCGCGTTCGAGTTCTTCCAGCCGCTGCCAGGTCACCGCGCCATGGCACATGGTCTGCAACCGCAGGACGCCGTTTCCATCGTCTGGCAACTGCACCAGTGGGTCGGCGTCGGGCAGCAGGCGGCGCAGCGCATCCACGTTGTCCTGTTCGGCGCGGAACATCAGCAGCTTGCTGTCGCGCAACTTGAGCACGCCGTCCATGCGCCGCAGCAGCATCGCCAACAAGGCGGCACGTGCATCGGCCGGTTCGCGCACTGCGCCGGCCAGCACTGCTTCGCTTTCCATGACCAGTTCGACCGGCTTGAGCTGGTTGGCGGCCAGGGTGGCGCCGCTGGAGACCAGATCGCAGATCAGATCGGCGGTGCCCAGGCGCGGTGCGATTTCCACCGAGCCCGACAATTCCACCACCGACGCGTCGATGCCCTGGCGCTCCAGCCAGTCGGCCAGGATCGCCGGATAGCTGGTGGCGATGCGCTTGCCGGCCAGTTGCGCCACGCCCTGCCAGTCCCATTCTTCCGGCACCGCGAGCATCAGGCGGCACTGGCCGAAGCCGACCCCGCGCACCGCGTGATACGCAGCCGGCAAGCCGTTGCGGCGGCGCTCGGCGGCCTGCTCTTCCAGTTCGTTCTGGCCGACGATGCCCAGATCGCAGACGCCATCGGCGATCAAGCCGGGGATGTCGTCGTCGCGTACGAGCAGCAGGTCCACCGGCAGCGATTCGCCGTAGCAGAACAATTTGTCGCGGCTCTGCCGCCAGCTCAGCCCGCAGGCGGCCAGCAGGCTGCGCGCCGGTTCGGCCAGACGGCCGCTCTTCTGGATGGCGATACGCAACCGGTCACGTGCCGGTGCTGCCGTGGAAGCACTCATCTTGTTCTCTCAGTGGGATTCGTCAGGGCGCGCCGATTGCTCGCGCAGGGCCGTGGCATAGCCGCCGGCACCGTGTTCCAGGGTGCGTGCAACGCGCCCGATGGTAGTCACGCTCACGTGGGTCAGCTCGTGGATCTCGCGGTACGGCACGCCCTTGATCAACAACGGCACCACGCGCCAGCGGTCGGACATGGCCTCCAGCTCGGCAGGCGTACACAGATCGCGCAGAAAGGCCTCGACCGCGCCGGGTTCCTTCAGGCACGCCAGCGCATCGGCCAGCATCTTGAGGGAGGCGGCGACATCGGTGCTTTCGCGGGGAGCAGGTCGTTGTTTCATTGCGTTAATGTAATAGCGTGTTAGTACATTAACGCTAGCAGGGCCGCGGGACAAGCGCTGCAGTCGGAAGCGTTCAGCGAAGTAGCGGACCCTGCTGCGGACCGGAAACGAAAAACCCACCGACAGCGAGGTGTCAGTGGGTTTGTTTCCGCATCGGTACGCGGGGGCGCCATCGCCTACGCTGTACCAACCTGGCTGCATTCCCTAGCTGGCCGGCCAGCGCCTCAATCGGCCTTGATGCCACCAGCCACCAGCATCGCCCTGGCCTGCTCCAGCTCCACCAGCAACGTGCTGGCCAGCTCATCGCGGGCGACGTCGAACTGCTGCTCGCGCACCAGGTCCTTGACCGCCACCACGCCGCGCGCCAGTTCGTCGTCGCCGGCCAGCACCACGAAGCGGATGCCCGCACGCGCGGCGTACTGGAACTGCTTGCCGATCTTCTTCGGCTCCATCTGCACTTCGGTGTTGATGCCGCCGATGCGTAGCCGGCGCGCGATATCCAGCGCATCGCCCAGGCGCGACTCGTCCATCAACGCCACCATCGCGTGCACGCTGCTTTCGGCGATGCCCTGGATCAGGCCGGCCTCGCGCAGCTGCCAGAACAGCCGGGTCAGGCCGATGGAGATGCCCACGCCGGGCAATTTGGACTTGGTGTAGTGGCTGGCCAGGCTCTCGTAACGGCCGCCAGAGCAGATCGAGCCGATCTGCGGGTGGTCGGTCAGCGTGGTCTCGTAGACGGTGCCGGTGTAGTAATCCAGCCCACGCGCGATCGAGAAGTTCAGACAGTACGCGCTCTCGGGCACGCCCAGCGCCTTGACCAATTCAAGGACCTCGCGCAGTTCGGCAATGCCCTCGCCCAGCGTCGCGCTCGCACCGACCGAGGCGTCCAGCGCCTGCAACTGTGCCAGCGCATCGGCATGCCCGTTCGAGCGCACCGCCACGAAGGCAAGGATCTTGTCGACCTGCTCGGCGGCGATGCCGAAGCCCTCGCCCACCAGCGTATCGCGCACGTAATCGGCACCGCGCTTGTCGATCTTGTCGACCTCGCGCAGCACCGCCAGCTGCAGCTCGCCCTCGGCCACACCCAGGCTTTCGAAGAAGCCGCGCAGCAGCTTGCGATTGTTCAACTGCACCTTGAACTCGCCAATGCCCAGCTCGGCGAACACCGCGTGGATCACCGCCAGCACTTCGGCGTCGTAGCGGATGCTCAGCGCATCCTTGCCGATCACGTCGATGTCGCACTGATAGAACTCGCGGAAGCGCCCGCGCTGAGCACGCTCGCCGCGGTACACGCGCTGCATCTGGTAGCGGCGGAACGGGAAGCTCAACTCATGCTCGTGCTCGGCCACATAGCGCGCCAGCGGCACGGTCAGGTCGAAGCGCAACGCCAGCTCCGGCAGGCCGCCGCTCTCGGCGCCCTCGTCGGCAGCCGCCGCCGCATTGGCCAGCGCGCCGGTGGACTGCACGAAGTACACCTGGCGCTCGGTCTCGCCGCCGGATTTGGTCAACAGCACGTCGGACAGTTCGAACACCGGGGTTTCGACCGGCAGGAACCCGAACCGCTCGTAATTGCGGCGGATGACGTCCAGCATGCGCTGGAACGCGATCTGCTCGCGCGGCAGCAATTCCATGATGCCGGGCGGCGTACGGGGCTTGATCACGAGCGAAACTCCTGCAGGGCAATGTGGCGAACGCGCAATTCTACCGGCTGGCGGCCGCGCTGACCGCATGGCGTATCATTGCAGCGCCTCTTGGCAATGCGTGGCCCATGTACCGGCAGCTTTCAGATCTCAGCACGAACTGTGCGGTGCCAAGCGCCGTATCGGGCAGCGACGCGCGCCATTCCGAATGCGCGCAGTGCGCGGTGCGCGGCCGGGCCATCTGCGCGGCGCTGTCGCCACAGGAAATGGAAGCACTGGATCAGGCCACCCACGCCCAGACCTATGCGCCCGGCAGCACCCTGGTGCGCGCGGGCGAGAGCCGCCATCACGTCTACACCGTCACCTCCGGCGCGTTGCGGCTGGTGCGCACGCTGGCCGACGGGCGCCGCCAGATCACCGGATTCGTGTTGCCCGGCGACTACGTCGGGCTGACCGAAACGCCACAGCACCGCCACGATATCGAAGCCATCATCGACAGCCGGGTCTGCCGCACGCCGATCACACAGATGCGCCAGTTGCGCGATCGCTACCCGCAGCTGGAACGCAAGCTGCTGCAGCGCGCCAGCATGGAACTGGCCGCCGCGCAGGACACCGGCCTGCTGCTGGCGCGCCTGCAACCCAGCGAACGGCTGGCGCATTTCCTGCTGCGGCTGGCGGCGCGCTCCACCCAGCCCGGCGCCAGCGGCGACACCGTGGCGCTGCCGATGAGCCGCAGCGATATCGCCGACCATCTCGGGCTGACCGTGGAGACGGTGAGCCGCACCTTTACCAAGCTCAGGCAACAGCAACTGATCGCACTGCCGCAACTGCATCTGGTGCAGATCCAGGATTACGCGGCGCTGCGCAGCCTGGCCGGCGATACGGTTTGAGGTGTGGCGGTTCTGGTCAGACCGGTTCGTCTAGCTAACGCGCGCGCACTCAACAGGCGCGGCTGGCAACACCAAGCACATAACCTCTGCACGCCTGCCCGCACCGGATCACTGAGGACCACTGCCGACGATTTGCAGGTTGCCCCGGTACCCACATCGCCGAGTGACCGACGTACCAGTTCGAAAAGCACTGCCAGCGTTGCAGGCCGATCGCGCTGGTGACAGCCCCGCGACTAAGACGCTAAGGAATCAGCGCCCGCCCACGTTCGCACTCGCCACCGATGCGCCACATCCGCCACTCAACAGCCGCGATTGGCGCAGCCAGGCACGGTCCGGGTAGTAGGCGAACACGAAGGCGCCTTCACGCAAGGTATCGATCAATTGCCTGGCCACCGCCGGTCGCACCGCCGGGCAGCCCAGGCTGCGCCCGAGCCGGCCCTGCGAGCGGATCACCGCCTCGCTGACGTAGGGCGCGCCGTGGATCACGATCGCCCGGTCGCGCGCATGGTCGTTGAACCCGGGCTCCAGGCCCTTCAGCCGTAACGAATAGCCGTTGTGGCCGGTATACGACTCCTGCGCGGTGAACGCGCCCAGGCTGGACTGGAAACTGCCATCGTCGTTGGAAAATTTCGCCGCCAGGTTGTTGCCGGTGTTGCGCCCATGCGCCACCCATTCCTGGAACAGTAGCCGCTGCCGCTGCAGATCGAATACCCACAGCCGGCGCTCGGTCGATGGCCGGCTGTAGTCGATGACGCTGAGCACGCGCTCGGCACCCACCTGCTGGCGCTGCCGGGCGCATTGCAGCGCCTCGGCAGCCAAGGCCAGCACCTGGCGGTCCAGCGACGGCGCCTGGCGTGCCAGGGCATCCACCAACCCCATGCTGGGTGTCCCCAACGATGCCAATGGGGCGGCGAAAATGGCATCGGCCGCACTGGCCGTTCCAGCCGCTGCCCAACCGCATAAGGCGATGGCAGCGGCGATCACTCGATAAGACATGCAACAACCCACAGCGGACGCGGCGCCACGCCGGGGCCGCACCCGATAGAGATAGCCTCATGTGCGGAACTTTCCAACCCCTGGCGCCTGAACGCGTTGGGTCAGGCCGCATCCGCAAGCAGGCGCTGCCGGAAGGCGGCGTAGTCCGGCGCAAGCGCTTCGGCGTGTGCCGGACGCTGCAACAGCGCGGCCAGCGCCGGTGGAACCTCGACTTCACGGCCGATCAGCGGCTCCACCACGCCCTCGAACTTGGCCGGATGCGCAGTGGCCGCCACCGCCCAGTCGCCGGTTCCGCCCTCGGCTCCTTCTGCGCGTAGTTGTTCGAGCACGTGCACGGCGGTGGCGGTGTGCGGGCAGTGCACTTCGCCGTAGCGCGCAAAGCGCTGCTGCACGGTGTGGCGGATCGCCGCATCGTCCACCGACAACGCACGGAATGCCTCGCGCAACGCGGCATCGTCGCCCTGGTAGAGCCAACGCAGGCGTTCGAAATTGCTCGGCGCACCCACGTCCATCGCATTGGCCAGCGTCGCCACGCTGGGCTGCGGCGCGTAATCGTCGCCGGCAAAATAATCCGGCAACACGTGATTGGCATTGGACGCCAGCGCGATACGGCCCAACGGCACACCGAGCGCGCGCGCCAGGATTGCCGCCAACCCGTTGCCCAGATTGCCGGTAGGCACCACCAGATTCAGCGCCGCGCCCGAACCGGCATGGTGTTGCAGAGCGGCATGCGCGTAGTAACTCATCTGCGGCAGCAAGCGCCCCAGGCTGATGCTGTTGGCCGAACTCAGCGGCACCTGTGCCTGCAGCGCGGCATCGCTCAAGGCCTGCTTGACCATCGCCTGGCAGTCGTCGAACGAGCCGGCCACGCGCAAGGCCTGGATGTTGTCGCCGAAGCAGCCCAACTGATGCGCCTGGCGCGGCGACACGCGGCCATCTGGATACAGCACTACCACGCGTAAGCCGGGCTGGCGATGGAATGCCGCAGCCACCGCAGCCCCGGTATCGCCGGAAGTGGCGACCAGGATCGTGAGCGGGCGGTCTTCGGCGCGGCGCAGGCGGGTCAGGCAGGCGGCAAGAAAGCGCGCGCCGAAATCCTTGAATGCGGCGGTCGGCCCATGGAACAGCTCCAGCGCGTAATCGCCGGGCGTAGCCAGCGCGACCAACGGCGCCGGGAAGTCGAACGCTTCGGCGCAGATGGCCGGCAGCTCTGTTGCCAGCGCATCGCCTTCGAAGAAAGGCTGCAGCAACGTAGCGGCGGTGTCGGCCAGATCGGCGCCGGCCGTGAGCGTGCGTGCCGGCGGCAGGATCTGCGGCACGTACAGGCCGCCATCGGGCGCCAGGCCGGCGGCAATCGCCTGACTCAGGCTTGCGGCAGGCGCGCCGCCGCGGGTGGAGATGAAGTTCATGGTGACTCCAGACAAAGCGAGAACGAGGTGGACAACGCGGCATTGCCCGAGAACGCGGAGACCGGGATTGGAGGTTGAGCCGATGTCGGTGCCCTGGCCGCACAGGACCAGATGGTCATCCACCGCCGCCGCCGCGGCGCTATGCTGCGGGCACCTTTACGTGGAGCAGGCAGATGATCAAGGTCAGCGTGATGTACCCGTACCGCGACGGCGCCCGCTTCGACCACACCTACTACCGCGACACCCACATGCCGCTGGTGAGCGCGCGGATGGGCGCGGCCTGCCTCAGTTACACGGTGGATAAAGGCATCAGTGGCGGCGAGCCGGGCAGCACCCCGCCCTACATCGGCATGTGCCACATCTTCTGCGAATCGGTGGAGGCCTTCGGCGCCAGTTTCGGGCCGCATGCCGAGGAAATCCTGGGCGACATTCCCAACTACACCGATCTTGCGCCGGTGATGCAGATCAGCGAGGTCGTGGTCGGTTGAATGCTGCGTCGCAGGTTGCACGGCATGCGTGCACTGCAGGCGTGATTGGTCGAGTACCGCATGCGCACGCCGACTCATGCGAGCAACCGCGCGGCCGGGCTGGCGATCGGAGACACCCAGTGCTGGCTGTCCAGACCAACGCCTGCGAATGCGGCCTTAACCGATGCGGCCGCAGCGTCGGCGGCCGCGCGCGATTCGAACCAGGCGAACACACTGGGGCCGGCGCCGGAGATGCTGGCACCCAGTGCATCGTGATCCAGCGCAGCTTGCTTGGCAGCCGCGAACCCGGCGATCAACGGCGCGCGGCGTGGCTCGATCAGCACATCGCGCAAGCCTGCGCGGACCAGGCCCGCATCGCCGGCATGGCAGCCAGCCAGCACCAATGCCAGGTTGGTGCTCTGCGCGACGAACTCGTGCAATTGATAGTCGCCGGCCAAGGCTTCACGCGCGCGCCGCGTTTCCAGCACCGCGTCCGGATGCACCAGCAGGCTATGCCACGCGGCCGGCACACTGATCGGCACCAACCGTTCCAGCGTGCACAACACCAGGCCGCCTAAAAACAGTGGCCCCAGGTTGTCGCCATGGCGGCTACCACTGGCCACCGCCTCACCATCGAGTGCGTGCTGGTAGAGCTGGTCGTTGCCCAGCGGCGCCTCCAGCAGTGCGTTAGCAGCAACCAACGCCGCCACGCATGACGCCGCCGAGCCGCCCATGCCCGAACTCAAGGCGATGCCTTTGTCGATCTCGATTTCAAAACCGAACGGCAGCGCCAATGCCGCACGCAACGAGATCAACGCCGCGCCCGCCGTGTTGCGTTCGGCATCCAGCGGCAAGGCCACGGTGGTGCCGCGGATGGCAGCGATACGCACCAGTGGCGCATCGATGCGCCGCACCGTGACCGTGTCGCCGACGCCGTCGATGGGATAACCGAGCAGATCGAATCCTACTGCCACATTCGCCACCGAAGCCGGTGCGAATGCGCGTGCTTCGTGCAGGCGCTGCGTCGCGGTCGCCACGTGATTCGCTTCGGTTGTCTGATTTAGCGCCGTTTGATTTACAGCCGCCTGGTTTGCAACCGCCTGATTCACAACCGAGCCCCCTCGCCTGCCGCCACCCGCAGCAGATCGGCAAACACACCTGCCGCAGTGACTTCCGGCCCCGCGCCAGGCCCCTGCACCACCAGCGGGTTCTCGCAATAACGGCGCGTGGTGAATTGCACTACGTTGTCGGTCAGACGCAGATTGGCGAACGCGTGATCGGCCGGCAGCTCGACCAGACCCACGCTGGGCGCACGATCCGGAGGCAGCTGCGCGACGTAGCGCAACACATTGCCGCGTGCACGCGCATCGGCCAGGCGCTGCGCGAACGTCGCATCCACTTCATGCAGGCGCGCCATGAAATCGTCCACGCTGGCCTGGCGCAATGCTTCGGGCACCAGGCTCTCGACCTGCACATCTTCGAGGCTGATTTCGCGCCCCGCTTCGCGCGCCAGGATTACCAGCTTGCGCGCGACGTCCACACCGGACAGATCGTCACGCGGATCCGGCTCGGTATAGCCCATGCCGCGCGCCTGCGTGACCAGCTCGGCAAACGGCACACTGCCGTCGTATTTGTTGAACAGCCAGGCCAACGTGCCGGAGAAGATGCCTTCGATCGAGGTCACCGCATCGCCGGTATCGACCAGATCGCGCAGCGTGGTGATCACCGGCAGCCCTGCGCCCACGGTGGCTTCATAACGGAAGCGCGCGCCACTGGCATCGGCCGCTGCGCGAATGGCCTGATAGCGCTGCAACGGGCCGGAGCCGGCCTGCTTGTTCGGCGTCACCACGTGGATGCCGGCAGCCAACCAGTCCGCATAGCGGTCGGCCACTTCCGCGCTGCCACTGCAATCGATGATCACCGTATGCGGCAGATGTGCGGACAGCAGATGCGTGGTGAATTGTTCCAGATCGGTGGCAGTGGCTGCGGAGGCAAACGCATCGCGCCAGTTGCCGACCAGGCCGCGCTCGTCGAGCAACATGCGGCCGCGCGAAACCACTGCGCGCAGGCGAAGATCGATGTTGGCCTTGCCCAGCAATTGCGGCTGCGCAATGCGCAGTTGATCCAGCAACGCCGCGCCCACATTGCCCGGCCCGATCACGCCCACCGAGAAGGTTTGCGGCGACAACCAGAAGCCCGCATGCGCCGCACGCAAGGCCTTGGTCGCATGCGCCGCATCGATCGCCACCGAGATGTTGCGCTCCGACGAGCCCTGCGCAATCGCCAGGATATTGACCTGCGCACGCCCCAACGACTCGAACAACCGCGCCGCTACACCCGGTTGCCCAGCCATGCCATCGCCTACCGCGGCCAGCACACTGATGCCGGTAGTCAGCTGCACGCGCTGCACCTGGCCAACCGTGAGTTCGTGCGCAAACGCTTGCAACAAGGCATTGCGCGCACGTTCGGACTCGTGCTGTTTGACCACGCAACAGATCGAATGCTCCGACGAGCCCTGCGAGATCATCACCACCGACACCTGCGCCACACGCAGCGCCGCAAATACGCGCTCGGCCGTGCCCGGCACACCGATCAGGCCGGTGCCTTCCAGGTTGAGAACCGCCAGATCCGGGCTCAAGGTCAGCCCCTTGATCGGCCCGCTGACCTTGCTGCTGGCGGTGATGCGCGTGCCCGGATGTTCGGGCTGAAAGGTATTGCGGATGATGATCGGCAGCCCGCGCTCGATCGCCGGCGACATCGTCTGCGGATGCACCACCTTGGCGCCGAAATACGCCAGCTCGCAAGCCTCGTCGTAGCTCAAGGTTTCCAGCTGAACCGCTTCTGGCACCACGCGTGGATCTGCCGAGAGCACGCCATCTACATCGGTCCAGATATGCAGCTCATCGGCATCGAACAAGGCCGCGAAGATCGCGCCAGAATAATCGCTGCCATTGCGGCCCAACGTGGTGATGCGATCGGCGCGGTCGCGTGCCACAAACCCGGTGACCACAACGCGTGTCTGCGGATGCGCCTGGCGCCAGGCCTGCAAGCGCTGCGCGCTGACGTCCCAATCCACATCCACGCCGAGTTCGCCGCGATTGACCACCAGCACATCGCGCGCATCCAGTACCGCGCAATCCTCGCCGAGCGCGCGGAAATGATCGCCGAGCAATTGTGCCGAATACACCTCGCCCAGGCCTTGCACGCGGTCGAGCACCTCGCGCGGCAGCTCGCCGATCACTGCCAGCGCGCCGAGGATTTGCGATAGATGCTCGAAGCGCTCGTCCAGCCACTCTACCGTCGGCCCGGAATGTTCGCCCAGCAACGCCACTGCGGCACCGCGATGGCGCGCCCGCGTTTCATGCCAGCGATCGCGCCACTCGGGGCGGTCTTGCGCTGCAAGTTCGGCCAATTCGATCAACGCGTCGGTCACGCCCTTCATCGCCGACACCACGGTGACCTGCACCGTCTCCTCGCGTGCAAGCAACAGCTGCGCCACATGCCGGTAGCGCTCGGCATCGGCCACCGAGGTGCCGCCAAATTTATGCACGACGGTGCGCGCAGCGGGCGCGGGAACTGCAGCGGGTTCGAGCGAAACAGCAAGCGATGACATCGACAGACCTCGTTAGGGAGGCCCCGTCCGCTTCAGGTGAGAGAGGGAGACCCCCGCATCCTGATCCGGGTGCGGGGCCGTTGTTTTCGGAAATTACGCGAAGACGACGGACCGCACCGGGCGAATGGTGGCGGTGGTAATGGTGGTGCTAATGCCGGCCACGCCTGCACCCGGCCGCAGTAGCGGCTGGCAGAGAAGCGAAACGCTGGCGGAGGCGTTATCCATGCATGCAAAAGACATCAGCGGGGCGAGGCCTGTCAAGCATTGCGTGAATGGGCAGGCGCACGCGCGCGACACCGGCAACAGAAAACCTTGTCGCTCAGGGATTTAGGCGTCGCGCTCACAAGTAATTGATTGCTATGGAAACTTTTATCGCAACCTGGGCGGACCGCCGTGCGCAGCTTTGAAACATCTGCCAGCGCCGCGCGACGGGAAGGTTCAACTCGCACCGTTAGCGCCCATCCACGCGTGTGCATCTGTCAGGTCAGCGCGGACACGCGAGGCGGCTCAGAGGCGACCCTGCCCCCCTTGGCGCTGCCGACATGCCGCTTCCCATAACGGATTCTCATCGCACCACACAGGTGATCGTCGTCCTGCGTTCCGAGCCAGCAGACAAGCCAGATCAGACAAGCGTCTACGTAACAACCCAGGATCAGCCGAGTACCTGAGGATTGAGTTGCCAGACCGAGAAATTAAGCGCCGCCGCAAAGCTTACCCACGCCAGATACGGCACCAGCAACCATGCCGCCAGAGCTTGCCTCTTCGCGAACGCCGCGATCGTGGCCGCCAGCACCAGCCACAGCGCCACGATGTCGGCAAACGCCCAGGCTCCCATGTGCCATGCGAAGAACAACCAGCTCCACAAACCATTGAGCGCCAGCTGCACCACGAACAGAGCTAATGCCACCCGCGCCTCAGTCCAGCCGCCGCGCCGCCACACCAACCACACCGACACCGCCATCATCCCGTACAACACCGTCCATACCGGCCCGAACAACCACCCCGGCGGCGCCCACGCGGGCCGGTCCAGTGCTGCGTAAAAGCTGGCAGCCTGGATTGATGCCGCAGCGCCCAGCCCGGCGATTGCGTAGCCCAGCGCCAGCCAGCCGAGAAGGCCGAGCCATTGCGATTTTTTTGACAGACGGTGCGTCATGAGAGTTGTGGCGAGTTATCAACGCTCGCCAGCTTGCCAGAGCATCTGTGCAAGCCGTGACTACGCAAACAAGCGAGCTTGCGGTCAGCTAGTGCCGTATCGACTCCTGCCGTCATGTCCAATTTCCTGGGGTAGGGACTTGGACTACAAACTGATGTGCTACTCAAATTTGGGGGCACGTCGCAGGCAAACGAGTTACTTTTAATAGCGCAACTTCGCCGACTAGGCTTGCAGCAGTGGCGACAAGTAGATAGGCACACTCTTCCGTCGTCATTGTCAATGACCCACTGATTCCGTACTGCACATACAATCCGAGTAGCGGCACTTGCAAAGTGTTTCTCAGTGCGCCGCCCGCGTTTAACAGTCCGTTCCAGGTAATTTTTACAAAATCCGCAGTCACATCGACACCGGTCCTCGCAAATAATGCGGCAAAAATCAAGAGCACTATTCCCTACGCTGCGAGTCAGACAACCCAACTCCTGAACAGGGCCCTACCCAGAAAATATCGCCTGATCTTCTGCATTCGCCATGAGTCAGATTATTTTAACAATATTAACGTGAACAAGCAATCGACTTCGGGTATTTTCTACAGTATCCACTATTAATTCTCACCTCAACACTTGGCTCGCGAACTTTAAATCCATATTCACAAGGAAGCAGCCCCCTTCTAAATCCATCACAAACAAGCGAAACCTTTCCATTCACATATTTCACATAGCCCATATTCTGAATGCAGAGCATAGATTCGGTGACTTGCTCTTCAGTACGATATCCATCAGCGAATTTCTCTCGCGGTCTAAAAGGGCTAGCGTAACCACACTCAAGCATAACCTTCCAAACAGCCAAATTATTAGATCCAGCCTTTTTCCATGTCTCGTAATCATCAGGAGGAGGCGAACGATCAGCCAACGGAATGCAGCCGACCAAAATAAAAATTAAATTTAATAAAATAAATGCCCTCATCATTTCAGAGATCCCCTTAAAATCTCAATTTTCTGTATAAAATTATCGATGCCGGTAGTTGGAACTTTGTTAATAGGAATGGGCACGGAACGATTTTCCGGCGATCCAACCCAGAGTGGCGAACATTCCGCCGGAGCTGCACCATAACAATTATGTGGAGTATTTTTACCACCCATGACTCTAAGGAGTTCCCAGAGTGAGTTTCCACCTTGAGGAGTTACACCTCCGGTAACAGGATTTAGCCCACTGAATATTCCAACAAAATCATTGGAATGATTTTGAAGTGTAATAACAGCATCTTGGGGATTTGGCAATGAATCACGATTCTGCAAATAACCCAACAAATGATCTGCCGCCCCCGCATTATAAGCAGGCCCGATGAAGTTAATTTTTGTCTCCCGAAGCAACCCAGAAGAACCAAGTAAATTATCAAGGGATTCCATTGCATTCCCAACCGTTAGTGAACCACGACTATGGGCATCAAGAACCAAGCCCTCTTGACCGTACTGCAGCATATAGCCGCGAGTCACTTCAGTAGCATTAGCCAATCCAAGAAAATCACTTTCCATATATTTCTGGTAGCCAGCAATTAAGATTTCAGAGAAAGCATCACTTGCCTTTGGAAAGTGCACAAAATATTGAGGACCATCAGCTGAAGAATGTTGATTCGCATATTTGTTAGCGCCACTAAGGACATTAT
The DNA here is from genome assembly GCF_040279205.1 of Xanthomonas hortorum. Classification (GTDB taxonomy): domain Bacteria; phylum Pseudomonadota; class Gammaproteobacteria; order Xanthomonadales; family Xanthomonadaceae; genus Xanthomonas; species Xanthomonas hortorum_F. Next base: position 52,764 of record NZ_JBEOLS010000005.1, read on the forward strand.
TTATTCCATTATCCGCTATGTGCACCATCCCATCAGCAGATGGCTCTAAATTATATTTTTCATCAACACTTAATTCTCGCGGATCGAGCAGCTTTCCATTTTCGTCTTTTTCAACCACATAGACTTTTGCCTCTTTTAAAAACATAGTCTTATAAGCTTCGTCTGTATATTTAACTGCTTGATCATAGACCAGCTTTTTTGCTTGCTGCTTAAATTCAACTCGCTCTTGCAGATCAGCGGTGTCTACCTTCTCCAGGCCGACATCACTCAGACCTAAAGAACTCATATCCAAAGCATGCAATCCTGAGTAGTCACCATTACGCACATCAATAAAGTCTGCAGCGACACTACTATGCGTACTGCTTGAGTGATTTTCTTTCGCGCTCCCATCACCCAGCATGTTACTCACAATCCCTTTGGCTGCAGCATATTTACTGCCACTTAAAATTTCTGAATCCGCGGACAATGCCAATCCAGAAGCCCCCCCCCTTGAAATATTATCAATATTCTCAACGACCAGGCCATTGGTTGACAACCGATTAAGCGCCTCATCACCCTTGCTTGCAATAGCGCCACCAATCAGTTTTGTATCTGCGCCCACCTTAATATCAAATCCGCCATTCCCGGCTTGAATTCCACTTTGCTCATTAACACTCGTGTAGCTGTTATTGACCTTCTGCTGACTGTAGTTCGCGCTACTGCCGCTAAAGCCCCACACCAACGTCATGCCCGCCTGTTGCTGCTTGCTCTTGTAGTCGCTGGTGTCTTGCTCACTTTGGATCAACAGGTCACCGCCAACATCGGCCAGCACTTTGCCGCCAATTGCTTGTGCGCCCTTGATCGTGGTGTCGTTGCCACTGATCAACGTCAACCTGTCGTTGGCGGTCACCACGCTCTCAGCGTGTACGTCACTATTGCCCTTGGCACTGCCTTTACCAGCATAGGCAGTGAGATAGACACCCGTCGTTGTGCCAACGCTGACACCAATCTCGCCACCGGCGTTTTTGTTCTCCGACTTGTTGGTGTTGGACTCCAAATTGCTCAGCAAGTTCAGATCGTTCGCTGCAGAGAGCGCGACGTCTGCACCATTGATCTTGCTACCGATGACATTCAGGTCGCCGCCGGTAGCTGCGATGGTGACATTTCCATCACTCAGGATGCGGCTACCGCCAGTGGTTTCCTCATGCGTGGTCGTCTTGCTCGACGCACTGCTAGCGCCGATCCCGATGCGTAGACTCACGCCCCCCATACTGCTGCCAGCGGCCGCAGCTGCCTGATACTCGGCTACGCCATCGCTGACTGCATATCCCGCCTTGGCGGCATAAAGTGCCTTTAGACGGTCGTCTTCTACCTCCAAACCACGTTTGGTCGCGCTATAGGCAGCTTCCGCCGCAGCCACCACTCCGCCGGTCAATCCTAGCGTGATACCCGCACTCTGCTGCTTGGACGTCTGCACCGTGTCCACGGTGTTTTCCGCCGCGGCAATCGTGACTTCCTTACCCACGATGGTGGTGCTGGTGGCGCTCAGCACATCGCTACCGGTGATGGACACCTTGTTGCCAGCAGTCATCGTCACCGCGCCGTCGGTGCTGCCGACCAGACTGCCGGTATTGGTGACCTCGGTGACGTCCAGACCATCGGTTTTCTTGGTGACACCCAGGGCGACGCTGAATCCGCCGCCGCCGTAGAGACCCGACTTCTTGACGGTCTTTTCGTGTTCCTCGCTGTGCGTGTTTTGCACCGTGTCCAGCGTGAGGTTGTTGCCTGCGGCCAGTACCACATCGCCGGTGCTGGCAACCTGAGCACCCTGCGACAGCAGATCGTTACCCGCAGCGATCTGCACCGTGTCGCCACTGAGCGTGGTGGTAACCGCCACGTTGTCCTGCCACTCATCATGCGTGGTCGTGGTCTTGCTTGAGAACGTGCCCTTCTTTTTCTTGGTCATGTCCTGCACGGCGTCGTGCTGCTCGCTGGCGGCGAGCAGGTTGACGTCGTTGCCGGCAGCCAGGCTGATGCCGCCTTCCTTGGTGGCGGCAGAGGCGGCAGTCAGGGTGATGTCGTTGCCGGCCTGCATGGCCAGGTTGCCGCCAGCGTTGAACTCGGTGCCGTAGACGGTTTCGTCGCTGGTCGCAGTGGTCTGCTTGAAGCGCTTGCGCGTCTCCAGCGTGTTGCTGGTGTCCACCGTGGTCAGCGTGCTGGCGTTGATGTCGTTGCCGGCGCTGATCCCTAAGCCCTTGCCGGCATCGAGTTTTGCGGCGACCAGATTGACGTCGTTGCCGGCGCTTAGGATCAGGTTGCCGCCGGCAGTGAGCGCCTGCTGGTCGATGCTCTGCGTGGTCGTGGTGGTGGTGACGCGGGTCTTGCCATTGCGGGTCTTGTAGCTGTTGGTTTCGCTCTCGTTGAGGACGGACTCGACGTTGAGGTTGTTGCCTGCTGCGGCGATCAGATCGCCGCCGGCCTTCACTTCGGCCTGGCGGATGGTGAGGTCGTTGCCGGCAGTCAACTGCAGGCTGTCGCCGGTGCTGATGTTGGTGCGGGTGGCGACTTTGCCATCCAGACCAGTGGTCGGGGTCAGCGAGAGGTTGTTGCCTGCCTGCAAGGCGGCGCTGCCGCCAGCGTTGATGGTCACGCCATGCAGTTGCAGGTCGTTGCCCGCCGACATCACCAGGTCCTTGCCAGTGGTCACCGACACCGCATCGCCACCGCGCAGCAGGCCGTTGTCGTCACGCAAGGCGCTGGGCGTGAGGCTGAGGTTGTTGCCCGCAATCAGCGCCGCGCTGCCACCGGCCTGCACGCGGGTGCCGGTCAGCGTCATGTCGTTGCCGGCGAATAGCTGCAGGGTGTTGCTGGCGGTGATGCCGGACAGGATGCCAACACCGTTGATGGCCTTGGACGCTTCGCTGACCAGGTTGTTGCCAGCCACCAGCGCCACATCGCGTCCCTGGATCTGGCCCTGGTTAAGCAGGTCGTTGCGGGCTTCCAGCGACACGCTGCCGGTGCCGCTGATGCGCCCCTGGTTGAGCAGGTTGCCGGCGGTGATGCTGACATCGGCGCCGGCGATGACGCCCTGGTTGCTCATGGAATTGGTGGCGTTGAGCTCGACGTTGCTGCCGGCGATCAAGGCACCATTGCCACGCAACTGCAGCGAGTTGGATGCCAGATACACGACCGGCACCAGCACCTTCTGGCCCTGGTAGTCCTGCTCGACCATCCACACGATGTCTTGCGTCAATGCTGAGGCTTGTTCGGCCGTCAAGCCAACACCCATGCTCAGTTGCAGCTGGCCTGCGGCGGCCACGCCGGATTCCAGCAAGGCGCGGTACTGCGCCACGCCATCGGCGTAGTTGCCCAGATAGCGGCGGCCGGTGAGCTGGGTGATCTGATCCAGCACCAAACGCTGCTCGTAGAAGCCATCGCCCAGGCGGGTCTGGGTCCACTCCGGGTCCACACCCAGCTTGTCCAGCAGGAAGTCGCTGCTGATGAAGTTGTCGTAGTTGACGAAGCGCGGATCGGTCTCGATCAGGTAACGACGGCCGGGGCCATTGCTGCGCCAGGCGTTGATGCCGCCCAGGCCGGTTGCTGCGCGGCCCATCGCCGTGCGGTCGGTGGCCGTGCCATTGGACAGGCGATACAGGCCGCCGATGGGCAGGTCGATCTGCGTCAGCGACGTCTGCCCGCCGCCGACGATACTGGTCACCGGAATGGTGGCCAGGTCGACACGGTTGCGGCTTTCATTCGCACCTGCAACAACGCCTGTGCCAGCAGCGGTGGTCTGCACGTTGGCCTGATCGACCGTGCTGCGTACCAGTCCACTGTCGTTGGACATCACCGGTGCGACCGACATCTTCACGATGCCACCCGATGCGGCGAGCGTTGCATCCTGTGTGTTGGCGCCCACTTGCGTTCCTGCGCTGCCGGCAGTGCCGGTCGCCACGCGGATGCTGGCCGCGCCGCCGTTTGCACGGCCGATCACGGCTTGACCGCCAACTCCAGCGGCGCTTTGCATGGTGCGACCGTTCAAGCCGCCTTGTGCGCCCACGCCATTGAGCGAGGCACCGCTGATGCTGCGGCCGTCGCTACCGACAGCGCCATTGCTGATGTTGGCGCCGTTGATGCTGACACCTTGGCCGCCGGTCATGCTGGCGCCCAGGGCGAGATAACTATTGTCCAATGTGCCGGATCCGACAACGCGCGCATCCTCTTCCCAATAGCAAGGAAGATTTTGACCGGGACGATGCATACAGTCGCCGTTGATCGGCATGGCGCTGTATTCGGTGTCCGTGTAATCGACAACCTGCCTTAGCGCCAGCGACTGATTAAGCACATCGTCACTGCTGGAGAGCATCGCGTCCGATAAACCACCGACGCCGCGTTGATTCAACAGTAGCGCTCCACCGGCGGCGATGGTGGACACATTGTTCGTCACGTATCCAGACAACGCAATATTACCGCCAGCAGCAATGCGTCCTTCGGCGCTAGCGGCGATCAGCTGTTCGCGCTCGCGCACGCTATACGCACGATAGAGCCCCGGTTGATGTCCTGTGTAGCGAATGCCCATGACGGTTGCCCCAGGACTGGGATCACGCCGAATTTCATCCTCAGGCATCGCTGCATTTGCCGCAAAACGTTCGGCGTCAGTCAGCGGGCCGGTTCTAGCGTCGACCACTCGCCGCCGATTATTGATCTGATTCGCCGCAATCAAAATATTCCCATCAGCCTCAATACTGCCCGACAGGTTATTCACCACACCGGTGCGCGACACCAGCGTGCCGCCGCCATCCTGCGCGCCGCCGATGGCGATGTTGCCCAGGCTAAAGATGCGCGCATCGCGATTGAGCAGCTGATCGCGCACGATCAGGTTCATATTGCCGGTGGAACCGAGCAGCGCGGAGCCATAGGCTGCGTTGTCGGTCGCGCCGCCAAGGTCGGCACCATTGACGAACGTGCCCGTATTCACCGAGACATTGCCGCCGACGATGCTGCCGGTGTTGTTGATGCTGTTTGCCACCAGCGACAGCGCGCTGTTACCGGAAATGCTGCCGGCGTTGTCGATGAGATTGCCGCCGTTAAGGCGGGTGTCGTTGGAGAGGATATTGGCGCCGGCGCGGTTGGTGATGTTGCTGGCGGTGATATCCAGGATACGCGCGGCCTTGAGCGTGGACTCGTTGACCAGGTTGCCGCCCACGCGCAGATTGAAATTGCCGTTGCTTGTGAGGTCGGCGCCGGCGCGATGCGTGTAGTCGCTGCGCAGCGTCAGATCCAGCAGGTTCTGCGCCAGGATGCTGCCGCCGCCGTCGAAGCCGACTGTGTCGATGACCACGTCGCCAGTGCCGCCGGTGACGCTGCCGGCGCCGATCTTGCCGCCCGCATTGTTCAAGTTCTGCAGGGTCAGGCGCACCGATTGCTCGGCCTTGATGGTGCCGTTCTGATTGTCGAGCGTGGCGCCCGGGCGCTGCAGCAGGAAATTGGCACCGGCGTAAACGTTGCCGCCCTGATTATTCAATCCGTTGGTACTAGCGATCAGATCGCCGCCAGCAACCAGCTGGCCGCCGTTGTTGGCGATGTTGGCAGCGTCGATGACCACGCTGCCGCGGCCACCGAGATTGCCGCTGGTGTTGGTCAGGGCCCCGCCCGTGCTGATGCGCGTCAGTCCGCCACCATTGTTGACGATGCTGCCCTGGGTATTGTCGATCAGGCCGCCCGATGCGGTCAGCGTGTTGCCGGCATCGAGCTGGCCGCCGCTATTGAGCAGCGCACCGGTGACGGCAACGTTGAGATCGCGCCCCGCACTGAGCTTGCCGCCTTGGTGATTGTCCAACTGGCCGCGTGCGGTGACGCTGAGGTCGCGTGCGGCTTGCAGACTGCCGCCGCTGCTGCTGATGTTTTCTGCAGTGATCACTGCGTCGGTGCCGGCACCGATAGTACCGTTGCCGTTGTCCAGGCCGCGATTGAGCTCAACGCGCAAGCTGCCGCCCGCACCAGCGCTGGCGACTGCCTGCACGGTGCCGCCGGCATTACTGAGGCTGTCGGCGCGCAAGGTCAGCGCACCACCACTGGCCTGCAGCAGGCCGTTGCGGTTGTCGGTGGTGCCGCCCGTTTGCACGTTCAACCCACGTGCGGAGACCGAACCATTGACGTTGTTAAGGCTGGCAGCGGTCAGCACCGCATCGCCAGCTGCGGCAATCGCGCCGCCCTGATTGTTCAACGCGCCGCTGGCGCCCAGCGTCAGTTGACCCTGCGTCAGGATGCGCCCACCGCTATTGCCCAACGCGCCACGACTGGTGACCGACAAACTGCCAGTACCCGCATGTTCGACCCGCCCCTGCGCATTCTCCAGGCTGGCCGCGGTAATGGTCAGATCCTGCGCATTGCTGGCCAGCGTGCCGCCGGTGTTGTCGATCGCGCCGCCGATGCTGATGCGGGTCAGCCCGTTTCCACTTTGCACCAACCGCCCGCCGACATTACTCAAGCTGCCGCCGTCGATACTCAGCTGGTTGGCCTGCATTTGACCTGCGACGTTGTTGAGACGCCCGTTGTCGATGCTGCCGCCAGCCTGCACGGTCAGCGTGCCGCCTGCGAGCAAATCGCCGCCCCGATGATCGAGGTTGCTGCCGGTTGTCAGTGCGACATTGCCGGTGGCACGTGTGCTGGCACCAGCCAGCTGCAGTTGGCTGCCCTGCGCGGTGAGGTTACCGCCGGCCAGCAGTTTGCCGGAGGCGCTGAGCTGACGATCAGCGATCAGGCTCAGCGTGCGTCCGCTGCCCAGGCTGCCGTCTGCGTTGATACCGGCACCAACCGTGCCGGCAATACTGATTTCACCCGCACGTAGGCTCAGATTGCCCGAAGCGGCGGTCTGCCCGGCATTCTCGATACGCGCGCCTTGCAGGCCCACCGTCGTACCGCTGACGGTACCCTGCTGACGCAACACGGCATCGCTGGTCAGGGTGACCTGCTGAGCACCGACCTGGCCGGCCACACTTAGGTCGCCCTTCGAGCGCAATTCCAGCGTGCTGCCTGCACTCAAGGTACCGCTTTGTGCCAGCGTGCCATCGGCCTGCGCCGAGAAGGTACCAGTCGATGCAAGGCTACCCCCGAGCTGCAGGTTGCCGCGGCTGATCAATGCAACATCGCCGCGCTCGCTGCCCAACTGGCCGCTGCTGCTGACTTGCGCCGCTTCCACGCGCAATCCATTGCCGCCGATCAGATCACCGCGATTGTCCACCGCTCCGGTGGCGATCACACCCAAGCGTTGCAGGCCGTAGGCCTGCCCGGTTTGACGCAACGAACCGACACCCAATGTGAGTTGGTTGCCGGCACGCACGGCGCCGGCATTATCGAGCAAGCCGCCGATAGCGAAGATGGCGTCGCCTTGCGCGAGCAACACGCCGCTGGCGGCATTGCTTGCGCTGGCTGCCGTGACGTTCAAGGTCTGACCAGCGACGACCTGCGCTGCATTGGTCAACGCGCCGGCTGCACTCAGCACCATATTGCGATCGGCTTGCGCCACACCGGCAAGCGCCAGGTCGCCGGTGCTGCGCAGATTCAAATCAGTGGCTGCATCGAGTGCGCCACGGCTGTCGATCGCTGCGCCGTCCAGGCTGATCGCACCGCCGCTTTGCAGCACCGCGGTCTGACCGGTGGTGACACGCGCGCCGCGCAGGTTGGCATTGCCTGCAGACACGGCCTGTCCGTTGAACGTAAGTGTGCGTTGTGCCTGCAGATCGAGTTGCGTTGCCGACTGCAGCGTGCCTGCGGCGGTGAGATCGCGCCCGGCCTGTAGTGCGATCGATTGCGCCTTGAGCGAGCCGGCCTGCTGCAAATCACCAGTTGCGTTTGCCTGCAGCGTGGTCGCTGCGGCGACGACCCCTTGCAGTGTCATATCGCCCTGGCTGATCAGGGTGACGTTGGCGGTCTCGCTACCAAGCTGGCCGCTGCTGCGTAAGCTGCCTGCCTCCACCTGCAGCGCATTCTTGGCAATGAGGTTGCCGCGGTTGTCCAAGGTACCAGCAACGTTTGCGGTCAGTGTTTTGCCTGAGATGGCAGTACCGCTCTGATCCATGCTGGCAGCGGTGATGCGCAAATCGCCGCCGCTCTGCAGGCTGCCTGCGTTTTGCAGTGCGCCGGTGGTCAGCGTAACGCTGCCATCGGCCGCCAACACACCAGCGGCCAGGTTATTGACGTTGCCGGCCTGCACCGACAGATCACGGCCGGCAACGACCTGGCTCGCGTTGCTCAAGATACCGGTGGCGCTCAGCACAACATCACGATTGGCTTGCGCCACGCCTGCGAGCGCAAGACCACCCGTGCTACGCAGGCGCAGATCCGTGCCGGCATCGAGCGTGCCGCGGCTGTCGATTGCCGCACCTTCCAGGCTGATCGCGCCGACGCTTTTCAGCACGGCATCGCGACCGGTGGCGATGGTGTTGGCACGCAAGTTGGCATCGGTACCCGCCTGCGCCTGACCGTTCAAGGTCAACGTGCGCTGCGCCTGCAGATCCAGCGTAGACGCGGTCTGCAGCGTGCCACCGGCAGTGAGATCGCGGCCAGCCTGCAGCGTCACGGCCTGCGCGTTGAGCGAGCCGGCTTGCAGCAGGTCGCTACCCGCCGTTGCTTGCACGGTGGTCTTCGCAGCCACAATGCCTTGCAGATCGATGTTGTTCTGGCTGGTCAGCGTCAGTGCGCCGTTGACCGAGCCCAGTTGCCCACTGCTGACGATGCTGTCCGCAGCGATGGTCAGGTCCTTGCCGGACACCAACTGGCCCGCGTTTTCGAATGCGCCCGTGGAAGTGATCGACACGGCGTCGCCGCTATAAACACGGCCGCGCTGCAGCAGGGCTCCGGTGTTCAGTGCAAGGCCACGTTCGCCATGCAGGCTGCCATTGTTTTCCAACACGCCAGCCACATCGATACGCAGGTCGCGTAGCGCGCCCAAGGTCGCAGCCGTGGCATTGTTGACAGTAGCCGCTTCCACACGCAGATCGCGCGCCGCGACGACTTGAGCGCCATTGTTCAATGCACCCGCAGCAGTCAGCGCAACATCGCGCCCGGCCTGGACCACGCCAGCCAGTTCAAGATCACCGGCACTGTGCACGTTCAAATCAGTCGCCGCATCGAGCGAACCACGGCTCTCGATGGAGCCGCCATCCAGCGTGATGGCGGCACCGCTCTGCAGCACTGCTGCTGCACCAGTCACAATGTTCGCGCCGGTGACACTCGCGTCACCGGTGCTCGATGCTTGTCCGTTCAAAGCGAGCGTGCGCTGCGCCTGCAGATCCAACGTGGATGCCGATTGCAGAGTGCCATTTGCAGAGAGGTCGCGCCCCGACTGCAATGCGATCGATTGTGCCTTGAGCGAACCGGCCTGCTGCAAATCGCCGCCAGCGGTCGCACGCAATGCAGCGGCCGCTGCAACCACACCATCGAGTTGCAGCGCGTCCCGGCTGTTCAACGTGACATCGGCCCGCTCGCTACCCAACTGCCCACTGCTACGCAGCGTGGCCGCATCGACCTGCAACGCATCCTTGGCGATCAGATTGCCGCGGTTGGCCAGCGTGCCTGCGATGGCGGCGCGCAGCGCCTTGCCTGCAGACGCGCTGCCGGCCTGGTCCATATTTGCTGCGCTGATCTGCAGATCGCCACCGGCCTGCACGCGGCCAACGTTGTTCAGCAGTTCCGTAGTGGTCAGGGCGATGTTTCCCTCGCCCGCCAACACACCGCTTGTGGTGTTGTCGAGGCTACCTGCCTGCAACGCCAGATCGCGGTCTGCAAACACCTGCGCTGCGTTGCTGAGCGCACCGGTGGCATTCAACGCAATGTCACGCCCGCTTTGTGCCACACCCGCCAGCGCCAGATCGCCCTGACTACGGATCTGCAGATCGCTACCCGCATCCAGCTTGCCGCGGCTGTCGATGGCCGCACCGTCCAGCGAGATCACCCCAGTGCTCTGCAACACCGCATCCTGGCTGGTTGTCAGTGCGGCAGCGCGCATCGAAGCGTCACCGCCGGCCTGGCCCTGGGCTGCGAACGTGAGTGCGCGTTGTGCCTGCAGATCCAACGTGGATGTCGATTGCAGTGTGCCAGCGGCGGTGAGATCACGCCCGGCATTCAATGCCAGTGATTGAGCCCTCAACGACCCTGCCTGCTGCAGATCGCCAGCGGCGTTGGCCTGCAGCGTGGTCGCAGCGGCGACAACGCCTTGCAGCGCGATATCGCCCTGGCTGCCCAGACGAACACCTGCTGCTTCGCTGCCGAGTTGCCCGGTGCTGCGCAAGCTGCCGGCATCGATCTGCATTGCGTTTTTGGCGACCACATTGCCTGCGTTGTCGAATGACCCGCTCACAGTTGCCGAAAGCGTGTTACCCGAACTGGCGCTACCGCTTTGCGTGAACGTGCCTGCGACGAGCTGCAGATCGTTCGCCGCATACAGGCTGCCTGCATTGTCTATCGCGCCAGTCGCACGCACGCGTGCATCGGCATCCGACGAAAACGCTGCACCCTGTGCGTTACGCAGCGTTGCTGCATCCACGTCCAGCGCACCGGCGGCGATCACCTTCGCGCGATTATCCAGTGCTGCGCCCGCCTGCAAGGTGGCTGAGCCGGCACTTTGCACGGTGCCGTCCAACACTAGGTCGGCAGCGCTTGCGATACGCAGATCGCCGCCCGCATCGATCACACCGTTGTGTTCGATCGCCGCGCCACGCAACTGCAGCGCGCCATCGCTGCGCAGCTGTCCGCGCTGACGCAGTGCGCCGTTTGCCTGCAGATCGATCGTGCTTGCCGAACGCACAAGCGCTTCGCTGGAAAGATCGCCGCCGGTGGCGATCACCAACCCACCAGCAGTGGTCTGCAGCGTGCCGGAGATTGCGGTCTCGCTGCCACTACGAAGACTGAAGCTGCCCGCGTTGACTGTGCCGGAGAACTGCGCACCTGCTGCGGCGTCCAATGCCAATGCACCGCCTGCCACAGTGTTGCCGCTCAGGGTCAGACCAGCGCGACTACGCAGCGTAGCATCGCCACGTTGGCTGCCGATATCGCCGCGACTTTCCAACTGCGCCGCATCGATGGTCAGCGCATTGCCCGCAACGAAGGTGCCGCTATTGACCAGACCACCCGAAACCGCCGCCTGCGCATCGCGCGCAGCAGACAAACTGCCCACAGTGGTCACAGTCGCTGCCTGGAGACGGAGATCACGGCCGGCGTAGCCGCTACCGGCATTGTTCAATGCACCTGCACTGCGCAAGTCCAGATCGCCACCCGCAGACACCGCACCGCGCTGCGCAATGTCGATGCTCGTCGCATTCAGCGCCACTGCATCCGCAGCAATCAACTGACCCTGCAACTCCAGCCGGCCGCCGGCCTGCACATCGGCGCCCTGCCCGGCCTGCGCCAATCCACCCAGGCGCACGTCGCCGCTGCCGCTCACGCGCAGTGTCGTCGCAGCATCCAAGGTGCCTAGTGCATCGATCGCGTTTGCATTCAATGCAATTGCAGCGCCAGTCTGCAGCGTGCCCGTCAAGGCAATCCGCGACGCACGCACGTTGGCACCCGCGCCTGCATACGCCACCCCGCCGCTACGCAGCACACCATCAGCGCCCAGATCCAAGGCGCCGGCGGTATGCAGGCTGCCATCGGCAGTCAATTCCGAACCGAACAGACGGATCGACCCAGCACTGCTGCGGCCAACATGGCTCAACACGCCGCTGGCTTGCGCATCCAATCCACCGGCGGCAACCAGATCGCCGGCCAACGTCATGCGCGCAGCACGCAGACGCACATCGCCCTGCTGCGAACCGAGTACGCCGCGCTGATCCAGGTCACCGGCCGCACGCACATTCATTCCATCGCGTGCCACGGTGGTGCCGCTCAGACTCACCTGGCCCGCACTGTCGATCTGCAGATCGCCACTTTGCGCTGCCAAAGTGCCACGGCTCACCACGCCGACGCCGGCTTCGGTCGCGATCAGGCGAATGCGGTCGGCGTACATGCCGCCCAGCTGCGCCACGTCGATACCGATCGACGGTGCCGCGCCATCGGTGCCAGGCACCACGTCCAGCAGCATGCCGTCGTAATTGACCCGCCCTGCGCCTGCGGCAGCGACCAGTTCTCTGGTCCAGATGGAGCCTTCTACGCTGAGCTGGCGCGAGAGCAGATCCAGGCGATCCACATTGAACGCGTCCAACCCATTGTTGCCGATACTCAGCGCACCGCCGGTAATGTTGAAGCCATTCAATGCACCATCGCTGCCCAGATTGGGCGTGCCGGTGGTCAAGGTGACGCGCGAGGTGTTGAGAAATCCGCAGCCATCGCAGGAAATGCCATTGGGATTGGCGATCACCAATTGCGCCTTGGCGCCGGCGATTTCGGTGTAACCCTGCAGGCGGCTGCTTGCCGAAGTCACTTCGTTGAGGATCAGCGACGCAGCACCGCTGCGCTGCAGATTGTCGTTGCCGGCGACATAACCACCCAGTTCGGTCTTGGAAATCTGCGCGCTGTTGTTGAGGATCAACCCGTTCGGGCCAACGTTGAAATTGCTGTAGCGGTTATGCGAGATGCCGCGCGCATTGGGCGCGACGATATCCACCACCGGTACGCCATTGGCTGCGACCTGCTGACCAGGTGTCTGCCCGCCGGGATTGGGCGTTGGCGCAACCTGTGCCCACGCCGGAAACGATGTCCAGGTAACCGTGCAGCACAGCAGCAAGGCAAGCGCGCGCTTGCCTTGTTCGGCCAGGTAACCACGCAGGTTCATCGCTTCGGTGTCCATCGTTTCTCTCTCGCCGCTCGTGGGCGTCATCAATCAACAGCGCGCTGCCGGATGGCGGCGCGATCCATGTCAGAACTGGTAGATCACACGCGCGCCATACGCCGGCTGCGCACTTCCAAAACCATCCGGGCGATGGATCGCCCAGCCGGCAAATGCATCGATGCTGGCGCCGAACCAACCGCCGCGCAGACCCACTGCGCCGCCCACCAGACTGCGCCCGCGCAGCCCGCTGGCACTGGTGCCATCGATGCGGCCGGCATCCAACCCCAGATACGGCGTCAAGCCAATTTGCTGGATCGGAAAACTTAAGGTATTGCGCCAATAAGCGCCTTTTTCCGCACCTAGCGTCGCTTCGCCGTCGAAGCCGCGCACGCTATAGCGACCACCGATGGTGACGAACTCCGAACCGAGCAGCAGCTCGCCGGCGGTCTGTGCGCGCAGGCTGCTTTCCCACGCCATCGGCACCGGTCCCAGTTTGAACGGCATGGCGGTGCTCACGTCCAGCGTGGTCACGCCATAACGGAATGTCGGGAACCCGATCTGCGGGTCGTAACCGGTCCACTGGCTGTTGAACCACGGCGTGCCACGCCGATGCGCGATGCGCACGTCCAGCTGCATCGCACCCAGATAACGCCGATGGGTGAAGTAGAACTCCGCGCTGCTGGTATCGCGGCGCTGGATGCCAATCTCCACCCCATCCAGATAGCTGCGCGCACGCCGCCGGCCAACCGTCACGCCCGCAGAGGTCTTGCTGGTGCCAGCGCGATGCAGCACACGCTGGATATCCAGCTGCGCATTGCTGGATTCACCGCTGGACTGAAAGGTCTGCAAAAACCCATCCACACGCTGGTGATAGCGATACGACGAAGCCGACAACGCAAACGTCCACCAGCCCCACGGCAGGTTGTAACTGAGACTGTTGCCACGCGTGCCGCGCTCTTGGTCGCGCGTGGCCAGGTCATGGCTGTAGCCGACGCTGAGCAGATCGTTGAGGCCTAGCGGGTTGTCCAGCGAAAAATCCAGCCCGCTCTGCACGCGCCCGGTGGCTTCCACGCCAGAGTCGTCGGCATTGGCCACGCCGCGCCAGCGCCGACCATGCTGCAGGGTGATCACCAAATCCGATTCGCCCGGCGCCTCGCCCGGTGCGATGTCGATCTTGGCGTCCTGCGATGGCAGCCGCTTGAATTGCTCTACCGCCTGCTCGATCGCGCGCAGATCCAGCAGATCGCCAGTGCGTATTGGCAATGCACTTTTCCAATGCTCGCCACCGGTGTCGGAAACCACACGCACCGCGCGCAAGCGGCCGGGCATCAGTTCGAAACGCAGTTCGCCGCGCGACAGATCCTGTTCGGGCACGCCGATGCGGGTAGTGACCAGGCCGCGCGCGACCAATTGATCCAACGCGCGACGGCGGATGATGTCGATGCCGGCACGACCGATGCAGCGGCCTTCATAACGGCGCAGCGATTCCCACAACCACGCAAAGCGCGCACCGTCGTCGCCCGCACCGGACAGGCGTACGCGGGCGATCGGGAAACAGAGTTCTTCTTTCGGCAGCACTGTGCTGCGTGCGTCCACGCGCTCGGCCTCCTCACGCGGGCCGGCGAAGGGCGCTTGACGCTCCTGGTCCTGACGCCTCTGGATCTCCTCGGCCTGGCGCAATTGCTCCTGCCGATCCAGCGTTGTCGGTGCCGACTGTTGTGCAGCCGCCAGCCCGGCGACAGCCCAAAGGCAAGCCGCCAGCGCCGTTGGCGCCGATCGCATCCACATCTGTCCTGCCCCCTGTGCGACGGATCGCGCCTCAGCGCGCCGTCGCTTACACCGCTGTGCCTGGCCGCCAACACGGCGGCGCAACCCTTCAGCACAACGAATGCGGCGCAACTTTGCTGGAACGTTAAGAGCGGGTCAACGTGCCGTGTAGGGGCCACCCTGTAAGAAAAACCCGACCCTTTCGATTATGTGACTTGAATCACTTAAAAAGTGGATGTGTCCAAAGAACGGATTCGTTAAACCGACCATCCGTCCCCAATGCAATGACTCGAACATCCGGCAACATGTTGCCAAATAAGAAATTTCAGAGATGACTATTTATGCATATCGATTAGTTTTCATTTACTGACTTTAGGAATACTTGGGCCCCTATGTTTTGCAGCTCGCTGTGCTCGTGCTTACTGCGGAAACTGCTATCAGAACGTTGGTCAAAGTCCGAGCTCACAAGCACAAATGTGATGGGAGTCGCTTTTTAAGCGAACACAACCGATGAAGATCTCGTCAGCTCCGTGACGACATAGGCTTTACATGGGCATACGCAGTATCGCCAGTCGTCATACGCCTGGAACGCTAATGAACACCCTTTCCCTCCTGCCTACGCAACCACGTGCGTCGCGGCTGTCCTGACCGCAAAGGCGCACTCACTCCCCTGCTCAGCCTCTCTTTGATTGCCGCATGTGTGCCTCAGGCGCACAGCGGTGAAGTGCGGCCGACAGAAGTGACTGGCGCCTCCATTGCCCACACTCCCATGCAGCAGGCTGAGCAGTTACGCGGCCAGCAGCGCTATGCAGATGCGCTCGCCATTTACGAGCGTGTACTACGCCAAGACCCACGCGACCGCGGTGCCTACACCATGCGTGCGATCACGCTGACCGACCTCGGCAGCGCGCAGCTTGCGGCGGAGGCCGTTTGGCGGCGTCCGGACTGGTTCTCGCAGCAAGAACGCGAGCGCATCGAAAACGATCGCGTTGCCCGCGTGATCGGGTGGACCAGTGCCGAACCGATCGATGCCGCGCATCGCTATGCGGAGACCGACCAGGCCTTGGTCAATGTCGCCCGCATCGAGCGCGAATCACCGCCGAATTCGACATGGGAAGCCACGCGGCTGCGTGTCGACACCTTGGTTGCACTTAACCAACGTCAGCGCCATCGCGATGTGGTGGCCAACTACCAGGCATTAAGAGCCGAAGGGATCGACGTTCCCGCGTATGTGTTGCCAACGGTCGGCGATTCGCTGATGGGCCTGCGTCGCCCGGCCGAAGCCGAAGCCGTGCTTCGGCAAGCCTTGCAGCACAACCCGAACGACTTCAATACCCAGCTCCTGCTCGGCTACGCATTGCTGGAGCAGGAACGCTTCGATCTGGCGATGCCACTGTTCGAAAAACTCTCGACCACACAAGCGCCGTGGCCGCGTCGCAACGGTGCGGCCAGCGGTTACGAAAACTGGGATCGCTTCAGTGCAGATATCGCACTGGCCACTGCACGCTCTGCAGCGAACGACAACCGCAACGCAGACGCCTTGCTGCGCGAGCGCGTTGCAATTGGTCCCGACAATGCAGAGCTACAGGCCGCACTGGCCTCGATCGAGTTTCGTCGAGGGCAACCCACCAAAGCGTTGCAACGTAACGCGGTTGCGCTGACGCTGGATCCGCATCAGAAACAGGCCCGCAGTGGCGTGGTGGAAGCGCAGCGCGATCTGGACCGTCTGGATCTGGCCGATGCCACGTTTGCGCCGCTTCGCAACGAATACCCGGACGATGCCGGCCTGCAACGGCTCGGCGCTTCGCTGGAACGGCAACGCGGCTGGCAGGTACATCTCAGCCATGCGCGCGGACGCAGCGACAACGACACCCTGACCAACAGCACCTCGCCGCTCGGCAACGACTTCGGCAGTACGTTGCTGGAAGCCGAGTCGCCGTTTCTCGGCGAGGGCTGGCGTGTGGGTTTGCGCGCACGCGATGATTGGGCCGATTTCCAGAACACGCGGGTGCGCTATCGCAGCTTCTGGCTGGGAACGCACTACCACTACGACCGGCTGGATCTCAGCGCTTACGGCGGACGTGCGCTTGATGAGTTCGATCGCGACGGCACCGCCTGGGCGCTGGATGCCGGCTGGCGTTTTTCCGATGCATGGTATGGCAGCGTCGCCTGGCGCACGCGTGATCCAGAAGCTTCATTGCAGGCACGCCGCTTCGGCATCACCGGCGACAGCATCGGCGCCGCCGTGCGCTGGACACCCAACGACGAAAGCCGCTGGGAATTGCAGGCACGCCAGTTGCGCTACAGCGATGGCAATCGGCGCGATCAGCTGGATCTTTCGGGAAGCCAACGCCTGTGGGCCAGCCCGCACGTGCTGCTCGACGGCCTGTTCGCCGCCTCGGCCGGACGCGCCGAAGACGACCGCGCAGTCAATTACTTCAATCCGCGCCGCAGCTCTGCGGTGGCCGCCGGCGTGCGCATCGATCAGATCGGTTGGCGCCGCTACGACTACGCCTTTCGGCAGCGGCTGGAAGTCACTGCCGGGCCGACCTATCAATCCGGCTTCGGCAGCCAGTGGGTGCCCAGCGCGGCCTATCGGCACCTGTGGTCGCTGGGCGACGGCAGTGCGCTGAGTTATGGCGTGAGCTGGTCGCGCCCGGTCTACGACGGCCAGCGCGAACAACAACTTGGATTTGACCTGGATTTCCGATGGGGAGGTACGCCTTGATCCGCCTGCCGCTGTTGCTGGTCGCCTTGCTGCTGATGACGTTTGCGTCATCGGCGCAGGCGGGCCTGCTGGTGCTCAGCTACCACGATATTCGCGACGACGTCGCCGCCAAGGGCGATCCCGATCGTTATGCGGTGTCCACCAGCAACTTCGCCGCGCATCTGGATTGGCTGCGCTCGCATGCCTACCACCCGGTGAGCGTGCAGCAAGTGCTGGACGCACGTGCCGGCAAGCGTGCCCTGCCCTCCAGGCCGGTATTGCTCACCTTCGACGACGGCTTGCGCAGCGTCTACACGCGTGTGTTTCCGTTATTGCAGGCCTACGGCTATCCCGCGCTGGTCGCACCCGTCACCAGCTGGGTCGAATTACCGGTTGGTCAAGTGGTGCCCTACGGCCATCGCGATTTCACTCACGATGATTTCGTCACCTGGGCGCAACTGCGCGAGATGCAGGACAGCGGCTTGATCGAAATCGGCTCGCACAGCGATGACTTGCACAAAGGCATCGCCGGCAATCCGTTCGGCAATCAGACGCCTGCCGCGGTCACCCGTCACTGGGATGCAGGCAAGGGCTACGAGAGCGAAGCGGATTATCGCCAGCGCATCCAGACCGATCTGCGCCATAGCCGCGACGCCATCGTGGCGCATCTGGGCAAACCGCCGCGTGCCATGGTGTGGCCGTATGCCGCGTACAACCGTGCAAGCAACGCCATTGCCGCGCAACTGGGCATGACGCTCAGCTTCGATCTGGAAGGCCGCTCGCACGAGGCCGATATCGGCCAACAAGGCCGCGATCGCGTGGATGGGCAATCGCTGGCCAGCCTTGGCCGCCTGTTGCTGTTCAACAATCCGGATGTGCGCGATCTGGCCGGCGAACTGCGACGCGATCTGTCGCGCGATGGCTTGCGTGCGATCCAGATCGATCTGGATTACGTCTACGACCCGGATCCGGCGCAACTGGCACGCAACCTCGACGTCCTGGTCCAGCGCGTCAAGGACATCGGCCCCAGCCATGTGTTCCTGCAGGCCTTCGCCGACCCGGATGGCGATGGCGCAGCCGATGCGCTGTATTTCCCCAACCGGCATCTGCCGATGCGCGCGGATCTGTTCGGGCGAGTCGCCTGGCAGCTGCGCACCCGTGCAGGCGTACGCGTGTTCGCCTGGCTGCCGGTGCTGGGCTTTCATCTGCCCGATGCCGAGCAGCAGGCCGCACTGCAGATTCGCGGCAAGGACGCCAAGGATGTGCCGCGCCTGGATCCGGGCAATCCGCGCACGCATCAGCTGGTCGCGGATATTTACGAAGACCTTGCCGCAAACACGTATTTCGAAGGCCTGCTGTTCCATGACGATGCTTACCTGCGCGACGACGAAGTACCTGCTTACGGCAATGGCGATCCGGCCAAACGCACGCATCAGCTGATCGGCTTCACACAGGAACTTAAAGCGGCCGCCGAACGTTGGCGTCCCAAGCTGGTGACGGTGCGCAACCTGTTCGCGCAGCCAGTGCTGGAGCCCCAGAGCGAAGCCTGGTTTGCGCAGCGCCTGGACGCGTTTGCTTCGGCCTACGACTACACCGCGTTGATGGCCATGCCGTACATGGAACAGGCCAACGACCCGCAGCATTGGCTGCAGCAGCTGGCGCAGCGTGTCAGCCAGCAGCCGCGTGGCTTCGAGAACACCATCTTCGAACTGCAGACCGTGGATTGGCGCACCGGCAAGCCGCTGCCCGACGGTTTGCTGCTCGAACACACCAAGTTGCTTCTGGCTGCGGGCGTGCGGCATCTGGCGTATTACCCCGACGACTTCATCGGCGGCCACCCGTCTCTTCCCGAAGCGCGCGAGGCCATGTCGGCTCGGCAATTCCCTTATATCGAGCGGTAACCGATGACGACCAGCCTCCTGTTGGGCGCCCTGTTCAACTTCGCGTTTTTCTATCCGATCATCATGGCCTTCTTCTGGATGATCGGCGGCACGTACTACTACCTGCGGCGCGAACGCGGCACGCCCGGTCCTTCATCGCCGCCACCGTTGTCCAGCGAGCCGTTCGTGTCGTTGCTGGTGCCTTGCTACAACGAGGCCAAGCACGTTGGCGAAACCATCGCCGCGATGAGTGCGCAGAACTATCCGGATTTCGAGATCATCGCCATCAACGATGGCAGCAGCGACAACACGGCCGAAGCGCTCGACGATCTCACCCACCAGCATCCGCGCCTGCGCGTAGTGCATCTTGAGCAAAACCACGGCAAGGCCAACGCACTGCGCGTGGGCACGCTGGCATCGCGCTCGGACTATCTGGTGTGCGTGGATGCCGACGCCATCCTGGACCCGAATGCCACGCGCTGGATGGTCGGCCACCTGATCTCCGGCCCACGCGTCGGCGGCGTCACCGGCAATCCGCGCGTGCGCAATCGCACCACGCTGATGGGCCGCATGCAGGTAGGCGAATTTTCCGCCATCGTGGGGCTGATCAAGCGTGCGCAGCGGGTCTACGGACGATTGTTCACCGTGTCGGGCGTGATCTGCGCGTTTCGCCGTTCGGCGCTGCATCACGTCGGCTTCTGGTCCGACAACATGGTCACCGAAGACATCGACATCTCCTGGCGTCTGCAGCTCGACGACTGGGATATCCGCTACGAGCCCAATGCGCTGTGCTGGATCCTGATGCCGGAGACCTTCCGCGGCCTGTGGATGCAGCGCCTGCGCTGGGCGCGCGGTGGCGTGGAAGTGTTGCAGAGCCATGGCCGCCGCGTGTTGTCCTGGCGCAGCCGACGTATGTGGGGCGTGCTGCTGGAATACGCGCTCAGCCTGGCCTGGGCCTACACGATGCTCTTCATCATCGTGCTGTGGCTGCTCGGCAAGTTCATCGCCATGCCGCCTGCGTTGTACATAGACACCATCCTGCCGCGCTGGCATGGCCTGGTATTGGCAGTGGTGTGCCTGATGCAGTTCGCCACCAGCCTGGTAATCGAACGCCGCTACGAAAAAGGCCTGGCGCGCCAGTTCTTCTGGGTGATCTGGTATCCGGTCGCCTTCTGGATGATCGGCATGCTCACCGCCGTCATCGCCTTCCCACGTGCCCTGCTCGCGCGTCGCAGCAAACGCGCCCGCTGGAAAAGCCCCGACCGAGGAATCCAATGACACCGCCCATCATCAACCTGCCGCAACGCCTCGGCCGCTCGCGCCGCCTCGCCTACGGCGCCGCCACCGCCGGCGCCTGGATGGTCTACTTCTATCTGTGGGCACCACTGGCAACGCTGATCGCCTGGTTCTTCGGCCTGCGCAGCGCCTATACGGAGCTCTATCTCAAGCACAACGCACTGGACCCATTCGCACTGGGCGCCCTGCCGGTGATCGCACTGATGAGCGCCATCACCACCGTCGGCTGGGCCGAGTACAACCGCCTGCGCTTTGCCAAAGCCGACCGGCGTAAACGCCGCCGCACCGTGCTCGAACCGGAAGTCGATCAACGTTTGGGCGTTCCCGAACAGCTTGGTAGCCTGCTGCGTCATAGCCGTATCTCATCGGTGGCGATGGATAAGTTTGCCAGGCCGGTGGGGGTGCGGGTGGTGCGGCATGGGTAGGCACGGAAGTGCTGCATGCAACCTTCCTACCTTAAGACATGATTTTACTTACCGCATAGCCGCCCTGGCAGCCGCGGCGCAGACAAGATATTGATGCTGGAGCCAACGATGTTTTGTATCAGCACATTGATTGCGCTTGCGGCCAGGACCAAGTCGCTCTCAACACGCACAGGAAAACGCTCGGCAAATTCGGACAACAGCGCAATAACCTCATCATCCCGAGCAGGACGAGGCTGATAGCGTGCCGTCGAGCGAGGAACCCCAGCACCGAACAGGCCCGGCGCTCGCTACAGCCATGCTGCTCGATGATCCAGGCCAGAAGCGGGCGCTTGTGCGCTGGGTCTACAGCTTTTTTGCGATGACATCCTTCAGTGCATGGCTTGCCGTGCTCGGTCTCCAGGTCGCGAAGGCGTTGCACATCAGCGGCCTCCATGCCGCCGTACTTTGACGTCCAGACGTAGTACGTGGCCTCGGAAATGCCCAGCTCGCGACAGACATCCTTGACCTGGCGGCCGCCCTCGACCTGCTTCAGAGTGGCGACGATCTGGCTCTCGGTGAACTTGCTTTTCGCATCGTTGGTCTCCTTGGGGGCTAGTGTGCCCGGAGACCTCTAACTGTGGCTGGATCAATTTTACGAGAGGCTGACAGTGATTTCCCTCATTGTCATGAAAGCGGCCAAAAGCCGCTTGAAGCCACAGCACATTCAACACGCGCCTGAGCGCAACAGAGGCTCTAGCCGTGGCGCGGTG
The DNA here is from genome assembly GCF_040279205.1 of Xanthomonas hortorum. GTDB lineage: Bacteria > Pseudomonadota > Gammaproteobacteria > Xanthomonadales > Xanthomonadaceae > Xanthomonas > Xanthomonas hortorum_F. The sequence goes on from NZ_JBEOLS010000005.1 coordinate 74,333, forward strand.
GGACCGTCCTCATCTGGCGCATTCTCCGCCACCATCATACTAGCGCGCCAAATATGCACACGCCAACCTTCACTTCAGTACGAAGGACGATCAGGGGAACGTAACGAAACAGCTCGGCCGCGCGTGCCTGCAGCTGCGTGATCGCGTGGACGCGATCTACCTGATGGTACCAGGGGGTGACACCATGAAATCAGCTGGTGGATTTATCCACATCGAACTTAGAAAAATCAGCGGGCTCAGCTCCCACATAAACACGCAGCTCATTGACTACACCAACACAGTATGTGGAGAACTTCTCCAGATAATTCTGCAAAAGTTCAATTTGCTCCAGCTTACCTCCGAAAACCTTTACCGTCGAAGGCTCTTGATTGGCATAGGTGTTGATTTTTATAAAACTCAGAAGCTCAGCGCTCATCTCGTTGAGCGATCGGTTGTATCCGATAAGAACAGCCAAATCGTTACCAATCGTATCGGGAAGAGTATGCAATCGATCTTCCGATTGCTCCGTCCCACGAAGAAACGACCTCGCTGCCCTTTTGAGGATTTTTTCCAAAAATTCGACTTCAGCTTCCGTTCTTGGAAGGCCACGAGCGAGGACACGCTTGCAGCTTTCTCGCAATGCGAAAAGCTCAACTGGAAGCTGAGAAACCTCATGAACCAGTACCCGTCCAACAATTTTTCCGTTTGCCTCTCGGGTCTTGATGAACTCATCATGCTGCTGCGCTGCGATTTTTGTCGCTTCCTCTGCAATTTCAGCCGCACGCTTCGACGTACGGTGAGCGAGAACTGCAACCACTGTGGTTGCTACTGCCGCGCCGACACCGACCACAACAGCAGCCCAATCAGCCAAGTTTCCCCAAGCCGCCTCGAGCGGACAGAACTCAATCACGATAGCTCCCCTTTTAAGCTTGCGCGTATTCTGCCATGCGCAACCTCCCTGCCAGCAAAAGAATCTGGCCGTTTTGGTCTATGCACTAGCAAAAGCACGCGAAGTGGCCACCTGCGCTGCAGCAGCTGCTCGATGAACCCGCTAAGCATGGCAAGACAGGTATGACCCCCCGAATCCAGGGCCATTAGCTAGTAGAGATTTCGGCCTGATTTGGCGCCTGGGAATTCGCTTGGGACCCGTATTTTCGGGCGAATTCTTCAGGGGTTTTCCATGCCAGTGCACTGTGGGGTCGCTCCTGGTTATAGAAGCGCCGCCACTGTTCGATTTTGCTCCGTGCGTCGGCCAGTGACAAGAACCAATGCGCGTTGAGACACTCCTGCCGCAGGCGTCCGTTGAAGCTTTCCACTAAGGCGTTATCGGTGGGTGTGCCACGCCGGGAGAAGTCCAGCTCCATCCCGTTTTCATACGCCCACCGATCCATGACCTTGCCGGCAAACTCACTCCCATTGTCCACCTTGATGGCCGCAGGCTTGCCTCTCTGCGCCACCAGTCGCGTCATCGCATCGGCGACGTCGTCGCCTTTCAACGATTGGTCAACAACGATATCCAGACACTCATGCGTGAAGTGATCCACCACCGTCAGCGATCGGAAACGGCGACCATCGAACAGTGCATCACTCACGAAATCCATGTCCCAGAGTGCATTCGGTGCAGTGGCCATCTTCAGCGGTTGACGTCGCCGTGCGCTGCGACTGCGGCGCGGCCTGCAATGCCTTAAAGACAGGCCTTCTTCCTTGTAAATTCGGTGGACGCGCTTGTGATTGTCCCGCCATCCTTCGCGACGCAGCACCACAAAAACGCGCTCACAGCCGTAGTGCACGCGCGTCTGGGTGATCTCGCGCATCCGCTGACGAATGGCGCTGCAATCGCGCGCCTTGGCCTTGTAGGAAAACGCCGAGCGCGACATCGCCATGATCCGCAGCGCATGCCGCTCGCTGACCCCAAAGCGCTCACGAAGCTGTCCTACCCAGGTGCGTCGCTGGGCAGGCCTTAGATTTTTTTTGTAACGACTTCCTGCAGCATCGCCTTATCCAGGCTCAGGTCTGCCACCAGCTGCTTCAGCTTCCGATTTTCCTCTTCCAGTAGCCGCAATCGCTTGAGCTCAGAGGGGCCCAGGCCGCCGTACTTCTTGCGCCAGACGTAGAACGTAGCCTCGGCAATTCCCATCTTTCGACAGATCTCGCCGACCGCCATCCCCAACCCAGCCTGCTTGAGCGCGTAGGCCATCTGCTCCTCGGTAAAGCGTGACTTCTTCATTGCTTGACTCCTCGTGATGACGGGGCCCATGTCGGCGAAGTCTCTACTTTACGATGCGCCTGTTATTAGGGGGGTCAAAGAACACGGCACAGGTGCTGACGCTGTTTGCGCTGTCGAACCTGTGGATGAAGCGAAAGCAATTGCTGCCTGTCGCGGCCGAGATGCGCCTTTGATCCGGGGAATTGCGCGAAAAAGCGCCGAAAACGATGGAAATTCCAACGTCTGAGCGCAGCTCAGCGTGCCGATGTCACATGTCTCATCGCTGGGTAGTATTGATCAGACCATCCCTAACAACATGAAGGGTACTGCGATGCCCTCAGAAAAATTATGTTTTGCTAATCGCTATCTCAGCCACCACCTTCCAACCTTGCCCTTACAGCGGAACAAATACGATGATAATTCTCGCCTCGCCTTGATGCCCCGATTTCCATAAGCTGATTCACCCCAAACTTTGTATTCCGCTTTCTTCCACTTAGACGCCTCACCAACAGTGCGAACAGTGACTTCCCACGCAGAACACGACGATAATCAGCGATTATTTCATCTTTCAATTTGTGCGGATAGTGTTCACCAACATGCAACTGCATGTTCATCACAGTCTCATCGCGGTTGTCCAAAATTTTATTTGGATGAGTTCTAAAGCCATCCTCAATACCTGCCAGCGACCGGTTGACAGAGAGCGCGTACCACTCAACAAAAACAGCAAGTTCTGCACGAAAGACCTTTCCCTCATCAGCGCTTAATAGATTTTCCAACTCACCGTCTCTGAAAAGGTCGTTCTCTATGGAATACCCTTCCGTGGTGATTAATTCGTCATGCCCGTGACCCGGGGAACAGTGCACCCACAAATCTTTATCAACAATAAAAAGCACCTGACACGAAACAGGATCATTCAATATTCTTTCCCTTAGAGCTAGAACTGCCCCCTTATTGCCTGCAGGAAGAATATCAACCCCATACTGCTTCAAATCCTCTTCTATTCGTCTATACAAAATAACATCACATTTACCCTCCACCAAAACAGTAGGGATACTTGTTCTTTTCAATAAATGATATATCTCATCTACCGTAGGCCGCACACTCTCAGACATGTAAATCCCCCCTATCGCTACCTACCATAACTTCCTTGTCAGGATATTTTGCATAAATGAACGGAGAGTGCGTAGCGAATATAAACTGGTTTCCGGAATTTTGCGACTCCAGAATTGAATATAGTTGCCGCTGCCAGTCGACGTGCAGGCTCAATTCGGGCTCATCAATAAAAACAACCGCATCTTTATAGAACGCGTTATAACAGATGAAGCTCAGCATCTGCTTCTCTCCGGCAGAGAGTGCCTCACTATTTACAGCCTCAGCGGCGTCACCAAAACTCAAACGTTTTCCAAACGAAATCCCTGAATGTCTAAAGAGGCGTTCAACTAAGCTACGTATTGCATCCAATGGCTGCATGGTTTCGGATCTAAATTCTTCAATTTTCTCAATCTCGGCTCTTGTCTCCGAAAGCAACTGATCCGCATTCTGCCCTCCCCCCTGAGTATTCTCGTACTGCCTTATTTTATTAATTACACTACGAGATACATTACCTTGAAACCCATTTATCTCCTCCGAGAAGATTGCATACTTCTTCAAGAGAAGGCTCACAATGTCTTGTGTAGAAATTGCAGAAACAAAAATGTGATCCTTTTCGGTGAGTTTACGAGACAGCGCAGCAAGGGGCTCATCAATATCTGATTCAGTCCTGAAAAAATTTCCAGAGCGATTCCGCTGCGTGGGCGTCATCGAGAAGCCCCCCTCAATACGGCGGAATGTTGGAAAAAACAGAGAACTTCCCACACTCAGGTGCGACGCCGCCTTATCTTCCGCAGCCTCCCCGAATTCACCGAGCTCTTCCGAATCGTCTTCGAAGCTATAAGGTAAACCACCGATCTCCATCTCGATCTTGCAGTTGACTCTTCCAGTACGGACAACCGTACAACTGTATTCACTTGTCACAATGGTGCATGACCTAAAGGGCACCTCTTTCAGAGCAATCAATACGTTTCCGCTAATTATTAGCCAAATTAACTTTAGTATAGTCGTCTTACCGGAACCATTCCTTCCAGTCAACAGATTCAAATCACCATTAAATTGATATTTAACGATGTCAGATTGACCGAGCAAACCGCTGACAGAGACAGAATCTATTCGCATAATTTCACCAATGCTTAGGAACTCGACTAAAACAGGGTGTTAAGTCAGTACTGCATTCCAGCGACGATGAGCAACTCTCATTGCCCTTGACATTCCCACAACAGATTATGCCAATTTGGCAACGTCCAGTGGATAAATACAGAAATTTGGCACATTACAAATCTGGACAAAAAGTTATCCATTGATCCTTGTGACCCCGGCCCGATTCGAACGGGCGACCTTCCCCTTAGGAGGGGGACGCTCTATCCAGCTGAGCTACGGGGCCAAGGGCGGCATTGTCGCACGATCGTTGCGATTGCCAAGCCGGTGGGTGGTCGGCGGAGCCTGCTAAAATCGGCGGCTACCCGTGTCGCGGGGGCCCTGGCCGCCGCGCGACCGTCCCGACCTTTGGAGATCCCATGTCCGCTGACCTGCTCAAGGCGCTCGACCTCGCCGCGTCCAATTCCGGTACCTATCTTGGCGAGGCGACCTGGTCGCAGGCCACCGGCGCCGGGGTGCTGCAGCCGGTCAATCCGACTACTAATGAAGTCATCGCCGATGTGCAGGCGACCACGCCGGACGACTACGAGCTGATCGTGCAACGTGCGCAGGCCGCCTTCAAGGTGTGGCGGACCACGCCTGCGCCGCGCCGTGGCGAAGCCGTTCGCCTGTGTGGCGAGGCGCTGCGTGCGCACAAGGATGCGCTGGGCTCGCTGGTGGCGCTGGAAATGGGCAAGAGCAAGCCCGAGGGCGATGGCGAAGTACAGGAGATGATCGACATCGCCGACTTTGCGGTGGGCCAGAGCCGCATGCTCTACGGCTACACCATGCACTCGGAGCGGCCGGGCCACCGCATGTATGAGCAGTACCAGCCGCTGGGCCTGGTCGGCATCATCAGCGCGTTCAACTTCCCGGTGGCGGTGTGGGCGTGGAATGCGTTTCTGGCGGCGATCTGCGGCGATATCTGCATCTGGAAGCCGTCCAACAAGACCCCGCTGACCGCGATCGCGACGATGAAGATCTGCAATGCGGCGTTGAAGGACGCCGGTTTCCCGGACATCTTCTTCCTGATCAACGATGCCGGCACCTCCTTGTCGGAGAAGCTGGTCGAAGACGGCCGCGTGCCGCTGATCAGCTTCACCGGTTCGACCCAGATCGGCCGCGTGGTCGCCGAGAAGGTCGCGCACCGCCTGGGCCGTTGCCTGCTGGAGCTGGGCGGCAACAACGCCATCATCCTCGACGAAACCGCCGACCTGAAGCTGGCCATCCCGGGCATCGTGTTCGGCGCGGTGGGCACCGCCGGACAGCGCTGCACCACCACGCGCCGCCTGATCGTGCACGCATCCATCTACGACAACGTGCTGGCCACGCTGGTCAAGGCGTACAAGCAGCTCGACAGCAAGATCGGCGACCCCACAGATCCGGCCAACCTGATGGGCCCGCTCAACAGCCAGGGCGCGGTGGAGCAGTTCCTGGCCTCGATCGCCAAGGCCAAGGCCGCTGGCGGCACGGTCGAAGTGGGCGGCACCGCGATCGACCGCCCCGGCAACTTCGTGCTTCCGGCCATCGTCACCGGGCTGCAGAACAGCGACGCAGTGGTGCAGCACGAGACCTTCGCGCCGATCCTGTACGTGATGAAGTACAGCACGCTGGACGAGGCGATCGAGCTGCAGAACGGTGTGCCGCAGGGCCTGTCCTCATCGATCTTCACCCAGAACCTGAAGGCGGCCGAGAAGTTCCTGTCGGCAGCCGGCAGCGATTGCGGCATCGCCAACGTCAACATCGGCACCTCCGGGGCGGAAATCGGTGGCGCGTTCGGTGGCGAGAAGGAAACCGGCGGTGGTCGCGAATCCGGCTCGGATGCGTGGAAGGTCTATATGCGTCGCCAGACCAATACGATCAACTACTCCGACTCACTGCCGCTGGCCCAGGGCATCAAGTTCGATCTTGACTGAAGACCGCATGGCGCGCCGGAGAATGCCCGGCGCGCTGCCGTATCTGCGGCTGGGCAACGCCGCTGCACTGCGGTCGGCGGCTTGCTGGCGAGACAGCCTGACAGTGACGGCGTTGGTCGCCGATGTCCCGCGACCGGCAGCCGATAACCGCCTGCACCAAGGCCACCGGACCAGCAATCTGCGGAGCATCCTGCCCCCCTTGTTGCCGTGAGTAGCGGCACCCAACGCCTCACACTCAGCCGATTCGAGCGCTCAAATGCGCCAAACGCGCCCACGCGATCGCCGTTTGGCCGCAAACGGCACGCCTTTCGGGCGGCCGCTCTGGGATAATCGCGGTACGTCAGCCGTCGGCTGCCGGCCCTTCTACAGGAGTTGCTGATGAACGTCGTCGTTCGACAGACCAGTGCCATGGCCATCGTCAGCCTGGTTGCAGGCATTCTTGGCTGGACGCTCATCCCGTTCCTGGGCAGCCTCTGCGCCATCATTACCGGCCATCTGGCGCGGGCGGAAATCCGCCGCAACCCGCAAGGCCTGGACGGCGACGGGCTGGCCATCGGCGGGCTGATTCTTGGCTGGCTGGCGGTGGCGCTCTGGGTGGCAGGACTCGCGATCTTCATCCTGTTTTTCGGCGGTATGGCCTGGCTTGCGGCCGCAAACAGTTGAGCATGGCCGCGCCCTCCTCTGCTCAGCGCTTCAACGACCGCGTCGCGGCCTACGTGCGCTACCGGCCCGGTTATCCGCCGCAGTTGCTACGCTGGTTGCACGAAGAATTGGGTGTGACCCCGGCAACCGCGGTGGCCGATATTGGCGCCGGCACCGGTATCTCCAGCCGCCTGTTTCTGGAGGCCGGTTATCCGGTCACGGCAGTGGAACCCAACCCGGCCATGCGTGAAGCCGCGCAGCAGTGGCTGGCGGGGTTCCCCAAGTTTCAGGCGATCGATGGCACCGCCGAGGCCACCGGGCTGGCCGATGCCAGCGTTGGCCTGGTGTCTGCCGCGCAGGCGTTCCACTGGTTCGACACGCAGGCCATTCGCGCCGAATGGGCGCGCATCCTGAAGCCCGACGGGCTGGCGATGATCTACTGGAACACCCGCGAGCTGGACACCACCGACTTCTTGCGCGGCTATGAGCAAATCCTGCTGGACTACGGCACCGACTATTCGGCCGTGGCCGAGCGTTACCAGGACGACGCCACGATGCAGGCCTGGTTCGGCGATGGCTTCCGCGCGATGGCGCGCTTTCCCAATGCGCAACAGCTGGATTTCGACGCCTTGCGCGGCCGGCTATTGTCGTCTTCGTATGCGCCGCTTGCGCACGACCCGCGCCATGCACCGATGCTCGCCGCGCTACGCACGCTGTTCGATGCGCATGCGCATGACGGACACATCGACTTCCAATACCAGACCCGCGTTTTCGCCGGGAGATTGAACTGACCCGCATGTATTCGCTTGCCCGCCCCTTGCTGTTTTCCCTCGACGCCGAGCGCGCCCACGCGCTGGCCCTGCGCTCCATCGACACCGCCTACCGCACCGGCACCACGCCGCTGCTGGCCAAGCGCCCGGTGCCGCTGCCGACACCCGCATTCGGTTTGATGTTTCCCAATCCGGTCGGGCTCGGTGCCGGGCTGGACAAGAACGGCGAACATATCGATGCGCTGCTGGCGCTGGGTTTTGGCTTCGTCGAAATCGGCACGGTGACGCCGCGTGCGCAGGAAGGCAATCCCAAGCCGCGCATGTTCCGGCTGCCGGAGTATCAGGCGGTGATCAACCGCATGGGCTTCAACAATCTGGGCGTGGATGCGCTGGTGGCCAACGTGCAGCGCGCGCGCCGTCGCGGCGGGCTGCTCGGCATCAACATCGGCAAGAACAAGGACACGCCCAACGAAGAGGCGACCAGCGATTATCGCTATTGCATGGAGCGCGTGTACCCGCTGGCCGACTACATCACCGTCAATATTTCCTCCCCAAACACCGCCGGCTTGCGCGAGTTGCAGGAAGAACAGGCGCTACGTCGTTTGATTTCCGAGTTGCGCGAAACCCAGGAAGCCCTGGCTGCGCAACATGGCAAACGCGTGCCGATGCTGGTGAAGGTGGCGCCGGATCTCAACGACCGCGACATCGATGCTGCGGCGCGCGTACTGGCCGACCTGGCGGTGGATGGCGTGATCGCCACCAACACCACGGTGACGCGCACCTTGATCGCCAACCATCCATTGGCTGGCGAGGCCGGTGGACTGTCCGGCGCACCGCTGCTGGGGCAATCCACCCTGGTGCTGCGCCGCTTGCGCGCGCGCCTGCCCGAATCGATTCCGTTGATCGGCGTGGGCGGTATCAACTCCGGTGCCGATGCGCTGGCGAAGATGGCCGCCGGCGCAAGCCTGGTGCAGTGCTATAGCGGCCTGGTGTATCGCGGGCCGCAGTTGATCGGCGAATGCGTGGATGCAATTCGTCGCCGCCGCGAAGCGCCGAGCGGCGGTGCGGTGTCGCCGTTATGAGCCAGGCCGTGCAGCCGGGCTGGCAGTTGCGCGAGCACGCGCCGCTGCGTGCGCTCAACACCTTTCATGTGGAGGCCACGGCGCGCTGGTTGCTCAGCATCCATGTGCCAGACGCATTGCCCGAGGCACTGGCCGCTCCCGAGATCGCCGGGCAACCGCTATTGGTCCTGGGCAGCGGCAGCAATGTGTTGCTGGCTGGCGACCCGCCGGGCTGCGTGCTGTGTTTCGAGAACCGCGATCTGAGCATCATCGCGCACCACGCCGACCACGCCATCGTGCGCGCCGGTGCCGGCGTCAACTGGCATGCGTTGGTGCTGTATTCGCTGCAGCAAGGCCTGTCGGGGTTGGAAAATCTTGCATTGATTCCCGGCAAGGTAGGCGCTTGTCCGATTCAGAACATCGGCGCCTACGGTGCGCAGGTGGGCGACTTCATCCATGTGGTGGAAGCCTTCGATCGGCACACGCAGCAGTTTGTGCGGCTGGCTGCGGCCGAGTGCGCGTTCGGCTATCGCGACAGCGTGTTCAAGCAACTGCCGGAGCGCTATCTGATCGTCGCGGTGGAATTCAATCTGCCGCTGCTGCACGAGCTGCGGCTGGATTACGCAGGTATCCGCGAGGAACTCGCCAGCATGGGCGCCGAACTGGCTGGCGCGGCCGATGTGGCACAGGCAGTGATCAACATCCGCCAGCGCAAATTGCCGGACCCGGATGTGCTGGGCAATGCAGGCAGCTTCTTCAAGAATCCGTTGCTGCCCAGCGAGCAGATCGCCGCGCTGCAAGCCACGTTTGCCGACATGCCGGTGTATCCCGGCGAACAGCCAGGCCAGGGCAAATTGTCAGCGGCCTGGTTGATCGAGCAGTGCGGCTGGAAAGGCCGGCGCGAGGGCGATGCAGGTGTGTCGCCGGACCACGCACTGGTGCTGGTCAACTACGGCACGGCCAGCGGCGCGCAATTGCTGGAATTTGCACGGCGCATCGCCGAGTCGGTACGCGAGCGTTACTCGGTGATTCTTGAACCGGAACCGCGCGTCATCGGAGCGCATTGGTGACAGCGCAGCAGGCATCACGACGTGCTGCGCTGTGGATGCTCACCAGTACCTTCGCCTTCGGCCTGATGGCCATCGCCATCCGGCTGGCATCAAGCAATATCTCCACCACCGAGATTGCGTTTTTTCGTAACGCGTTCGGGTTATTGGCGTTGTTGCCGCTGATCGTGCGGCCGGGCAAACCGCTGCCGCGTACGCGGCAATTGCCGCAGTATCTGGCGCGCACCTCGATCGGTCTGGCCTCGATGCTGTGCGGGTTCTGGGCGATCGGCCATCTGCCGCTGTCGCAGGCGATTTCGTTGTCGTATTCCACGCCGTTGTTCGTCACCGTCTTGGCGGTGGTATGGCTGCACGAACAGGTGCGCATGCGCCGCTGGCTGGCAGTGGCGGCAGGATTCATCGGTGTGTTGGTGATCCTGCGGCCGGGTTCGTCCACCTTTACGCCCGGCTTGTTGGTTGCGCTGTTGGCTGCAGTCATCAGCGCCATTGTCGCGATCCAGATCAAACAGCTCTCGCGCAACGACGACTCCGACACTGTGGTGTTCTACACCTATGTGTTCTGGGTGCCGATGTCATTGATTCCGGCGATGTTTCAATGGACCTGGCCGCAGGGCATCGACTGGCTGTGGCTGGTGGCGACCGGCATCTTCGGCACCGCAGGGCAGTTGTTCTGGACGCGCGCGCTCAAGCTGGGCGAAGTCTCGGCGCTGCAGCCGATCAGCTTCATGCAGCTGCCGCTGGTGGCGTTGCTGGGCTGGTGGTTGTTCGGCGAGGCGATCGAACGCCACACCTTGATTGGTGCGGCCATCATCATCGGCGCCAACGTCTATATCGCCCATCGCGAAAGCGTGCTGGCACGGCGCGCTGCCACGCACGCGCCGGTAGAGGGCGTAAAACCAGGCGAGTGATCAACCGTCCGTGCAGCGGCGCCTCGCAGGCCCGCGCGATGGCATGGCAACGATGCCAACGTACACTGCGCTGTCGGCGCGACCCTGACATTGACGGGACCACGTCGGCAGGCGCACTTTCATTGAATGCTCCGCGATGAGGTCGGCATGCCAGTTCCAAGCAAAACCATTGGCCTGATCGGGGACATGCGTCGGCCAGCAAGCTGCGCAGGCGATCATCCTGGGCTGCACCGAGATTTCGCTGCTGGTGGGTGCCGCCGATGCGCCGCTGCCGCTATTCGATACCACCGCACTGCACGCTGAGGCGGCGGCGCTGGCAAGCGTGCACGATTGATCGGCATCGAAGACGCAGCCACCGCGCCTTTACCGAAGTGCACCTGCGTCTTGCTTGCGTACAAACGTGCAAGCTGTGCCTTGCTGGCGCGGCAGCACAGCTGCGTTAAAGATCACCGTTCCAGCACGCGCATGCGCGCCATCACCTGCCACAGGAGGTCACGCCTTGAAGACCGACCCATCACCAGGCACTGCACCAGCAACCCAGCTCACACGCGGCGATTACAAGACGCTGGCCCTGTCTGCGCTGGGCGGCGCGCTGGAACTCTACGACTTCATCATCTTCATTTTCTTCGCGACGGTGCTGGGAGAGCTGTTCTTTCCGCCAGGCATCCCGGACTGGATGCGCCAGTTGCAGACCTTCGGCATCTTTGCGGCCGGCTACCTGATCCGCCCGCTGGGCGGGATCGTGATGGCGCACTTCGGCGATCTGCTTGGTCGCAAGCGCATGTTCGCGCTGAGCATCGGGCTGATGGCATTGCCCACGCTGGCCATCGGCGTGCTGCCGACCTATGCGCAGATCGGCCTGGCCGCACCGCTCCTGCTGCTGACGATGCGGTTGCTGCAGGGCGCGGCCATCGGCGGCGAAGTCCCCAGTGCATGGGTGTTCGTCGCGGAACACGTGCCGGCGCAGCGCAGAGGACTCGCTTGCGGGACATTGACCGCCGGCCTGGCTGCCGGCGTCCTGCTCGGTTCGCTGAGCGCCGGGGCGATCAACCGCGCCTTCACCCCGCAGGAGATCGCCGACTACGCCTGGCGCCTGCCTTTCCTGGCAGGCGGGGTCTTCGGGCTGCTTTCGGTCTATCTGCGGCGCTGGCTGCACGAAACCCCGGTGTTCGCCGAACTGATGGCCATGCGTGCGATCGCGCGCGAAACGCCACTCAAGGTGGTGCTGCGCGATCATCCACGCAGTGTGGCGCTGTCGTTGTGGCTGACCTGGATGGTCGCGGCCGGGGTGCTGGTGGTATCGCTGATGACGCCCACGCTGCTGCAGAGCGTGTATCGCTACCCGGCAGCGGTTGCGTTGCAGGCCAATCTGCTCGCGGTCCTGCTGCAGGCCATCGGCTCGATCGTGGCCGGTGCTTTGTCCGACCGCTGGGGCAACGGACGCGTGCTGCTTGCCGGCAGTATGTTTCTGGGCATTAGCGCATGGCTGTTCTATCGACTGGCGGGCGACCCGCAGCTGTTGTTTCCGCTGTATGCCCTGCTGGGCGCTGCGCTCGGCGTCCTGGGTGCGATCCCGCGCATCATGGTCGAAGCATTTCCGCCGGTGGTGCGCCTGTCTGGCGTGTCGTTCGCCTACAACCTGGGCTATGCCGTCTTTGGTGGTCTGACACCGTTGGTGGTGGTGATGTTACTCAAGCAGCACCCGATGGGACCGGCGTACTACATGATTCTGCTGGCAGTGATTGGCAGCGTGATCGGGCTGCAGTTGTCGCGACGGGAGCGAGCAAGTCGTGCCTGAGTGCAAGGCAGTGTTGGCCGCTGCGATCGGCACATTCCAGACGCGCCCCCGTCTGCAGACACGCTGTCAGTCCGCACGTTCAGCCATTCAGCCCATCGAGCTCGGGCAGCAGCACGACGCTTTCATGCGTATTCGGGTCGGTTCGGGCCACCAGCACCACGGCCGCTTCCACGCCGTCGTTATAAGGCTGATGCGGCATCCCGGCCGGGATATACAGAAAATCGCCCGGCTGCACCACGTCATGATGCTCCAGGGCTGCGCCATGCCAGACCTTGGAAACTCCGGTCAGCGCGTAGATGGCGGTTTCATGCGAGGCATGCAGATGCGGCTTGGCGCGTGCGCCCGGCGCGATGGTCACAACATGCATGCTTAGTCCTGTCGCGCCGGTACTTTGCGCGGAGATCCCCATCGCGTAATGGACGCCTTGCGCTGCCAGTGCGCTTTCGCTGGCACGCAACACGCGACATTGCTTTGGGTGGGAGTCGTTCGGTAAGACGTCTTGCACGCGGAGATCCTCCAAAGAGCGTGGGCTGTTGCATCGTCGCGGGCAAGCGCGGCGACAGGACAACTGCGCTGCGCGTCTCTAGCAGGCAACGCGCCGTCTCGGCGGCCAGCACCTTGCAGATCGATGACGATAGTCGTGCGGTTACGCCAGCCCGGGCAGAAACGCGAAACCTACTCCGGCGATACGAAAGCGCCAGCGCGATGGCGACGCCAATGCGGCCGCCGTGCGCCGCGAAACATCACCAGATACAACCCGACCACCCACACCAGTGCGGCCGACCAGCCGCCCAGGATGTCGGAGGGGTAATGCACGCCCAGGTAAATCCGCGACACGCCTACCAGCACTGCGAACAGACTGGCGATCATGGTCACCGGCCAGCGCCAGCGCGTGTTCCAGGCCAGCGCGATGACCACCGCGGCGAGCGTCATCGAGCCCATCGCATGCCCGCTGGGAAAGCTAAAAGTGCTTTCCGGCGCGATCGATTCCCACAAGCTCGGACGATTGCGCTGAAAGAACTGTTTGGCGCCCATGTTCAACAACGCCGAGCCACCGAACCCCAACGCGGCGAAGGTGCTTTCGCGCCAGCGCCGCAACGCCAGCAGTACCAGCACGATCGCAATATCGATCGGAATCACGCCGTACTGGTAGCCGACTCTGGAGATCAGGCCGAAAAATGCATCCAGCCCCGGCGTGGCGATGCTGCGCATGCTCCACAGCAACGGCTCGTCGAAGTAGAAATTTTCCAGCTCGTGGACTTCATCGGCCAGGTCAACAAACAGCCCCAGCGGCAACAACACGCCGGCGAACAACAACGCCATGCGCCACGCATTGTTGCGCAGCCAATGTCTGAAACCGGCCGGCGATTCAGCCGGCGCGGCGGACATAGGTGCGTTCGACATACTGGTCGATCAGATCGATGAACTCGTAGGCGATGTTCTCGCCACGCAGGGTGACGCTTTTTTCGCCATCGATAAATACCGGTGCCGACGGCGCCTCGCCGGTGCCCGGCAACGAAATGCCGATATTGGCGTGACGCGATTCGCCGGGCCCGTTGACCACGCAGCCCATCACCGCCAGGGTCATGTTTTCCGCACCGGGATTGCTGATCTTCCACTCCGGCATCTTGGCGCGCACATGGTTCTGCACCACGCCGGCCAGTTCCTGGAAGAACTCGGAGGTGGTGCGGCCGCAGCCCGGGCACGCGGTGACCATCGGGGTGAAGGCGCGTTGGCCGGTGGTCTGCAACAGCTCCTGCGCAACGATCACTTCCTGGGTGCGCGACTGGCCCGGCTCCGGCGTCAGCGAGATACGGATGGTGTCGCCGATGCCTTCCTGCAGCAGCACGCTCAGCGCCGCAGCCGAGGCCACGATGCCCTTGCTGCCGATGCCGGCCTCGGTCAGGCCCAGATGCAGCGCAAAGTCGCAGCGGCTCGCCATGTCGCGATACACCGCGATCAGCTCCTGCACACCGGACACCTTGGCCGACAGGATGATGCGCTCGCGCGCCAGCCCCAGTTCCACCGCACGCTCGGCCGAATCCACCGCCGAGCGGATCAAGGCCTCGCGCAGCACGCGGCCGGCGTCCCAGGGCGTGGCGCGCTGCGAATTCTCGTCCATCAGCTGCGCCGCCAGCGACTGGTCCAGCGAGCCCCAGTTGGCACCGATGCGCACAGGCTTGTCGTACTTGATGGCGAATTCGATCAGCTGCGCGAATTGCAGATCCCTCTTCTTGCCGAAACCGACATTGCCGGGGTTGATGCGGTACTTGGCCAGCGCTTCGGCGCAGGCCGGTTCGGCGGCGAGCAGCTGGTGACCGTTGTAATGGAAGTCGCCGATCAACGGGACCTCGATCCCCATCATGCGCAGCTTGTCGACGATGCGCGGAATGGCCGCGGCCGATTCGGCGTTGTTGACGGTCAGGCGCACCATTTCCGAGCCGGCGCGCCAGAGCTCGGACACCTGCTTGACGCTGCCGGCGATGTCGGCGGTGTCGGTATTGGTCATCGACTGGACGACCACCGGGTGGCCGCCGCCCACGATCACGCTACCGATCTTGACGGCCTGGGTGATGCGGCGCGGCCAGGCGGTGGCGTCGGCGGGAGGGGTTGGGCGAGTCACGGCGTCGTACATCGCGGTATTTTAGCCTGTCAGCGGTCCGATCACAGCTGAAGCACCGCGTGGGCGGTCTTCCACGCCGATGCGACGGTTTGTCGCATACCGCCACCTCCCCGAGCGCATAGCATTGCCGTGATGAACAGCTCCGACGCTTCCTTCCTGCGAACCCTGTGCAGCCTGCGCTGGCTGGCCACCGCCGGCCAGGCCGCCACCATCCTGGTCGCCACCGGGCTGATGGGCCTGGACCTGCCGCAGCAACCCTTGTGGGCCGGCGTGGCCGCGCTGGCGGTGTTCAACCTGTATGCACAGCTGCGGGTAGCCCACCGCGGCGCGGTCAGCCCGGCCACCGAGTTCGGCCACATCCTGGTCGATGTCACCGTGCTGACCTGGATGGTGGGCTGGAGCGGCGGCATCGCCAACCCGTTCGGCTCGCTGTTCCTGGTGTTGATCGCGCTGGCCGCGCTGGCTCTGCCGCTGGGCTGGGCAATGGCGGTGGCTGCCTCCTGTGTGGCCGGTTACGTGATCAGCGCCGCCTTCGGCCTGCCGCTGCCTTACGGCAGCTTCGACCCGCTGAGCCTGCACATGTGGGGCATGGCAGCCAACTTCCTGCTCTCCACGGTGGTGGTGCTGGCGTTCGCCACGCGGCTGGCCTTGTCGATGCGCGAGCGCGAGCGCGAGATTTCCACGTTGCGCGAGCGCTTTGCACGCAACGAAGGCATCGTGGCGCTGGCCACGCATGCGGCCTCGGTCGCGCACGAATTGAATACCCCGTTGGCGACGATGACCCTGCTGGTCGACGACATCGCCGACCAATGCGACCAGAGCGAGTTGCGCGAAGATCTGGATACCTTGCGCGAGTTGCTGGTGCAGTGCCACGAGCGCGTGCTGGCACTGGCAGCGCCGGCCGACAACGGCCACCTGAGCCGCGAGGTAGCGGTCAAGGACGTGCTGGAACAATGGCGGCTGGTGCGCCCGACTATCGAGCTGCGCCGCAACGACGACGCCCCAATGCGCCTGCTGCTGCAGCCCGGCGTCAGCCATCTGCTGATGGTGTTGCTCAACAACGCGGCCGATGCCGGCGAACGTGCCGGGCGCCCGCAGATCGATCTCACCCTGCGCGTGGAGCAGGACCATCTCAGCGGCGAAGTGCGCGACTACGGGCCTGGCTTCGACACCTCGCAAGCCATGTTGCCGGGCACCTTGTTCAACAGCGGCAAGCACGACGGCATGGGGGTGGGATTGGCGTTGTCGCACGCCACCGTCGAACGGCTGCAGGGCGAGCTGTGGATGCTGCCAGCCGAAGGCAGCGGCGCCCGCGTCGGTTTCCGTCTGCCGCTCTCCGAACACGAGGCACTCGCATGACAAGCACTCCCCTGCGTACCGGCCTGCTGGTCGACGACGACACCTTGTACCTGCGCACCCTGCAACGCAGCCTCGCGCGACGCGGTGTGGAAACACTGACCGCCACCGACGCGGCCAGTGCGTTGTCGATCGCGCGCAGTGCTTTGCCGGATTTCGCGCTGATTGATCTCAAGCTCGGCAACGATTCGGGTTTGAACCTGATCCAGCCGCTACGCGAGATTCGCACCGACATGCGCATCCTGCTGGTCACCGGTTACGCGAGCATCGCCACCGCAGTGGAGGCCATCAAACTCGGCGCCGACGACTATCTACCGAAGCCGGCCAATATCCCCACCATCATGCGCGCGCTGGGCGAAGAAGACGACGAGCTACCCGAGCCGGACGAAGAAGAAACCGCGCAGGAAATGATGACACCGCTCAGCCGTCTGCAGTGGGAGCACATCCAGCAGGCACTGCACGAAACCGGCGGCAACGTCTCCGCTGCTGCACGCCTGCTGGGCATGCACCGCCGCTCGCTGCAGCGCAAGCTGACCAAGCGTCCAAGCCCGGGCCCGTTACGCGAGCCGGGGCGTTGAGAACTGGCTAGGTTGTCGTGAGGACGAGCTGGTCGGGGGGCGAGCTGGCCGAGGGCGCGGTGCCCTCGCCACTCAGCACGACCTGCCTGCACTGTCCAATCACTTAGCAAGACAAGCAAGATTTCGAGTCGTGGCGGCGTCTAAATGCGCTCAAACCTAGTCAGTCGAGGGCGCGGCGCCCTCACCGCCCGCGGGACACGCCGCAAGTACGTCCATGTAGGCTCGGTGGCGGCATCCATGCCGCCACACGGTCCCGCAATCGGTGAGGACACCGCACCAGAATGTTGGTCGGTCGCTGGGTAAAAAGCTGAGGGCCCCACAAGTAGCGTGTCCTTGCTGGTGCGGGTCGCAGAACGACACGATAGCTAGCAGATCAGAAGCACGTCATGCATTGCCTGCAACCCTGCACACCGACACTCTCGACTGGTCCTTGCCCGCCCACCGTCGCGGGCTCTTACGCGGCATGGATGCCGCGTAAGAGCCTACATGGACGTACTTGCGGCGTGTCCCGCGATGGTGGGCGGGCAAGGGCCCTGCAGCCAACCCGCAGATCAGCCGCCCTGGCAACTGAGCTATCCATGCTCTGCAATCACTTCAAGACGTACGGGGGTTGAGTAATAGCCGGCTGCGCCCAAATAGCGGTGAGCGCCATAGTCTTGTCAGCCGCTCTCAATCGCCAGCACGGAAGCGCGTAGGCGAGCAGCCGGTGTGGCGGGCGAAGTAGCGGCTGAAATACGCAGCGTCGAAAAATCCAAGGCTGGCCGCGATCTGTTGCACGCTCAGGCTGGTGTAGCGCAGGCTGCGGCGTGCTTCCAGCATGATCCGGCGCTGCAGCAGGCGTAATGCCGAGGCACCTGCCAGTCGCTGGCACAGTGCGTTGAGATGGCCCGGGGTCAGTCCCAATTGATCGGCGTAGCGGGAGATCGGCCAATGCGCCCGATAGTGCTGGTCGATCAAGGCCTGATAGCCGCGTAGATGGCGCAATGCCGGATCGGCCTGCGGGCTTACCGCAGCTGCATCTTGTGCGCGTTCCAGTGCCGTGCGCGCCGTCCAGATCAACAGCTGCGCCGCAGCCGCCTGCAACGCGGCCTCGTGGCCGATGCGCTGGCGTGCGTGATCGTCGGCAATGGTGGCGAACAACACGTCGAGCAGTCTGCGTGCTTGATTGACCTGCAACACCAAAGGCGCCGCCAATGCGCGCTGCAGCAGTGGTGTGGCACTGAGTACACTGCGTACCAACGGCATGCACAAGGTGATGATGTGCCCGCGCACCTGTGGATCGAATCCGAAGCCGTGCACGCATAACGGCGGCAGCCACACCACGGTTGCGCCGCGCAGGCGTTGGCTGCGGCCATCCAGTTGCAGCATTGCCGGCCCGCGCTGCACGTAGAGCAGCTGCGCCAGGTCTTCGTGGCGGTGCGGCACGATATGCCAATCGTGCAACCGGCTACGTGCGGCGATCGACTCCCAGTGCAATAACTCCGGCGCGTCGGCATCGTGCTCGCCGTACAGACCAAAGGCGGGCACGTGGGTGGCTGCAGCAATATCGGGCGCGCGTGTCGGCATCGTCGAAAAGTCCAAGCACTGCACGCAATCATCCCTTCAAAGCGCACGCTTGGCTACCGACACTGGCCTGCATCAGCCCGCTGAGGCAGGAGCATTGCATGCGAACCCAGATTGCGATCATCGGCGCAGGTCCGTCCGGCCTGTTGCTGGGCGAGCTGTTGCTGCGCGCCGGCATCGATACCGTCATTATCGAACGGCAGACACCGGAGCACGTGCTCGGCCGTATTCGTGCCGGCGTGCTGGAGCAGGGCAGTGTGGAGCTGCTGCAGCGCGCAGGCGTCGGCGAGCGCCTGCAGCGCGAAGGCTTGCTGCATCACGGCTTCGAACTGTCGCTGGATGGCCAGCGTGAGCGCATCGACCTGCTGCGCGGCTGCGGGCGTGGCGTCACCGTCTACGGCCAGACCGAGGTTACCGCCGATCTGATGCAGGCACGTGCGCGTAGCGCTGCGCCGACCTATTACAACGCCCAGGACGTCACCCTGTGCGAGGTACAAAGCAATGCGCCCGCAGTGGAATTCACCCATGATGGCCAACGCCAGCGTATCGCCTGCGACTATATCGTTGGCTGCGACGGCTTCCATGGCATCAGCCGCGCCAGCATTCCGCCCGAGCGACTGCGCCTGTTCGAGCGCGTGTATCCGTTCGGATGGCTGGGCGTGCTTGCCGACACACCGCCAGTGCACGATGAGCTGATCTACGCACGTCACCCACGCGGGTTTGCGTTGTGTTCGATGCGCTCGCCCACACGCTCACGCTATTACGTGCAGGTGCCTGCCGATGCGCGTGTGGAGGCCTGGAGCGACCAGGCATTCTGGAATGAATTGCGTGCGCGGCTGCCAGACACCTTGGCCACGCAACTGGTGACCGGCCCATCGATCGAAAAGAGCATTGCGCCGTTGCGCAGTTTTGTTGCCGAACCGATGCAGTACGGTCGCCTGTTTCTGGCCGGCGACGCGGCGCATATCGTGCCGCCGACTGGCGCGAAGGGTTTAAACCTGGCGCTGGCCGATGTCGGCTTACTCGCACAGTTGTTCGAACGCTGGAAAGAGCGTGGCGATACAGCGGTGCTGCAGCAGTATTCGGCGCTGGCGCTGCAGCGGATTTGGAAGGCCGAACGGTTTTCATGGTGGATGACCAGCCTTTTGCATACCCTCGACCACGACGATGCATTTGCCGCACGCATACGTACTGCCGAGATCGACTATCTGCTGGATAGTAAGGCGGGTCAGGTGACCATCGCAGAGAACTATGCGGGGCTGCCGTTAGTCCTCCTGCCCGACTGAGACAGCGTAACTATAAGGATCAGCGCTCGGGAGCTAATTACGGACTTCCCGTCACCTGTGCATAATATGGCCATTGATGCAAATCACTCAAATTATTGCATCATCTCCCCTGCTGGTATCGGCAGTCTTAAATTTATATATATATTTAATATATTATATTTAATTATTTACTTTGTTGTGCACTGCCAGGGTTACCTGAGTGTCCGAGCCCACTCGCTGGGTTCGTGCTGTACCTACAGTCGTGAGAAAGGTTGCAGGGCTTGTCTGTAGGAGGCATGTCGCCAGACTCCGAGTTTAATGAAGGGCCAAATAACTCCTCTGATCCTACGAAAATCTTTTAAATTCCAATGGGATAAGGGCGATGTCACTGTCTTTCGGCGACGCGGAGTACAACTGAAAGCGCACGCTACGCTATCTGATCGCGGAAAAGCCCTCGAAACTGAAGCAGATCAAGAGCAAGCGCGAATTGAAGTGAGCCAAACGCTGGGAGCACACCAACGCCAGCCTGCGTGCGAAGGTGGAACACCCCTTTCGAGTGATCAAACGCCAGTTTGGCTAAGTCAAGCCGCGCTATCGCGAGCTGGCGAAGAACACTGCGCAGGTGCTGACGCTGCTTGCGTTTTTGAAGCAAAGCTGTTGATGCTTGTCTTTGGGGGAGGGCGTGGCTGTAACGCGGGCTACACCTCGGAGACGCGCCGGAAACGGCGAAAAACCGAGAGCCAGAGCGCGGTCGGCATGGCCGATGGGGCCTGCCTCCTCCCAAGACGGCGTTGATCAGACCTTCCTTAAAATTTTTCGATTGACCCTCTTGCAGTGGCGTCCGCTCTTCGCATATAAATGCTAAACGCACGGGGGGTGTTGGCATAGATGTCGGATCTATTTCGCAAGGAAGTGGTGGAAGCTAAGCGTATTGGCTGGTTGGGAACCATATCTATCGTTCAGCCAACAAGCATTTGGATACTAGCGATCAGTTCGGGTGCAATTGCACTCGCAGTCGTGCTCTTGCTGGCCTTTGGTTCTTACACGCGCCGCTCGCATGTGGCGGGGCAGCTTGTTCCCGTAAATGGAATGGCTGTAGTGGCTGCGCCTGCGAGTGGTTTCATGTCACGAATCAACGTTGCAGAAGGTGATCGTGTGCAGGTCGGCCAAGTAATGGCGGTGTTGACGGTCCCTCGCGCTACAACCACAGATGGAGATACGCTCGCCGCGCTTGGGGTACGTCTTGGACAAAGGGCGGCAGGCCTAGAGGCTGCACAAGTTGCACGGAAACGGAAGTTCGAGGCGCAGCGCAATGGACTAACTAGACAGCTGACTAATGCGCGAAGCGAGCTTGGTCAAATAGAAATCGAAATCCTTACACGCAAGGAGCAAATCCGGATTGCGCAGGAAACGCTCGATCGTTTGCTTCTGCTCGAAGATGAGCGATATGTCAGTATTTTACAGATCAAGCAGCAGGAGTCAGCTGCGCTTGCGCAGAAAGGCGAGATGCAGGCCCTGCAGCGACAGGCAATTTCGACGCGTAGGCTGATCGATCAAATAGCACAGATGCTCAATGAGCTTCCGAGCGAGGATCAAGAAGCCTATGCCAGTTTTCAGCAGAATATCGCCTCGCTTGAGCAAGAGCGTGTTGAAAATGTCGCCCGTAGTGAAATTGCGATCATTGCACCTGCGTCGGGGATAGTTGCGGCCCAGCAAGTCAAGGCAGGTCAGGCAGTGCAGAACGGACAACCTCTAGTGAGTGTGTTGCCGGGCGATGGAAAACTGGAAGCTGAACTCTTGATCCCAAGCAGAGCGATCGGCTTTATTTCGCCGATGGACAAAGTATTACTTCGCTATCAGGCATATCCATATCAGAAATTTGGTCATCATGAGGGACTTGTCTCCCGTATCAGTCGGAGCACTCTGGAATCAAATCCAGCGGTTGCATCAGCCGAGCCTATGTACAGGATCACAGTTGCACTAAAGACACAGACAGTTGACGCATATGGAAAAGCTGAGCAACTTAAGCCAGGAATGCTTGTAGATGCAGACATTCTTGGCGAATCTAGATCATTTTTTGAGTGGGTACTTGAGCCTATCTACTCAATTAAAGGAACTGTGTTCGGTCGATGACTTGAGCATTGACTGAACACTGTGAGCCGCTGGCATAGTCCAGCTTTCTGCACACGCATTGTGTGTGCCTACATTAGGGGGGAAAGTTATGCGTGAACTTACTATTGAAGAGACTTTCGAAGTTGATGGTGAGGGTGGTGCCACCACCGCGTTCCTGACCGGCGCAGGTGCTGGTGGTTTCGCCGGTGGCTTCGTTGGCGGTCTGCCTGGAGCTGCTGCTGGCGCCCTCATCGGCGGTGGCATCGCGGTCGCTCTCTATCTCATTTGATTTCATGAAATCTACAGAAATTTAAAGGCTACGGACATGCGTGAACTAAATTATTTAGAAATAAACGATGTCGATGGTGCAGGCGAAGGTGCTTCGAATGGATTTTCTGCCGGCGTAGTTGCGGGAGCCTCAATCGGCTTCTTGGTCGGTGGTCCAGTCGGTGCGTTTGCTGGTGCTGTCAGCGGTGGTATCCATGGTGCGATTATCGGGCACTATCTGAATCTGAATTGATAAGATGACTAGAGGGCGGCATACGCCGCCCTCTTAAAAATGTTGTAAATAAATATTTAGTTTCAACGTTTTGCTGCGACTGGGCGATTATCTTATAAAACTACATCCAAGGTCACAAAAAATGAAGATCCATGGAATTAGCAATGCAACATTTGCAGCTTGCGCCAGCGGCCTAGCGATATTCGTTGCCACGGCCGACAAAAAGTTCCTGCCTATAGCTTGCTTTGCGGCGCTTGTGATCACTGCGGCTCGACTGACGGATGCATGGAATAAGAAAACTGGAAGGACTCACGAGGATGTGAAGTAGTTATTATGAGTTTATTTAGTTTCGGATGATGGCACGTCCCCCGTTTGCACGCACTTAGGTAAATTTTTTAAGTCCTATTTTCTCAAGTGGTTGAGAATTTTTTCGTGCACAAATTAAGAATTGTAATAATATGAAGCCTATATTGCAATCCGAGGCGACAGAATGTGGCTTGGCGTCGCTCGCCATGATCGCCAATTTTCATGGAAGTAATATTGGGCTTACCGAAATTCGGCGACGCTTTCCTTTGTCTCTAAAGGGGGCAAAGCTAAGCCAGTTGATTCACATCGCACAGCAGCTCGGCTTATCATCCCGACCGCTCCGACTTGATCTGGAGCATTTGGATGACCTGAAGTTGCCCTGCATACTGCATTGGGATTTGAATCACTATGTGGTGCTGACAAAAGTCGCTCGTTCAAATGTAGTCATCCTGGATCCTGCGATTGGCCGTCGCGTCCTGACACGAGCTGAGGCTTCAGACCATTTTACGGGTGTCGCGCTGGAGCTCAACCCGTTAGCAGAATTCAAGAAGGAGGTAAGTGGGCCATCGATCACTGTAAGTCAGCTGACTGGACGCATTGATGGACTGTGGCACTCTCTGGGGCTCATCCTGCTGTTATCAATTGCACTTCAGGTATTTGTAGTACTCGCTCCATTCTTTACGCAATGGGTGGTTGATCAAGCTTTGATATCTGCGGATCGTGATTTGCTTACAG
Organism: Xanthomonas hortorum; assembly: GCF_040279205.1. Lineage (GTDB taxonomy): Bacteria > Pseudomonadota > Gammaproteobacteria > Xanthomonadales > Xanthomonadaceae > Xanthomonas > Xanthomonas hortorum_F. The sequence goes on from NZ_JBEOLS010000005.1 coordinate 97,946, forward strand.
TTCTCGGAATCAGTTTTGGTCTTGCCATGCTTCTACAGGTAGCAATAGGTCTGCTTCGAGGCTGGGCCGTCATCTATCTGTCATCGCGGTTGGGGATCAGGTGGATGGGGAATGTCATCTCTCATTTGCTGCGTCTGCCCTTGGACTTTTTCGAGAAGAGACATTTGGGGGACATTACGTCACGTGTTTCCTCTGTACAATCGATCCAAAAGACGATGACTACCAGCTTCGTCGAAGCACTGATTGATGGTCTTATGGCACTGGTCACATTTGGGGTCATGCTTCTCTATAGTTGGAAGCTTGCGCTAGTGACGTTGTTAGCAGTCACTATTTATTTGATTATCCGAAGTGCTGCATACGGCCCTATGAGAGACCGCACTGAACGTCATCTTGTTTCAGGCGCCAAGCAGCAGTCTCATCTTCTTGAATCCATCCGGGGCATGCAGAGCTTGAAGATCGCCGGCCAAGAGCCTTCAAGGCAGGCGACTTACGAAAATCTGATGGTCGATACGATCAACGAGGAAGTAAGGCTAGCAAAGCTCACGCTAGGCTTTACCAGTTCAAGTCAGTTGGTTTTTGGTATTGAGCGCATCGCCGTAATTTGGATAGGTGCGATGTTGGCTATGAATAATGTATTCTCAGTGGGTATGCTTGTTGCGTATCTTGCCTACAAAGATCAGTTTGCGGCGAGGACTGCGGCGCTTATCGATAAGGCTGTAGATTTTCGTATGTTGAAGCTTCATGGAGAAAGGCTTGCCGACATCGTGCTAGCCGAGCCTGACGAATCATTAGGGATGCCGGAACTAGATGCTCCGCTGAATTACAGCATCGAGGCATTTAACGTGTCTTTTCGTTATGCAGATGGAGAGCCATGGGTCATCCGCAATTGTTCATTCCAAGTTGCTCAGGGCGAATCTGTTGCCATCATCGGTACATCTGGATGTGGAAAGTCGACAATGATAAAACTCATGCTTGGTTTGCTAAAGCCGACAGAGGGTACAATCAGTTTCGGGGGCGTAGATATACATAAATGCGGTCCGCGCAATGTGCGATCAATCGTAGGTGCTGTGATGCAAGATGATCAGTTGTTTGCCGGAAGTATTGCTGAGAACATTAGCTGCTTTGACAATTCGTTCGATCAGGCGCGTATCGAGAATTCGGCGTCTATGGCCGCCATCCACCAAGATATTGCATGCATGCCAATGGGCTATCATGGTCTGATCGGGGATATGGGGAGTTCGCTGTCTGGCGGGCAGAAGCAGCGCATCATTCTCGCTCGTGCGCTTTATCGAAAACCAAAGATTCTTTTCCTGGATGAAGCGACCAGCCATCTTGATGTTATGAAGGAGAAATTGGTTAATGATGCTATCCAGAAAATGAGTCTCACCAGGGTTATCGTTGCCCATCGTCCAGAGACCATAAATAGTGCTGAGAGGATTCTGGTTATGGAGCAGGGACGGATCGTTAAAGACATAAGGCAGCAGAACATCGCTCCATCCATAAAAGATGATCTGGGTGAATTTGTAATGAATTGAGGTGCAGTGTCATTCGCTAATGTGGTCGATTTCTGAAAGATCGGTGACCTCCTTTGTGGAAAAGGGTTTAGAGGATCCATTTTCACTTAATAAATTCTCCAGACGAGTGATAACACGGCGAAGGTGATTTCCATATTACCTGCATTCCTGGATGTAACCAGGTGCGCCAGTGGGAGACTAGCGTGTCTGACGGTTTGTTCTGTAGCGTGACGGTGACGCGCAGAATCACTGTTTGCCAAGGCGCGTCATCCACTAATCAACGGTGCACCGTGCTGGCACCCCCAGCCAGCGCAGCGCTCTTCTCCACGTAAGGAGTACTCCATGAATAAGCTGTTCTCCCGCGCTTTGTTACTGGTCATGCTGGTGGCGCCCGTGGCTGCGTTCGCGCAGACCGCAGTGACCGCCAATCCCAACCACCAGAAGATGCTGGTCGGTTCCACCTGGATTGAAACCGCCAACAAGCGCTTGGTCTACGACTTCTGGCGCATCGTGTTCGAAGCCGGTCAGGTGCAGTACGCGCCGATGTACATGGACAAGAACTACATTCAGCACAACCCGAATGTGGCAAACGGGCGCGACGCCTTCATCGCATTTCTGACCGCCTTCGTGCCGCCGACGCCGGTGCAGGAACGCGTGCAGTTGCCGCTGGTGGCCATCACCGCAGATCGCGACCTGGTCACGCTGGTGTCGGTGCGCACGCTGCCGGATCCGCGTGATCCGAGCAAGACTTACACCACCACCTGGTTCGACATGTTCCGCATCGAAAAAGGCCTGATCAAGGAACATTGGGATCCGGACACGATTGCCGGCCGCGCCAATACCGGCGGTCAGTAAGTGCTGCGGCATTGCAGGGCTGCAGCGTGCAACCCTGCAATGCGTAACTCAAGCGAGTTGCTAACCTGACATTGCGCCCACCGGATGGTGGGCGCAGTCGTTTCGGTGGCAGTGTTTAGCTGATGCGGAAGCCCATCGTGGCTTCCACCGCCTGCTGCCAGCCGGCATACAGTTGTTCGCGCTTGTCGTCGGCCATGTTCGGCTCGAACCGGCGATCCACTGCCCACTGCTTGGCGATCTCTTCGCGGCTGCTCCAGAAGCCGGTCGCCAGCCCTGCCAGATAGGCCGCGCCGAGTGCGGTGGTTTCTGAAACTTCCGGACGCAGCACTGGCACGTTGAGAATGTCGCTCTGGAACTGCGCCATGAAGTCGTTGGCGATCGCGCCGCCGTCGGCACGCAGCTCTTTCAGCTCGATGCCCGAATCGGCCTGCATTGCCGTGAGTACGTCGCGGGTCTGATACGCCATCGATTCCACCGCCGCACGCACGAAGTGTTCCTTGGTGGTGCCGCGGGTCAGCCCGAACACCGCGCCGCGGATATCGCTGCGCCAATACGGTGCGCCCAGGCCGACAAAGGCCGGTACCAGATACACACCGTCGTTGTCGCCGGCGCGCTCGGCATAGGCTTGCGAGTCGCTGGCCTTGCCCAGCATGCGCAGGCCATCGCGCAGCCATTGCACCACCGAGCCGGCAACGAAGATCGAGCCTTCCAGCGCGTATTCGACCTTGCCGTCGATGCCCCAGGCGATCGTGGTCAGCAACCCGGCCTTGGAGGCGACCGCCTTCTCGCCGGTGTTCATCAATGCAAAGCAGCCGGTGCCGTAAGTATTCTTTGCCATGCCCGGTTCGAAGCAGGCCTGGCCGAACAACGCGGCCTGCTGGTCGCCGGCGATGCCCGCGATGGGCACCTGCTCGCCGTAGAAATACTGGGTCTGGGTCATGCCGTAGATTTCGCTGGACGAGCGCACCTCCGGCAGCATTGCCGCGGGCACGTCGAGCATCGCCAGCAGCTCGGCGTCCCACTCTAGCGTGTGGATGTTGTACATCAGCGTGCGCGAGGCATTGGTGTAGTCGGTGACGTGCACCTTGCCGCCGGTGAGATTCCAGATCAGCCAGCTGTCGATGGTGCCGAAGGCCAGTTCGCCTTTCTGCGCCCGCTCACGTGCGCCTTCCACATGGTCGAGAATCCACTTGACCTTGGTGCCGGAGAAATACGCGTCGATCAGCAAGCCGGTCTTGTCGCGCACCATCTGCTCGTGCCCGGCTTCCTTGAGCTGCGTACAGATGTCCTTGGTCTGCCGTGATTGCCACACGATGGCGTTATAGATCGGCTGGCCGGTGGCCTTGTCCCACACCACTGCGGTTTCGCGCTGGTTGGTGATGCCGATACCGGCGATCGAACGCGCATCGATCTGCGCGTTGTTGAGCAGCTCGGTAATGGTGGTGTAGACGCTGGTCATGATCTCGCGCGGGTTGTGTTCCACCCAACCCGGCTGCGGAAAGATCTGGCCGAACTCGCGCTGCGCCACACCGGCCACCTTGCCCTGGCGATCGAACAACATCGCGCGTGAGCTGGTGGTGCCTTGATCGATCGCAAGGACGTATTGCTTTTCCATCGGAGATTCCTCAAACAGTGCCGGCGCTGGCGCACGGCGAGAAAGTGGGTGGTGCACGCCGTTGTGTGAGAGGCCGGTAACAACTCAAGACCTGCTCAACAGCGGCGCTGTGCTGTCAGTCGTGCAGCAGTGCGATTACCGCGGATCGAGCGGCGGTTTGCCGCCTTGCAGATGCCGCACGCGTGCCGGCAGAAACGGCAGGATCAGCCACTGGTAGGCGAGCGCGCCGATGGGGCCGCCAATCAACGGGCCGACGATCGGGATCCACCAGTAATTGTCCTTGGCCGGCAACGCAGCCTCGCCCCAGCCGGCGAAGTAGGCGAACAGACGCGGGCCGAAGTCGCGCGCCGGGTTCATCGCCCAGGCTTCCAGATAGCCCATCGACGCGCCCAGCGTGGCCACCAGCAGACCGATCATCAGCGCGCCGGAGTTGGCGGTCGGCGCGGCTTCGTTGAACTGTTCGGTGATGGCGAAGATGCCGAAGATCAGGAACGCAGTGATGATGATCTGGTCCACCAACGCATGCATCGGCGTGACCGCAAGGCCGGGTGCGGTAAAGAACACCCCGGCTGCACCACCGGCTTCGCGGGTGAGCTGTTGCACCTGGTTGTAGTGATCGATCACCGGCCAGTACATCTGGTAAACGATGGCCGCGCCCAGAAACGCACCGATCACTTGCGCGCCCCAGTACGGCAGCACTTTCTTCCACGAGAAATCGCGGAACAACGCCAGCGCCAGCGTCACCGCCGGATTGGCATGCGTGCCGGACACCGAGCCGGTGACATAGATCGCCAGCGTCACTGACAGGCCCCAGGCGATACACACGCCCCAGTAGGCGTTCTGATACGGGCTGGGGTCGTAGAGGATGTACATCGCCGCGACCGAATCGCCGAGCGCGATGATGATGAACATCGCCACCGCTTCGGAGATCAACTCACCTACGAGTTGGCGGCTCATGCGCGCGGACTCATGGTTGCGACAGTGGGGATGCTGGTCTCAATGACGCAGGCAGGGTGGTGCGGCGCGCATGTTGGCGCGCAGGGGTGTTGGTTGGTGCTCATCTGGGTTGCCCTCCACGTGACTCAGGATGATGCTGGCGAATGCGCCAGGATACGTTGCCGAACGACCCGTCCTCGCCGGCAACGCTGTTCGATCAGGCCGGTACCACGTCCGCCTGCTGGACCGATTGCGTCTGCAGATAGTCTTCCAGACGCTGGCGCCCGGCCGCATCGATGCGCAGACCGAGTTTGCTGCGGCGCCACAGGATGTCGTCGGCGGTCACGGCCCACTCGTGGGCACGCAGGTAGTCCACCTCGGCCTGGTACAGATCGGCACCGAAGTGCGTACCCAAGGCCGCGATGTCCTGCGCCTCGCCCAACAACTGCTCCGCGCAGGTGCCGTAGTTGCGTACCAGCCGCTGTGCGGTAGGTGCCGGCAGCCACGGCCGCGCGCTGCTGACGCGTTCGAGCAGGCTGGCGATATCGCGCTGTTCACCGCCGGGCAATGCGTCGCCACGCGCCGTCCATGCCGGCTTGCGCGCACCCAATGCGTGAGTCAGGCGGTCGACCGCCTCTTCGGCGAGCTTGCGATACGTGGTCAGCTTGCCGCCGAACACATTGAGCAACGGCGCGCCGTCGGTGAGCACTTCCAGTTGGTAATCGCGGGTGACTTCGGCGGCGTTGTCCTCGGCATCGTCGAGCAGCGGGCGCACGCCGCTATAGCTCCAGACCACATCGGCGGGGCTGATCTGCTGCTGGAAATACAGGTTCACCGCTTCGCACAGATACTGCACCTCGGCCGCGTCAATCTTGGGCGTGGCGGGGTCGTCTTCGTGGTCGACATCGGTGGTGCCGATCAAGGTGAAGTCGTGCTCGTACGGAATGGCGAACACGATGCGCCGGTCCGGTTGCTGGAAGATGTACGCATGGTCGTGGTCGAACAGTTTGGGCACTACGATGTGGCTGCCCTTGACCAGGCGCAGCGCATGCTTGTGCGGCACCGCGGCCACCTTGTCCAGGAACGACACCGCCCACGGACCGGCCGCATTGGCCAGCGCACGCGCCTGCACGGTGCGGCGGCGGCCGTCGCGACCTTCGAGTTCGGCATACCAGAACCCCGCATCGCGCCAGGCACCGACACAGCGCGTGCGCGTATGGATCTGCGCGCCACGCCTGGCGGCGTCCATCGCATTGAGCACCACCAGCCGCGCGTCCTGCACCCAGGCATCGGAGTACACAAAACCGGTGCGCAGCGATTCCTGCAATGGCTGGCCGACCGGGTGCGTGCGCAGCGACAGCCGGCGCGAGCGCGGCAGGCTGCGCTTGCTGCCGCCGAGATGGTCGTACAGAAACAGCCCGGCGCGGATCATCCATGCCGGACGCAGATGCGGTTGATGCGGCAGCAGGAAACGCAACGGCCAGATGATGTGCGGGGCCAGCCGCAGCAGCACCTCGCGCTCGGCCAGCGCCTTGCCGACCAGCGCGAACTCGTACTGCTCCAGGTAGCGCAGGCCGCCGTGAATGAGCTTGGTGCTGGCGCTGCTGGTATGCGCGGCCAGATCGTCCTGCTCGCACAGGCACACCGATAGGCCACGCCCGGCCGCATCGCGGGCGATGCCGACCCCGTTGATGCCGCCGCCTATCACCAGAAGATCGTATGTCTCGCCCATCGGTGTCTCCGTCCGGGCGCGCCAGTAGCGAACCCAAGTTGTCATGTTCGAACATATTCGAGCATCAAACCTTTTCGGGACGTGAAGAGGCGTCAGGCCTGAGAACTTGGCGAACACAGAGGAATTTGGCCTATCGAAGCCGGAAATTCGATAGTCAGGGCGGATCATTAGGGCGGCCAGATCGGCACGCCGCACCGTAAACGCACAAAAACGAACAATTGGCTCAGCCGGCGTCGCCAGGCTCGGCCAGATGCACCCGGGTGCCGGCCTCGGCCAGCACCGCGGCCAGTTCCTGCGGCGGTGGCCGGTCGGTGAACCAGTCGTGCACCTGGGCGATCGCGCCTAGCCGCACCATGGCGTTGCGGCCGAACTTGCTGTGGTCGGCAGCCAGCAGCACCTGCCGCGAGTGCTCGATGATGGCCTGGGCCACCCGCACCTCTTGGTAGTCGAAATCCAGCAAGGTGCCGTCCAGGTCGATGCCGGAAATGCCGATCACCCCGAAATCCACCTTGAACTGACGGATCAGCTCCACCGTCGCCTCGCCAGTCACGCCCTGGTCGCGTCCGCGTACCACGCCGCCGGCCACGATGACCTCGAAGCTGGGATTGGCGCTGAGCATCACCGCCACGTTGAGGTTGTTGGTGATCACACGCAGGCCGCGATGCTGCAGCAATGCGCGTGCCACCTCTTCATTGGTGGTGCCCAGGTTGATGAACAGCGAGGCATCGTCGGGAATGAAGCGGGCGACCTGGGCGGCGATGTGCTGCTTTTCGCGCGCCTGTAGCGCCTTGCGCGCGGTGTAGGCCAGGTTTTCCACGCTAGAGGGCATGCTGACGCCGCCGTGATAGCGGCGCAGCACGCCGGCATCGCACAGCAACGTGAGGTCGCGGCGAATGGTCTGCGGGGTGACGTCGAAGCGCGTTGCCAGCCCTTCCACCTCGGCAAAGCCCTGCTGCCGCACCAATGCCACCAATTGCTCCTGGCGCGGGTTGAGCGCCGGCGCCGGGACCGTCCTGTAGTGAGTCGACTCCATGCGCAGATGATCGCGCATGTGCGTGAGGATGCAAACACGGCTGCGTGCAAGCCGTAGCGAGCAGTCGTCAGGTGGGCGTGGACGGCGCACGCAGAAACCGCAGTGTGCGCGTGGCACACGCCGCAGCGAGTGCCTGCCACGCCTGGCTGATGGTGGGCGCGGCAGTTTTGCTGCGCCCTCAGCCCAGCTCGCCGCGATACCCCGTATCGATACTGATGCTGCCACCGACCGCGCGCGAAACGCAGGCGCACAGCTTGCGGTTCTCGCGGCGTTGTTCGTCGCTGAAGAACACATCGCGGTGGTCGATATCGGCCGCGCTGTCCAGCACCTCCACCGCGCACAGCCCGCATTCGCCACGACGGCATTCGGCGATCAGCTCCACCCCGGCATCGGCCAGGGCATCCAGCATCGATTCGTTTTCCGCCACCGGCACTTCCAGGCCGAGCCCGGGCAGCTTGACCACGAAGGCCTGCGCCGGCACCCGCCCGCTATTGCCGAAGGTTTCGAAATGCAGCCGCGCACGCGAACGCCCGGCGGCGTGCCAGTGCTGGCGCACTGCTTCGAGCATGCCCAGCGGCCCGCACACATACACCTCGGCATTGGGCGACAGGCGCGCCAATTCGGCGGCAAGATCCGGCCGCCCAGCGGTGTCGTCGCAATGCAGCTGCAGGCGCTCGCCGAGCAAGGTTTCCAACTCGTCCGCATACGCCATCGCAGCACGCGAGCGACCGACGTACAGCAGGCGAAAGGACCGGTGGCGACGTGACAGCCGCTGCGCCATGCCGATGATCGGCGTGATGCCGATGCCGCCGGCGATCAGCAGGATTTCCTCGCCACTCTCATCCAGCGCAAAGTTGTTGCTGGGCGGCGAGATCTCCACTACATCGCCGGGCTGCAAGGTCCACATATGCCGCGAGCCGCCGCGGCTGTCGGGCATCTGCCGTACCGCGATCTGGTAATGGCCATCGGAGCGCGGTTCGCCCACCAGCGAGTACGAACGCACATCGGGCCGGCCATGCAACTGCACGCGAAAATCCAGATGACTGCCCACCTCGAACGGGCGCGCCGCAGTGCCGGGATCGAGCACGATCTCGCGCACGCCCTCGCAGGCATCGGCAATGCTGACGACGTGGGCGCGGTGCCACTGGGTGTCTTTACGCATGGGGAACTCCGGGCAGAAGGGTGTGCTGGCTGCTGCCAGCGTTGGACGGATGGGCGCGGCCGATCAAGGCGCCACCGCGCACCTGGGTGATCGCCGCCGGGGTTTGCAGTACGTGGCGCAGATTGCGATGCGCAAGCCGTGCGTGTTCGCGCATCAGCGCTTCGGCACGCGCGCCCTGGCGGTATTCGATGGCAGCGATGACTTCGCGATGCTGGTCTTGCGCCAGGGTCAGGATCAGTTGTGCTTCGGCGCTGGTGGTCTGCGCCATGACCAGGCTGTTGGGCGAGGCGAACGGCAACTGCAGCACGCGGGTGAGTTCGCGGCCCAGCACATCGCTGCCGGCCATGGCCACCAGCAACGCGTGGAACTGCGCATTGGCCTGCACATAGGCGGTGAAGTCGATGGCGTGCAGCGGCGAGCCGACGATGCCGTCGAGCGTGTCCAGCAACTGGCGAGCCTGGGTCAGCGATGCGGCGGATGCCCCGCGTTCGGCGGCCATGCGCGCGGCCAGGCCTTCGAGCGTGCCGCGCAGTTCGATCGCATCGTGCACATCGCGTTCGCTGAAGGCCTGCACAGCGTAGCCGCCGCCCGGCAGTGCGCTGGCCAGGCCTTCTTCGCAGAGACGCTGCAACGCGGCGCGTACCGGCGTGCGCGACATGCCCAGCCGCTGCACCACCGCCAGCTCGGACAGCCGCGCGCCGGCCGGCAGGGTGCCGTCGAGAATCAGTTCGCGTAGCGACAGCAGCGCGCGCGTGGTTTGCGCGGCACTGCTGCGAAACGGGGTGGTCGGTGACATGCGAACCTCCGTCGCGGTGCTTTAGCCCACCATGCGCAGCGACAATTCCTGCGCGCGCTGTTCCTGTGCGATCAGCCGATCGATCACGCGGCGCGCCCACATGCCGCCGGCATCGACGTTGAGGTTGTAGAAGGTGTGATCCGGATGTGCATCGATGGCGCGCTGCTGCGCTTCCAGCACCGCCTCGTCCTCGCCGAACACGCCGGTGACGCCGGCCCGGGTCAGCGTGGTCAGGGATTGATCGTGCAGTGCATAGTTGCGCATGAACGCCCAGAAGTAATGGCAGGTGGTGTCGGTTTCGGGCGTGATGGTATTGAGCACGTAGCCGTTGACACCCTGGCTGCGGTCGCCTTCCGGCGCACCGGTGCCGGCGATGGCCACACCGACATCGATGGCGATGGTGCCGGGCGCTTCGAAACGGATGATCTGCCAGCGATCGACCTTGCCGTGGTAATCCAGATGGCGCGCGATCTGGCTGGCCCAGAACGGTGGCGCGTCGATATTGCGCATCCAGCGCGACACCACCACCGAGCGGTCGCCGTGCATCACATCGAACGGCGCTTCGGCGATCTCGTCCTGGCCGATGCTGGAGCCATGCACGAAGGTCTCGTGGGTCAGGTCCATCAGGTTGTCCAGCACCAGCCGGTAGTCGCACTTGGCGTAGATGGTGCGTCCATCGCCGGCCCAGGCCGGGTCGTGCGCCCAATGCAGATCGGGAATCAGGCTGGTGTCGGCCTGCGCCGGGTCGCCGGGCCAGATCCACACATAGCGATGCTTCTCGGCCACCGGGAAACTGCGCACGCAGGCAGACGGATTGATGGTTTCCTGCGAGGGCATGTGCACGCAGCGGCCCTGGGTGTTGTAGACCAGCCCGTGATAACCGCACACCACATCGTCGCCGCGCAGCTTGCCCATCGACAGCGGCACCAGGCGATGCCAGCACGCGTCTTCGAGTGCGATCACGGCCCCGGCGGTGCTGCGATACAGCACCACATCCAGGTTGCAGACCTTGCGCGGGGCCAGCGCGTGCTTGATCTCGTGGTCCCAGGCGACGGCATACCACGCGTTGAGGGGAAACAGCTGCTTGGACTGGGACATGACCGTGACTCCTGGGGTTTGTATACAACCTGGGGTGCGGATCGGCAGTGGTACGCCGGCTGGCAATCAGTTGACCCGCTTGCCAGCGCTGGCGTCTGCTTGCAAGCGAAGTTATGTATACACCGGAGACAATGTTGGAGCGTCAGTCGCCAAGCGAAATTGTGCGATTATCGAATATGCACACCGATAATCGGATTGACCGGGCTGTGCCGCTGCGCCTACCGTGACCGCACGCTCGCTGCGCAGGACTCTTGCAATGGCCCAGATCGTCTCCCTCTCAGAAGCGGTGTCCCAGCTGATCGCTGACGGCGATTGCGTGGCGATGGAAGGCTTCACCCATCTGATCCCGCACGCCGCCGGCCATGAGGTGATCCGCCAGCACAAGCGCGACCTGCACCTGGTGCGCATGACGCCGGATCTGATCTACGACCAGCTGATCGGCGCCGGGTGCGCGGCGGCATTGCGGTTTTCCTGGGGCGGCAATCCCGGCGTCGGCTCGCTGCACCGGCTGCGCGATGCGGTCGAACACGCCTGGCCGCAGCCGCTACAGATCCGCGAACATAGCCATGCCGATATGGCCAACGCCTACGTGGCCGGTGCCTCGGGCCTGCCGTTCGCGGTGCTGCGCGGTTATGTCGGCTCGGACCTGCCGCGCGTCAACGACAGCATCAAGTTCCTGCAATGCCCGTATACCGGCGAAACGCTGGCCACCACGCCGGCGGTGAATCCCGATGTCACCGTGATTCATGCGCAGCAGGCCGACCGCCGCGGCAATGTGCTGCTATGGGGCATTCTGGGCGTGCAGAAAGAGGCCGCATTGGCGGCGCGCAAGGTGATCGTGACGGTGGAAGAGATCGTCGATACGCTGGATGCGCCTCCCAACGCCTGCATCCTGCCGCGCTGGGTGGTGGATGCGGTCTGCCACGTGCCCGGCGGCGCCGCGCCCTCGTATGCGCATGGCTACTACGCCCGCGACAATCGCTTCTATCTGGCCTGGGATGCGATCGCCCGCGACCGTGCGCGCTTTCAGGCGTGGATCCAGACGCATATTCTCGATACCGAGGATTTCGCTGCCTTCCAGCGCGTGCACGCGCAATCGCAGCTACAGGTGGCCGCATGAGCGACTACAGCACCAACGAGATGATGACCGTGGCGGCGGCGCGGCGCCTGCCCGATGGCGCGGTGTGCTTCGTCGGCATCGGCCTGCCGTCCACCGCCGCCAACCTGGCGCGGCTGACGCATGCGCCGGATGTCACCCTGATCTACGAATCCGGCCCGATCGGCGCGCGCCCGGAGGTGCTGCCGTTGTCGATCGGCGACGGCGAACTGGCCGAAACCGCCGACACCGTGGTCTCCACCCCGGAAATCTTCCGCTACTGGCTGCAGGGCGGGCGCGTGGACGTGGGCTTCCTGGGCGCGGCGCAGATCGATCGCCATGCCAACCTCAACACCACGGTGATCGGCCCCTACGACGCGCCGAAAACGCGGCTGCCTGGCGCGGGCGGTGCGCCGGAGATCGCGGCCAGCGCCAAGCAGGTGTTCATCATCATTCGCCAATCCAGACGCAGTTTCGTGCCTGCGCTGGACTTCATCACCACGGTCGGGCATCTGGACGGTGGCGATGCGCGGCAGCGTGCCGGCCTGCCCGGCGCCGGCCCCACCGTGGTCGTCACCGACCTGTGCGTGATGGAGCCCGATCCCGTGACCCGCGAACTCACCGTCACCGCGCTGCATCCCGGCAGCACCCGCGAGCAGGTGAGCGCGGCCACCGGCTGGCCGATCCGCTTCGCTGCCGATCTGGCGCAGACCACCCCACCCAGTGCTGCGGAACTGCAGGCGCTGCGCGCGCTGCAGGCACGCACCGACGCAGCGCATGGCAAGCAGGCAGCCGGAGCCGAGGCATGAGCGAGGTCTATCTGATCGATGGCATCCGCACGCCGATCGGCCGCTACGGCGGCGCCCTGGCCGGCGTGCGCGCCGACGACCTGGGCGCGATACCGATCGCCGCGTTGATGTCACGCAATCCGCAACTGGAGCCGGCGCTGATCGACGATGTTTACCTGGGCTGCGCAAATCAGGCCGGCGAGGACAATCGCAATGTCGCGCGCATGAGTCTGTTGCTGGCGGGCTTGCCCAGCTCGGTGCCGGGCAGCACGCTCAATCGCCTGTGCGGTTCCGGGCTGGATGCGGTGGGCACGGTGGCGCGCGGCATCCGTGCCGGCGAGCTGGGGCTGGCGATCGCCGGCGGGGTCGAATCGATGACCCGCGCGCCTTGGGTCATGGGCAAGGCCGAGAGCGCGTTCGCCCGCACGCAAAAGCTGGAAGACACCACGATGGGCTGGCGTTTCGTCAATCCGCGTCTGCAGGGCGCCTATGGCGTGGAGTTGATGGGCGAAACTGCAGAGAACGTGGCGCAGCGCTATGCCATCGTGCGCGAAGACCAGGATGCCTTTGCATTGCGCAGTCAGCAACGCGTTGCCGCTGCACAGGCGGCCGGGTTCTTCGATGGAGAAATCACGCCGGTGCCGGTGGCCGCACGCAAAGGGGGCGAGGCAAGCGCGGTCGATCGCGACGAGCATCCGCGCCCGAACACCACTGCCGAGATGCTGGCCAAGCTCAAGCCGGTGTTTCGCCAGCCCGGCACGGTGACGGCCGGCAATGCGGCTGGTCTGAACGATGGCGCTGCCGCCCTGTTGCTGGCGTCTGCGCAGGCCGTGCACGCGCATGGGCTGACCCCGCGGGCACGCGTGCTCGGCTTCGCCTCGGCGGGTGTGGAGCCGGCCTACATGGGCATCGGCCCGGTGCCGGCCACGCAGCGCTTGCTGGCGCGGTTGGGCCTGACCATCGAGCAGTTCGATGCGATCGAACTCAACGAAGCCTTCGCCGCGCAGGCGCTCGCCTGCACGCGCGCGTTCGGGCTGGCCGACGATGCGCCACACGTCAACGCCAACGGCGGCGCCATCGCACTCGGCCACCCACTGGGGATGAGCGGCGCGCGGCTGGCGTTGACCTTGCTGCGGCAGCTGGAAGCCAGCAACGGACGGCTTGGCCTGGCCAGCATGTGTATCGGCGTGGGGCAGGGCGTGGCGCTGGCGATCGAGCGCGTGTAGTGCGCCCGTTGCAACCACCGCTGCCGTTACCGCACACCCATAGCGTTCTCGACGCTTGCAGCGTTGACGCCAGCATTCTCGACCGCGCCGCAGCGCAACCGATGGAGATCCCGCATGCGCGACCCCAGCTCTGACACGCCAGTCGATCCGCTGCTTGGCTATCGCCGCACCCGGATCGGCACGCAGCCGGCGTATCTGCATCTTCCCTATGCATCCACCGCGTTGCGCGGCCCCACACGCGCGCCGATCGACATCCCGGTCACGCTGTCGGAAGTCACCGGGCCGCGACTGGATCGGCTGACCCTGGGCGAGCATGCCGCCGATCTCACTGCCGGCTTTGCCGGCGAGCCGTTGGGCGAGCGCATCATCGTCTCCGGCCGCGTGCTGGACGAAAACGGCAAGCCAGTGCGCAACAGCGTGGTGGAAGTGTGGCAATGCAACGCGGCCGGCCGCTATCAACATGCGGGCGATCGCCACGATGCGCCGCTGGATCCCAATTTTCGCGGTACCGGCCAGGTGCTCACCGACGACCACGGCCGCTATGCGTTCAAGACCATCAAGCCGGGTGCGTATCCGTGGCGTAATCACTACAACGCCTGGCGGCCGGCGCATATCCATTTTTCGCTGCATGGCGATGGCATCGGACAGCGCTTGATCACCCAGATGTACTTCCCCGGCGATCCGTTACTGGCGCACGACCCGATCTACAACTGCGTGGACGATCCGCTGGCGCGCGAACGCATGGTGTCCAGTTTCGACTGGGAAAACGCGGTGAGCGAATACGCGCTGGCCTACCGCTTCGACATCGTGTTGCGCGGTCGCAAGCAAACGGTCTGGGAGTGAATCGATGAGCCTGCACACCACCCCGTCGCAAACCGTTGGCCCGTATTACCGGCTCGGGCTGGAGCCGCTGTATCGCGACCAGCTCGCACCTGCGCAGGCCACAGGCACGCAGGTGCAGATCAGCGGTTGTGTCTTCGATGGCGCCGGCACTCCGGTGGCCGACGCGGTGCTGGAACTCTGGCAAGCCGATGCGGCCGGCATCTATGCGCATGCCGCGGATACTCGCTATGAAACGCATGACCCCAGCTTCGATGGCTGGGGCCGCGTGCCGACCGATGCGCAGGGGCGATTTTCCTTCAGCACCATCAAGCCAGGCCAGGTCGCCGGGCCCGACGGCAAGCTGCAGGCCGCGCATCTGACCGTGCTGGTGTTCATGCGCGGGCTGCTGCGCGGCGTGTCGACACGGCTGTACTTCGCCGACGACCCGCAACTGAGCAGCGATCCGATCCTTGCCCTGGTGCCGGCCGAACGTCGTGCCACGCTGCTGGCGCAATCGCGCGGTAGTGGCAACTACGTGTGGGACATTCACATGCAGGGCGATGCGGAAACGGTGTTCTTCCATTATTGATCGCAGCATCATTGCGCGTTTGCCCATGCTGCGATGCGTGCGCACCGCGCACGCCAGTTGGCACTCCTGCGCATCGGTGCCATGCTGCCCGCACGTCAAGAGAGGCCATGCATGACTGCGACGTCTTCCCTGTTGGGATCCTTGTTTGGCGAGCCTGCGTGCGACGCGTTGTTCGACGACGCGGCGCGTGTGCAGGCGATGCTGGCGTTCGAATCCGCGCTTGCCCGCGCGCAGGCGCAATGCGGTGTGATCCCGGCCGAGGCCGCGCAGGCCATTGCCAATGCCTGCGACGTGCAGCACTACGATCTGGCCGCGTTGGCGCAGGCCACTGCACTCGCCGGCAACCCTGCCATTCCATTGGTCAAGGCGCTGACCGCACGCGTGGCCGAACGCGATGCGCAGGCCGCGCGCTGGGTGCACTGGGGCGCCACCAGTCAGGACGTCATCGATACCGGCACGGTGCTGCAGCTGCGCGCTGCGCTCGACCTGTTGCTACCGCGTCTGCAATACCTGTGCGCCGATCTGGCCGCACTGGCCGAACGCGAGCGCAATACCGGCCTGCCTGGGCGCACCTTGTTGCAGCAGGCGGTGCCGGTCACCTTCGGGCTCAAGGTCGCCGGCTGGCTGGATGCGTTGCAGCGCGCGCACCACCGCCTGCAGGCCTTGCAGCGCGATGCCTTGGTACTGCAGTTCGGTGGCGCAGCCGGTACGTTGGCGTCGTTGCAGGAGCGCGGCCTCGATGTCGCCCAGGCACTGGCCACGACGCTGGCGCTGCCGTTGCCTGCATTGCCGTGGCACACCGCGCGCGACCGCCTCGTCGAGGTCGGCTGCGCCTTCGGCCTGTTGGCCGGCACCTTGGGCAAGATCGGCGGCGATGTGGTGCTGCTGATGCAATCGGAAGTCGGCGAAGTGTTCGAGCCTGCCGCTGCCGGCAAGGGCGGCTCCTCGGCAATGCCGCACAAACGCAATCCGGTCTCCAGCGTCGCCGCGATTGCGGCTGCCACGCGCGTGCCCGGCCTGGTCGCGACCTTGTTCAGCGCGATGGCGCAGCCGCATGAGCGCGCCGCCGGGCAATGGCACGCCGAATGGGAGACCTTGCCGCAGATCGTGTGCCTCACTGCCGGAAGTCTTGCGCAGATGCAGCTGTGCCTGGCCGATCTGGAACTGGACCGCGAGCGCATGCGCGCGCATCTGGATAGCCATGGCGGCGTGCTGTATGCCGAGGCGGTGGTGTTCGCGCTCGCAGCGCAGCTCGGCAAGGCGCAGGCGCATGCGGTGGTGGAGCAGGCGGTGGCACGCGCGCAGGCGCAGCAGCGGCATCTGCGCGAGGTGCTCGCCGAGGATGCACTGGTCAGTGCGGTGCTCACGCATGCGCAACTGCAGGCGCTGTTCGATGTGGGCAGCTGGCGCGGCATGTCCTCGGTCTGGATCGATCGCGTGCTTGCCGCTTCTTTTTCTCGCTGAAGGTACTTTGATGGCCTATCTGCAGTTGCCCACGCACCGCCTGCACTATCGGCTGGACGGCACCGAAGGCCGCCCCTGGCTGACCTTCTGCAACTCGCTCGGCACCGACCTGCAGATGTGGGACATGCAGATCGCTGCCTTTGCGCCGCACTACCGCATCCTGCGTTACGACCGCCGCGGCCATGGCGATTCGGACACGCCGCCCGGCCCCTACAGCGTTGGCGACCTGGGCCAGGACGTGCTGGCGCTGTGGGATGCGTTGCAGATCGATCAGAGCGACTTCTGCGGCGTGTCGATCGGCGGCCTCACCGGGCAATGGCTGGGCCTGCACGCACCGCAACGGCTGCGGCGGCTGGTGGTCTGCGCCACTGCGCAGAAGATCGGTAGCAGCGAGAGCTGGAACGCGCGCATCGCACAGGTGCGCAGCGAAGGCCTGGCCGTGCTGGTCGATGCCACCTTGCAGCGCTGGTTCACGCCGCCGTTTACCATCAGCCACGCGCAACGGCTGGAGATGATCGTGGCCGCGTTCGTGGCGACCTCGCCGGACGGCTATATCGCCTGCTGCCAGGCCGTGGCCGATGCCGACTTTCGTGGCGCGCTCGACACGCTGGCGCTGCCATTGCTCGCAGTCGCTGGCGAAGATGACCCGGTCTGCCCACCCACCGATCTGCGCGAGATCGCCTCTGCCGCTCCGCACGGCCATTACGCGCAGGTGCCCGGCCGGCATATCTGCAATCTGGAATCGCCGGCCGCGTTCAACGACACCGTGTTGCGCTTTCTCCGGGCCGACTAAAGCAGCTGCCAGCACGCCTACGCTGCACGGCCACTCCAACCATTCCCTAAGCAAGAGAGATCCAATGCACGAAGACGAGCGTTATCAGGCCGGCCTGCACGAGCGCCGGCGCGTTCTCGGCGATGCGCATGTCGACCGATCGCTGGCCGCACGCACCGAGTTCACCGAAGAGTTTCAGGAACTGATCACCCGCTACGCCTGGGGCAGCATCTGGACCCGCGACGGCCTGCCCGCGCATACCCGCTCGCTGCTGACGCTGGCGATGATGGTGGCGCTGGGCCACGACGAGGAATTCAAGCTGCACGTGCGCGCCGCGCGCAACAACGGCGTCACGCCCGATCAGATCAAGGAGGTGTTGTTGCAGGCGGCGGTCTATTGCGGCGTGCCGGCGGCCAATCACGCGTTCGCGCTGGCCAAACCGATTCTCGAAGAACAGGCCGCCGAAGGCTGAGCCGCCAGCGTCGCGTCAGACACTCTGACGAGCGACAAAGCGACCGAGCGCAGCCGAACCGGAACACGTTGCGCATGCCGGCAGCGCAACCACGTGTGTGTGTCGTGCTCGAGGCGCGAGCAGCAAGAGCGGCCAAAAAACGATTACGCAGCCGCCAGGCGGGCACGTCGGTGCCCGGAATCGGCATGTGCCACTCGTACACCGCCAAGCATCGCAGGCAAGATGGCCACTATCGGACATCACGTCCCAGGGAGATGACTCATGACGTTGCGCTTCGCCTGCCTGCTGATGCTGCTGCTCGCCACCTGTGCGCTGCAGGCACAGCCGCATCCCGGACCGGGCACGCAGCTGTCGCAGGTTCGCGCCGACGATGGCCAGACGCTGGCGGTGTGGTCGCGCGTACCGGCACAACCGCGTGGCACGATCCTGCTGGTACATGGACGCACCTGGAGTGCGCTGCCCAATTTCGACCTGCAGGTTCCCGGCGAAGCCCGCGATTCGCGCTCGGTGCTCGCGGCCTTGGCGCGGGCCGGGTATGCCGCCTACGCGGTGGATCTGCGCGGCTATGGCGGCAGTGCGCGCGATGGCAGCGGCTGGAACACGCCGGCGCGCGCGGTCGCCGATGTCGCCGAGGTGCTGGTCTGGATCGCCCGCAAGCACGCGCACTTGCCGCCGCCGGCGCTGCTCGGTTATTCCAACGGCGCGCGGGTGGCGCTGCTGATCGGCCAGCAACACCCGCAGGCGCTGTCTGCGCTGGTGCTGTACGGCTTTCCGGACGATGTCGATGCGGCTCCCGATGCCACACCAACGCCAGCCCAGCCATTGCGCGCACGCACCACGGTCGAAGCAGCCGGCGAGGATTTCATCACCGCCAATGCCGCGCCCTCCGGCGTGCGTGCGGCCTACGCTGCGCAGGCGGTGTCGGCCGACCCGGTGCGCACCGACTGGCGCGCGATGGAGCAGTTCGCCTTCCAGCCCGAGCAGGTGGCAACGCTGCCGGTGCTACTGCTGCGGGGCGTCGACGATCCTATTGCCACCCAGCCGGACAACGCGCACTTGTACGCACGACTGCGCAGCGAAGATCGCAGTTGGGTCACGCTGCCGCACGCCGACCATGTGGCGCATGTCGAAGACACGCATGCCGCCTGGGTGGATACGGTGGTCGGCTTTCTGCGCCGGCCGCGCTGAGCGTGTTCGACAAGCCCTAACTCAACAACGCCCCCAACCGCTGCGCCGCCTGCTTCAACGGCTCCAGCAACTGCGTCTGCATCGTCTGCAGGCTCACGCGCCCGGCCTGGGCGCCGATGTTGAGCGCGGCGATGACCTCGCCGCGCAAGTTACGCACCGGCACCGCGATCGAGCGCAGGCCGATTTCCAGTTCCTGATCGGTCAGGCACATGCCTTCGCGGCGCGTACGTGCCAGCAGCTCCAGCAGCGCCGATGCCTGAGTCACCGTGCGGTCGGTGCGCGGGCGCAGCGTGGTGCGCTCCAGGTACGCCTGCAAGGTGTCGCCGGGCAGGGCGGCCAGCAGCACCCGGCCCATCGAGGTGCAGTAGGCCGGCAGGCGCGTGCCCGGGCGCAGCCCGATCGACATGATGCGCACCGTCTCGGCGCGCGCCACGTACAACAGGTCGTCGCCGTCCAGCACGCCTAGCGAGCAGGATTCGTGCAACTGGTCACGCAAGCCATCCAGCACCGGCTGCGCTGCCGCGGTCATCGATGAAGAGGCCGCATATGCCCCGCCGATCCCCAGCACGCGCGGCAGCAGTACATAGCCGCGGCCCTGCTCGCCGACATAGCCCAGCTTGGCCAGCGTATGCAGCACCCGCCGCACCGCTGCGCGCGAGATACCGGTCTCCAGGCTGATCTGCGACATCGTCACCTCGCGCGCGTGCTGGGCGAACACGCTGAGTACCACCAGCCCGCGTCCCAGCGAGGTCATGAAGTCCGGGTCGCCTTGGGCAGCGGCGATCTGCTGCATCAACTCATGCGGCAGGCCGCGTTCGCTCCCGACTGCGGGCACGGCGGTGGGGCGTTTGCGTCGGCTGGCGGCGGGCTCGGGCATTGGGTCGCAGGTTGGACAGGTTTGCGCATGGTAAGCGCTCACGCCGATGCATGCCCCCGGTCGCAGCTTGTGCCTGGACATGTAATCGCTTCACCCTGCTTGCCGCATAATCGTCGCTGGTTTGTTCCGGATCGGTCCTCTTAGTCCATGAAAACCCCCAAGGGCCTGCAACCGCTGATCGACGACGGCATCATCGACGAAGTGTTGCGACCACTGAAGAGCGGCAAGGAAGCATCCGTCTATGTGGTCAGCACAGGCGCCGACATCCTGTGCGCGAAGGTCTACAAGGACATGGCGCAGCGCAGCTTCCAGGCACGCGTGCAATACCAGGAAGGCCGCAAGGTGCGCGGCAGCCGCCAGGCGCGCGCGATGGGCAAGGCCACCAAGTTCGGCCGCCGCGAAGCCGAGACTGCGTGGAAGAACACCGAAGCCGAGGTGCTCTACCAGCTGATGGATGCCAGCGTGCATGTGCCCAAGCCGCGCGGCTATTTCCACGGCGTGCTGCTGATGGATCTGGTCACCGACGAAGCCGGCCACAGCGCACCGCGGCTGGGCGAGGTAGAGCTGGAACCGGAGCAGGCGCGCGTGTTCCACACCAGCCTGATCGGCGACGTGGTCAAGATGCTGTCGCTGGGCCTGGTGCACGGCGATCTGTCCGAATACAACGTGCTGGTCTCGCCCGAGGGCCCGGTGTTGATCGACTTCCCCCAGGTGGTCAGCGCCGCCGGCAACAATGCCGCGCGCGACATGCTGCTGCGCGACGTGCACAACCTGCGCGATTGTCTGGGCCGCTTTGCGCCGGAGTTGCTGGAAACCTACTACGGCGAAGAGATGTGGGCGCTGTTCGAAAAGGGCGAGCTGCGCCCGGACAGCGTGCTGACCGGCCGCTTCAAGTTCGACACCCACCGCGCCGACGTACGCGCCATCCGTGCCTCGATCGAAGACGCACGCCAGGAAAATCTCATTCGCCAGCAAGGCCGCGAGGCAGCTGCGGAAGACGAAGATTAGGCAGCGGCTGTCGCGCCCTATGCGGCGCGACACTGGCAATGGCGCACAAGGCGCACAAGGCGCGCTGCCAGCGTGCACTGTTCATTGGCAACGTGTCGGTGCGCGCTGAGCGCGCCGATGCCAGCGCGTGCAGACGCGATGCGGCGCAGCAAAAAAACCAACTGACGCTGATTGCGTGACTGTCGCACAAGCCCGCCGAGTACCGCCCTTGCCGCCGCATGCAAGGCCAGTCAAGAGTTTTGCAGCGCTGCGGCGTGCATCAGGCAATACCATTGAAATTATTTATGCAATTTAATGGTGATTGATTATAAGTATCTGGCAGGCTCGCTCCTCGTCTCCTGGAGGGTCTGTCATGTCGTTTGATCCTGATGTCGTGCGCCTGTTTGCCCAGCTTCAACAATCCGGTCAACCGGCCATGGACACCCTGCCGATCGAAGGTGCGCGCGGGATGATGCGCGCGCTGGGCGCGCAGCTCGGCTTCCCGCTGGTGGAGATGGCGCAGGTACGCGATCTGTATGCCGACACCGCTGCCGGCCCGGTGCCGTTGCGGTTGTATCGACCATCCGAGCTTGCCCCTGGCCCCGCCCCGACCTGCTTGTTCGTGCATGGCGGCGGTGGTGTGGTGGGCGATCTGGACTCCCATGACGACGTCTGCCGGCAACTGGCTGCGCGTGCCGGCTGTCAGCTGTTGGCGGTCGACTATCGTCTGGCGCCGGAACACCCCGCACCGGCCGGCGTGGAAGACGTGATTGCCACCCTGCAGTGGCTGGTGGCCCAGCCCCATGCGGTTGGTGCCGATGTGCTGCGGCTGGCCATTGCTGGCGACAGCATCGGCGGCGCTATGGCCGCAGTTGCAGCGCTGGCCGCGCGCGACGCCGGGATCGCGTTGCGCTGCCAGGTGTTGGTGTATCCGCTCACCGATGCACGCGAGGACACGGGGGTGTACCCGTCGCGATCGCACAATGCCGGCCTGCCGCCGCTCACCGCAGATGCGGTGCGCTTTTTCAATCGACATCTGTTGCCCGACCCCGCCATTGCACAGGACTGGCGCGTCTCGCCAATGCTGGTGCCGGATGTGGCCGGCGTTGCGCCCGCACTGGTCGTGGTCGGCGATCGCGACATGCTCTGCGACGAAGGACGCGCCTATGCCGAGCGGCTGCGTGCTGCCGGCGTGGAAGTCACCTTGCACAGCTTCCCCGGCATGATCCACGGTTTCATCAACATGGGCGGCGTACTGCGCGCCGCCGATGAGACGTTGGCGCTGGCGGCACTGGTGCTGCGCCAGCGTTTGCTGCCCGCCATCGGGCGGTGGGCGAGTGACTAGAAATTGAAGCGGAAGGTGGTCATCAGCACGTGGTTTTCGCGGTCCACTGCAGGTGTGTTGACGAACTGATTCAGATACCCGACATCGACATTGGCGATGGCGTTGAACTTCCAGTTGATACCGACGAATACGCGGTTCTGATCGAGACCGCGTCGCGCGCCCCACTCGGTCTGATCGAGATTGACGAACAGTTCGTTGAACGCCACCCACGACAATTGCGGCGACAACGCACTGGGGCGCACGGCCCGGATCATCTGGCGCACCCGGTACCCTTCATCGCTGAAACCTTCGCGGTGGCGTTGCTCCAGACGCGTGCGGCTGGTAATGGTGATATTGGCAATCGGATCGAACTGATATTGAAACTGCCCCCACCAGCGATTTTCGCGGTTGGAGGATTGCCCGGCCGGGTGGCTGATAATGGTGTCGTAGCCCATCCAGACACTGGCTTTGGGATTGAGCCGGTAAAACACGGCGGGGCGCAGAATCAGTTGGTCGAACTGCTCGCCTTCCTCGCGCCAGCGCGGATGGATATCCATGCTCCAGTACAGATTTTCGACCGGCAACTTGCCCTGGGCATACACACTTAACCAGTAACGGCCATCTTCTTCGGTAGTGGCCATCGCCGGCGCGATGTTCGCCAGCATCAGCACTAAAAGCAGACAGGCACTGCGCACAGTTGCCTTCAACATCGCACTCGATCTGTTCATGGATTAGAAAGTCGTCATAGTTGATCGAGCATAGCAACTTCCCCCGTGCCGCTAGAGTCCGCCGGACGAGCGGCAAGCCTGCGCGGACCGGTGGCTTCGCACGTGGCGACATGGCATCGCATGGTGACATCCGCTGGCAACGTTTCGCGCAACGGCACGGGGCTTGCTGTGACCAATCGCCCGGCATTAAAGCATTCAGCTTTAACCGGTTTTCGCACTGCGATCGCCAGGCGTAGTACCTGATTGGCATGGGGCGTGATTGGTGGCGCGATCCATTGCATGCCACTGCAGCGGCTGTTGGTTAATCGATCACGCGTTGCAATGCAGCGATGTCATCGCTCACCCACACAGCACTTACGCCACCCGGCTGCGCCGCGCGCGTTCCAGATGCACCAGCAGCAGCGAGATCGCCGCCGGCGTCATGCCGGCAATACGCTGCGCCTGGCCGATACTTTGCGGGCGCACGCGTTCGAGTTTCTGTTGCACTTCGATCGACAGGCCACGCACGCCGGCATAATCGAACCCTTCTGGAATCGGCGTGGTTTCGTGGCGTTGCTGACGCGCGATGTCGTCGCGTTGGCGGTCCAGATAGCCGGCGTATTTGACGCTGATCTCCACCTGCTCGGCCACCTGCGTATCGTCCACGCCCGGCCCCAGCGTCGGCACGCGCATCAGCGCGGCGTAGTTGAGTTCGGGGCGCTTGATCAGATCCAGTACGTTGGTCTCGCGGCTCACCGCCACGCCCAGGGCCTGGGCCACTTCGCGCCCCAGCGCATTGCCCGGGGTTGCCCACAGTGCCTGCAGGCGCGCGCTTTCGCGCTGCACCGCCTCCTGCTTGGACGAAAATCGCGCCCAGCGCGCATCGTCGACCAGGCCCATCGCACGGCCCACGCCGGTCAGGCGCGCGTCGGCATTGTCTTCGCGCAGCTGCAGCCGGTATTCCGCGCGGCTGGTGAACATGCGATACGGCTCGGTGGTGCCGTGGGTGATCAGATCGTCCACCAGCACGCCCAGGTACGCTTCATCGCGACGCGGCGACCACGCCGGCAAGGCCTGCACATGACGCGCGGCGTTGAGGCCGGCCAGCAACCCTTGCGCGGCGGCTTCCTCGTAACCGGTGGTGCCGTTGATCTGCCCGGCGAAGAACAACCCGCCCACCGCCTTGGTTTCCAGTGAGGCCTTGAGCCCGCGCGGGTCGAAGAAGTCGTACTCGATCGCATAGCCGGGGCGGGTGATATGCGCCTGCGCAAACCCATGGATCGAGCGCACCAGCGCCAGCTGCACGTCGAACGGCAGCGAGGTGGAGATGCCGTTGGGATAGATCTCGGTGACCTCCAGGCCTTCGGGCTCGACGAAGATCTGGTGGCTGGTCTTCTCGGCGAAGCGCACCACCTTGTCTTCGATCGACGGACAGTAACGCGGGCCGATGCCTTCGATCTGTCCCGAATACAGCGGCGAGCGATGCAGCGCGCTGCGGATGATGTCGTGGGTCTGTTCGGTGGTGTGAGTGATCCAGCAGCTGACCTGGCGCGGGTGATCGCTGCGCTGGCCCATGAACGACATCACCGGCAACGGATCGTCGCCCGGCTGTTCGGCCATCACGCTGTAGTCGAGCGTGCGCCCGTCGATACGCGGCGGGGTGCCGGTCTTGAGCCGGTCGATCGCGAACGGCCGCTCGCGCAGGCGCGCGGCCAGCGTGGTGGCCGGCGGGTCGCCCATGCGCCCGGCCGCGTACTGGGTCTCACCGACGTGGATCTTGCCGGCCAGGAAGGTACCGGCCGTGAGCACCACCGAGGTCGCTTCGAAGCGCAGCCCGGTCTGGGTGAGGACTCCACGCACGCTGTCGCCTTCGGCGGCGCCGTTGTGGATGAGTAGATCGTCCACTGCTGCCTGGAACACGGTCAGGTTGGGCTGCGCCTCGACGATGCAGCGGATCGCATTGCGGTAGAGGGTGCGGTCGGCCTGGCAGCGGGTGGCGCGCACCGCCGGCCCCTTGGAGGCATTGAGTGTGCGCCACTGGATGCCGGCCAAGTCTGCCGCGCGCGCCATCGCCCCGCCCAGCGCGTCGATTTCCTTGACCAGATGGCCCTTGCCGATCCCGCCGATGGCCGGGTTGCAGCTCATCGCGCCCACCGTCTCGATGTTGTGGGTCAGCAGCAGGGTGCGGGCACCGGCGCGCGCGGAGGCCAGCGCGGCCTCGGTGCCGGCATGGCCGCCGCCGATCACGATGACGTCGTAGCGATAAAAGGAATCGGACATGGGCGTGGACTGGGAAGCGGAAGGAAGACAAGCGGCCGCGGAATTATCGGCTGAAGGGCGATCGGGGTCACTCAATCGATAAAAATGTGATGTAAATCACATTTTAGAACACTGGCACTCAAGTTGGCATGTTCCGTGCGGATATCCCTAATGCACCCGTCGTGGCATTGCGACATGGGCGCAAGGCTGGAATTGGAACAGGGGCCAGCCGCGCGTGCGATGGGGTAGCGTAAGGGTCGGTAGTCGGGGGACTGCCGACCCTTATTTTTTTCTGCGGTTGGCACCGCTGCCGATGCGCTCTGCCAGGCTGATGCGGTCAGGCGCTGCCAGGTTAAGCAAGGACAAACGCATAAAGCCCCGGCATGCCGGGGCTTTATGCGTTGAAGGCGCCGATATCCGACAGGGCCGGAACAGGGGGGATCCAGATTTCCCTGTCGGACATCGACATAAGTCAGTCGTTGGAACGCGTCAGGTCAAAAAATGACGTGGCAGGTCACACAGAGCACCTAGCTTGCAACCAAGTGCCGGCTGAACGCAAGCCCCCAATCTATCCATTTGTGGGCCGCGTCGCAGTCAGCAACTCAGGGGATCTGCTCACGGGTATTGCGGGGTGCGGTCTGCCGTTGAATCTGCCGAATCACCCCAGGCGGCGCACCGATGCGTGCCGGCGGCCGCGACGGCGGAGCGCCGGTTGCCGGTGGACGATTGGGCTGCTGCGGACGCGGGCCATTGGGGCGGGGACCGTTCGGACGCGGGCCATTGTGATACGAGCCGTTCGGGCGCGGCGGCCGGTATTGTGGGCGCCGATCGTTCTGCCGGTAGTAGTAGCCGCCACCACCGCGATAGACCGGATACACCGGGTAGTCGTACAACCCGATCGAACCGGCACCATAGGGGTTGCCGTACGGATTGCCGTAGAAATAAGGCGAGTAACCCGGCGGGTAGCGATACTGTACGGCCGGAGCGCCACGGTAATAACCGCCCGACCCACCGCCGGTGTAGTCGTAAGTCGCGCAGCCGCTCAGAGCCAGTAGCCCGGCGGCGAAGATCAGACGGAATTTCATGGATGGTGCCCTCCTGCAACCATGGTCCCACTTTCGAACCGATGCATTGAATCGGTCCTTAACTGTGTCGCTATGTGGCGCTTTTTCATCGATCCAGCATGCGCGGGAATTGTGCGCGCAACCGTGAAGAGTGGGGGATACGTTAATCTTGCAGGCATGATCGAGACGGTTTCTCTTGCCCATTCCGACGTCCTGCAAGCCGCTGCGCGCATCGCGCCGCAGTGCGCGCCGACACCGTTGCTGACCTCGCACAGCCTGGATGCGCTCTGCGGCGCGCAGGTGTTCTTCAAGGCCGAACACCTGCAGCGCAGCGGCGCCTTCAAGTTCCGTGGCGCCTGCAATGCGGTGTGGTCGTTGCCCGAGGAGCTGGCCGCGCGCGGCGTGGTCACGCATTCGTCCGGCAACCACGGCGCCGCCTTGGCGCTGGCCGCGCGCACCCGTG
This sequence comes from Xanthomonas hortorum, assembly GCF_040279205.1. Lineage (GTDB taxonomy): Bacteria > Pseudomonadota > Gammaproteobacteria > Xanthomonadales > Xanthomonadaceae > Xanthomonas > Xanthomonas hortorum_F. Next base: position 124,785 of record NZ_JBEOLS010000005.1, read on the forward strand.
GCATCGGCTGCCATGTAGTGGTGCCGGAGGGTGCGGTGGCCACCAAGTTGGCCAATATTTCCCGGCACGGCGCCACGCTGTGGCGCTGCGCGCCGACCATCGCCGCGCGCGAGCAGCTGTGCGCGGAAGTGCAGGCCAGCAGCGGTGCGACGCTGGTCCATCCCTACACCGACCCGGCCGTGATTGCCGGGCAGGGCACCGCCACGCTGGAGCTGTTGCACCAGAGCGGCGGGCTGGACGTGCTGGTGGCGCCGGTCGGCGGCGGCGGGCTGGCTGCCGGTGCGGCCTTGGCGCTGCAGGCCGCGCAGGGTTGCGCACTGGTGCTGGCCGAGCCCAGCGGCGCGGCCGACACCGCGCGCTCGCTGGCGGCAGGTGAGCGCCTGGTCGATTTTGTCCCCGACACCATTTGCGACGGCTTGCGCGGCACCCTGGGGGCGCCGAATTTCGCACTGTTGCAGGCGGCCGGCGCGCAGGTGATCACTGTGGACGATGCCGCGGTGGTGCAGGCGATGCGGCTGATCTGGCAGGTGCTCAAACAAGTCGTGGAGCCGTCCTCGGCGATTGCGCTGGCTGCGGTGCTGGCCGACCCGGCGCGCTTTGCCGGGCGCCGGGTCGGGCTGATCCTGTCCGGCGGCAATGTCGATCTGGATGCGCTCCCATGGGCCGCGGCGTGAGCAGGCGCTCGCGCGGGCTCGGCCTGTGGGGCTGGGGCTGGCGGTTGTGCATGCTGGCGGCGATCTGGCTGGTGGGCGTGGCGGGCTGGATCGTGTGGATCGGCGACCGCGACCAGGCCGCGCCGGCCGATGTGATCATCGTGCTGGGCGCGGCGGCCTACGATGCGCGGCCTTCGCCGGTATTCGAAGAGCGCATCCGGCATGCGCTGGATCTGTACGCGCAGGGCTATGCGCCGCGGCTGTTGTTCACCGGCGGCTTCGGCAATGGCGCACGCTTTGCCGAGTCGCAGGTCGCGCGGCGCTATGCGCTGCGTCACGGCATCCCGCCGGAAGCGATCGTGATCGAAACCGAATCACGCACCACCCGGCAGAACCTGCAGCAGGCGCGCGCGCTGATGGAGCGTCACGGCATGCACCGGGCCATCATCGTCAGCGACCCGCTGCACATGGCGCGCGCGCTGCGGCTGAGCCAGGAGCTGGGCGTGGATGCGCTGGCCTCGTCCACCCCCAGCACGCGCTTTCGCAGCTTCCACACCAGTTGGCGCTTTCTGCTGCAGGAGGTCTATTACTTCCACCGCGACCTGGTGGTGCAGGGCGCCTGATGCCGGGTCTGCAGCGTGCGATGACGTTGCAGTGCAAGACGCGCTCTATGATGCGGCTTTCCCAGCGGCAGGTTCGAGCATGAGCGAGAGCAATCGGCAACGCGCCACCGGCCTGGTCCAGGCCTACTACGAAGCATTCAACCGCGGCGAGTGGGACGCCATGTTGGCGTTCCTGGCCGACGATGTTGCGCACGACCTCAATCAGGGGCCGCGCGAGATTGGCCGGGCGGAGTTCGCCGCCTTCCTGCAGCGCATGAACGACAGTTACCGCGAGCAGTTGCGCGACATCGTGATCACCGCCAACGAGGACGGCACGCGGGTCGGCGCCGAGTACGTGGTGCACGGGGTCTACCACACCACCGACGAAGGCCTGCCGGAGGCCAACGGGCAGACCTACGTGTTGCCGGGTGGTGCGTTCTTCGATGTGCGCGACGGCAAGCTCATCCGCGTCACCAACTACTACAACCTGCAGGAATGGATCGCGCAGGTCTCACGCTGATTGCATCGACCGGCATGGACTAGCTCTGCGTAGGAGCGTGCCTGCGCGCGATGAGGCCGGCAATGCCTGGTCGCGCCCGGGTGCGCTCCTACGTGGGGGGCTTGGCGCGACTGCATCGCAATGCATGGCCTGCTTGGGCCGATCGGTATGGGCGGCCAGACCTGTGTAGGAGCGCGCTTGCGCGCGTTGAGGGTTTCTCGGTAACGCTTCATCGCGTGCAAGCGCGCTCCTACGCGGGTGGTCTGGCGTTACAGCAACACGATGCCGACCACTACCAGCACGAAGATGCCCCACTTGAGGATCTGGTACAGCGGGTTGTTGCGTTCCTTCAGCGCCTTGGCTTTCAGGCGGCCAGCGTAAAAATAGCGGAACACGCGGTTGATGCCGCCGGTCTTGTCGCCTTCCTGATTGGGCGAGGCGCCGGCCGAGAGCAGGCTGCGGCCGACGAAGCGGTTCACCGCCGCCGCCCAGCGCCAGCGCATCGGGCGCTCGATATCGCAGAACAGGATGATGCGGTCCTGGTCGGTGTCGTTGCGCGCGTAGTGGATATAGGTCTCGTCGAACATGGTCCATTCGCCATCGCGCCAGCTGTGACGCTGGCCATCGACGTCGATGAAACAGCGATCGTCGTTAGGTGTGGCCAGGCCCAGATGCAGACGCATGGACCCGGCGAACGGGTCGCGGTGCGGGCGTAGTTCGCTGCCCGGCGGCAACTCGGCGAACATCGCCGCTTTCACCGTGGGGATGGACTTCAGCAAGGCGGTGGTCTGCGGGCACAGTTCGGACGCCGACGGGTGCGCGGTGCCGTACCACTTCAGATAGAAGCGCTTCCAGCCACGGCGAAAAAACGAGTTGAAGCCGATGTCGGTGTAGCCGTCGGCCGCGCGGATCTTCTGCATCTGCTGCAGGGCCACCGCTTCGTCGCGGATCAGCGACCAGTTGGCGCGCAACGGTGCCAGCTCCGGGAATTCCTTGCCGGGGTCGATGAAGGGTGTGGTCGGCACCCGCGAACACAGATACATCAGCGTGTTGATCGGTGCCATGAAGGTGGAATGGTCCAGCAGCTGCCGGCTGAGCCGGTGCCGCACGCGACCGCGGTAATGGATGTACAGCGCCGATGCGATGAACAGCGCGATGATGAGCCACTTCAACATGGAGAAGGCCAATTAGGGAGCGGGGGCCGCAAACGCAAGAGCGGGGATCAAAACGACGATGCAGCAGCCGGGCGCTGCCGGTGCTGGGAACCTGCATGTACTGCACACGTACATACCGGTTCCTCCGCGCCGTCTGCACGCACCTGACGGCTGCTTGCCACGTTTTGCCAGCCACTCTGGTTGGAGGCGTTGAACAAGGTGAGCCGTCACAGGAACATGCGGCCGTTAACGACTGAATTCTACCGGGTGTCGCCGCCGAGCCTGACAGGTCGGCATTGGCATCGGCCCAAGATTGTGTGTCTCACCGGCAGCAGCTGCATTGCGGCCAGCGATCTGTACCGCCGCTCAGTCGATGCGGCGGCGGATCGGGATCGAGGCCAACGGTACGCTGGCGATGTCGTGCCCTTGTTCGCGGATGGGCGCGCCCGGTGCCGGTGCCCAGGCGTGCGCGTAGATCACTTCCCAGGAGCTGGGCAAGGTGCCGTCCGGCCGCCGTAACGGCTCGTACGCGGCGCTGGCGGCGGCGAAGCGACCGCGTCCGGTCAGGGTGGCGCGGCGATCGCTGAGCGCGTTGGTGGCGCCCATCGCCCGCAGTTCGCGCATCAAGGCGGGCAGGTCGCTGTAGGTCAGCGTGAACAGGTCGCGGTCCAGCACCGGGTCGCGGAAGCCGGACATCAACAAGGCATCGCCGAACTGCGCGATCGGCGGGAAGCGGCTGACGTGCGGGGCCGGGTCGGCCTGGGCGAAGGCTTCGCGCAGTTCGATCAGCGTCTCCGGGCCGAAGGTGGAGCACAGCAACAGCCCGCCCGGGCGCAACGCGCGGCGGAAGCCGGCGAACACCGCCGGCAGGTCTTCCACCCATTGCAGGCACAGATTGCTGAAGATCACATCCACGCTGCCGTCGGCGACCGGGAGCGCGCGCGCATCGGCGCAGACCTGCGCGAACGGTTTCCACCAGCCCGCGGCCTTGCGCGCCTGGCGCAGCATCGGCATTGCCTGATCCAGTGCGATCACCTGCGCCTTGGGCCAGCGTTTCTTGATCGCGCCGCTGGCATGGCCGGGGCCGGCGCCGACATCCAGCACCACTTTGGGCAGCTGGTCGTCAAAGTAGTCGAGCGATTCGAGCAGGCGCGTTTCCGCTTCGCGCTGCAGTGCGGCGGCGGCGGCATAGCTGCTGGCGGCACGCGCGAAGGCGCGCCGGACGTGGCGGGGGTCGAAGGTACTGTTCATTGCGGCGCTATTGTCGCCGCTGCGCGCGGCGGAGGGAATCGATGTGTGGTGTGGTGTGGTGTGGCGTGGCAATCGGCATGGAGAGCTCTGCACTCGGTCGCTCTGCCAGCGACTGCGTGGCGACCGCAATGGACCGGCACTGTGTTTCGACACGCCGGGTCGTGGCCGAAAACAACCACAACCTCCGCGGCGGTCGTCACAACCTCCGCATGGCCAACGCGCTCTAGAACGTGCCCGGGTAGCTGCCGCCGTCGATCAGCAGGTTCTGCCCGGTGATGTAGCCGGCCTGCGCGCCGCACAGGAATGCGCAGGCCGCGCCGAATTCGTCCGGCTCGCCGAAGCGCCCGGCCGGAATGCCCGCGCGCTTGCGCTCGGCGACGTCCTCGGCGGTGCCGCCTTGCTGTTGCGCGATCGCAGCGAAGTTGCCGCGCAGCCGGTCGGTGGCGAACTGGCCGGGCAGCAGATTGTTGATGGTGACGTTATCGGCGACCGTGCTGCGCGCCAGCCCGGCGACGAAGCCGGTGAGGCCGGCACGTGCGCCGTTGGACAGGCCCAGGATGTCGATCGGCGCCTTCACTGCGCTGGAGGTGATGTTGACGATGCGGCCGAAGCGACGCGCGCGCATCGCATCGACGCTGGCGCGGATCAGTTCGATCGGCGCCAGCATGTTGGCATCCAGTGCGCGCAGCCAGTCCTCGCGCTCCCACTGCCGGAAATCGCCTGGCGGCTGGCCGCCGGCGTTGTTGATCAGGATGTCGACCTGCGGGCAGGCGGCAAGCGCATCGGTGCGCCCTTGCGGCGTGGCGATATCGGCCACCACGCTGCGCACCTCGCCGGCACCCGGCAGCGCGCGCAACGCATCGGCGGCCTGCGCCAAGGCATCGCGGCCGCGCGCGACGATCACCACGTTGACGCCTTCGCTGGCCAGTGCGCGTGCGCAGCCCAGCCCCAAGCCTTTGCTGGCGGCGCAGACCAGTGCCCAACGTCCGGCGATGCCCAAGTCCATGCGCTGCTCCCTCGATCAGTGAGTTGGCATGATCGGTGATCCGCTCACGGTACGGACGCAACGAAGCGTTGCAGCGCCTCGCTCACTTGATCGGCGTGGCCGAGAAACGGTGCGTGACCGCCGCCGGCGATGGTGAGCGCCTGCGCGTGCGGGGCCAACGCCGCGGCGGCGTGCATGCCGGCTGCCGGAACCAGGCGATCGCGTTGGCCGGCAATCCACAGGCTGGGGCGGGCCAAGTGCGGCAGCGCGCGGCGCAGGTCGGTGCGTTCCAGCAGGCGCAGGCCTTGTTGCAAGGCGTCGGCGGCCGGTTCGCCGCGCGCAACCAGCGTCTCGCGCAGACTGCGCAGCTCGGCGCGGGCATGCGCCGAGCCCAGCGTATCCAGCGCAAGAAAACGCTCCAGCGTGCCGCGATAATCGCGCGACAAGTCCTGGCCGAATTGCACGAAGACCTCGCGTTCGACCGCCTCCGGCCAATCGCTGCCACGCACGAACCGCGGCGTGGCCGCGATCATCGCCAGCCCGCGTACCTGCGGTTGGGTGGCGGCTGCATGCAGCGCGAACAAGCCGCCCAGCGACCAGCCGATCCACACCGCCGGCGGCGTGGCGGTGGCGATGTCGGCGACCACGTACGGCAGCGCCAATGGCGTGCTGTCGTCGCGGCTGAAACCGTGCCCGGGCAGATCCACCAGATGCAGTTGATAGTGCGGCGCCAGTCGCTCCACCAACGGCGCAAACACGCCGCCGTGCAGCGCCCAACCGTGCAGAAGAACCAGCGCAGGCCCGTGGCCGATGACATCGATATGCATGCGCGCATTGTCGCCGATCGGTACGGATCGGCGTGTACCGATCCGCGCGGGAGGAGCGGTGAGTCTTGAGTCAGTGCATGGCGCTTGCGCGTGGCGCGTTGACCCTGGACTCGAGCCAGTTCCGTTGCGTGCTCGCATGACCATGACCGCGCCAGCGCCACTGATCCAGCAAGTGTCAGCTGGGCGTGGACTGCGCTCGGCACTGCATTGGTCTGGTGGTCCATGCCACCCCGCGCACCGGCTGCGCTGTCCGGCGGCTGCGCAGTCGTTTCGATCGCCGTCCTCAGGCGGAGGCGCGCAGCTGTTGCCGGCTCACCACATCGCGTGCCTGCACAATGGCTTCGATCAACGCCTGCACCTGCTGTGGGGTGTGCAACGCAGACAGGGTGACGCGCAGGCGCGCCTTGCCTTCGGGCACGGTGGGCGGGCGGATCGCACCGATCAGAAAGCCGGCCTGTTCCAGCGCGGCAGACATCGCCATCACCGTGGCTTCTTCGCCGCACAGCAAGGGTTGGATCGGCGTATCCGAGGCCATCAGTTCGAACCCATGCCGACGTGCGCTATCGCGAAAACTGCCGATCAATTCGGTCAGGCGCGCACGCCGCCAGTCGTCGCGACGCGCCAGGCGCACGGCCGCCAGGGTCGCGGCGACCTGTGCCGGCGGCAATGCGGTGGTGTAGATGTAAGGGCGCGCGGTTTCGGCCAGATGGCGCACCAGCGCTTCTTCGCCAACGACGACCGCGCCATAGCCACCGAGCGCCTTGCCCAGGGTCACCAATTGCAGCGGCACTTCGGCCACGCCGAGTCCCGCATCGGCAACGCAGCCGCGTCCTTGCGGGCCGAGCACGCCCACGCCATGCGCATCGTCGACGTAGAACAGCGCTTCCTGCATGCGCGCGACCAGACTCAATGCACGCAGCGGCGCGATATCGCCATCCATGCTGAAAACGCCATCGCTGGCCAGCATCGCCGCGCCCTCGGGCGCGCCCTTGAGCTGACGCATCGCACCTTCCACATCCAGATGCGGATACCGCCGCAGCCGGCAGCCGGCCAGGCGCGTGGCATCGAGCAGGCTGGCGTGATTGAGCCGGTCCTGTACGCAGACATCGTCTTCTTCGCTGAGCAAGGCCTGCTGTACCGCCAGATTGGCGATGAAGCCGCTGCCGAACAACAGCGCCGAGGGATAGCCGAGCCAGTCGGCGATCTCGCGTTCGAGTGTTTCGTGCGCGGTGTGGTGGCCGCAGATCAGATGCGAGGCGGTGGCGCCGGCACCGTCGCGCGCGGCGGCGTCCTGCAGCGCGGCGACCACTTCGAACTGTTGCGACAGACCCAGATAGTCGTTGGAGCAAAAACCGGTCAGCCAGCGGCCATCGATTTCCAGACGCACGCCATCGCGGCGGCCCACCTGGCGCCGCACCCGGATCCGTTCCTGGGCCACACGCAACTTGCGTAGCGACGAAATCCGTTCGTGCAGATCGGGGCGGGCCATGGAGTCGTTCAACGGCTGGAAGGGCCGCTAGCGTAGCGTGCCCGGCTCAACGCGCCCAGCCGGCACCGACGACCGGTGCCGGCTGGGTGGAGCTGCGGTTACGCGGCGTGTTCGCAGGCCGCTTCGCGGGTGATGTCCGCATGCACGGTGCCGGGGTGGTCGTGGTCGGCGGCGTCCACGGTGATCTGCATCGGGCGCAGGCCCAGGCGCTGGAACAGGGCCTGGTCGCGTTCGGTGTCCGGGTTGCCGGTGGTCAGCAGTTTTTCGCCGTAGAAGATCGAGTTGGCGCCGGCCAGGAAACACAGCGCCTGCAGTTCGTCGCTCATCGCTTCGCGGCCTGCCGACAGCCGCACCATCGATTTGGGCATGGCGATGCGGGCGACCGCGATCATGCGCACGAACTCGAACGGGTCCAGTTGCTGGGTGCCATGCAACGGCGTGCCGGCGACCTGCACCAGCTGGTTGATCGGTACCGAATCCGGATGCGACGGCAGCGTGGCCAGCGCCAGCAGCAGGCCGACGCGGTGCTCGCGGGTTTCGCCCATGCCGACGATGCCGCCGCAGCAGGTCTTCAGGCCCACATCGCGCACGTGCTCCAGGGTGTTCAGGCGGTCCTGGTACTGGCGGGTGTGGATGATCGAGTCGTAGTAATCCGGCGCGGTGTCCAGATTGTGGTTGTAGTAGTCCAGCCCGGCGTCCTTGAGCGCGCGCGCCTGGCCGGCGTCGAGCATGCCGAGCGTGGCGCAGGTCTCCAGGCCCATCGCCTTGACCTCGCGGATCATCGCCGCAACCTTGGGGATATCGCGCTCCTTGGGCGAGCGCCAGGCCGCGCCCATGCAGAAGCGCGAGGCGCCGGCGGCCTTGGCTTGGCGCGCCTTGGCGACGACCTCTTCGGTCTCCATCAGCTTCTGCGCGGTCACGCCGGTGTCGTAGCGCTGTGCCTGCGGGCAGTAGGCGCAGTCTTCCGGGCAGCCGCCGGTCTTGACCGACAACAGCGTGGAGACCTGCACTTCCGCCGGATCGAAATGGGCGCGGTGCACGCTGGCGGCGCGGTGCAGCAGCTCCGGAAACGGCAGATCGAACAGCGCCTGCAGCTCTTTACGATCCCAGTCATGGCGTACGACAACAGACATCGGGGTTTCCTGACAGTCAGCGGCTTGGAAGGCAGGCAGTCTGGTGAGCATGCAAGAGGCTGTCAACTTCGATGGGGTGCGCTCGGTTTACAGGTGGCCGCAACGGGTGTTGCGGCTGCTGTTGCCGAGCGTGTGCCTGGTCTGTGCAGAGGCCGGCACTGCCGATTGCGATCTGTGCCCGGCATGTCGCGCCGCCCTGCCGGATCACGGCCACGCCTGCCTGTGTTGCGCGACGCAGTTATATGTTTCCGATGGAGCGCTGCGATGCGGACACTGCCTGCAGCACCCGCCACCGCTGCAGCGCGTGCATGCGTGCTTCACCTATCGCTGGCCGGTGGATGGCTTGCTGCGACGTTTCAAGTTTCATCAGGATCTACCGGCCGGGCGCTTGCTCAGTGAGTTGATGGCCAAGCGCTGTGCAGACTTGCCGCGCCCACAGGCGCTGGTGCCGGTGAGCCTGCATCGGCAGCGCCTGCGCCAGCGCGGCTACGACCAGGCGTTGGAGCTGGCCAAACCGATTGGCCGCGCGCTGCGGTTGCCCTGCCTGCCGTTATTGCGCCGCGTGCGGGCGACCGCACCGCAATCGGAGCTGGATGCGGACGAACGCCAACGCAATATGCGGGATGCGTTCGTGGCGCGCGGCGTGTTGCCAGCGCATGTGGCGCTGGTGGACGACGTGATGACGACCGGTGCCACGCTGCATGCGGCCGCGCAGGCCTTGCGCCGCGCGGGCGTGCAGCGGGTGGATGCGTGGGTGTGTGCGCGGGTGCCGTGAGGCTTGGTGGCTTGCGCCTTGTGGCTTGCACCATGAGGCTTCGCACGCACCCATTCCCGCCTGCATGGAAGTTTGACGGCGGCTGGTCAACAAGTTGCGAGCCCACCTAAGTCATGAAAACGACCTGCCGAAGCGACAGCGCGACCGGGGATTGGCAGAGAGCGGCACAGGGATGTGTCGCGGCGGCGAGTCAGACAGGATGTCTGACCGAGCCGAGGAGCCGATTCCCGGTCGCGCTGTCGCATCCCACCGAAGCCGGCACCTGACAAGTGGAACCATGCCGTACCCCCAAACCCCGCTCCGCGCCCCAGCCCGCGTTTCGGGGGCGCTTCAAGGCGCGCAAACAGTACCTTCTCGTCCCGGGCTTAACTCGCGACGCGATTGCCGCATCTGCCCGTCAGCGCAATGCCAGCGCCGCGGCGATGCCGACGAAGATCGCCAGGCCCACCCAGTTGTTATGCAGGAAAGCGCGGAAGCAGGGGCCGCGTTCGCGGTGGCGGGCGAGGCGGAACTCGTAGGCCACCAGCAGCGCTGCGATGCCGAGCCCGGCCCAGTAGGCGATGGTGAGACCGGCACGTAGGCCCACCAGCACTAGGGCTGCGAACATCAATGCATACAGCACGCCTTGTGCAACCAGATCGAACTTGCCGAACAGGATGGCGGTGGACTTGCTGCCCATGCGGATGTCGTCTTCGCGGTCGACCATGGCGTACCAGGTGTCGTATGCGGTGGCCCAGAGGATGTTGGCCGCGTAAAGCAGCCACGCCAGCAGCGGCACGCTGCCTTGCACCGCCGCGAAGGCCATCGGGATACCCCAGCCGAAGGCCATGCCCAGATAGACCTGGGGCAGGTGGGTGTGGCGCTTGAGGTAGGGATAGCTGGCGGCCAGGAACACGCCGGGCACGCTAAGCGCCACGGTCAACCAGTTGAGCGTGAGCACCAGCGCGAACGCCACCAGCATCAGCACCACGAATACCCACAGCGCCTCGCGCCCGGACACCGCGCCGGTGGCCAGCGGACGCGACTTGGTACGCTCCACATGCGGGTCCAGCCAGCGGTCGGCGTAGTCGTTGATCACGCAACCGGCCGAGCGGGTCAGCCAGACCCCGGCGGTGAACACGCACAGCGTCCATAACGGCGGCAGGCCATCAGCAGCCAGCCACAGCGCCCACCAGGTCGGCCAGAGCAGCAACAGGCTGCCGATCGGGCGATCGCCGCGGATCAACTTCCAGTACTGGCCCAGTCTTTGCGGCCAGGTTAGCGCGGCCGCAACGGGCACGTGTTCGACAGCATGCTTGCTCATGCCGCAAAGGGTAGCAGTGCGGCTTGGATGCGGTCATGCGCTGGCTGGTGGTCGAGCCACCTCGACGGATGCGCACCGGGCGTGGCGCGGCAATGAGCCAATGGTCTGGGCGAAGATGGGCTGGCATGGCCGCTGGCCGGGCAAGCGCCGCGTGCTCCGGGCGTTTTCCACTGGCTGGACCCCGCCAGGGCCGTCACCTGGGCGCCTGTTCTGGCATAATGCGCGGCCAGGCGCTCGTAGCTCAGCCGGATAGAGTAGTGGCTTCCGAAGCCATTGGTCGGGGGTTCGAATCCCTCCGGGCGCACCATCTAAACGTCTTACACCGTCTTATGAAGGCCGAATTTTCCTTTCAAATCAAGGATTTCGGCCTTTTTTGTGTCTGTTAGTGTCCTATGTGATCCACATCAATCCTAGTTCCAGAGGCGGTATCTTTGACGGTAACCCTCCTACCGCCAGTACCTGTTACCGCCATGTCGCTTACCGATACCTCCATACGCAAGACAAAGCCGACAGCTGCCGTGCAAAAGCTGCGCGACGGCGGCGGCCTCTACCTGCTGCTGCGGCCTGATGGTGCCAAGTGGTGGCGCTGGGATTACCGTCGCCCTGTGACAGGTAAGCGCAACACGCTGTCTCTGGGAACCTATCCAGATGTCAGCTTGGCAACGGCTCGCGAGCGACATGCTGCCGCGCGTAGATTGCTTGCAGACGGAGTCGATCCGGGCGAACAACGCAAAGCGCAAAAGGCAGCAACGCGGGAACGTTCGGAAAACACATTCGAAGCAGTCGCCGCCGAGCTGATTGCTGTCAGAGCGAAGAAGATGGCTGCTACATCGCTGGGGCGTCAGAACCGCCTCCTTTCGAAGGATCTAGGCCCATACATTGGGCGGATACCTGTAGATGGTGTGACCGCGCGCGATCTATTGGACGCAATCCGGAAGATTGAAGCGCGTGGTGCAAACGAGACTGCGCATCGCGCCAGAATGTTGGCGAGCCAAGTGTTCCGCTATGCAATCGCTACGGGCCGAGCAGTGCGTAATCCCGCTGAGGACCTGCGAGGCGCGCTCGTCCCTGTGGAGGTCGAGCACTTTGCCAGCGTCACTGATCCTGCGCATGTTGGTGGTTTGCTGCGTGCCATCCACGGGTACCAGGGCACGCCTGTTGTCGCTGCAGCACTGCGCCTGGCACCGATCGTGTTCGTGCGCCCTGGTGAGCTTCGACAAGCTCAATGGTCAGATATTGATCTTGTTGCTGCAGAGTGGCGTTTTACTGCAACCAAAACGGGGCAGCCTCACATCGTGCCGCTTTCGTCGCAGGCCGTCGCTGTGTTCCGCGATCTGCAGCCACTGACCGGCAGACTCGCGTACGTCTTTCCGAGCACGCGAGGCAAAGGGCGGCCGATGAGCGAGAACACCATCAACGCGGCGCTGCGGCGGCTGGGCTACGACTCAGACACGATGACAGGTCACGGCTTCCGAGCAATGGCGCGGACGGTCTTGGACGAGGTCTTGGGCTTCCGCCCTGACTACATCGAGCATCAACTTGCGCATGCCGTCCGAGATCCCAACGGACGCGCTTACAACCGCACTGCCCATCTGGTCGAGCGCCGGAAGATGATGCAAGCCTGGGCGGACTACTTGGACAGTCTCAGGGCATCTATCTAGCCGCTGTCTGCCCACTTTTATTTTCGGACTTGCCATTTTTCAGGGTAACCGCTGTAACGCGCGTAACGCCTCGGGAATAAAGCAATAAATTCAGTGCTTTGGAGGGTGGTGGCGGGCGTTCGGCTGCTGAGTAACGCCCTGTAACTCGTGTAGCAATCACCTCGCCTTGAGACGATGCCGGACGCACCCGGACGCCGGATCATGCCGTGCCTAGCGCGACGCAGGTCGGCGAGTTCAGCCGAGGTGATTCTCCGGCGAGCCTCTTCTCTGGCACCAATTTTCTTCTTCGCCAGCCCGTGCTTACGTCAGCAGACGCATGCGCCGCCCTGCGCTGCCAATTCCTTACTGCCGTTCGCCGGCTGTATAGCCGCACCTGCACGTCAGCGCCTTGCTCGCATCGTCTACGCGGGCCGGCAACGCCTGCCCGTCGTCCGCCAGATTCCGGCCGCGTCCAACAGAGTTTGTAAAAAAAGTTTTTACACAGCCAGTCGCGTGAACTCCGACGCGTCGGCTTTTAGTCTCTTGGCAAGCCCAAAACACATGGCAGTCGTTGACCGACAGGTCAAAGCGCCACCTCAAACAATGCTCGCTTCCCGAACAACACCCGCCGCCTCACCAGGCGCGCCGGCCAACGCGCCACGTGCCGATGCCGGCCGCAGCGAACGCTTCTTGCGTAAGCCCGAAGTGCTCAGCCGCACTGGCATCTCCCGATCCCACCTGTACTGGCTGATGGATCGCGGCCGGTTCCCCAAGTCCATCCCGCTCTCTCCCCGCGTCACGGTCTGGCTTGAGTCAGACGTTGATGCCTGGATCGCAGCCCAGATTCCCGCCACCCATCCGCGAGTACAGTCATGACCGACGACATCCACCTGACCATCTCCGGCAAGCGCTTCACACTGACGCGCGCCGAAGCCGAGTTCCTTGCCGAACACCTGCGCACCGCAATCGCGCAGCCGAATCTTGGCCTGCACTTTACCCATCACCGACCTGGTCGGATTGGCGAGATCGTATTGACGCGCGGCACTCCCACGATCTTGACCGATTGCTGAGGTGCCTATGACAACTCCCGCTCGCGCGTTTCTTCGCTGCCCGCACTGTGATGCTGCTGCCATTGTCCGGTCGAGCGTGTCCCACAACAGGTTGCTTCGTGAATCGATGCTTCAGTGTCGCAATGCGCTGTGCGGGCACACATTTACCGCCTACACCGAAATCGTTCGAACCATCTCCCCAAGCGCGTGCCCAAGCCCCGAAATCTGCCTGCCGATCAGCAGCGCAGCAGAGAAGGCCGCCTTCAAGGCGAAGTTGATCGAAAAGCAGCTGGTCGGGAAGAGTGCGTGATTTTCCGGTTGACAGTGCGCGGCCAGTGCGTGCAGCATTCCCACGTCGCCGCACATCGGCGACCGGGTTTGACAGCCCGAACCCAGAGGCGCACCAGCGCCCATCGAATGATGCCCGGCGCTTTTTTATTGCCCGCTGCATCGTCGCGGGCGACTGCTTGCCAGTTCTATGGCGGGCGGTGCGCGGAGGCCGCAAGGCCTGCCGGTCCTCTGGCCGGTCTGTCAACCGCGTACCGTCCGTCACCTCGTTTGACAGCGTGGTGGCGGATTCCAATCTTCCAGAGGAATTCCGCTATGTCTCACGACACCCTAGTTGCGCCTACGCGTTTCAGCGTTCGCATTGCCCATCATTTTGGCGAGATCGCCGACACCCTCGATTGGGATCACACCCGTTGGCTGGCGCTCGATGCGTGCCTGCAAGTCACTGGGAAGCAACCCGAAGCACTGACGCTGGCCGAGATCCAGCAGGCCATTGCCGCCGCCGCTCAGGAGGTTGCGCGATGATCGGTTCGCACTTTGATGCCTTGGTCGGTAACGACGATGCGGTGATGCACGACTTGTTCAGTGCGGCCCGTCAGCTGCTGCGCATCTACGAAATGCCAATGACCGCGCTGTTCCAGCTGGTCGAGGCGCTTGAGCGTCGCGCGGGTCCCATGGAAGACCTGTCGCTGGGCGAACTCTTGAGGATGGTCGGCAGCGTGGAGGTGACCCCATGACGCACGAGACCGTCGGACTGACTGGCGTACCGAACATGGGCGACGGCCAAGTGAGCGCCACGATTCTAGATGCGGTGCTTGATGCCGAGCGCGCAGAGAAGATCTTGCGTTTAGCGCACCGCATCGATCGCCTGCGTTGCAAGGCCGAAAAGCACCTGGCGACCGCACGCGCAGAGCTCGATGAAGCGCTGCAGGGCCATCCGCTTGAAAATCGGCTGCGGACGCGGTTTTTTGAACCTTTGGAACACGAGTGCACAGAGCTGGCCCGCGTTTTCAAGCGCGTGCAGTGCCGCCTGTCGCTGTTCACACCTGCCCAATCACAGAAGCAGTTCGAGGACTGCATGGCCTTGCAATTGGAGGACATCCAGGCCGAGCGAGCGGCCAGCGCTGCAGAGGCACCATGTGCGTCCACTGCGCCCGAATTGCCGTTCGGCTACTGGATGAGTGAGGACAGCTACAACCGGCTCAGGCGTGCGCGCTCTACCGCGCTGATGTTGAGCGGCATGGGCGATGGCATTGCCGAACGCATGGCCCTGTCGTTCGAGTCGATGGCCGCCAGCACGCTCTACATCCATGAGGATCTGGTGGCGGTGATGAAAGACGCCACGCATAGCACCGAGTTGGTGGCTGACGATGCGTCGTGCTGACGGTTTCGTGGTTGCCATGCAAGCGGCAGGCTTGCTGGTGGCGTCTGTTGTTGCCGATGGTCGTCTCCGGCGCGTACGGGCCGAAGGCGATGGCAGCGGGCAGCGCAGCGGCTGGTATGTCCTGCATGCCGGTCCGCCGCTAGCCGGCGCCTATGGCAACTGGAAAACCGGCGCGAGCGCGCAATGGTGTGACAGCGAGGGTGCCTCGCTATCGGCTGCGGAGTTGGCGGAGATCCGCGAGAAAGCGCGCCGCGCGCAGCGGCAACAGCAGGCCGAATGTGCACGGCGCCATGCAGCAGCACGCGACGCGGCATTGGCGCAATGGCGACAGGCGGATGCGGCCAGCGCGACGCATGCCTATCTGGTCGCCAAGGGCGTGGCGTCCTATGGACTACGGCAATCGCATGGGCATCTGTTGGTGCCCATGCGCGACGCCGAAGGGCACCTATGGAGCATGCAGACCATCGCGGCCGATGGAAGCAAGCGCTTCCTCGCAGGTGGTCGAAAGCGTGGGCTGTATTACGCCATCGGGCGAGAGGTCTCGGAGGTGGTGTGCATTGCCGAAGGCTATGCCACCGCTGCCAGTATCTATGAGGCGACGGGCTATCCAACTGCCGTGGCCTTCGACGCCGGCAACCTTGAACCCGTAGCGAGAGAGCTGCGCAATAAGTTCCCCGACGCCTTGATTGTGCTGTGTGCGGACGACGACGCGGCGACTGCGTTGTGCAAAGGCATCAATCCCGGTTTAGCCAACGCGGAGCGCGCAGCGCAAGCCGTTGGCGGCGTAGTCGCACTGCCGCCGCGTTCGTCCGATCACCCATAAGTGATCCCCGTGACCCTTAAACCCAAGGCGCAGTGCGCCGACGCGGCAATGGAGCCTCGTGCATGAGCAACACCATCAAATCCGTAGACTTCAACGATGCTGCCAAAGCGGTGGGCAAAAAGGCTGTGCGCAGTTCGATCGAGGCGGCCGTGCGCAAGGGCAGTGGGACTAACAAGGCGCGCGCCGATGGCGCTGCCGGAGCTAAGCCGCACTATCGCCTAAGCGATGCCGGTGTGTTTTACGTGGGCGTCAACGAGGACGGCGAACAGGCAGAGCCGCAATTCATTTGCTCGCCGCTGAAAGTCGAGGCCAAGACCCGCAATAGCCAAAGTGAGGAATGGGGCCGGCTGCTGAGTTGGACCGACGCCGATGGTCATCGCCACCAGTGGGCCGCGCCAGCCGAAATGCTGGTGGGCGACCCACGCGAGTTCGTCCGCCAATTGGCAGCCGGCGGTGTGGAGATGTCCGCGCACCGCAGCACGATGCAGCGGCTGCTTGCCTACATCATCCAAGAGCGCATCGACGCACGTGCCCGCAACGTGGCCGTGCCGGGCTGGCACGACAGCAGCTATGTGCTGCCTAGTGGTGAGAGCTACGGTGCCGGCGAGGAGTTGCTGGTCTACCAGCACAGCGGCGGCTTGCAGCATCACTACGCGGCGG
Source organism: Xanthomonas hortorum (assembly GCF_040279205.1). GTDB lineage: Bacteria > Pseudomonadota > Gammaproteobacteria > Xanthomonadales > Xanthomonadaceae > Xanthomonas > Xanthomonas hortorum_F. The sequence goes on from NZ_JBEOLS010000005.1 coordinate 141,300, forward strand.
TTGGCACGCTGGACGATTGGAAACGCGAAGTTGCAGCACGCTGCGCCGGCAATTCGCGGCTAGTGCTAGCGGTGGCGACGATGTTCGCCGGCCCGCTGCTGCGCTTCACTGGCGCCACGGGTGGCGGCTTCCACATCGTCGGTGGCAGCAGCAGCGGCAAGACCACCGCGCTACGCGTGGCCGCCAGCGTCGTAGGACCACCAGAGTATGCCCGCGAGTGGCGCAGCACCGCCAACGGGCTGGAAGGTGTGGCGGTGCTGCACAACGACGCGACGCTGATCTTGGACGAGCTGGCACAGATCGATCCGAAGCAGGCCGGCGATGCGGCGTATTTGCTTGCCAACGGTAACGGCAAGAGCCGCGCGAACCGTGCTGGCGATGCACGCGCGGCGGCACGCTGGCGCATCATGATCCTGTCGGCAGGCGAGGTGGGCTTGACCCAACACATGGCCGAGGCTGGCAAGCAAGCCAGGGCCGGGCAGGCCGTGCGCTTGGCGGATGTGCCAGCAGAGGCCGAGGCCGGCCACGGCGTCTTTGAGCGGCTCCACGATGCCGGCGACGGCGCTGCGCTATCGGCCCTACTCAAGGACGCGGCGGCGCGCTCCTACGGCTCGGCGTGGCCGCTGTGGATGGAATACCTGACGCGGCTGGACAGCCCCAAGCTCACCGCGCAGCTGCGCGAGGCGACAGACCGCTTCCTGGCAACGCACGTGCCGGACAACGCGTCGGGCGAGGTACGCCGCGTGGCGGAGCGCTTCGCTATCGTCGCCTTTGCCGGAGAGCTAGCCAGCACCTGCCGGCACCAGCTCACCGGCTGGCAGAAGGGCGAAGCAACCAAAGGCGTGGCGACCTGCTTCCAAGCCTGGCTGCAGCGCCGTGGCGGCTCCGGCAGTGCTGACACTGACGCGTTGATGTCGCGCATCCGCGCGTTCTTCGAAGCACATGGCGAGAGTCGCCTTGAGCGATTCCGCGCAGCGGACGGTCTTCCCGTGCGAGAGCGCGCCGGCTTCCGTCGCTTCGATGAGGTTGGCGTCACCGAATACATGGTGCTGCCCGAAGCTTTTCGCCGCGAATTGTGCGCCGGCCATGACGCGCGGCAAGCCGCGCGTGAGCTTATCGCCACTGGGTGGATCAAGCCCGCAGCCGATGGCAAACCCTCACAGGTCGTGCGCGTGCCCGGCATGGGCGCGGTGCGCCTGTACATCTTCGACTCGCGCAAGGTGCACGACGGCTCGTTGTGAGCTGCGTGCAGTGCGTGTCATCACCCCTGGCCGCTACGACGTCTCATCGCGTGTGGTTGCCGAGCTCTCAAACCAACAGGAATCATTGTATGAATAGCAAACAGGTTACATCCGGAGACGCAGCCAGCGACGCCGGCGAGGCATTGCCAAGCCCCGGTAGATTGGAACAAGTGCGTATGAAGTTCGAGGATGCATCGCAAGCTCTGCGTGATGGAGTGAGCAGGAAAAGCGCGATGAAGGAACGTGCTGCAACAATGGTACGTGCTCGCGACGCAGCTGAGGCTGAGGCGACGGCAGCGCGGCAGCAATGGAGCGCTCTATTGCGAGACGCCGATGGTGTACTGACGCGTGACGTTCAGAAGCTGCGCGCAGCCGAAAGCTCCGCGTTGACGCTGGTAGAGGAATACGTGGCGATGCAGCAAGAGATCCAATCGTTGCTCGCGGCGGTGGAGATTGAGGTTGCTGAGCTTGCGGAAACAAGTATCGACCTACACGATGCTGTCGTGAGGCATGCATCCGGTGAGGCCTTCTCGTTGATGATGGCGCAATCAGGCGACGCAATCGCTACTGCTTTCGTGCTCTTCAGGTGCGCCGAGAATGCTCGGGTGCTGGCTAGATCGCGGCTCTCTGATGACGAACTCCGCTCCATGTTCTTGCATCAACTGGGTGCCAATCTTGATGCGCACATGCAGGCCGCAGAAGACTCTGCCAAAGGCATCATCGGTGTTCCCGCGCTAGAACTCGGTGGCGTGGACATGGAGCTTGCGAGAAGTCCAGCGCGGCGTTCGCACCTGCGGCAAGAAATGGCGATGTCGAAGATCGCATGATGTGTTGCACCGTCCCTTGCTTACTGAGCAAGGGACGGTGCAGGCGCTGCTACATCGTGCGCTGTTGCGGAAGCTGCATATGCTGCTTCTCAACAGGCAGCAGCGAGCGCATGAAGTCGTTCCACTGGATGCTCTCTGCCTGACATCGCGCTTCTATTTTTTCAATTAACCAAGGCGAAAAGGCCATGGCTACGTTTACATAGGACACATAATTTGTCGACTCATCCAAGAACAACTTGAGCACTGCAAGCTCATCACTCGATGTGGCTACCGTCTGATAGTCGACCACGAACTCCCAGCCGTCGTCGCTATAACCTTCGATGTACGCAATTTGATCACCGTCGTCTGAAGTGAGTGCAGCGATTGTTTCAGGCTCATCACCGGTCGGTCCCTTCCACTCGTACGGCACATCTGGCGCCGCCATTATGCGGGCTTGTGACGCTTCAGCATTCTTGCGTCGTTCCTTAAGCTTCGCTTTTCGTTTTGCGTCGGATTTCTTCGCCATTATTTCTCCAAGCGTTAAGCGTGGTGCAGCCACTCAGATGGCGGGTGAGTGCCGTCATCGCCGCAGCCTCGCATTCTTTCCAATCAGAAAATCAACCCTGCTATGACATTCTCGGTCCTGTCCTGCTCGGGTCGTCCTGGGTGTGGTCACGCGCCTGTGCGAGCTCTTGCAGTCGCGTTTGCTCTTGCGTATCGCGTGCCTGGTTTGCTGCCAGATACTGTTGTTCGGGAGCTGCAGCCAGTGCCTCGCTGGTTGGCATGTGCGCGCGGTTGGCGTACGGATCCGGAGAGGCTCCAGGGCCACTGCGCATGACGAACATTGTCACGCCCCCTGGGAGCTTATCGGTCGGCATGTTTAAGGCAACGTCCACGTTGTCACCGGGTTTGAATCCTGCCTCCACAGCCATTTTGTAGGCGCTCGCAACCATGCGATCGCTGCGCTCATCCCACGCTTTGTTGGCGCTTTCATCGAGCCTTGCGATGGAAGAGCGTAGCTGCTCCACCAATGCAGCATCTTGCGGCTTCGGACCAGCGGCGCTCTGACGATTCACAGATGGCTGCTCGTCTTCACGAGGATCTTGCGATTCAACAGAACGCGCACCCATCTGCATTCCCGGTGTGGCGACCTGTGCTGTGGTCGTGCTCGTGGACGCTGCACGCCCTTGCACGTGGTCGTCATCCAGCGCGGACGAACGTCCCGGCGCTGTCTGCGACGGCGGCGCGCTGGGTACGGGGGTTTGCGTGGGCGGTGCTGCAGGCTGTTGCGTCTGAGGCGACTGCGCAGGGGGATTGGGCGAGGTGGCGTTGGCAGGGATGGCTTGCTGCCGTTCTGCCTGCGATATCTCTTCTGCCGTCGTAGTCGCCCTGATCTCCATGCGGTCGTCGTTCTGGCCAACCACCGTGGCGATTGAGCCATCTTTCTGCAGCTGCAGAAAGAAGGGCATCTGCTTGCCCGTGTCGCGTGCATGGTCTTGTGCAACTGCCGCCGTGGCGGCATCGATCTGGGCGTCAGTGCGCGTAATGCCAGCGCGGGCGTACATCCCGGCCACCTGGCTGTGCAAGTCGCTCTGCATCGGCGTGGGATTGCTGCGGGCGACCTCCGCCATCGACGCCATGTCTTGAAGACCTGCCTGTTGGCTCTGCCACGTGCGGTTCAATTCCTCACGTGTGTTGCCGGTGGCCGCATTGGTGCCATAGAGCATGCCGGGCGTGGTCCATTCGCCGCTGGCGTCGCGGGTATAGGAGTTACCGTCGGAAGCCTGTAAGGGCTGCGGCTGCGTGCGCGCGTTCGTGATGGCCTGCGGCACCGGCTCGCGATTGGTGAACTCATTCCAGCCGAACTGGTTGTAGGCGATCTGGTAGCGGGCCGCTGTTGCTTCCGGCGTATTGGCCGCGTTCTGCGCGATGATTGTCTGCGACTGTTGCTCCAAGCCACTCGCACGCTCCGCACTGACCGGCGCGTTACGCGTAATTGGTATCTTGCCGTCAATGTTTTCCCTGATTTCAAGCTGCCACCCGCCCGTCTGCGCATCGCGCACATAGTCGCGGCCCGTTTCAAACGGTTCGCGCGGCGGATGCGTTTCGTTCTTGGCATCCAGGCGGTATGGATCCTGTGGCTTTGGTGGATTTGCCAGCCCGAGTGAATAGGAGTCGTTAGCCGCGCGGTAATTCAGTTCGTCTGCAAGGCGGCCAGCGGCAACCAGCCGCGTTTCCTGATAGCCGCCGTTTGCCACCGGCGCGCTCACCGTGCGCGCCCAGGTGCCTTGGGGATCCTCCGGGTTGCGCGTCCACTCGTTGCCACTCCGGTCTGGCTGTGTGTAGATCTGGTTGACGTCCTGTTTCTCGGCCCAGCGTTCGCCAAGGTAGGCGCCCGCCACGCCGCCAACCAAGCCGGTCGCCAGCGCACCCGGCCCCGTCCACGATCCTGTGACGGCACCGTAGCCTGCACCAAGCAGGAAGCCGCCTGCGATGCCGCCTGCATTGCGACCGACGAAGTGCGTGGCTGCCGACGCGGCGCCGGTGTCGTTGCCTTGCGTACTTAGCTGGACAACGCGGTGGCCGGTCACGGCAAAGTCGTAGGCCATTAGCGCTACGCCGGCCGCACCCGCGACACGAGCACCAGAAAGCCCGCGCACTCCAGCAGCTTCTGCGGCAATACCTTCGCCCGCAACAATGCCACTTTCGCCTGGGACGCCGGGAATCCTCGGCCCAACCGGCGGCCGTGTGAGAACCGGGGGCATCTCCTGGGCGAAAGCGAGGCGCAGACGTGCTTCCACTGGCTCGGTAAGTGGCAAGCGTCCGGCTTGATTGGCATCGGCAATTGCTGTGCCAAGTGATTGCCGGCCACCCCATCTGTCACTAAGGGTTGACGATCCTGGCTGGTCGATGGCGTCTAACGCTAGCCTGACGTTGCCTTCTGACCGCGTGACTCCTGCCCAGCGCGACTCCGCTGCTGACATCTGGCCAATTTCGGCAATCTGGGCAGCGTGACTTTGCTGGTATCCGGGGAGATCGCCATGAAAGGCACGTATCCGCGCGTTCGCTTGCTGCGGCGTCATGCCTTGCGGCGTATTGCTTACGATGTCGCCATTGACCAGACCCACTTTGAGCGTGTCGGTCAGGCCATTGACTCTGGCGGCGATGCGTTGTGCTGCGGCCTGATCCCCGAGCAGCGTCGCTTGGCCGTCCGGAGAAATCTCTAGCCGTTCAAGGGCGGCCGCAAGCTCGTCAGTGTAGGCACCGAGTGGGCCACCAGGGTGAGGTGACAATCCCATCTGTGCTGCCAACGCCTTGTCGGCCGGCAGATTGAGAATATTGCGCGGGCCATGGAGATCGAACAAGCCGCGTTCTGACAAGACTTGTAATAACTCACTACGGGCATACGCAACTTGCTCGATGACGTGATGTCCCTGGAAAACAGGGGTGTCGGCCATGCTGGTGCTCCTGCGCGAAAATCCATGAAAGCGTCGGGGGAATCAAATTTCCGCAGCGTCTCGTATGCGAACACCGTCGAGGTTCGCAGCTATCAATGCATCGGCCAGAACACGGTCGCAGATAGCATCTATCCCAAGTCGTGGCTGCCGGAATACATGCGCACCGTCAACGATTTCTTCTTTGAAAACGATGCTTGCGCCACCCGCCACGCTGTAGAACTTGAGATCCTCACCAGTCTGGTGATCGCGCTCGTACTCGATCTTCACCCGTGACGCATCCTCATCGAGCGCGTCGAGTGAACGCACCACACCACACAGGTAGTACTGAGGACCGGCAGAACCATCGGCGAGCGTAAAATCACATGCAGAAAAAGCAAATCCGTGTGGGTCAATTGACTCAAAGACGTATTTCAAAGCTTCGGAAACAATCCATTTCCCCGCTAGTTTTTCGAAATCTCTTGGCATCCCACCTTGTCCGGGCACCTGGATCAGATGGGGTTTTTCTGGATATTGGTTTGGATCACCGTTTGGAGACTGAATCATGAAGGTTCCGGGAAGCCGGAGTTGCTTCTTGTTGGCGATCTCTAGGCCAGGCTGTTTACCATTTCCCCAGAAGCTTGGTTCAAGGACAAAGAATTTCCCCTTAGGAGGCCCGCTTGTAATTGTGACGGGAATCGCACTTTGCTCGTTCATCTGGGCTTCCATCGTGGATGCGGTTGCGCTGCACATTTAAGCTGGTTCCTTCTGCCGATGCCATTCTAGAATAAAAGATAGGCTTGTTGTCACTTCAGTGACGTCGCTTCTCCGAAGGACACATTGTCGCCTGGGTGATTCTTACTGCCTCGTAAGAGACAGTTTGGAATGTGTTTTTTTATAATTTACATTGGGCGCACATATTCCTCCAAAGAAGTTAGACAGGTTTTAATTTTTAAACGATTAATAAATTCCAGGCTAATGGGTGCAATATGATTATTGTAGATAATATTTCGAGCGTAGCTAAGTTATTGCTTGAGGCTGCCCAGTCGAGAGGTACTGTTGGATTTAGAAAGCTTCACGAAATCTTCGATGAGGGCGCTCGCAATAACGATGTATACGATACTTTAGAGGCCGCCAGCTGAGCGCTTTGCGATACGCGCACAGCTATCTATAGCGCAGTGCTGGCGAAAAATTCCGATGGTTGTCCTGGGAGTGGATTTTACGACATATTCAATAACGTTCACAGGAAAGAGTTCTTCGAAATCGCTGGTCATAACGATCTTCATAAATTAACGGATGAAGATCGGGCGGCAATAGCAGGGATCGAGCGTGAACGCGTCTACCAGCACGCTGAGGAAGATTGAACACCCTGTTCAACTTTGAGGTTGAGAGCAGGGACGTCTTTCCGAAGGTACTTGCGTTACCAGTGTTACGACTTGTTACCAGTAGTTGAACTCGTTGTGCGACCCGTAAGTGATTGATTTGGAGGGTGTTCGCGAAGCCGTTACAGGCGTTACCGATGTTACTGATAAAAGAAAGAGGTTAGAACTCAGGGCGGGCATCGGTGTGATTTTCGTAGCCCCTCATAGCCAAGTAGAGCAGCTGATCTTGTGGGCTAAGGCTTCTTCGAGGGATGCATGCGGCCCGTTACCAATGGTTGGCTACTGGCCCCTGATGCATAGCCATTTCGAAACACTGTAAGTATAGACGGGGGCTTGTTGGATGCTGTCGGACACTTTGTTTTAGCTTTTCCACGACTTCCGCTTTGCAGGCGTCTACTTGTAGCGCCAATTAGCTGTGAATGGTCCTGGATGTGCGGGGATTCGCAGGGGAAAGGTCACGCCTTCTACGCACTGGGTAGCTTGGCTGCGTATGCATTGAGCCTGTGTGCAGGTGTGCAGAAAAAGCGGCCTGTAAAGCTTGCAGGCGTGGCGGGGCGACGATTGCGCGCGGGCAAGGTTGAATGGCACAGTCCATTCGCACGGCGGGTAAAGCGTATGGAGGCGATGCTGCAACCGCCCGCGATTGGGGGGCACACCGCGATTACGGCACACTACCGCCTGATCGGTCGGAGCAATGGAATGACTCAGCTGCAGCGTCTCGTCGGGTTAGCCACTCAGCAGGTCTACGCAATGAGCGCGTTCATCGGGGAGATGCGCCCCCCCTTAAGTTCTCCGGGCAGGCCCCAATGCGCTTTGTTTCTCTCCCTCGCGGAACAGCACGAAGCTACGACGCTGCTGACGCAAGCAGGTCTATCGACCCACGCAGCAATTAATTTGCGGTCGATGCTGGAAGCGCTGGCCGATCTCCACCTGCTGGGTTTGGAAAGCGACCATGTGGCCCGTATGAGATACAAGCTGGTCAAAGGCGAGAAAAGCCTCTACACCCCGATGCTTGAGGCGGAGGATCTTCCCGAAGGCGATCGGGTAATGCTGCAGCAGCGCCTAGCGCAGTGCATGGAGCATTACACCCCGCTCCACGACAAGTTCGGTAAGAAAGAAAAGCGCTCCCAAGCCCAGGACTTCATCGCCGCAGGCCTGCGAGACCTGATCGCGCCATATGGTTTGCTTTGCAGCTTCGCGCACAACGACCTCGCGGCGTTGGCTTTTCGACACCAGGGGCAGCAAGGAATGACGCATCGCGCCCCTGCACTTTACGATCTCGCGTTCATGATCCTATCCCTCGCGAGCTACGTCCTGCTGAATGCGGCAGATGCAATCAAGGAGGTGGTCTATTTGCCGGAGGGCAGATTCGCTCATCACTATGCGATCTTGGAGCGGCTGCAAGCTGAAATCATGCTCTTGCGTCCGTTGCCTCACCGGGAAAGCGACCAATGAGAAGAAGAAAGCAGCTCATAGTCGGCTTGTGATGGCTTCGTGGCAGGGTTAAGAGTTTGCTCAGCGTACAGACCTTTGACAGGCAGTCGGGCACCCAGCTCACTTGATTGGTGTCGTTCCCTCCCGATGTTTCACCTCATGCACGTCTGCATACCTGTGGCCTGCCGGCGAAGCAGGCGACTGCTGTGTGGGTCGTCACACTTGATCTTCGCGCCCATCGCGTGGGCATCGGTCTGGTGCAGGGGCCTAGCGTCCTGTGCCGCTTCATGGCCCTTCTGATCTAGCAGTTCCCGACTTCACCAAGGCGCAGTTGTTGTGGTGCCGACTAACCTAGCGCCTGAGCGATGGCGGTAACTATGGCGGTAAACAAAACATCGAGTTATCCACAATGCTATCAGCAGCAATGGTTTCTGGGGATTATGTGGATCCCTCCGGGCGCACCAGATGAACCCTCCAGGGACATCCAAGAAAGTCCAAAACCCCCGAGAAATCGGGGGTTTTTTGTTGCCTGCCAGTCCTGCAAGGTCCACCCTAATCCATTGAAATCCAGGCTGATCGGGGGCATAGATGGGGGCACCAGCCCCCAGCACGGATATGGATGCCCCCATGCCCCTAAGTGACGCAGCAGTACGTAGTGCAAAGCCGGCCACCAAGCCCGTGAGACTGTTCGATGGTGGCGGCTTATACGTCGAGATCTCGCCGAAGGGTGCCAAGCTCTGGCGATGGAAGTATCGATTCGGCGGTAGGGAGAAACGCTTGGCACTGGGGGTCTACCCAGAGGTCAGCCTGGCGGAGGCGCGAGCGCAGCATTTGGAGGCACGGAAAATCCTTCGATCAGGCATCGATCCAGCTGAGAAGAGAAAGGTCGACCGGCTGGTTCGCGTTGATCGGTCTCAGCTCAGCTTTGCAGCTGTCGCTGCAGAGCTCCTGAACCTGCATGGCAAGAAGAACTCCGTCCTGACGATGAAGCGCAATGGCAGGATCGTCGAAAAGGACCTCAACCCTTATCTAGGGCATAGGCCTATCGCTGAGATCTCTGCGCCGGAGCTTCTAGCTGTCCTGCGTAAGATAGAAATGCGTGGCGCCATTGAGACAGCTCATCGCGCTCGGGGTATTGCCAGCATGGTGTTTCGATACGCCATCACCGTAGGCAAGGCTGAGCGTGACCCGGCTGCCGATCTTTTTGGCGCGCTAGAGACCCCGAAGGTGCAGAATTTCGCCAGCCTGACGGAGCCTGCTGCGGTGGCACCCCTGCTGAGGGCCTTGTGGGGGTACGAAGGAAGTCCTGTTGTACGCGCTGCCCTAAAGCTTGCGCCCCTGGTCTTCGCGAGGCCAGGCGAGCTGCGGACAGCCAAGTGGGCAGACGTCGATCTTGAAGCTGGCGAGTGGCGTTACGTCGCCACTAAGACAGGTGTTCCCCACATAGTTCCGCTTGCCTCCCAAACAGTTGAAATTCTTCGTGAGCTTCAGCCCGTCACTAGAAGCAGTGAGTTCGTATTCCCTAGTCTTCATGGGAAAGGAAGGCCTATGAGCGATAGCACCATCAATGCTGCCCTGAGACGGATGGGGTTTGACTCCAAGACGATGACCGGCCACGGGTTTCGTGCGATGGCTCGTACGATCCTGGATGAGGTGCTTGGCTTCCGTCCCGACTACATCGAACATCAGCTTGCGCATGCCGTGCGCGATCCCAACGGACGTGCGTATAACCGCACAGCTCATCTCATCGAACGCCGAAAGATGATGCAGGCATGGGCTGACTATCTAGGGCCTGTTAACACATCCGAAGCCAATCAACGACTAGGACGAAGCTGAGGAATCCAAGGAACATGACATCCAGCTTGTCGAAGCGCGAGAAAATCCGGCGGTAGCCTTTCAAGCGACGGAACAGTCTCTCCACTTCGTTGCGCCGCTTGTACATCTGCCGGTTGTACTCCCAAGGCTCGACCCGATTGGATTTCGGCGGGACCACCGGCACGAAGCCAAGATCGAGCGCTAACTGGCGGGTTTCGTTGCCTTCGTAAGCACGGTCCATCAACAAATGAATCGGCCGCTCCACTG
>NZ_JBEOLS010000006.1:0-136203 GCF_040279205.1 Xanthomonas hortorum
CAGTGGAGCGGCCGATTCATTTGTTGATGGACCGTGCTTACGAAGGCAACGAAACCCGCCAGTTAGCGCTCGATCTTGGCTTCGTGCCGGTGGTCCCGCCGAAATCCAATCGGGTCGAGCCTTGGGAGTACAACCGGGAGATGTACAAGCGGCGCAACGAAGTGGAGAGACTGTTCCGTCGCTTGAAAGGCTACCGCCGGATTTTCTCGCGCTTCGAGAAGCTGGATGTCATGTTCCTTGGATTCCTCAGCTTCGTCCTAGTCGTTGATGGGCTTCGGATGTGTTAACAGGCCCTAGTTGCATCCGTCGTATCCCTGTCAGGAGAACGCACCATGAGCGACACACTGCAGACCGCCGAACAGATCCAGCAGGACTGGGCCAGCAACCCACGCTGGACCGGCATCACCCGCAACTACACCGCGGCCGATGTGGTGCGCTTGCGTGGCACCGTGCATGTCGAGCATTCGCTGGCACGGTTGGGCGCGGACAAGCTGTGGAATTCATTGCACGCCACGCCGTTCGTCAATGCGCTGGGCGCGTTGACCGGCAATCAGGCGATGCAGCAGGTCAAGGCCGGTTTGAAGGCGATTTACCTGTCCGGTTGGCAGGTCGCCGCCGATGCGAATCTGGCCGGGCAGATGTATCCGGACCAATCGCTGTATCCGGCCGATTCGGTACCGGCGGTGGTCAAGCGCATCAACAACACCTTGCTGCGTGCCGATCAATTGCACCACGCCGAAGGCAACGATGACATCGACTTCCTGCAGCCGATCGTGGCCGATGCCGAAGCCGGCTTCGGCGGCGTGCTCAACGCCTTCGAGCTGATGAAGGCGATGATCGAAGCCGGCGCCGCCGGTGTGCATTTCGAAGATCAACTGGCCTCGGTGAAAAAGTGCGGCCACATGGGCGGCAAGGTGCTGGTGCCTACGCGTGAAGCGATCGAAAAGTTGAATGCCGCGCGTCTGGCGGCCGATGTGCTGGGCGTACCGACGCTGTTGATCGCACGTACCGATGCCGAAGCGGCCGATCTGATCACCAGCGATGTGGATACCAACGATCAGCCCTTCACCACCGGGCAGCGCACTGTCGAAGGCTTCTTCAAGACCCGCAACGGGCTGGATCAGGCGATCAGTCGCGGGCTGGCTTACGCACCGTATGCGGATCTGATCTGGTGCGAAACCGGCAAGCCGGATCTGGAATTCGCGCGCGCCTTCGCCCAAGCCATCCATGCCAAGTTCCCCGGTAAATTGCTGGCCTATAACTGCTCGCCGAGCTTCAACTGGAAGAAGCACCTGGACGACGCCACCATCGCCAGATTCCAGACCGAACTGGCGAGCTACGGCTATAAATTCCAGTTCATCACCCTGGCCGGCTTCCACGCCTTGAATTACGGCATGTTCAACCTGGCCCATGGTTACGCGCGCCGCCAGATGAGCGCCTTCGTCGAGCTGCAGCAGGCCGAGTTCGCAGCGGCGGACATGGGCTTTACCGCAGTCAAGCATCAGCGCGAGGTGGGCACCGGGTACTTCGACGCGGTGACGCAGGCGATTCAGCAGGGGCAGTCGTCCACCATCGCGCTGCGTGGGTCGACCGAGGAAGAGCAGTTTCACAGTGAAAAAGCGGCTTAGAGCGACTAACAAAACGTAGCGAGTGCCTGCCTGGCGGCCGTGCAATAGTTGTTGTTAGCCGCTCTTAGCCTGCAGCAAGCCGCCAGGTGCAGCTCGAGAGGGAGAGGGCTCGGGAAACCGGGCCCTTTTTTTTCACCTCATACCCGTCATTCCGTCTCTTCATCTGTGAGAAATAGTGTGACCTGGTGCTGAACAAAGGGGTCCTGTAGGATTTGTCCATGGGCTAACGTTGTAGGCCAGCCTAAGGGAATCTGGATGACTTGCCACAACACCGCAGGCGCGGTCGAACCGACTGGAGGCGTTGCCAAAACGTTGTCCGACGGGCTGCATGCGCTGATGACTGCCGAAGAGCTGGCGTTTTTCGCCCGCTTCGGCCGTGCGCGCGAGTTGGCGGCGGGCCAGGCGCTGTTCGAGCGTGGCGCCGTGGGTACGCAGATGTTCATCGTTGTCAGCGGCCAGATCGATCTGGATTTTGGCGAGGACCTGATGCTCAAGCATCTGGGCCCGGGCGAATTTTTCGGCGAACTCGGCTTGCTGATCGGCGACCACGCACGCAGTGCCGGCGCCAGTGCCTCCACCGACAGCCGTTTGATCGAACTGGCCCACGACGATTTTCAGCGCCTGGTCGATCACGACCCGTCGATGGTGGCGCATTTTCTGCGCCGCTCCATCGTGCGTGTGGTCAACAACGAGCAGTTGCTGATCCGTCAGCTGCGCCGTCGCAACCATGATCTGGAAGCGGCGCTGGACAATCTCTATGTCACCTCGCACAAACTCAACCACACCGAAGAGCTGAGCCGCACCGACGAGCTCACCGGCCTGCACAACCGTCGCGGTCTGGCGCTGCATCTGCAGGAATGTCGGCGTTCCGGCGCGGTGCCCGGTGTGGGCCTGATCCTGATCGATTGCGACCGTTTCAAGCGCATCAATGACGAATTCGGTCATCTGGCCGGTGACCGTGTGCTGCAGAACGTTGCCCATGCACTGCGCTCGGTGATCGCCGATGGCGATCTGGCCTGCCGGCTGGGCGGCGACGAATTCTGCGTGCTGGTCGCGCAAGGCACGCGGGAACTGATGCACCACATCGGCGAATGCATCGTGCGCGCAGTAGAAGCACGCCTGGGCAACAACCAGAGCGAGCAAGGCTGCTCGGTCAGCCTCGGCCTGTGCATGATCGATGCGGATGCGGCATGGAACGACTGGTACACGCTGGCCGATAGCGCGTTGTACCAGGCCAAGCGGCAGGGCGGTAACGTGTTGTGCATGCACGAAGCACCTGCGCCTGGCAGTACGCTGGTATCGGGCAACACGCTCGCCTCTGGCAATCACTGAGCAATGAGCACGCGCACCCACGCACGCAAGGATGCGTCGTCGGAAGCGATCCAGGCGCCGCGTCTGCGCACCTTGCTGTTGACCGATCTATGCGATTCCACCGCACTGGTCGAGCGTATTGGTGACAACGCTGCCGCCGCATTGTTCCGCGAGCATGACCGTCTGGTGGTCAAACTGCAGCAGCAATGGCGCGGCCGTCTGATCGACCGCTCGGACGGGTTGTTGCTGCTGTTCGATCGCCCCATCGATGGCCTGGGCTTCGCACTGGATTACGCACGTGGACTCAAGGCGATGGGCGATGCCCGCGCGCTGACGCTATGCGCGCGCCAGGGCCTGCACGTCGGCGAAGTGCTGACCTGGCGCAACAGCGACGAAGCGGTGAGCATCGGCGCCAAACCGCTGGAAGTGGAAGGCCTGGCCAAGCCCACCGCCGCCCGCTTGATGTCGATGGCACGGCCCGGGCAGATCCTGATCTCGGCGGTGGCCGAGTCGCTGACGCATCGCGCTGCGCGCGAACTGGGCGATCGTGGCACACAACTGTTGTGGAAGTCGCACGGCCGTTGGCGCTTTAAAGGCGTACCGACGCCGATGGAGATTTACGAAGTAGGAGAAGTCGGCCTGACGCCATTGCGCACGCCGAAGAATTCCTCCAAAGCGTGGCGAGATGTTCCATTGTGGCGGCGGCCGGCGGCGTTGGCGACCGAGCTTGCATTGATCTTCATCACAGTGGGTATTCTTTGGTTTTTCGGCCGTCCAGAACCTGCGATTGCGTTCGCCGAACGAGATTGGGTTGTGGTTGGCGATCTGCATAATCTTACCGACAGCGCGATGCTGGATGAGCCGTTGCAGCAGGCCTTGCGGCTCAGTTTGCAACAGTCCAAGCACGTCAATCTCATTTCAGAGAAACGTGCGCACGATATGCTGGAACTGATGAAGCAAAGTGAGCGCGCCAAGATTGATCGTGCACTAGGTGCTCAGATCGCACTACGTGCCGGCGCAAAGGCGCTCATATTGCCGAGCGTAGCGGATGTTGGCGGCAACCTGCGCGTCACGGTCGAGGTGATCGATCCAGCGACACAGGCAACGGTGTACATGTACAAGTCGGAGGGACGGGGGCAGCGCTCCCTACTTTCCTCGATTGACGCCGTCAGCTCCAATTTGCGCGAAGGACTTGGCGAGACGCTCGCCTCCATCAAAGCGAATTCTGCACCGTTGCCGCGCGTGTCTACTGCCAACATGGATGCATTGAATGCCTATGCGTTGGCTCAGCGCGAGTTTGGCACGGGACATTATCTGCGTGCTCGCGACTATTACCTGAGGGCAGTCGAGCTCGATCCGACGTTTGCTTTGGCCAATGTCGGCGTGGCGCGGTGTCATTTCTATCTGGAGGACACGCCAGTCGGCTTGCCGTATCTTGAGAAGGCCATCAGCTTACGGGCGAAATTGCCGCCGCGCGAGCAGGTGTATCTCGACGCGTGGTACGCGCAGATCAAGGACCCGACAAACGCCTACGAAAAATGGATGCAGATGGCCAATCTGTATCCCGATGATTTTGCAGCGGCCGAAAACACCGCATATGCTTTGGAAGTACGTAATCGCTATCAAGAGGCGCTTGTGTACGCCAAGCGCGCAGCATCGTCTCGTTACGACTTTGATCCGCTGTCTCTGGAGCTTGTCGGTCGGATGCAGTTGGCGTTGGGAAAGACGAAGGAAGCATTGGCGACATTCCGTTCTGCTAGATCCTCCGGTCTGGCTTCTGCAGCGGTATGGGAAG
The DNA here is from genome assembly GCF_040279205.1 of Xanthomonas hortorum. Classification (GTDB taxonomy): domain Bacteria; phylum Pseudomonadota; class Gammaproteobacteria; order Xanthomonadales; family Xanthomonadaceae; genus Xanthomonas; species Xanthomonas hortorum_F. The sequence goes on from NZ_JBEOLS010000006.1 coordinate 4,735, forward strand.
CGGTGACCTTGGCAGTGCTAGGCGACTTCCCGGGCGCACATGCCATCTGGCCTGCAGAGGACCGCCTGGATGTTGCGTATTTCGATCAGGTTTCGATTTATCTCGACGAAAATCGCAGCGAAAAGGCTCTTTCAGAGATAAAGCGTCTTTCGGGCGCGATTGATCGTACGTCCACGCGTTACCGGCAATCACTGGTTGCCAAAGCGGCAACGCAGTATGCACAGGGGCAACACGCCGATGCGCTGGCGACTATCAATGAATCATTCCCCGCAGCCTTGTCGAGTATTGCAACAAGTGGGGAAGGGGTCAGCCAGCGCTCTGATGCGGTAGTTGCGGCATCTCTTGCGCTGCTAAGCCAGCGCTTGGGGCATGCCGCTGCCGCCAAAGCAGTCCTCCAGGCTTTAACGAGCAGGCCGGAATTGGCCAAGATGCCCTCCGTGGCCGAACAGATAGTGCTGCTGCAAGCACGGATGGCACTTCTCGAAGGTCATGCCACCGATGCCATCCAATTGTTGAAGCCTCATCTGGATGGCAACGAAACGTACCAACACCACGTAGTCCTCAAAGAGGCCTACCTGGCCCTGGATGACCAGGGGTCTGCGTCCACCGAAACCAGATGGCTAAAAGATGCCCACGGCAGAGCATATGCGGAGTTCGGTGGGTGTGGATGGTGCCAGCAGCCAATGAATGTCTTCGACGCGGCGATGGCTGGCGGCAAGTAAGCGATGCTCTACTTGTCGCTCACTGTCATTTCTTGAGTTGCGGGGAGGATCCGGACGGAACATTCAACCGAATTGGCTGCATGTTGACCGAGGACGTCAGGCTGGCATACATCTCGTCACGTGCCTGCGCAATAGTGGCTTTGTCTGCCAGCTTTTCTACTCTGAGCTGAGAGGCAAGCAGCTCGATGTCTTCGGCCGAGTGCCCTACCTGTAAAAGGGCGTCTTTCGGATCTTTCTTGAATAGGTCGCGGAACTGATCATCAGTTGCTAGTAGGTCCAAGAGCTTATGCGCAACATCCGGCTTCAAGGGGGTAGGGCGCTTGTCTGTCTCTGTCATGCTCGTCAACGGTGAGGAAGTATTCAAGAAATCTAATTCCTGACCGTTAGAAGATCAATCTAAAGATGAGCGTAGAAGCATGCGGGTGAGTCGTTGTGCTGTTCTCTATCTTGAGCCGAGAGAATCTGTAGAGATTGACCTTGCCGATCTGTGTGCCGGGGGTTCGGGTGCTTCGCGAACGTTGCGTTGGGTAGCGCTCGCTCCGCACTTGGACCTGGAGTGCGTGCTGACCGAGGCAGAGGTCCTCTTACTAGGCCGCCTCAGTCCTAGCCAATGGCAGGATGAAGCCACAGCCGGAGAGGCGACGACGGTCTTGTCACTGGTGCGAAAAGGTTTGCTGTTGGCCGACGATTCGAGTGCGCATCCGGCACAGCAGCGCGATGCCGTGCAACGCAAGAGTCAATGGCATCCTCTGGCAGCGACCTATCATGCGTTCACTCGATGGAACGATGTGGACTCTGCGCAGGCTGCCAAGGATGCGGGCGCCGAAACGGCAGCCGCTTTGCTCAAGACCTTTGGGCCACCACCTCCCGAGCAGATCCTGCGTGGTACGACCGAGCAGATCTGCCTTCCGCGTGCCGTCGACGGCTACCTGGATGCCGTGTTACGGCGGCGTACGACGTGCAGAAATTTCGATACTGACGCACGCATGGAGTATGCGATTTTCGCAAAGATCATAGAGCGGACCTTTGCTGCAAATGCGGTGCTGGAAGCAGATTCAGAGACCGTTTTCCTCAAGCGCTCAAGTCCGTCGGGAGGCGGTTTGCATCCGTTGGATGCTTACCTTCTTATCAGGAACGTGTCGGGACTTGCAGATGGGGTTTACCACTATCTTCCGATCGACCACGCCTTGGAGCCGATAGACCTGGCTGTGCCGGATTTGCAGGGCGTGGCACTCACTATTCTTGCCGGACAGGATTGGTTCGCCAATGCACAGGTGATCGTAGCGCTGTGTCCGCGCTATTACCGGAATTTCTGGAAGTACCGCATGCACGCGAAAGCGTATCGCGCACTTGCCTTGGAAGCAGGCCATTTTTCCCAAACGCTCTACATGGCAGCGACAGATCTGGGCTTGGGCGCTTTTGTGACCTGTGCGATCAACGAGATCCAGGTGGAAGCACTGCTTGGTCTTGAACCGATCATGGAAGGTGTCTTGGCAATTTGCGGGTTCGGTATGCGCGGTGACGTCATGCAGACGATGGAGCTGGATCCGAACAACGAAGTGTGGGCCTGCAATTAGCCGGTCTCAGGTACTCGAAACGAGATGTGGTGGCAGCCGCATGAGGTGGTCGACATCGTGCGCTAAAAGATGCCCGTGATTCGGCGGCGGCGGCAGATCCGATCGTTCCGTATTGATGAATGATCAGCATTTGGCTCGCATGGGGCGACGAGGCCATGTCCAGCTCGTAAGACCGGCGACTAAGCCGCCGGTCCCGACAACACTTGCAGACCCAATATGGCGTCAACGCATCCTTAGTGGATGGCGCTACGACCACCGATTACCGCCGAATCGCCTGCGTATGCGTCTTCAACGCGTCACTCAAGCCCTGCACCTTGTCGGCGCCTTCCGGGACGGTGATGCTGGAGCCTGTCAGGTCTTCGCCGATGGGTTGCACGCGGCCGCCCAGGCATTGGCCCAGGAAACCCTCGGTCACCGCGTTGAAGGCCTTGCTGTTCTCCGGGCGCCGGAAGCCGTGGCCTTCGTCCGGGAACAGCACGTAGGTCACCGGAATGTTCTTGGCCTTCATCGCGTTGACGATCTGGTCGCTCTCGGCCTGTTTGACGCGCGGGTCGTTGGCACCCTGGCCGATCAACAACGGCTTGCTGATCTTGTCGACATGCGTGAGCGGTGAGCGATCGGTCAGCCATTGCTTGCCAGCCTCGGTGGCCGGGTCGCCCATGCGCTTGGTCGCCTGCTTGTAGAAGCTGGCCCAGTACGGCGGGATAGTGGCGAGCAAGGTGTTGAGGTTGGCCGGGCCGACGATGTCCACGCCGCACTTGAACGCGTCCGGGGTGAAAGTCATGCCGGCCAGCGTGGCGTAGCCGCCGTAGCTGCCGCCCATGATGGCGACCTCGTTGGGGGTGGTCACGCCCTGTTTGACTGCCCACTGCACCGCGTCGAGCAGGTCGTCGTGCATCTTGCCGCCCCACTCGCCGTTGCCGGCGTTGGTGAAGGCCTTGCCGAAGCCGGTGGAGCCGCGGAAATTGACCGCCAGCACTGCATAGCCGCGATTGGCCAACCATTGCTCGTACGGCCCGTAGCCGTAGCTATCGCGCGCCCACGGGCCGCCATGTACAGCGGCACCGGTTTATCCGCCTTGCCGTCGTGGTTGGCGTCGGCCTCCGCGGGTAGGGTGAGATAGCTGACCAGCTTGAGGCCGTCGCGCGAGGTCAGTTCCTGTGGCCACATCGGCACCAGCGGTTTGCCATCCAGCGCGGGCCGGGCGGAGAACAGCTTGGTCAGCTTGCCGCCATCGGCACGATCGTAGCGGTAGTAGGTGAGCGGTGTTTCTGCTGCCGAATACGCCACGATCCAGGTGCGGTCATCGAGCGTGCGTGATGCGATGCCGGCATCGCCTGCGCCAAGTGATTTGAGTTTCTGCAGATCGGCGGCGATGCCGGTATCCAAGGCCTTCCACTCTTCGCGCAGGTAGTCGGTGGACACCGCCTGCACCACGCCGGTTCTGGGGTCGTTCAAGGTGGTGCCGACATCGGCGCGCGGGTTTTCGAACAGCAGCGTGCGTGCATTGCTGGCGGTGTCGATCGCATACAGCGCCGAGGTGTCGCGGTTGCGCGAATCCTGCATGTACAGCGTCTTGCCGTCGTCGGTAAGCCCCTCGGGCGCGGTATTGGTGACGTCTTCGAACGGGATGCGGTCCACGCTCTTCCATGCCTTGCCGTCGGGCACCAGCAGTTCTCTGCCGGCATCGTCGGTGGCGCGGGTGGCGTAGCGCAGTCGGTAGTCGCCGTCGAGCAGATAGCTTTCCAGACTGTCGGTGTTCTTCTGCACCAGGGTGCGCTTGCCCGAGGCCAGGTCGACCCGGTACAGATCGTGCCACTTGGCGTCGCGGTCGTTCATGCCCACCATGATCGATTCGGGATTCTGCGCGCTGACGCGGTACATCTCGGCCGTGGTCTTCTTGAACGGTGTGAGGTCCTTGCTGCTGCCATCGGTTAGGTTGACCGAGAACAGATGGAAGTCTTCATCGCCGCCGTCATCGCGCAGATACAGCAGCGTATTGGGTTGATACGTCCAGAAATAATTGCGGATGCCGCGGGCGGTGTCCTTGGTGATCGCACGCGCCTGATCCGGCGCATCCACCGGCGCGACCCAGACATTGAGCACGCCCTCCAGCGGTGCGACCCAGCTGAGATATTTGCCATCCGGGCTGATGGTCACGTTGGCGCGCTCGGGATTGCCGAACAGCGCATCGCGGGTGATCAGTTCCGGGGGGGCTGCCGGCGCTGTCGCGGTTGCTGCGGGCGGTGCGGCCTGATCGCTCGTGGACGCGGTTTTGTCGCTGCAGGCAGCCAGCGCCAGCACGATGCTGGAAACAAGAAGCAGGCGTTGCATGAAAGCCTCCGGTGAGAATCGCGGCCACGCCGGCCGCTTTCCGCAACGCTAGGCGCAATGCCCGCGCACACGAGCGTGCCGTTGGTCACCCTTTGGTGCGGTGCTACGCAGACGCGGACACAAATTCCACTAGCGCGACGCCATCGGCGACCAGATCGCCTTCTGCGACCAGATACGCCTGCACGGTGCCATCGCCGGGCGCGTGCAGGGTGTGCTCCATCTTCATCGCTTCGAGCACCACCAGGGCTTGCCCACGTATGACCGGCTGGCCGACCGCGGCGACCAGCGACACGATGCGGCCCGGCATCGGTGCGGTCAGGCCGCCGGTTTCATGCGCGGGTTGATCTGCCTCGACCAATGCGTCGTGGTGGCGGAAGACCGCACGGTCTTCAGCGCCGATCAGGGTTAGCGTGCTGCCGTCGCGCAGCACCTGTGCGCGCCATTGCCGTCCATCTATCTCCACGCGTAGCGCGGTGTCCTGCGTTTGGTAGCGCAGTGCGTGCGTGTTGCCCAGGTCAGTAACCTGCCAACCATCGGCCAGCCGCCGCACGCCTAGCTGGCGCCGCTCGCCTGCGGCCTCCAGCGTGATGGCGTGCGCCGCATGCACGCCGATACGCCATCCATCGGTGTTTCCCCATGGCGAGAACGGGTCGGCCGGATCGGGCGTGGCGTTCGGCACCGCCTCGGCCATCAGCACGGCAGCCAGGCACCACCACGCACTGTCTGGCGCATGCGCTTGCGGAAACAGGGCCGCATGCTCGCGTTCGATCAATGCGGTGTCCAGATCCGCCGAGGCAAACGCCTTCGTACCGATCAACCGCAACAGAAACGCACTATTGGTGGTGACACCGACCGCATGGAACTGCGCAAGCGCCTCGCGCATGCGTGCAAGCGCAGCGGGGCGATCGACATCCCACACGACCAGCTTGGCAATCATCGGGTCGTAATACGGGCTGATGGTGTCGCCTTGCTCCACGCCCGCATCGATACGCACATGCGCACTGGGTGCAGGCAAGTGCAGTTGCCGCAGTGTGCCGGTCGAAGGTAAGAATCCGCGTTCGGCATCTTCGGCATACAGGCGCGCTTCCAGCGCATGTCCGTGGATGCGCAATTCGTGCTGACGCTGCGGCAACGGCTCGCCGGCAGCCACACGCAGCTGCCACTCGACCAGATCGGTACCGGTGATCAACTCGGTCACCGGGTGCTCGACTTGCAGCCGCGTGTTCATTTCCATGAAATAGAAATCGCCATCGGGGCCGGCAATGAATTCCACCGTGCCCGCGCCAACATAACCCACCGCGCGCGCCGCATCCACGGCGGCCTTGCCCATCGCAGCGCGGCGTTGTTCGCTCATGCCAGGGGCGGGCGCTTCTTCCAGCACTTTTTGATGGCGGCGCTGCACCGAGCAATCGCGTTCGAACAGATACACCACCTCGCCCTGGGTATCCCCAAACACCTGGATCTCGATATGCCGTGGGCGCTCGACATATTTTTCCACCAGCACCTGCGCATTGCCGAACGCCGATTGCGCCTCGCGCTGGCAGCTGGCCAATGCTTCTTCGAATGCAGCGCTGGCATCCACCCGGCGCATGCCCTTGCCGCCGCCGCCGGCGCTGGCCTTGATCAAGACGGGATAGCCGATCGCATCGGCCTGCGCACGCAGGAAAGCCGGCGCCTGTTCGTCGCCGTGGTAGCCCGGCGTCAACGGCACGCCGGCGCGTTGCATCAGCGCCTTGGCCGCACTCTTGTCGCCCATCGCGCGAATCGCGGCTGCGGGTGGGCCGATAAACACGATGCCGGCCTGCGCGCAGGCATCGGCAAACGCCGCATTTTCCGAAAGAAACCCATAACCGGGATGGATCGCCTGCGCGCCACTTGCGCGTGCGGCATCGAGAATGACCTCGCCGCGCAAATAACTCTGCTGCGCCGGTGCCGCACCGATATGGATCGCTTCATCGGCCAGGCGTACATGCCGCGCATCGCGATCGGCATCCGAATACACCGCCACCGTCGCGATGCCGAGCTTGCGACAGGTGGCAATGACCCGGCACGCGATCTCGCCGCGATTGGCGATCAGGATCTTGTCGAAGTACGGCCGATTTGCTGCGACAGGTTCGCGCTGGGTCATGAGCTGAGTCTCTGCACCTCGCCATGGCGGCGGGGATTGCGATGAAAAAACGGTTGCGTGCATTGCAAGATAAAGACGGCGATTGCTGCTGGTACAGGTGGTCTCCACCATGATCCGCTACTTGAAAACACGTGCGCGCTCATGCAGCGCCCCAGACAACATGCGACAAGCTGCTCGCACATGTGTGTGCAGCGCCAACCACTGAAGAGCTGCACATGCAGGCGCGCATCACCGCCTCACATCCGGAACACGCCAAAGCGTGTCGTTTCGATCGGCGCATTCAACGCAGCCGATAAGCCCAGCCCAAGCACACGCCGCGTATCGGCCGGATCGATGATGCCGTCGTCCCACAACCGCGCACTGGCGTAGTACGGATGCCCTTGCTGCTCGAACTGTGCCCGGATCGGCGCCTTGAACGTCTCTTCTTCCTCGCCCGACCAGGCCCCGCCCTTGGCTTCGATCCCGTCGCGACGCACCGTGGCCAGCACGCTGGCGGCCTGCTCGCCGCCCATCACGCCGATGCGCGCATTCGGCCACATCCACAGAAAGTTCGGCGAGTACGCGCGGCCGCACATGCCGTAATTGCCGGCACCAAACGAACCGCCGATTACCACAGTGAACTTGGGCACCTTGGCGCAGGCCACCGCCATCACCAGCTTGGCACCGTCCTTGGCAATGCCGCCATGCTCGTATTTGCGCCCGACCATAAAGCCGGTGATGTTCTGCAAAAACACCAGCGGAATGCCGCGCTGCGTGCACAGCTCGATGAAGTGCGCACCCTTGAGCGCGGACTCGGAAAACAGGATGCCGTTGTTGGCGATGATGCCGACCGGGTAACCATGTAGATGCGCAAAGCCGGTGACTAGGGTGCTGCCATAGCGCGGCTTGAATTCGTCCAGCTGCGAGTCGTCGACGATGCGTGCGATCACTTCGCGCACATCGAACGGCTTGCGTGTATCGGCAGGGATCACGCCGTAGAGTTCATCGGCGGCATGCCGCGGCGGTAGCGGTGCACGCAGTGCCAATGTTGCTGCCGGCTTGCGCCAATTGAGTTGCCCGACAATAGCGCGCACGCGCGCCAGGGCCTGCAGATCGTTGTCGGCAAAGTGATCGGCCACACCGGAGATGCGCGTATGCACGTCCGCACCGCCAAGGTCTTCGGCACTGACCTCTTCGCCGGTGGCCGCCTTGACCAGCGGTGGGCCGCCGAGAAAGATCGTGCCTTGCTCGCGCACGATCACCGTCTCATCGCTCATCGCCGGCACGTAGGCACCGCCAGCGGTGCACGACCCCATCACGCAGGCGATCTGCGGGATGCCGTTGGCCGACAGATTGGCCTGGTTGTAGAAGATGCGTCCGAAATGATCGCGGTCGGGAAACACTTCATCCTGCAGCGGCAAAAATGCACCGCCGGAATCGACCAGATAGATGCACGGCAGGCGGTTTTGCTGCGCGATTTCCTGCGCGCGCAGATGCTTCTTCACCGTCATCGGGTAGTAGGTGCCGCCCTTGACGGTGGCATCGTTGGCCACGATCACGCATTCCACCCCGGACACGCGCCCGATGCCGGCCACCACGCCGGCGCAGGGCACCTGATCGTCGTACATGCCGTGTGCGGCCAGCGGCGCGATTTCCAGCAAGGCGCTGCCCGGATCAAGCAAAGCATCGATGCGATCGCGCACCAGCAATTTGCCGCGGGCGGTGTGCTTGGCGCGCGCGGCCTCGCTGCCGCCCAATGCAGTCTGCGCCAGCGTGCGGCGCAGATTCTCGATCACTGCGCGCAGTGCGGCAGCGTTGTGTTGGAAGCTCTCGCTACTGATCTGCAGCTGGCTGGTGATCACGCTCATGATGGCTCCGTCAGGCGGTGCGTTCGAACAACTCGCGGCCGATCAACATGCGTCGGATCTCCGAAGTGCCTGCACCAATTTCGTACAGCTTGGCATCGCGCCACAGGCGCCCGGTGGGATAGTCGTTGATGTAGCCGTTACCGCCCAGCACCTGGATTGCCTGGCCGGTGAGCCAGGTCGCCTTTTCGGCCGCGTAGAGAATCGCGCCGGCCGCGTCCTGGCGCGTGGTCTGCCCGGCATCGCAGGCGCGCGCCACCGCATACACATACGCGCGGCAGGCGTTGAGCCCGACGTACATGTCGGCCAGCTTGGCCTGCATCAACTGGAAGGTGCCGATCGGCTCGCCGAACTGCTTGCGCTCGTGCACGTACGGCAGCACCACATCCATCGCGGCGGCCATCAATCCCAACGGGCCACCGGCCAACACCACACGTTCGAAATCCAGCCCCGACATCAGCACGCGCACACCACCGTTGAGCGTGCCAAGCACATTCTCGGCCGGCACTTCGCAATCGGCGAATACCAGCTCGCAGGTGTTGGAGCCGCGCATGCCGAGCTTGTCGAGTTTTTGCGCGGTGGAAAACCCTGGCATGCCCTTTTCGACGATGAAGGCGGTGATGCCGCGTGCGCCGGCGGCCGGATCGGTCTTGGCGTACACCACCAGCACATCGGCGTCCGGGCCGTTGGTGATCCACATCTTGTTGCCGTTGAGCACAAAGCGGTCGCCGCGCGCGTCGGCACGCAGCTTCATCGACACCACGTCCGAGCCGGAGCCGGCCTCGCTCATCGCCAGCGCGCCGACATGCTCGCCGGTGCACAGCTTGGGCAGGTAGCGCTGCTTCTGCTCGGGCGTGGCGTTCTTGCGCAGCTGGTTGAGGCACAGGTTGGAATGCGCGCCGTAGGACAGCCCGATCGCGCCGCCGGCCCGCGAAATTTCTTCCATCGCCACCACATGCGCCAGATAACCCATGCCGCTACCGCCGTAGTCTTCTTCCACGGTCAACCCGAGCAGGCCCTGCTCGCCGAACAGGCGCCACAGCTGCGCGGGGAAAACATTGTCCTGATCGGCAGCGGCCGCGAGCGGGGCAATATGGTGGCTGGCAAAGGCCGCCACGCTTTCGCGCAGCAGATCGATTTCTTCGCCAAGCGCGAAATTCAAGGACGGCACGTGCATGGAGCGACTCCGCAAGGATCGGGGGTGCCGGGTGGGAGCGGGCAGGCCGCACGGCGTTTGTGCGCAGCCTAGCGGTCCGCAGTGAAAAAGTGAACTAAAATTCAACTATTGAACCCAGAATCACACCATGGCTTATCGACGCTCCGCCCTGATGGAAGAACGCCTTGCCGGCAATCGCGAACGCATCCTGCACGCAGCCCGCGCCCTGATCGCCGAAGGCGGCTACCGCAATGCGCCGGTGACCGCCGTCGCCGCCGCAGCTGGCGTCTCGACCGGGCAGATTTACCGACATTTCCCTTCGAAAGCTGAGCTTTTCGTGGAAGTTCTCAACGAAGCCGTGCAGCGCGAGATGACCATCCTGCGCACCATCGCCACCACCCAGGCCAGTGCCGCCGAGCGCCTGCGTAACGCCATCGCCACCTTCGTGCGGCGTGCGCTGGCCGGCCCTGCGTTGGCCTACGCGTTCATTGCCGAGCCGGTGGAAAGCGAAGTGGATGCCGAGCGCATCCGCGGCCGGCGCCTGTTTGGCGAGGTGTTCCGCCAGTTGCTCGCCGAAGGCGTGGCGGCCGGTGAATTCCCGCAGCAATCGCTGGACGCAGCGGCGGCCTGCATCGTCGGCGCCTTCACCGAGGCCTTGGTGGGCCCAGTTGCCCCCAGCCGCGGCGACCCGCAACAGGGCGAGCAACTGGTCGAGGCGATCTGCGGCTTCTGCTTGCGCGCGGTGGGTGCGCGGCAGCCGGCCAGCTGACGGTGCACTGACCACGGAACGGCTGTGCTTCATTGGTGCGCCCAACTGTGCATATACTGTGCAAACCCCTTGCTGGAGTCGTGCGATGGTCGCCGTCCTCAATCCCCTGGCCCTGACCGAACGCCTGCGTGTCCCAGACCGCACCATCCTGTCGCCTTCTGCGATGGCCGGTTTGCTGGATCTGTCGCAACAGGAGCTGGCCGAACTGGCCGGCGTGCATCGCAACAGCCTGCGCGTGCACCCGGAAAGTCCGCGCGTGCAGGACCTGCTGCGCAACCTGTCGCGCTTGCTGGTGGCGATGGCGCAAGTCCAACCGGACGAACGCCAGGTGGTGTTCCACCTCAAGAACACGCCGATCCCCGCGTTCGAATTCGCCACCTTGCTGGAAGTGGTCAAACAGGGCCGCACCGACGATGCATTGACCTACCTGCGCACCGTTGAAGCCGGGGCTGCCGGTTGAAGCTGAGCGCCCCGGCGCATTGCACGCTGTATCGCGCCTTCACCCCGCGCTGGGCCGCCGAACCTCTCAGCGGCACCGGTGCCGCGCGCTCGGGCGGGCGCTTCAATCGCTTCGGTCAACCCGCCTTGTATCTCTCGCAGCAACTGGAAACCGCTGCCGCCGAATACGCGCAGGCCGCGCCGTTTCTACCGCCATTGACGCTGGTTAGTTACGCCGCCGATCTGCCCGCGCTGGCCGATTTGCGCCTGCTCGATGCAAGCTGGGATCCGCTCTGGGCCGATTGGACCGAGGACTGGCGCAAGGCCCTGGTCAACAAGATCGAACCGGTGAGCTGGGTACTCGGCGACATGCTGCGCGAGGCGGGCATCCCCGGCGTGATCTTTCCCAGCATGGCGTTGCCGGAGGGCATCAACGTGGTGCTGTTCCTGGACATGCTGCAGCCCGAGCAGGTGCTGCACGTGCTCGACGATGGCCGCCTGCCGCGCGATGGGCGGAGTTGGGGCGATCCGCCCATGGTGGTGTAACGGCTTGCGCGCGCGATGCATGACGCCACGCTCGAATTTTCAACCAACCAACAGCTGCACCACACCGGCCAGCACCGGCGCGGCCACTGCCGTCGGCAGAATCAATCCACGCCGATACGGCAGCAACCACAGCGACAGCAACGCCGCAGCACCGGTCAAGGTGCCAATCCACAACACCGAGCCGATGCCCCAGCCCTGCGCGTGTACCGCCAGGCCAAAGGTGAGCAGCAACAGCAGCCAACCCAGCACGCGGAGTTGCCGCGAACGCGCGGCGCCCAGCATGCGGCCACGCACTTCCTGCTGATGCTTGTCCATCGCCAGGCATAACGCAGCGAATCCCGAAAAATTCAGTGCCAGCAACAGCAATACACTCATGCGCTTTCCTGCATCGGCACGCTGTTTTGCGCAGGCGCAGGCGCAGTGGCGCGCGCGCGTCGCGCAGATGCCGATTGCGGCGCCTTCCAACGCTGCAAACGCCAGCCCGCCACGCCCAGGCACACGCCAAGGAACAGACACACCAGATCGACACCGGCCAGCGCCCATTGCCCGGCCGGCAACGTCACGCCCAGATGCACATCGGTGGTGATCGCGTTGAGCAGCGGCACCAGCGCGAACAACGCTGCGCCCAGATACAACTGCCAACTCCACATCGCGCGCCGTGGCCAGACGAAGGCGGCCAGCAATGCGGCGGCCCATGCAGCGAAAAACAGATTGGCCTCCATCGCTGCGCGCGCTTCCACCGTCACCGGCACTAAGCGGTTAGCCCAGAAGAAACTGGCAAAAGCGATCGGCAAGCCGGCGACCGTGCCGATGTTGAGCGCATCCACCAGACGCAGCCCGAAGCCGATGCGCCCGGCTTTCAGATGTTTGGGGCGTTCTTTCACTGCCCACATCACCACACCGCTGGCCACCATCAAACAACCGAGCAAACCGGAGCCAAAGAACAGTGCGCGCATCCATGGCCCGGCAAAGTGGGCGATATGCAGGCCCACCATCGTGCCGCGCGTCTGGCTGGCACCGCCCGGCGCGCTGCTACGCTGCAGGCGCTGGCCGCTGATCGCATCGAACAGAATGGACGGCGCATCGGTCGAGAGACTGCCGGCCACCTGAGTCACGCCGACCGCGGCATGCGCATCGTTGGGAAGCGACACCGCCACGTTGCCGATCTCGCCACCGCGCCAGTCGCTGTGCGCACGCGCCATGAACTGTTCCAGCGGCAGCATGCGCGCCGGTGTGCCCGATGCTTTGCGCGTATCGGCAACCCGGTTGGCGGATTCTTCGTAGAAACGCATTTCGTTGCCGGGGTACTGCGCCTTGATGCCCCACGGCAAGTACATGAACATCAATGTCACGATGCCGGTGTAGGTGATCATCGCGTGGTACGGCAACGCGGTCACCGCGCTGACATTGTGGAAATCCAGCCACGAGCGCAGGCCCTTGCCCGGGCGAAAGGTAAAGAAATCCTTGAAGATCTTCTTGTGCGTGATCACCCCGCTGATGATCGCCACCAGCATGAACATCGCGCAGAAACCCACGATATAGCGCGACCACATCACCGGCAGATAATGCAGATCGAAATGCAGCCGATAGAAGAAGTCGCCGCCCAGGGTGTCGCGTGCGGCGATCTCCTTGCCGGTGGCCGGGTCGATGATGGCGTTGCCATACATCTCGCGGCGACTGGCCGGTTTGCCATCGGCTGGCGCAGGATTTTGCCAGTACATGCTCACCACCGGATTGCGCGCATCCGGCAAGGTGATGTTCCAACTCTGCGCATCGGCCGCATGCGCTTGCAGATACTGTTCGGCGCTGCGCAGTGCGGTCGCGTTGCTCACCGTGGTGGTGGGCAGTTCCGGACGCATCCAGCGGCTAATTTCGTCGCGGTAATAACTCGCCGTGCCGCCCATGAAGATCAGCAGCAACACCCAGCCGACCAGCAGCCCGGTCCAGGTGTGCAGCCACGCCATCGACTGGCGGAATCCCTGCTTCATGCCACGCCCCGTTGCAGCCATGCGGCCAGCGCGAACATCAGCGCCGCCGGCACCGCGATGCCGGCCCACGCCCGCCACACGCTGGCGGTGGCAAAGGCCCACAGTGGGGCACATGCGCACACCACGATGCCGACCAGCATGCTGGTCAGCACCGCTTCGCTGGGGGGCATCGGCAGTACCAGCGCCAGCAACAGATTGGTGGCGCTGGCCAATGCATAGCCGCCCAAAATCGCGGCCAGCGTGCGCGCAAGCACGCCCAGCCAGGGGCGCCTGAACCAGGGAAGCGACAGGGGCGGTGCGGTAGACATCAGCTGTGCTGCATGTGCGGCCGACTTACTCGGCCAGGAAGGTCAACGTGCTGATGTGGTGGATCATCGCCACCTGCTTGCCGGCGATCTCGCGCTTCACCGGCTCCTTGTTGGTGGCGACCAGGATGTGGCGGCCGGCGCGCAGCTTGGGCAAGGTCACCTGGCCCTTGGCATCGGAGGTCAGCGTCTTCTGCCACTTCTGCGGGTCGATCACCGTCACCTCGACCTTGGGCAGCGGCTTGTTGCGATAGAGCACGGTCAGCGTGTTGCTGTTGGCGGCAGTGGGCACCAGTTCGAAATCGAGCTTGGCCGAGGGCGTGGCGCGGCCGGCGCGGGCGTAATAGCTCACCGTCTCGAAACCGCCAGCTTCGCCCTTCCAAGGCTCGAATACGCTGTCGTCGCTCAACCAGGCATCGCCGGTGCCGGACAGCGGCGCGGTGAGGAACTCGCCGCCGCGCTGCAACGCGCCGGCCTTGCCGGCCGTGCCGAACACGGTCGGCTTGACCACGCGCTTGATCTCGTCTTCGCCGTGGTCGAGGGTGTCCTGCGCCGGCTCGCCGAAGAAGATCCGCACCGGGCCGCTGCCGTCGCGCTCGATCCAGATTTCATGGGCCTGGGCAGACAGACTGATGCTGGCCAAGGCCAGGCAGGACAGCAGAAAGGACTTCATCGCGGCGACTCCTCGTAAGCGGGACCGGGCGAGGCGAGAACCGCGTCACCGTGGGTTGATGGGAATGATACGCAATTCCACGAAACGAGACCAACGCGCCATCCGGGACCTGCGGGGTTCGACCAGCGCCTGGTCATCACGCGGGGAAGCGGGTTCGGCCGTGGAGGGGTATTACCAAGCGGCACGTCATGCGGCATCGCGGCAATTTGCCGGCGGCACGCGAGGTGGCTGCGCACAAGACGTACCGCCCGCCAAGCTGCAGGACGTATCGCGGCGATAACTGTCATGCACAGTGGCCAGACTGGCGCGAACTGTGCTCTATACTCCGGCGCTAGCAGAGGTCTTCGACCAACAGCCAGGGGTGAGCGCGTGCGGAATTACGACCTCGAGTTCCTGAAAAAATTCTCGATGGTGATCGGACTACTGGTAGTGATCACCCTGGGCCTGATCGCCCTGGCAGCTTATTTGCAACGCGCCATTCCCGACGAAGTCTCGCCCACTGCGGCCAAACGCGTGCAGCAACGCATCGCACCGGCCGGTGCGGTGTATGCCGGCACCACCGGCGCATCCGCACAAGCGGCGGCTCAGGCAGCAGCACTGGCCAAGGCCTCCTCGCAGTCTGCCTACGGCGGCAGCACCGACGGCAAGACCATCTTCGACAATCTGTGCACCGCCTGCCATACCACCGGCGTAGGCAAGGCGCCGACGCTGGATCATTCGCATTGGGACGCGCGCATTGCCCAGGGCAAGGACACCTTGTACAAGCACGCGATCGAGGGCTACACCGGCCCGGACGGCGGCATCATGCCGGCCAAAGGCGGCAACCCGGCGCTGACCGAAGAACAGGTCCGTGCCACGGTCGATTGGATGCTGGGCAATCTGAAGTAGGCGCCTGAAACAAGGGCCTCCACGCACCATCTGGTCGCAGTTCGCAGCGGTTTGTTAGCCTGTTGCAACGCTCAGCCGCTCATGCGCCGCCTTCCGGGCGGCGTTTGCATTTTGGTCTACGTCTTTCTGGAGTGTGTCGATGTCGCGTTGCTCGCTTGTTGTGCTCGGTGTGATCGGTCTGCTGGCTCCGCTGCTGGGCAGTGCCGCCGATGGCGCGCCGCAACGCCTGTCGATTGCCGATGTGCAGGGCGAAGACACGCGTAGCCCCTACGACGGCCGCGTGGTGGAGGTCGAAGGTATCGTTACTGCCGATACCCGCATCGGCCTTGCCGGCCTGTTCGTGCAGCAGCCCGGGTTTGAGCCGCGGCGCTCGCACGGCCTGTTCGTCACCGGCGCCGGCGATGCCGAGGTGGCAGCGGGTGATCGCGTGCGCATCATCGGCACGGTGCGCGAAGTGTCGGCAGGCGGCGAGGCGAGCCTGACCACGGTGGACGCCAGCAGCATCGAGCGGCTTGCCAGCGGCCAGCCGGTACCGGTGCGTATGCTCAGCGGGCCGCCGGCCAACTGGGAAGCGCTCGAAGGCGAGCATGTGCGCATCGCTGCGTTGACGCTCAACGGCAGCGATCGCCTGGAGACTTATGGCGAGCTGGTCGCCGCCTTCGGTGGGCGCTTGTGGCAGCCGAGCGAAGTGGCCGCGACCGGCACTGCGGCTTTCACGCAGGTGGAGGCGGAGAACGCACGTCGCCGGGTGCTGCTGGACGATGCACGCAATGGCCGCAGCCCCAAGACGGTGGCCTATCTGCCGGCAGATGCGGTGTTGCGCGCCGGCAGCCTGCTCAAGTCGGTGGATGGCATCGTCGACCAGCGCTACGACGGCAACTACCGCATCCAGGTGCTGAATCCGCTGACGCTGCCGGCGATGCCGACCGCGGTAGCGCCGCAGGTCGGCGGCGATCTGCGCATTGCCTCGTTCAACCTGGAGAACTTCTTCAACGGCAATGGCCGCGGTGGCGGCTTCCCGACCAAGCGCGGTGCACGCACGCAGGAGCAGTTCCAGGCGCAGCTGGCCAAGCTGGTGTTCACCATCGTGCCGCTGCGCGCCGACGTAGCCGCGTTGATGGAGCTGGAAAACGACGGCAACGGTGCCGATACCGCAGTGGCGCAACTGGTGGCCGCGCTCAATGCCGCCGGCAAGGACAAGGACTGGCAGTTCGTCGACACCGGCAGCGGCCCGGGCGATGACGCGATCCGGGTTGGCATCGTCTACCGCAGCACCCAGGTCACCCCGGTCGGCAAGCCGGCCACGCTGACCGGCGGGCCGTTCGACAGCCACAGCCGTGTGCCGTTGGCGCAGGCGTTTCGCAGCACCCGCGGCGCGACCTTCGTGGTGGTCGCCAACCACTTCAAGTCCAAGGGGTGCGGCACCGCCAGCGGCGCCGATGCCGACCAGCGCGACGGCCAGGCTTGCTGGAACGCCACCCGCACCGAGTCGGCCAAGCGCCTGCACCAGTGGCTGCAGACCGGCCCCACCGGCGCGCAGACCAAACTTGCCGTGCTGCTGGGCGACTTCAACGCCTACGCCATGGAGAGCCCGATGCGCAGCCTGCGGGCCAGCGGCTGGCAGGATGCGTTCGCAGTGGCCGGAGTGAAACAGCCTTACAGCTACGTCTACGATGGCATGAGCGGGCGGCTGGACCACGCCCTGCTCAGCCCGGCGATGGCCAAGCAACTGCGCGGCGCGGTGGAATGGCATATCAACGCCGATGTCATGGACGATGCCGGCTACGCCAAGCGCAACCTGGCCGGTCCGTGGCGCAGTTCCGACCACGACCCGGTGCTGCTGGGCTTTTCGCTGTAGCGCAAGCTGGCGTTCGAGTCCCGCTGCAGGCGCGTGCGCGATACGTGCTTTCTGCAGCGTAGTTTTCGCGCGCTGCTGCGCTGCCATGGAAAGAAGGCAGGCCGCGAGCGCGCGCGGGGCTTGCACCTAGCTCGCGCAATGCCCCGCGCGGCGACGTAGCCGCAGATTGACCAAGTGCGTGCTGGCCAGTAGCAGGCTGCCGGTCACCGTGATCGGGGTCTCCAGCGTGCCGCCGGCCACCCCGCTTGCGCCGAGTACGAGGCCGGCCAGTCCGAATGCCGCCAATGCCCACACCGGCGCGGGCAGTGCGTGTCGGCGATGGCTGCTCCACAGCGCGTAGCCGCTCAGCGGCACGGCGGCGGTGGCGAACACCACATGCACCCATTCGGCCCGGCTCCAGGCGCCTAGCAGCGGGAGTGCGGCGGCCAGCAGCGGCAGGGCCAGACAGTGCAGCAGACACAGGCTGGACAGCGCGATGGCCGAGCGATCCAGCACAGAAGCGGTAACGCGCATGGAGCGTGTCCTGTCGAGCAAGTGTTATATAGTAACACTTCACTCCAGCCAGGCTCTCAGGATGTCCCTGTCCCCCAAGCGCGATTCACGTCTTCCCGTCACCGTGCTGTCCGGCTTCCTTGGTGCCGGCAAGACCACCTTGCTCAACCGCATCCTGCATAACCGCGACGGCCTGCGCGTGGCGGTGATCGTCAACGACATGAGCGAGGTCAACATCGACGCGCAGCTGGTACGCGACGGCGGCGCGGCCTTGCGACGCACCGAAGAGACGCTGGTGGAATTCAGCAACGGCTGCATCTGCTGCACGCTGCGCGACGATCTGTTGCAGGAAGTGCGGCGGCTGGCCGAGCAGAAGCGCTACGACTATCTGTTGATCGAATCGACCGGCATCGCCGAGCCGATGCCGGTGGCGGCCACCTTCGCGGTGCGCGATGCCGATGGCTTCAGCCTATCGGATATCGCGCGGCTCGACACCATGGTGACCGTGGTGGACGGCAGCCGCTTTCTGCAGGACTTCGGCTCGGCCGCCACGCTGGCCGAACTCGGTCAGCAGGCCGGCCCGGACGATAGCCGCGGGCTGGTGCAGTTGCTGGGTGAACAGGTGGAATTTACCGACGTGCTGGTGATCAGCAAGTGCGATCAGATCGAGGCACAGCAGCTGCAACGCCTGCGCGCGGTGTTGCGTGCGCTCAATCGCGAGGCGGCGATCGTGGATGCCACGCATGGCGAGGTGCCGCTGCGCAGCTTGCTCGATACCGGGCGCTTCGATTTCACCCGTGCGCAGCTGGCGCCGGGCTGGATGCAGGAACTGCGCGGCCAGCACACGCCGGAGACCGAGGAATACGGCATCAGCAGTTTCGTGTACCGCGCGCGCCGGCCGTTCCATCCGCAGCGCTTCGCGCGGATGGTGCACAGCGGTCTGCCGCAGGTGATTCGCAGCAAGGGCTTTTTCTGGCTGGCCAGCCGCATGGATTGGGTGGGTGAGTTGTCCAGCGTGGGCGGTGCCACGCAAACCAATGCCGCCGGCTTCTGGTTTGCCGCACGCCATCGCGTGGATGCACACGCGATCGGCGAGCCGCTGCAGACCAGCATCACCCCGCTGCCGTACACCGACATCGGCTGGCAACGTCAGCAGGCCGACTGCTGGACTGCACCCTTGCCCCAATTGCACGAAGTAGGCGATGCCAGCGAATACGCCGCGATGCAGCGGCTATGGCATCCGCTGTGGGGCGACCGCCGCCAGGAGCTGGCGGTGATCGGCGTGGACATGGATGCGCCGCGCACGCGCGCTGCGCTGGACGCGTGCCTGCTCAGCGATCACGAACTGCGCCAGGGCCCGGCGCAATGGCAGCTGCTGGACGATCCGTTTCCGCATTGGGAGCGGTGAAGCGACTTGGTCATACTGCCAAAGTCAGCCCGCCGGCAGACCGTATGTCATCGGCTACACGCTGTGCAAAACCTTTCGTGGCGTGCAGGATGCAAACCACATGGGCGCCTATTGCTGGCGGCATCTGCGCTGACCGCGTGGCTGCAGGGGCGTGCCGAGTTTCGACTCTCACAAATAACCATTGTCGATTGCCTCTTGATGATCGTTACGTTCTATGTCGTAAGACCGCTTACGCTCTTGCGCTGTGGTTGGCATCAATGACATCTGTCGCGGCGCTCCAATTTTATGCAGATGGTTGTCTGTTTGCTCGGTGATATTCTTCAGAGAAACCAGATTCTTGTAGCCCTGCATCATGCGTCGAAGACGCGCTATCCCGGGGGAGGGCATGGCGCCTTCT
Source organism: Xanthomonas hortorum (assembly GCF_040279205.1). Classification (GTDB taxonomy): domain Bacteria; phylum Pseudomonadota; class Gammaproteobacteria; order Xanthomonadales; family Xanthomonadaceae; genus Xanthomonas; species Xanthomonas hortorum_F. Next base: position 24,258 of record NZ_JBEOLS010000006.1, read on the forward strand.
TCAAGGGACTCCAGGTACCGCTCGGCGAGCGCATAATTCTTCTTTAACATATCGCCATCGATGTTTTTATTGATGAACTCCCATAACTTGGCGCTGTTGAAGTTCACCGCGACTGCGTTGTCTTTGACCCATGACTTGGCGTTGTTGAAGGGAAGGGTGATGGGTTTCGGTGCAGGAATGTCTTCAACTGGTGCGAGCGCGGCCAATAATGTTTCGAGCTGAGGAACGCGGCCTTGCGATAGTGTGGGTGCGACCGGTACGAGCTGTGGTGTTGGCACGGTATGCTGCGGATGCTGCCTCTTATCACGGCGCATTTGCTGGGGGAGGGGGGCTTGCAATTGCGTTGCCGAACGTGCATCAGACGCCGCGTGCTGCGAGCGCTGCCCATCAGCACGGCGCATATTGTTGGAAGGTGCCAGTTGCACTTTCCCCGCTTCCTTCAGGGCAAGCATGTTTTGGTAACCCTGCATCATGCGCTTCAGTTGGCGCATCTTAGCAGGCGGTGCGCCGCTTTCCTCCAGACTGTCAAGGCGCCGCGCTGCGCGCGCGTAATATTTTTTCAGCACCTCTTCGTCAACAAACTGGAGTTGTTTCTCAAGCGATTTCAACTCGCGCTGATTATGTTCCCTGGCAAACTGCGGTATCGCGCCGGTCGTGGCGTGTGGTGCAGAGATGTCTTGCATCGGTGCGAGTGCGGCCAACAGTGCATTGAGCTCGCTGTCGCGGACTTCATTGCGCTTGGCGAGCAGCGCATAACGCTGCTCTATCACCTGCTCTTCTGCTGACGTTGCATCGCGATCCTCAACAAACAGCTGCTTGCTGATCTCGTTGTAGCGTTTGTTGATCTCCGCAAAATCCTGAGTCAAGCGGCGTAGCGAGGGTTGCCGTTCCATGCGGGCGCGCGGAGAGGCCACTGTCGACGACGCTGGCTCTACCGCAGGCGGCACAGATCGCGCACTCCCCGCGTTGTGTCGCGGCTTCGGCTGCTGCGGGGTTTCGCGATGCCTTGCGTTGGAAATGGGCCCTTGCAATTCGTGTTCGGTGCGAGGTTGCCGCTGCTGTGCCTGCTGCACATGCCCGGGTCCGGGCATGACCGGCGATGTCGCCAGTGGCGGAGAAACTATCGGAATAGGTGCCTGCCTGATCGGAGCTGGTCGCGGTATCAAGGCAGTCCGCTGTGGTTCGGGCCCCTTTACGCGCGCCGGCCCGGTGGCCTGTGGAGCAGTCTGCTGCCTGCGTGTATCGACAACTGGCTGCACGCCATGCCTTTGCGGTGGGCGAGCTGGCGTGACCACCTGCGTCACGTAAGGCCTGGGCGCAGCCGAGGTGCGCGTTGGCCGTAGCGCTGAGGAGCTCAAGTGCATTGACGGCAGCTGCTTGCGCAAAGACTCGAATGATTTGCGCGCGGACGCAAGAAGGGCTTGGGTAGACGTTTTCGCCGTGCCCTGCGCTTTGCTGGGCTTGTGCGCATGAGACAGCGGATGCTGCGTGGTCGTCTCAATGTGCTTTGTAGTCGTGGTCGAGGCGGGGCTGGGCGGTTCTGGAGCGATCTGACTGCGGCTGCTCGAAAACAGTTTCAGGCGCATGACGAACTCCTGTCGGTCGTATGTGCCCACAGTAGCGACCGCCTCCGATGGCGTGATGCAGGCTGCGAACCGCCGTCGCGCAAGCCGAAATGTCAATCTTCAATCGATGTGCACGCCGCAGGCGATCGCCACGCTTGCAGGTGCCGCTCTCCGCTTGGCGTCGAGGTATCCAACAACGTGGTCATGCATGTCCGTCGCCTTGGTTCCGCTGTTGGTTGACTTCCTTCAGGTTATTTATTCAGAGCCGACAGTCGTAGCCGCCAGGGTGCGGTAGCGTTGCATGAGCCGTTGCAGTTTCAGGATCCGCTCGCACGGCGCAGCGCTTTCCTGCAAGCCATCCAGCTGCACTTCGGCATGCCTGAAGACCTCGGCCAGGCAGGTCGAGTGAGCCATCGCTTGCAGTGCCAGCGATCGCACGTGAGCGCGCTGTATCGCATCGTTATGCGTATTCGTCAGCTGGTCGGCTGTCGTGGTCGGGGCATCCACTTGCTCCAACGGTGCAAGTGCCTGCAGCAGAAACTCCAATTGACTGTCGCGGACCTGATTGCGCCGCGCCAATAGACGATTGCGTTGATCGAGCACGCGTTGTTCCTGCGGCATCGCCTGGCGCTCCTCAAGAAACAAGCGCGTGGTGATGGCGTGGTATTGCGTGTTGAGTTGTATCAGACGGCGGTTCATGCCTTGCAACAGCGACCGCATTCCAGCGCGCGGCAATCGTGCATCGCCTGGCGGTGATGCGTGGGACGCAACACCAGCCAAGCGCGGCGATGATGGAAACCAGGCCTGCGCTGCCTGTTGCTGCGTCCGTTGAAGCGTGCAGGCAGGTGCTTGCTCCTGTCGTGCGCCAGCCGCATGCCGCAAATTTACGCCGCCAGCCGCCGCAGGCAGCCTGCGCGGTTGGGCAAACAGCCGCGATGTGCCTGAGCCGGTACCGGTTGCATCTGCGGCAGCGCTCGTTGCCTGCCGTTCTTTCAACCAGGGATTCAGCCGCATGACTCACTCCAACCGGACGACAAGCCCTGTGTGTGGTCGCTACGGTATCGAGCTTGTTTTACCGAACCCGGTACGCTGCGAACAAACGGCCCACTAACCGAACGGCTGATGTTTTCAAGCGGTGTACATGCCCCATGCAATGGCGGCGATCGCCGGGACCGCCAGCAGCAGACCCACGCGTACGCGTGTACCGAGACGCTCCTTGAACCCGAGCGCGCCCACCAGCACGCCAAGGACGACCACGCCGATGTTCATGCTCGCAAAGACCGTAGCGGGGCTGTGCGGCAATGCTTGATGGGCGCGCACATAACAAAAGATGTTGCCGAAATTGAGCATGCCCAGCAGCACGCCGGCCACGACGTTGCGGCCGTCCATCCGCACGCCGCGTGTCCAGCGCAGCCCCTGCAGCAGCGACATCAGGACGAAGGCGATGGCGAAGCACAGTGTGAGCGAGGTCAGCGACGACGTACCGGCCTGCGCGATGGTCTTGAGCAACAGATCGATCAGTGCAAAGCCCATCCACACACCCAGTAGCCACAGCCACGCAGACGAGGGAGATGGCGCCGCGCGGTCGCGCGGATCTGCGCGTTGCACGATGCATACGATGGCCAGCAGGCCCATGCCCAGTCCAGTCAGCTTCCATCCGTTGAACGGCTCGCCGAACAGGGTGAAAGCCGCCGCCAACGACAGCAGCAACGACAAACGTTGTGCCATCTCGGTACGCACGATGCCGGCGGTGGTCACGGCGCGCGCCAGCACCATGAAGATCGACGGCAGCGCAACCGAAAGCGCCAGCAATGCTGCCCACGGTGTGGACGGCGCATGCAACGTGTCCAACGCAGGATCCAGCAACAGCCACGCCAGGACGGCAGCGGTGGCGTAGTTCCAGGTGATGGTCTGGGCAGCATCCAGGCGATAGCGCGGCACCAATTTGAGAAGCACCGACACCAGGACACTGCAAACAACGGCAAACAGCAGGAAATACATAAGCAACGCAACGAAGTGTGCAGGCAGGGCGATGAATGCGGCCGGCGGGGCGGCTATTATGAGGGCATGTCCAATCTCCCATTCCCCACCGAATCGGCTGCGTTGACGTTGGAGGGGCCGGTCGGCCCGCTCGATATCGCGGTCGATCTGCCCGAGCCGGACGTCGCTGTGCAACCGGTCACCGCCATCGTCTGCCATCCGCTCTCCACCGAGGGCGGCAGCATGCACAACAAGGTCGTCACCATGACCGCGCGCGCGCTGCGCGAGCTGGGCGTCACCGTGGTGCGCTTTAATTTCCGCAGTGTCGGCAACTCGGCCGGTGCGTTCGATCATGGCGATGGCGAGCAGGACGATCTGCGTGCGGTCGCCGCGTGGGTGCGCAGCCAACGCCCGGGCGTCACGCTGTGGCTGGCCGGTTTCAGCTTCGGCGCTTACGTGTCGTTGCGCGCTGCCGGCTCGCTCGAACCGCAGGTGTTGATCTCGATCGCGCCGCCGGCCGGGCGCTGGGATTTCAGCGACATGCAGCCGCCTGCGCACTGGTTGGTGATTCAGGGCGATGCCGATGAAATCGTCGACCCGCAGGCGGTCTACGACTGGCTGGACACGTTGGAGCAGCAACCCGAGCTGGTGCGCATGCCCGACACCAGCCACTTCTTCCACCGCAAATTGATCGACCTGCGCGGTGCGATCCAGCATGGTGTCCGGCGCTGGTTGCCGGCCGCAGTCTGACCGCGGCATGGCCCACGCATAGGCGCATGGCTCTGCGATGCGCCGTTAAGCGGGCTTGGCAGCAGCCGGCCCGCGGAGAACACGATGACTGAGATGACCCCGTCGCAGCGCTACGCCGCCGGCGTACAACGCGGCGACTGGCGCGCCGATCCTGCGCAGCAGGCGGCACTGGCGGAGCTGGACCGTATCCATGAGGCCTTGGTGGACAGCGCGCAGGATGGCTGGCTGGACCGGCTGTCGGCCTTCTGGAAAAAGCCCGAGCCGGTGCGCGGCCTGTATTTCTGGGGTGGGGTGGGGCGCGGCAAGACCTTCCTGGTCGACCTGTTCTACGACGGGCTGCCGATCAAGCAGAAATACCGCACGCATTTCCACAGGTTCATGCGCGGCGTGCACGAGCAATTGCGCGAGCATGCCGGGCAGAGCGACCCGTTGGCCAAGATCGCCCAGCAGTGGCGCGAGAATCTGCGCGTGCTGGTGCTGGACGAATTCTTCGTCACCGACATCGGCGATGCGATGTTGCTGGCGCGCTTGCTGGAACGCTTGTTCGCCGAAGGCGTGACCCTGGTGACCACCTCCAATACCGCGCCGGAAAACCTCTACGCCAATGGCTTGCAGCGCGAGAGCTTCATGCCGGCGATCGGCTTGCTGCAGAAGTTCTGCGTCGAGCTGTATGCCGAAGGCACCGAGGATTACCGCATGCGCGCATTGACGCGTTCGCCGGTGTACCGCGCGCCGCTGGATGCGCAGGCCGATGAGTGGCTCAGCCAGCGCTGGAGCGAATTGAGCGGAAATGCCGAGGCACGTGGCGGCAATATCGAAATCGAAGCGCGCAAGATTGCGGTGCGTGCGCGCGGCAAAAGCATCGCCTGGTTCGACTTTGCTGCGCTGTGCGAAGGCCCGCGCGGCCCGGGCGACTACATCGAGATCGCGCGCGAATTCACCACGGTGCTGCTGGGTGGCATTCCGCACTTCGACCGCATGAACGAGGACGCAGCGCGCCGTTTCGTCAATCTGATCGACGAGCTGTACGACCGCCACGTCAATCTGGTCTGCACCGCGCAGGACGCGCCGCCCGCGTTGTACAGCGGCCAGCGCCTGGCCGGCGCCTTCGAGCGCACCGCCTCGCGTTTGATCGAGATGCAGAGCGCCGAATATCTGGCCACTGCGCATCGGGCGTGAGTTGATTGCGTGACATGCGTAGGCCAAAGGCGCACTGCACGGATTGCTTTGCTGGCCTGCGATCTTGCTGGGGCAGCAACGTCATCGCGCGTGCACCGTAGCCGTCAGGGACTTTCCCAGTTACTGCGGCTCGGGACAACGTCGAGGATTTCGGCATCGCCGTTCGGAAATCGGCGATAGATCAGAGTAAATTTTCCGCTGCAGGCGGGCGCCAGATAGGTTCCTGGCTGCACGCCTTTGCGATGGGTCATGACGCCATCAAGGGTCTGGCCCTTGTCGTATATTCGCTGATCCTGTGCGTCTGCAGTGCCTTCGTTGGTCGCTTCCATGCAACCGACCCAGTACTCGACCCTGGCTTCGTCCGCGCGTAGCGTCCAGTACACGGTCATGTCTTGGCGATGTGTTTCCTGGCCTGCTGTTTCAATGCCTGCAAGCGATCACGTGCGTGTTGGCCTGTCAGCGAGTCAGCCGGATTGGCATCGGCGGCCTCCACGGCAGAGCGCGTGCGGTCGGTCAAAAACCGCAGATACGCAGCATCCTTGTGCACGCCCGCGATGCGGCTCTGCTGATCTGCGCGCTTGCGCAATCTGATGCGCACATTGTTTGCCGGATCCGCTTGCCGGGTATTGTCGACGCGGTAGCTGTGGATGCCGATCTGGTGCAACGCTTTAGCTGCAGCCTCGATCCCGGCAAAGGTGCGCGGCTCTCCCAATTTGGAGATGAGCAGGCGCCGGCTATGGTCGCGCGCAAGCAGTTGCACCGCATAGCCATCGTCGGCCCCGAGCACGATCGCGTCTGACATGACGCCGGCTGCTACCAGCTCTTTGGCAGCCGCCAGCTTTACGGCCGGCATGTCTTTCACCAGAGGTGATGTTTTGCCCTTCAGGTGAAGTGATCGGAGGACAGATGTGAGGTCGGACATACGATTCTGGCGATACGAGCAGGATTCCCGATTACTTATAACTCAGGTGGCCGGCAGCTGCACGGCTGCAGCACATTGCGGATTTTTCTCAAGAGCGAATAAAATCGCTTGCTATTAAATAGCGCACTATGTAAATTGCAGCCATGGATACCGCCACAGCCACTACCGCCCGGACCAACGCGCTGCTGCAGCTCGACAACCAGCTGTGCTTTGCGCTGTATTCGGCCAACCTGGCGATGCACAAGCTCTACCGCGGGCTGCTGAAGGCGCTGGACCTGACCTACCCGCAGTACCTGGTGATGCTGGTGCTGTGGGAGACCGACGGGCGCAGCGTGTCGGAGATCGGCGAGCGCTTGTACCTGGACTCGGCCACGCTGACGCCGCTGCTCAAGCGCCTGCAGGCTGCCGGTTTGGTCACCCGCACGCGCGCCGTCAGCGACGAGCGTCAGGTGATCATCGGGCTGACCGATGCCGGTCGTGACTTGCGCAGCAAGGCGGGCGCGGTGCCGGAGCAGGTGTTCTGCGCGTCGGCGTGTTCGTTGGACGAACTGCGTCAACTCAAGCAGGAACTCGAAAAGCTACGCTCCAGCCTCGGCACGGCGTGAGTCGACCCACCCGTGGCTACGTTCTTGATTTACATGTCGCACACGATTCAATCGTCAACGATTCAATTACATCCTGCGCCGAGAGCGCTCACTCTGGAGAACCACCATGGCCTCACCTGAAAAGATCCTTTACACCGCCCACGCCACCGCAACCGGCGGCCGCGAAGGCCGCGCCGTGTCCTCGGACAAGGCGCTGGACGCCAAGTTGTCCACCCCGCGCGAGCTGGGCGGCGCTGGCGGCGACGGCACCAACCCGGAGCAGCTGTTCGCTGCCGGTTATGCGGCCTGCTTCATCGGCGCGATGAAGGCCGTTGCAGGTCAGGACAAGCTCAAGCTGCCAGGCGAAGTGAGCATCGACAGCAGCGTCGGTATCGGCCAGATTCCGGGTGGCTTCGGTATTGCGGTGGAGCTGCGCATCGCGGTGCCGGGCATGGACAAGGCCGAACTGCAGGCGCTGGTCGACAAGGCCCACCAGGTCTGCCCGTACTCCAATGCCACGCGCGGCAACATCGACGTCACCCTGACCCTGGCCTGATTCATGCCAGTGCCGCCACGCGCTGCGCGTGGTGGTGTCTGAAGCGGCCCGGCGCATGCGTCGGGCCGCGTTCGTTTGGACGTGCTGGCGATGCCCGCAGCCGCGCGGCACACTACGGCGATGACAGTGCTTGTTTCGCCGGCGCCAACCGGAATCTTCTGCGCATGAGCGCGCCGCGTCCCACCTTGTTGCTGCTGCCGGGCCTGCTCAACGATGCTCAGCTGTGGCAGGCGCAGCGCGTGGCATTGGCCGACGTTGCTGAGTGCGTGGTCGGCGACATCACCCAGGGCGAGAGCATGCGCGCGCTGGCGACGCAGGTGCTGGCGCAGATGCCGCCGCGTTTCGCATTGGCCGGTTTCTCGTTGGGCGGCTATGTGGCGCAGGAAATCCTGCGCATCGCGCCCGAGCGTGTGGAGCGCCTGGCGTTGCTGGATACCTCCGCACGTGCCGATTCACCCGAGCGTGTCGCGCAACGGCGCGCGCAGGAAGCGAGCGTGCGTGGCGGAAAGACGTTTCTTGGATTCGGCGAACGGCTGATGCGGCATTACGTGCATCCATCGCGCTGGCAGGACGCGGCCTTGCTGGAACGCGTGCGCGGCATGACCCAGCGCCTCGGGGTGGAAGTCTTCGTGCGCCAGAACCGGCTGGAGCGGGAAGATGGCCGCGCGTTGCTACGCGCTTACATCGGTCCGCTGCTGGTGCTGTGCGGCCAGGACGATACGATCACCCCGCCTGCATTGCACGAGGAAATGGCTGCGCTCGCTGCGCAGGCGCAGTTGGTGCAAGTACCTGCGTGTGGCCATCTGTCGCCATTGGAGCAGCCGCAGGCGGTATCGGATGCGCTGCGGGAATGGCTGCTGGCCTGATACGCGCTCTCAGTGCGCAGCCGTCACCACCACGCTGTTGGAAGCCGGCGCATCGTCTTGCTCGTTTTGCTGATGCGTCTTGAGCTCCAGCATCTGCAAGCGCTCGCCTTGAAAGCGATAGTCCAGTGCCTGTTGCACCGCGTACAACGCTTCTACCTGTGTGCATAAGGTGTGCGCCTGCGCCTCCAGCGCTTCGCTGCGTGCCTGCATCTGTTGTTCCATCCGCGCGTCCAACTGCTCCCCGTGGCGCTCCAGCTGCGCGGTGCGTCCGGTCATCACGGTCCACATCACGCTGCGGGTCAGGCCGCCGGCCAACTCTTCTGCGGCCTGTTCGACATTGGCTTCGAAGTGTTCGTCGAACAGCTCCTGCTCCCAGCGCCCGCGCCCCAGGGTGGTATCGACCTGCGCAAGTGCGGTGACGCGCAGCCGCTCCACCTTGCGCTCCTGGCGCGTGCTTCCGGTGAGCATCTGCACCACGCCGGCCAGCGCATCGAAGGTGATGTCAACCACCGACCGGGCGATGTCGGTCACTGCCGGCATCAGCGTGCGGGCGCCGTACTCGATGTCGCGCAGACGTTGCGCGTCTGCAGCGCTGACCGGTTGCGGTTGGCGGTCCACGTTGAGCTCGCCACCGTGGAAAAAGATCTCGCGCGGCACGCCCTGTTTGCGGCGTAGCCAGATGCCGCCGCTGTCGGCCAGCACGTCGTAGGACGTACGGACCTCGCACTGCTGCGAAGACACCTGAGGCTTGGCGGTTTCGGCCTGCGCGCTACAGGCCGCCAGCAATAACAGCGGCGCGAGAAAGGCAGTGGGGCGCATGGCGGCGACCTGGAATCGGAGGACCCCAGCATTACGCGTGGCGATGCGCACCGCCATGGGCAGGAAGTCAGGGTGCCGCACCCCTTTATCCGAACAAACGGCAACTGCAAAGCGTGAAACGGGTCGAGCACCTGCACGCTGACATCTTTTTAGCGGCTGGCTCACTTGACTCTCACGGCGTATGGTGTGAATTATGTTGCACAGCAGCATCGGAGCTCCGCAATGCTCGACTCACGCATCGAAAAGGTTGATCTGGCGCTGACCGAGATCGCCCAGAATCCATCGGAAAAGGTGGCGCTGTGGCAATGGGCTTGCCGCGAGATGTTGCACGAGACGCTGATCGGCATGCACCAGCTCTCGCATCTGGCCGGCATCGCCCGGCAGGTGGCCAACGACTGGCGCGAACCGGTGGATGTGATCGCGCCGGCAAAGCCCTATCTGGCTGCCTCGGCGTTGGCCGATCGGCGTCTGCCGCAGGTGCTGGATGGCCTGGGCAGCACCCACGACGATAACGACCGCGCCAACTTGTGGCGGCTGCGGTATGCCAGCCTGATCGCTGCCACCCTGCAAGGCATGCAGGCATTGGCCGAAAAACACCGCATCGATCGCCAGGCGATGGCGATGGGGCAGTTGAACTAAGCGTTTATTGCGGCACTGCGTGGCTGAGCGGCTGCGCAATTGTTCGAGGCGCCGCTTCAGTGCCGAACGGCCGCCTCTTCCATATGCCGCCACGCATGCCGCACGATCCAGCGCGCCTCATCCCAGGGCACCGACAGCATCGGTTGATAGTGGTAAAAGCCGTCCTGCAACACGCGGTAGAGCTGCGCCTCGGTAGCGCGCGGGTAAGCCAGATAAATGTCGTAGCCGAGCTTGAGCAGCCGAGCATAGTCGGCAAAATCGTAGCCGCCCAGATGGCCTTCGGCGTGGACATCGCGCCAATAGGCGATCTCTGCGTCGAGGTTGACGACGCGGCGGGTCAAGACGGATGCGGTGTGCATGGGTAGGACTCCGTTGTCGAGACTTACCCCCCTGTGGCTGGCACCGTAGCAGCGCCTGTCACGTGCAACCAGCACGCGACGACGAGCGGTCGTCGCGGCTGTTACGCCCCGTACCGGGCGATGCCACGTGGAAAACCGAGAACTCAATCCCAGTCGGGTGCGATCGCCTTCGGATTGGCCAGGCGCTGACCGCGTTCGAGTGCGGCAATCTCGCTCATGTCCTGCTCGCTCAGCTGCAACGACTGCGCCTTGAGATTGCTTGCAAGATTTTCGCGCTTGGTCGAGGACGGAATCACCGAATACCCCTGCTGCAACGCCCAGGCCAAGGTCACCTGTGCCGGTGTGGCGTCGTGGCGCGCGGCAATCGCCTCGATCACCGGATCCTTCAACACTTCGCCGACCGCCAGCGTCATGTACGAGGTGACATGGATGCCTTGCTCGCGAAGGAACGCGATCAGGGTGCGGTTCTGCAGGTAGGGATGCACTTCGATCTGGTTGGTGGCGATGGCGTCGGCGCCCAGGATCTCGATGGCCTGCTTGATCAGTGCGATGGTGAAGTTGGATACACCGATCGCGCGGGTCAGGCCCTGCTGCTTTGCCTGCGCCAGTGCTTCCAGATACTCGCGCATTGGCACCTGATCTTTCGGCGAGGGCCAGTGAATCAGGGTGAGATCGACATGCTCGGTGCCGAGCTTGCGCAGGCTTTCCTGCAGGCTCGGCAGCAAGGCATCGCGGCCGAACTTGTCGACCCAGATCTTGGTGGTCAGATACAGCTGATCACGCGGCACGTTGGAGGCGGCAATGGCCTGACCGACCTGTTCTTCGTTATCGTAGATCTGCGCGGTATCGACGGCGCGGTAGCCCAACTCCAGCGCATTGCGCACCGAGTCGATGACGATCTGGTCCTTGAGACGAAAGGTGCCGAGGCCGAATGCGGGGACTGTCATTGTGTTCCTTTGTTAATCGGGAATGGGGAATGGGGAATCGTAAAAGCGGGGGTATGCGAGGCGATGTCAGTTATTTAGTCGAGCGCGACGACGGCTTTGCCGAAGTTTTCGCCGCGCAGCAGGCTGATCAGGCCTTGCGGTGCGCTGTCCAGGCCGTGCAGCACGTGTTCGCGATACTGAATCTGGTCTTCGCGCAGCCACTGGCCCATTTCGCGCAGGAAGGCGGGCATCAGGCGAATGAAATCGTGCTGGATGAAGCCGCGCACGGTCAGTCGTTTGCGCAGCACCTGACCCATGAACTCCGGCAGACGGTCCGGCCCCGGCAGCGCCTGGCCACGGCTGTTGTAGGTGGCGATCACGCCGCACACCGGGATGCGTGCGAACGCGTTCAACTGCGGCAACACCGCGTCGAACACCTTGCCGCCGACGTTTTCGAAATAGATGTCGATGCCGTCCGGCGTGGCGGTGCGCAACTGCTCGGCAAAGTCGTCGGCGCGATGGTCCAGTGCCACATCCACGCGCAGCGTCTCGCGCAGGTAACGCACCTTTTCTGCGCCACCGGCAATGGCCACCACGCGCAACCCTTGCAGGCGTGCCAGCTGCGCCACGGTGGCGCCGACCGGGCCGCTGGCGGCCGCAACCACCAGGGTTTCGCCCGCCTGCGGCTTGCCGATTTCATGCAGGCCGGCGTAGGCGGTGAAGCCGGGCATGCCGTACACGCCGAGCGCGGTGCTCAGCGGCAAGGCATCGTCCTTGGGCAGCTTGCGTAATGGCGTGTCAGGGGTGAACAGGCTATGCGTCTGCCAGCCGCCCGGCAGCACAAGCAGATCGCCGGGTTGATAGTCGGGGTGATGGGATTCGAGCACTTCGCCCACGGTGCCGCCTTCCATCACCGCGTCGATCTCCACCGGTGCGGCGTAGGACGGGCCTTCGTCCATGCGTCCACGCATGTACGGGTCGAGCGAGAGAAAGCGATTGCGCACCAGAATCTGCTCGTGCCCGGTGGGCGGCAAGGCGACCTCTTCCAGGCGGAAGTTGTCAGCGCTTGGCTCGCCGTGCGGGCGTGAGGCCAGCACGATGCGGCGGTTGGTGATCGATGTCATGCGGAATTCCTCGCGGAAAGGACCACGCGTGCGCGGTCGAGGGAGCACAGCCGCACGGCGGCTGCGCGAGGGAGTGCGTGCGATGGGTTACATGCGCTGCAGAGGCGAGGCGTCAAGCGGCTTCGGAACGATCCGGCGCGCTTGCGCTATCCAGCTGCGCAATCTGATCGGCGCTCAGCGACACGCGCGCTGCCGCCAGTACGTCGTGTAGCTGGGTCACGCTGGTGGCACTGACGATCGGTGCGCTCAGGCCCGGCCGCGCGATCAACCAGGCCAAGGCGATCTGCGCGGGTGTGGCGGTGTGCGTGGCGGCCAGATCGTCCAGCGCCTGCAGGATGCGCAAGCCACGCGGATTGACGTACTGCTTGACCACCGACGCACCGCGCGCGCTGCTCTTGTTGGCGTCGTCTGCACTTCGGTACTTGCCGGTGAGAAAGCCGCTGGCCAGCGAGTAATAACTGATCACACCGATCTCGCGCTCGCGTACCAGCGGTTCCAGCTCGGCTTCGTAACCGACGCGGTCGTAGAGGTTGTATTCCGGCTGCAGGCTTTCGTAGCGTGGCAATTTGTATTGCTCGGAAATATCCAGTGCATCGCGCAGGCGTGCGGCGCTGTAGTTGGAGGCGCCAATCGCGCGCACCTTGCCTTGTTCGATCAAGCGGCCGAACGCGGCCAGTGTGGCTTCCAGCGGAATCGATTCGTCGTCTGCGTGCGCCTGATATAGATCGATCACGTCGGTCTGCAGACGCGTGAGCGAATCCTCCACAGCTGCGACGATGTTTTCCGGCGACAAGCCTGGATGTTCGCTCCACTTGCCTACCTTGGTGGCGATCAACACTTTGTCGCGCTTGCCACTGCGCGCGAGCCAGCGCCCGATGATGGTTTCCGATTCGCCGCCATGGTTGCCAGGCACCCAGCCGGAGTAGGCATCGGCGGTATCGATCAGATTGAAACCGGCATCGACGAAGGCATCGAGCAGCGCAAACGAGGTCGCTTCATCGGCGCTCCAGCCGAACACATTGCCACCGAAGACGATCGGTTGAATCTGCAGGCCGGAGCGGCCCAGCGCGCGGGAGTAAGTCATGGTGAAAGCTCCTGATTCCAAACTGCCGAACAGGATAGTCATGCACGCCGGCGTTGCGTGTGACACCAACGTGGATTCAGCGTTCCGCCTAGCTGCCGCAATGCCTCACAGAATTTGAACATGTGGTGCGTCGCGCGCAGTGCAGCATGCGAAGTCCTGCACATGGCAGGCTCCAAATCGCATGCTAGGCTCGCGCTACTTTTTCCCGTAAAGGGCGCTGTGATGATCCGCAACAAGCTGGTGTGTGCATGTGTGGTGGGGATGGCAGTGGCGATGAGCGCGCCGCTGGCAATGGCAATCAAACCGGCCGATAGCGCAACCCTGCCGGCGCCGGATGCGGCGCTGCAGGCGGCCATTGACGGCAACTGGCGCGACCGTGTGTATGTGCAGCGCGACGTGTATCGCCATCCGGGTCAGACGCTGGCGTTCTTCGGCATCAAGCCGACCCAGACCGTTATCGAGATCACACCGGGCGGCGGCTGGTATTCGGAAATTCTGGCGCCGTATCTGCGCGAGAAGGGCAAGTACGTAGCAGCGGTGGTCGACCCGGCGGCGGTGCCGGAAGGCCGTGGCCGCGATTCCGCGCAGCGCGGGCGCGACGAGCTGGAAAAGAAGTTCCAGGCCAAGCCGCAGGTGTATGGCAAGCCCGCGTTCGTGTCGTATGTGCCGAAGACGCCCTCGTTTGGCGTGGACAATTCGGCCGACCTGGTGCTGACCTTCCGCAACGTGCACAACTGGCGCATGGCCGGTAATGCCGAGGCGATGTTCAGTGGCTTCTACAAGGTGCTCAAGCCCGGCGGCGTACTCGGCGTGGTGGAGCATCGTGCCAAGGCCGATGTGCCGGCGGATGACAAGAGCGGTTACGTGGGCCAGGCGCAGTTGATTGCGATGGCCGAAGCGGCCGGTTTCAAACTGGCCGGCAAGAGCGAGGTCAATGCCAACCCGCGCGACACCAAGGACTATGCCGGTGGCGTGTGGACGTTGCCGCCGAGCAACAGCCATGACAAGGCCGACGATGCCAAGTACAAGGCGATCGGCGAGAGCGACCGCATGACCTTGAAGTTCGTCAAGCAGTGAGGCAGTGCCTGCATGCCGGCGCGCAGTGCGCGTTCGGCATGCAGCTGTTTGCACACCGCCAACCAACGCATGACGCCACGCACGCGCATTGCGTCCTGCTGGCGTTGTGCATCGCTCTGACGCAACGGGACTGGCATGTTGGTGTTGTTGAACAAACCCTATGGCGTGCTGTCGCAATTCAGCGACCGCTCGCAGCCGCCCAAACGCACGCTGGCCGAATTCGGCTTGCCCGCCGACGTGTACGCGGCCGGCCGTCTGGATCACGACAGCGAAGGGCTGCTATTGCTGACCGACGATGGCGCATTGGCGCACCGTTTGACCGACCCGCGCCACAAACAACCCAAGACCTATTGGGTGCAGGTGGAAGGTACGCCTGCGCCTTCGCAGTTGCAGGCCTTGCGCGATGGCGTGGTGCTCAACGACGGCCCGACCCGTCCGGCCAAGGTGCGCAGCATCGATCCGTCACCGCAGGTGTGGCCGCGCGATCCGCCGGTACGCGTGCGCAAGACCGTGCCCGACGCATGGCTGGAACTGCAGATCACAGAGGGCCGTAACCGTCAGGTGCGGCGCATGACCGCGTCGGTGGGTCTGCCCACCTTGCGTCTGATCCGCGTGGCGATCGGTGACTGGAGGTTGGATGCGCTCGCACCTGGGCAGTGGCGCGCGGATGAAACCCATCACGCGCGGCCAAGCAGAACGCGGCGCTAAATCGTCGCGGATGCGGTTGAATCCAGATCCACAAACGACAATGCCACGGCGCAGGGCCGTGGCATTGTCTGATTGACCTGGAGAGATGGCTTATTCGATGCCGTCGCTCGGGGTCACTGCACCGCGACGCTGGTAGGCCGCGCGACGTGCGCTGGCGTTGCTGGCGTTTTCGCGATCGAAACGATGCACATTGCCGCCAAGTACCTGCTGATCACGCTGGCGCTTGCGATACACCGCATAGCCGATCAGGCCGAGGCCGGCGACGGCCGCTGCCACGGTGATGGCGGGGTTGCGCTTGACCGCCTTGCTGACGACCTTGCCGCCGGTACGCACGGCACCCAGCGCGGCGCCGGTCTTGAGCCATTCGCTGGCGCCCGGGCTGAAATGACGCAGGCTGCTGCCCGCGTTGCGTGCCTTGTCGCCCGCATCGGACGCGGCGTGACGCAAATGGTCGCCGGCAGTGCCAGCCAGTTCCAGGGCACGCTCCAGGGCGCGTTCGGTGATCACAGTCAGCTTGCTCATTGGAGGCGTTTCCTTTCTGAGTACGTGGTCCGCAGTGTGTGGGCTGGTGCGTATAGACGGTGTTAGCGGTGGTGGAGCTTGTTTGGGTTGCGGTTAAGTAATGATGCGGGGTGTTGGTGCATGGGAGTCTGAGGTAGCGATAAAAACAGATCTGATGGGCATGTGCGGCACTTTCCTTCTCCCATCGGGAGAAGGTGCCCCGCAGGGGCGGATGAGGGTACGAGCGAAGCCACGTGCAGTTGAGCAACGCGAGTGCTTCGCCCGTACCCTCACCCCAACCCCTCTCCCGACGGGAGAGGGGCTATTACGTGCCGCGCGGTTTTGCTCTGTGCGTTGCCGCTGCTGTCCACGGATCGTCGGGCCATGGATGTCTGGGATACCGCCCCTTCATCTCCTTCCTGACCTCCGGATACGTCGTCACCCAGAAGCTTTTCAGATCCTGTGTGACCTGCAACGGTCGCCCACCTGGTGAGAGCAGGTGCAAGGTCAACGGGATGCGGCCGTCGGCGATGCGCGGAGTTTCGGCCAGGCCGAACAGTTCCTGCAGCTTGACCGCCAGCACCGGCGGCAACGGTTGCTCGGCGTGATCGACGGCGTAGCTGATCTGCCGCTCCATGCCCGAGGGCACGCTGATCCGGGTGGGCGCGTGGCGGTCGATCAACTGGCGGCGGTCCCACGGCAAGGCGGCCTTGAGCGCTTCGCCCAGGCTGCTTTCGTCGAGTGCGTCGAGCCGGGTTTTGCCGACGAACGCCGGGCGCAGCCAGGTCTCCAGCGTGGCCATCAGGGCTGCATCGGAGAGATCGGGCAACGCGAGTTCCGGCATCCAGGCGCACAGCGACTGCACGCGTGCGCGCCATTGGCGCAGGCCGTCGGTCCAGGGCAGGGCATCCAGGCCCAGTTGGCGTACCGCCTCGGTGAGTGCGCTGGCAGCCTGGGCGGGATCGACGCGGCCGGCCGGGCGGCTGTCGAGCACGATGCGGTCGAAGCTCGATTGCCGGCGCGCGACCAACGCGCGCTTGTCCGCATCCCACTGCACCAGATCCTGCTGCACGAAGCGCTCGGGCACGCTGCGGCGCAGATAGCCTTCGTCCACCGGTGCTGCGCGCAGCAGCAGCGCGTCCTTGGCCTCGTAACGCAATTCGCTGGCGACCAGCCAGGGTTCGCCGCGCAGGTCGCTGTGGTCGAACAGGCGCGCGCTGCGGCCGTTGGCGAGCAGGTAGCGCAGCGGGTCCGCAGGGTGGCGCGCAGCGATGCGGTCGGGGAAGGCGTGCGAGAGCAGATCGCCGAGTGCATGCGCCTCCACGCTGGCGGGCGGTGCGCTGTCGCAACGCAGCCGGCGTCGCCATTGTTTGGCGGCGCTGTCGATCGCGGCCAGGGCGCCGCGGTTCGCGTCGTGCCCACTGCGGCCTTGGCGGAATGCGGCCAGCGCACGCCAGCGCGCAGCCAGCCCATCGCCGCCCTGACGCAGCGGGTCGCGCGCTTCCAGCAAGGCGGCCAGGTCGCAGGCAAGCGCTACGCGCGGGGCATCGCCGGCTTGCGCCAGCATTGCGGCCAGGCGCGGATGCGTGCCCAGCGCGAGCATGCGCCGGCCTACGGCAGTGATGCCGCCGCTGCCGGTGAGTGCGCCCAGCCGTTGCAGCAATTCGTGTGCGGCGGCGAGCGCGCCGGCGGGCGGTGCATCGACAAAACGCAGCGCGGCGCTGCCCCAGGCGGCCAGTTCCAGTGCCAGGCCGGCCAGTTCCACCTGGGTGATTTCGGCACGCCGCTGCGGTTCCAGCCGTTGCGATTGCGGCCACAGCCGGTACGCCCAACCGCTGGCCACGCGCCCGGCGCGGCCGGCGCGTTGGTCGGCCGAGGCTTGTGCAATGGTGGTGATGTCCAGCCGCGAGAAGCCGCTGTTGGGGTCGTAATGCGGCTCGCGCGCCAGCCCGCTGTCGATCACCACGCGCACGCCGGGCAGGGTCACCGAGGACTCGGCCACATTGGTCGCCAGCACCACGCGCCGGCGCCCTGACGGGTCGGGTTGCAGTACCTGGCTTTGCGCCTCGACCGGCAGTTCGCCATGCAGCGGCAGCACCTGCACCGCCGGGTCCAGCACCTCTTGCAACGCGCTGTGCACGCGCGCGATCTCGCGCTGGCCGGGCAGGAACACCAGCACATCGCCCGGATGGGTAGACAAGGCGTGTTCCACCGCGCGGCGCGTCTGCGGCTCCAGCGCTTCGTCGCGGCGCGCGGGAAAGTGCGCGATCCCCACCGGGAAACTGCGCCCGGCGCTGCTCAGGCGTGGTGCGTCTAGAAAGCCGGCCAGGCGCTCGCCATCGAGCGTGGCCGACATCGCCACGATGCGCAGGTCTTCGCGCACCTGTGCCTGCACATCCAGCGCCAGCGCCAGACCGAGGTCGCCGGCCAGATGGCGTTCGTGGAATTCGTCGAACAGCAGTGCGCCGATGCTCTCCAGCATCGGGTCGTCCTGGATCAACCGGGTCAGGATGCCCTCGGTGACGACCTCGATGCGGGTGCGCGCGGAGGTCTTGTTCTCGAAGCGGATGCGGTAGCCCACCGTCTCGCCGACCGGCTCGCCGAGCTGGCGCGCCATGAACATCGCCGCGCTACGGGCGGCCACGCGGCGCGGTTCGAGCATCACGATCTTGCGACCGGCCAGCCATGGTGCGTCCAGCAGCGCCAGCGGCACTTGCGTGGTCTTGCCGGCGCCGGGTGGCGCTTCCAGCACCAGGCGCGGATGGGCGGCCAGGCTGTTGCGGATGTCGGGCAATAGCGGGGAGATCGGAAAAGCGGGGTCGGTCATGCGCGGGAAGGATACGGGGCCACCCGAATCGGCGCGATGGTCGGGCGGGTGGGTAAAGGCTGTCAGGGAATCGCGAGCGACGGCATGCCTGCCTAGGCATCCCTGGCTGATCCGGCGGTCGAGACCGCTTCAGACCCGCGCAGGCGCGTCGATAACTGGTGTAATCCCCGTTATTGGATTCACCCATGTCTGCTGCCACCCCGGCGTTCGTCAGCCTGCAAAGCAAACTGCTCGGCGCGCTCGCGCTGGGTCTGGCGGTCATCTTGCTTTGCGCACTCGGCGGCCTGGGCACGGCATGGTTGAGTCTGTCGGGCAAGGTGCCGCCGGAAGTGGCGCATGCCTCCAGCAGCGAGGAGATCAGCCGCGATTTCCGCCTGCAGGTGCAGGAATGGAAGAACGTGCTGATCCGCGGCCGCGATCCGGCGCAGCTGGACAAGCATCTGAGCGCCTTCCGTCAGGACGGCAAGAAGGTGCAGGCCGGTACCG
This sequence comes from Xanthomonas hortorum, assembly GCF_040279205.1. Taxonomy (GTDB): domain Bacteria; phylum Pseudomonadota; class Gammaproteobacteria; order Xanthomonadales; family Xanthomonadaceae; genus Xanthomonas; species Xanthomonas hortorum_F. The sequence continues at coordinate 43,210 of NZ_JBEOLS010000006.1, forward strand.
AGGCGCTGGCCAAGGCAACCCAGGATCCGCAGGCGCGCGCGCTGGCGCAGGAGTTTGCCAAGGCGCATCTGGCCTTGCAGGTCAATTACGAAGCGGCGCTGGGCAAGTTTGCGCAGGCCGGCTACGACACCCAGGTGGGCGACCAGCTGGTCAAGGGCCAGGACCGCGCGCCCAGCCACACGCTCGAAGAACTGGTGACGCGCAGCAAGACCCTGGCCGATGCGGCGGTGCTGGCCAGTTCGCAATCGGCGCAGCACAAGCTGGTGTACTCGGCGGTCGCCACGATCGCTGCGGCGCTGTGCCTGGTCGCGGTGCTGGGCTGGTGGATCCGCCGCTCGATCGTGCGCCCGATCGAAACCGTTGCACGTGCGGCACGCCTGGTGGCAGCCGGCGATCTGTCGGCACGCGCGGCGGTGAGCAATCGCGATGAAATCGGTTTGCTCGGTCAGGCGATGGGCCAGGTGGTCAACACGCTCACCGATGTGTCCACCGCGCAGGCCGACATGGCGCAGCGCCATGAAGCCGGGCAGATGAGTTACCGCATGGACGCGCAGGCCTTCCCGGGCGCGTACGGCCGCATGGTCGACGACACCAACGGGTTGATCGGCGCGCAGGTGGAATTGATCGGCGGCATGCTGCAGGTGATGCAGCGTTACGCGGTGGGCGACATGTCGGTGGACATGCCGCGTTTGCCTGGCGAAAAAGCGCAGATCACCGAAGCGATGGATGCCACCAAGCGCAACCTGGCGGCGATCAATGGCGAAATCCGTGGCCTGGTCGACGCGGCTGCGGCCGGCGACTTCGCCACCCGCGGCAATGCCGAGGCCTACCAGTTCGAATTCCGCGGCATGGTCACCGGCCTCAATGGCTTGATGCAGAACGTGGACCAGAATCTGGCCGAGTTGTCGCAGCTGCTGAAGGCCATTGCCGAGGGCGATCTGACCGCACGCATGCACGGCAATCAGCAAGGCGTGTTCGCGCGCATGCGCGACGATGCCAACGCCACCGTGCAGCGCCTGACCGATATCGTCGGCGACATCACCGTGGCCGCGCAGACCATTCGCACCGCGTCGGCGGAAATCGCCGCCGGCAACAACGATCTTGCCCAGCGCACCGAACAACAGGCCGCCAACCTCGAAGAAACCGCCGCCTCGATGGAAGAACTCACCTCCACTGTGCGGCAGAATTCGGAGACTGCGCAGCAGGCCAGCCGCGGCGCGCAGGCTGCCGCAGAGATCGCCAGCCGTGGTGGCGAGATGGTGGCCAGCGTGGTCGACACCATGGGCGAGATCGAAGGCTCGTCCAGGAAGATTGCCGAGATCATCAGCGTCATCGACGGCATCGCGTTCCAGACCAATATCCTGGCATTGAACGCAGCGGTGGAAGCCGCACGTGCCGGCGAACAGGGCCGTGGTTTTGCAGTGGTGGCCTCGGAAGTGCGCGCGCTGGCCCAGCGTTCGGCCGGCGCGGCCAAGGAGGTCAAGCAGTTGATCGATGCCTCCGTGGCCAGCGTGGAGCGCGGCAGCGCACGCGTGGATCAGGCCGGACAGACCATGCAGCAGATCGTGCAGTCGGTGCAGCAGGTCACGACCTTGATCGCGGAGATTTCGGCGGCATCGCGCGAACAATCGTCCGGCATCGAGCAGGTCGCCCGTACCGTCAACGACATGGACGAAACCACCCAGCGCAATGCCGCACTGGTGGAAGAAGCCTCTGCCGCAGCACGTGCGATGGAAGAGCAGGCCGTGGAACTGAGCGAAGCGGTATCGGTGTTCCGCCTGGATGCACGCCGGCCGCGGTTGGCGGCTGCTGCGTGACACGGGACCACGAGTAGAAATGCCCGGCACCCGCCTGGATGAAGTTAACAGCTAGGTCAACAGCCTAGCTGGTCGAGGGCGCGGTGCCCTCACCGCTCGCGGGACACGCCGTGAACCCATCCCTGCGGGCTCGGTGGCGGCATCCATGCCGCCACACGGTCCCGCAAGCGGTGAGGACACCGCGCCATAAAGTTGGTCGGTGGTTGGATGAAAAGCGAGCCATCTCGTTGCATTGGCTTGCTGTTGCGGGTCGCACCCACATGAGAGCTGGCGAATCAGAAGCGCGTCATGCACTGCTTGCACCCTGCACACCAACCATCTCGATTGGTCCTTGCCCGCCCACCGTCGCGGGACCTTACGCGGCATGGATGCCGCGTAAGAGCCTACAAGGACGTACTTGCGGCGTGTCCTGCGATGGTGGGCGGGCAGGGGCCCTGCAGCAAACCCACAGATCATCCGCTCTGCAACTGATCTACCCGCGCTGAGCAATCACTTCGACACGCTGTGACTTGAGTCGTAGCGCCGTTTAGATGCAATCAGAATCTCAGGTAAAAGCCTTGTCGGTCGAGTGCGCGGTGCCTTCACCCTACCAGAGAAGTAGTCGGTTGCTTTCTTGAAAGCTGCGCAGACCGACCATTTTGACGAGTCCTTGCCCGCCCACCGTCGCGTAAGAGCCTACATGGACGTACTTGCGGCGTGTCCCGCGATGGTGGGCGGGCAAGGGCCCTGCAGCCAAGCCGCAGATCAGCTGCTCTGCTACTGACCTAGCCGCACCGCGTTGAAAAGTCCCAAGCTGCACCGGCAACCGGCAACCCGTTGCTCGTGACACGCGGCAGACGGCCAGGCCAGGCCAATCTCACCACCCAGGCATCAACCCGCTTCGCGCATCCGGGCGGTCAGGCCTTTGAGGAAGGCGCGCAGCAACTGGTCCAGGCAGGGGCGGAAATTCTTGTGGCCGGGCTGGCGGAACAGCGCAGACAGTTCCGGCTTGGACAACGGGAAGCCGGCGCTGGCGAAGATCGCGTGCATGTCCACGTCCTTCAGCTCGAAGGCCACCCGCAGCTTCTTCAGCACCAGGTTGTTGCCGACCTTGGTTTCCAGCGGGCGCACCGGCTGACTCTCGTCGCGGCCGCGGAAGCGCAGCACCAGGCCATCGAGAAAGCGCGCCATCATCGCGTCGGGGCAGGGCTCGAAGCCGGGCTCGTCTTCCTTCTTCAGCCAGGCCTGCAACTGCGCCTTGTCGAGCGCGAACTCCGGGTCGGCCAGGTGGGTGATTTCCACCACCTTGTCGTCGCTGAGGTCGAGCATGTAACGGATGCTGCGCAGTACATCGTTGTGGATCATGACAATTCCGGGGCCCCGGCCTGTCGCCGGAAAGGCGTCATTCTACGGGGCCGATGCGCAACGCGGCATATGCCGACCCTGTCCGTTGCGGACTTGAAGTCGCTCAGCTGCCGCGATAGGTGGAATACCCGTACGGCGAGAGCAGCAACGGCACGTGATAGTGGCCCTCGCCGGCGATGCCGAAGGCGATCGGCACCTGCTCCAGAAACGGCGGGTCGCTCAGCGCAGTGCCGGCCGTGCGCCAGTAGGCGGCCACCTCGAATTCCAGCCGATAACGGCCGGATTGCAGCGTGAGCGCGGCCAGTTCCGGGCAGCGCCCATCGACGTTGGTGACCCCCTCGAAGCACAGCGTCTCGCCGACGAACAGGCGCAATGCGACGCCTGCGGCGGGGCGGCCGCTGGCGGTATCCAGCACATGCGTAGAGAGCGTGCTCATGCTACCGCCTGGGTCGGTTGTGGCCATTGGCCGACGAATTCGGGCTGGTCGTAGGCCAGGTAGCTGTCGACGATGGCCTTGCGGTCGTCCAGAAACAGCTGATCGGCCACCGCGCGGGCCAGCCGTGGCAACGCGACCTTGAGCCCGGACAGTGCCGCCGCCGAGGGGCCGTGGTTGATCAGCGCCGAATAGTTGAAGGCGAACAGCCCATGCAGCAGCGCGGCATCCTCGGGCGTGCGTGGTAGCAATTCGAAGCCCGGCCCCAGATACGGGTGCGCATCCAGCACCGCATTGGCCTGGCCCGGCGGCGGCTGGTAGCGGTCGGCCCAGCAGGCGATGCGGCCGGACAGCGCGGCCAGTTCCGGGCGCAGCTGCGGGTCGGTGACCAGGCCGGTGGCTACCGCCAGAAAATCGAAGCAATGTTCGCCCTGCGGCGTGCGCACCACCACGGCGCCCTCGCGCTCGGCCACCTCCAGCCACGGCGCGCCCAGATGCAGCGCAAAGCCGGCATGCGCGCAGGCGCGTTGAAAGGTGTCGTTGGTGGGCGGCTGGTTGTGTGCGAAGAAGCTGGCCATCATGCGGTACTTGTCCGCATCGGGCAGCGTCAGAAAGCGCGGAATGATGCCGGCCTGCTCCATGTGGCGGAACGGATTGATACGCGGCAATTCGCTGCGGCGCACGAACACTTCGGCACGGGCGATGCCTTGATCCAGCGCGAAACAGGCGTTGTCGAATGCCGAGGCGCCGCCGCCCAGAATGCCCACGCGCTTGCCGGCCAGTGCAGCGAAATCGATATGGCCGGAGGTATGGGCGTAACGCTGCGCGGGCAGCGCGCTGCTGATCCACTCCGGCACCATCCATTGCCCGCCGCCCTGGATGCCGGTGGCCAGGATCAGTTTGCGCGTCAGCAGCGGCGCGCCCATCGCCAGATGCAGGCGGTGGATGCCTGGCGCCACGTCCGGTTCCACTCGTGCCAGTTGCGTGGCATTGCGCACCGGCAGGCGCAGCACGGCGCGGTACCAACGCAGATAGTCCATCCAGCTGCCGCGTGGAATCTTGTCGAGTGCGTCCCAGCCGGCGACGCCGTGTTGCGCCTCCCACCAGGCGCGGAAGGTCAGCGATGGCACGCCCAGGTCGATCGAGGTGATCTGCTTGGGCGTGCGCAAGGTCTGCATGCGCGCGTAGGTCACCCAGGGGCCTTCCTGCCCGACGGGGTTTTCGTCGATGATCAGCACGTTGTGCACGCGCTCGCGTTGCAGCGCGAACGCCGCGCCCAAGCCGCTCTGGCCCGCGCCGACAATCACCACGTCATAGACATGCCCGGCCGGATGAACGCGCGGCTGCGTCCATGCGTCGCCGCCGTGGGCCAGGCGTTGCAGATCGTGGTGGAGCTCGCGTTCGAGTTGGGCCAGGCTCATGGCAGTGCCTCCAGGCGCAGGTGAACGATCTTGCCGATCTCGGCGAGGGCAGTGGAAATTTCTTCGTTGCGCGATGCGTCCAGCCGCCGTTCCAGCGCGGCCAGAATGCCGGCCTTGTCGTGCAGCCGCACGCAGATCACGAATGGAAATCCGAAACGATGGCGATACGCCTGATTGAGCGCATGGAAGCGCTTGAACTCGGCTTCGCTGAGCCGGTCCAGCCCGGCCGAGGCCTGTTCGGCGGCCGAGGCGGCGGTGAGTGTGCGGTCAATGGCCGCCTTGCCGGCCAGCTCGGGGTGCGCGCGGATTAGGGCGATCTGATCCACCTGCGATGCCTCCAGCACCACCTGCATCAGTCCGCGATGTACATCGTCGAACGGGCGCCGTTGTGCGGCGCGTTCCACCACCCACGGCGAGTGCTCGAACAACTCGCGGTAGCGTGCCACGAAGGCGGCATTGTCCAGCGCGTTGGCATCGACCACGCTCATGCGTGCGTGCCTTGCAGGGAGACATGCGCGGCCACCACTTTCCAGCCATCGGCAAAGCGCACCCAGCTCTGGCTCTGGCGGCCGCGCGCGCTGCTGCCGTCGCGAACGAATTCCGCATGCGTGGTAGCGAAATCGTGGCCAAAGCCGTGCACTTGCACATGCGCGAGCTGGCGCTGCGGCGAGCCACCGCGGCCGATGCGGAACGCGCGGATCGCCTCGATGCCGTACAGCACTTCGCCCACGCCATAGCGCACCGTGCTTGGCGCGGCGTGAAACAGCGCGTCCATTGCGGCGATGTCGTCACCCATCAAGGCATCCTCGTAGGCATGGAAGGCGGCAGTCACTTGCGCGATCACCTCGGGCAGATCGATGTCGGAGGCGTGGATGCTCATGCCGGGTTTACCTGCAGCCAGTGGCGCGCGATGTCGATGCGGCGCGTGATCCAGGCATCGCCGCTGTCCAGCACGTGATCGACAAACCGTGCCAACGCCGCCGCGCGTGCGGGCTTGCCGACGATGCGCCCGTGCAGGCCGATCGACAGCATGCGCCCGCCTTCGCTGCGCAGTTGCTCGAAGCTGTCGCGCAGATAGCGGAAGAACGGCTCGCCATCGGCAAAGCCGTTGTAGGCGACGAACTTCATGTCGTTGGCATCCAGCGTGTACGGCACGATCAACTGCGCACGGCCATGGCGATTATCGTAATACGGCACATCGTCGGCGTAGCTATCGGCGTCGTAGACAAAGCCGCCTTCCTCGGCGACCAGCCGCGCGGTGTTGGGGCTGGTGCGGCCCTGGTACCAGCCCAGCGGGCGGCTGCCGGTGGCGCGGGTGTGCACGGCGATGGCTTCGGCGATATGCGCACGCTCGGTGGCCGCATCCACATGCTGGTAATCGATCCAGCGCAGGCCGTGGCTGGCGATCTCCCAGTCGGCGGCCTGCATCGCGGCGACTGCGTCGGGATTGGAGGCCAATGCCTGCGCAACGCCGAACACGGTCACTGGCACGTTGCGCGCAGTGAACAGCCGATGCAGCCGCCAGAAGCCGGCGCGGCTGCCGTATTCGTACAGGCTTTCCATCGCCATGGCGCGTGCGCCGGGTTGCGATTGCGTGCCGACCATTTCCGATAGAAACGCCTCCGAGCCGGCATCGCCGTTGAGCACGCAGTTCTCCGCGCCCTCTTCGTAGTTGATGACGAACTGCACCGCGATGCGCGCGCCACCGGGCCACTGCGCCGCAGGCGGGGTGGTGCCATAGCCGACCAGGTCGCGCGTTGTGCTCATGCATGCGGCTCCGCATGCCAGGCCGCCAGTGCGGCTTCCACCGCCAGCCCTGGTGTGCAGGCGTAACCTTCGGCGCGCAACACCGCTTCCAGCGCGGCCAAGGTAATCAACACCTTGTGCTTCATCGCGTTGTAGCCCATCGCGCCGATGCGCCAGATCTTGCCTTGCAACGGCCCAAACGCGGTGCCGATTTCGATCTCGAAATCCTCGCGCATGCGCCGGCGCACCGCATCGCTGTCGATGCCTGGCGGAATCACCACGCCGGTGACATTGGTCATGCGGTGCGCATCGTCACCGAACACCTCCAGCCCCAATGCGCGGATGCCGGCGCTCACCGCACGCCCGGCCGCAGCATGGCGGGCGAAGCGTGCGTCCAATCCTTCCTGCAGGGCCACGCGCGCGCATTCGCGGGCGCCGTAGAGCATGGTGGTGGCTTCGGTGTGGTGGTTGAGGCGTTTGTCGGACCAGTAATCCATGATCATCGCCAGATCGAAATAATTCGAAGCGATGCGCGGCCCGCTGCCGTTGACGATGTCGTCGCGCACGATGCCGCGTTCGACATGGCGGCGCGCGAAGATCGCTTCGGCCGCCGCGTTGGACACGGTGATCGGTGCCGAGCCGGATGGCCCGCCCAGGCATTTCTGCAGGCCGCCGGTGACCACGTCCACGTCCCAGCGATCGCTGGCGATGGGCATGCCGCCGATGGTGGCGGTGGCATCCACGTAACTCAGCGCGCCGGCCGCGCGGCATAGCGCGCCGAGGCCATCCAGCGGCTGCGCCATCGTGGTGGAGGTGTCGCCGTGCACGGTGGCCACCAGCTTGGGTGCCACGCGCTCGATCGCTTCGGCAATCGCGCTGAGCGGCACCACCTCGCCCCAGGGCGCATCCACCGTATGCACCTCGGCACCTAGGCGGCCCAGGATTTCGGTGAGCAACAAACCGAAGCGCCCGAAGTTGATGACCAGCACGCGGTCGCCCGGGGTGACCAGCGAGACCAAGGCAGCTTCGATGCCGGCGCGCGCAGTGCCATCGACCAGAAACGTCCAGCGATTCTCGGTGCCGAACAGCGGCCGGTACAGCGCCATCACCTCGTTCATGTAGGTGGTCATTTCCGGGTCGAACTGGCCGAGCAGATCGGCCGCCATCGCGCGCAGCACGCGCGGATGTGCGTTGACCGGGCCCGGGCCCATCAACAGCCGCTGCGGGGGATCGAGTTCGCCGAAGGTGTGCAGGTGACGCAGATCAGGTGACAAGGGGATCTCCCAGGTGTTCGATGAAGTGGCGCATGACCGCCAAGGCAACCTCGGCATCGGCCGGGGCGACGTGTTCGTCCGGATGATGGCTGATGCCGCCGGCGCAGCGCACGAACAGCATTGCGGTAGGGCACAGCGCTGCCATCACCATCGCATCGTGGCCGGCACCGGAGACCAGTTGGCGCGGCGCGATGCCTTGCGCGGCGACTGCGTGTTGCAGGCGCGCGATCAACGCCGGTGCGCAGGGGCTGGCGGCGAGTGTCTGCAACGGGTCGATGGCGATGGCGATGCCGCGTTCCTTGCTGATCTGTGCGAGTGCGTGTTCGATCTGTAGCACGGCCGCATCGCGGCTGACATCGTCGCCTGCGCGCACGTCCAGCGTGCAGTCCACCCGGCCCGGCACCACGTTGGTGGCGCCGGGCGCGACCTGCAGTTTGCCGACGGTGGCGACCAGATCGTCGCTGCCGGCGCGGGCGATGCGCTCGATCGCCAGGAGTGCGTCGGCCGCTGCGCTCAACGCGTCGCGGCGCAAGCCCATCGTGGTGGTGCCGGCATGGCCGGCGCGGCCGTCGAAGCGCAGCGCGAAGCGCCGTTGCGCGGCAATGGCGGTGACGATGCCGACCGGCAGGCCTTCGGCTTCCAGCACCGGGCCTTGTTCGATATGGGTTTCCAGATAGGCCAGCACGCTGCCCGGTGCGCGTGCGGCGTGGCCGATCGCTGCGATATCCAGGCCCCAGTTGGTCAGTGCGGCCGCCACCTCGACGCCGTCGGCATCGACCACGGCGAGTGTGGCCGGATCCAGTGTGCCGGCTACGGCGCGGCTGCAGAACATCGATGCCGGGAAACGCGAACCTTCTTCGTCGCCGAAGGCGATGACTTCGATCGCATACGGTAGGCGCCGACCCTGTGCATGCAGCGCGGCCACGCATTCGATGCCGAGCAGGATGCCGAGCGGGCCGTCGTAGCGGCCGGCATCGCGCACGCTGTCCAGATGGCTGCCGATCAGCAGTGCCGGCGCATCTGCATGTGCGCCGTCGTAGCGGCCGATCAGATTGGCCGCTGCGTCCAGTCGCACCTGCATGCCGGCCTGGCGCATCCACTCGCTCACCTGCGCGGTGGCCGCGCGATGCGCCGGGCTGAGCCAGGCGCGGAACAGGCCGCCGGGTGTGTCGCTGTACGGTGCGACGCCCAGTGCATCGCAGCGCGCCACCGCGCGTGCGCCGGAGCAATGGTCGGTTGCTGCGGTGATTGGAGCGCTCAGCATGTTGCGCCGTGCAGGTACTTTGTTTCACAGGCGCTGCGCGGACCGCAAGGCGAAAGATGCTGACGCATGGAACCTCCGCAGGCGGGGTGGAAAGGGGGGCGCGCCGACAGTTGGTCGCCCTTGCAGCGATGGCGACAGGAGCGTGCACGGCAGTCGGCAGCCGTCCAATCGACTATACGAACCCTCCCCCGTCACCCCAAAGCGGTTTTTTTAGGGTCAGGCGTTGCAAAAAATGCGACGGGCGGTGGCGGCTGCGGTTTTTCCTTCTCTCATCGGGAGAAGGTGCCCCGAAGGGGCGGATGAGGGTACGGCAGCGTCGAGAATGCTGGGCGGCCATACCCTCACCCCAACCCCTCTCCCGCAGGAGAGGGGCTTTGGTATCACCTCTCCTGAAGGAAAAAGGTGCCCATAGGGGCGGATAAGGGTGCGCCGCAGAGAGCTGTCAGTCTCTCAATGACAAACGCGTCGCCACGCGCCTTCAGACGTAACGCATCGCTTGCTTCGCCACGTACCGTCACCCCAATCCCCAATCCCCAATCCCCAATCCCCAATCCGCGCCCCGGCCCGGCCCGGCCCTCGCTTGCGGCGCGGGCGCACCAACGCACGCGCGCCATTGCTGCGCAAGCCGCGTGCATTGGTGCCCCGTAGGAAAAGCGGCAGAAGCGCCGCCGCCTCGCAGCCGAACGGCTGCTACAGTCGCCTACATTCCATGAATCGGATTCACCAATGGCCCGCGACAGTTTCAAGGACCTGCTGGCGCTGATCGCCATCGTTCGCGAGGGCAGCTTCACGCGTGCTGCAGCCAAGTTGGGTGTCTCGCAATCGGCGCTGAGCCACACCATTCGTGGGTTGGAAGCCAGCCTCGGGCTGCGGTTACTGACCCGCACCACGCGCAGCGTGGCGCCGACCGAAGCCGGCGAGCGCCTGATCCAGACGGTGGCGCCGCGCTTTGCAGAAATCGAAGAGGCGTTGTCCGCGCTCAGCGAGATGCGCGACACGCCTGCAGGCACGGTGCGCATCACCGCGACCGACTACGCCGCGCGCGCGATCCTGTGGCCCAAGTTGTCCAGGCTGCTGCGTCAGTACCCGGACATCAAGGTCGAGATCGTGGTCGACAACGGTCTGACCGACATCGTGGCCGACCGCTACGACCTGGGCGTGCGCCTGGGCGACCAAGTCGAAAAAGACATGATCGCCGCGCGCATCGCGCCGGACATGCGTATGGCGATCGTCGCGGCACCGTCCTATCTCGCGCGCCGGCCCATCCCCAAGACGCCACAGGATCTCACCGCGCACAGCTGCATCAACCTGCGCATGAAAACCGCCGGCGGCATCTACGCCTGGGAACTGGAAAAAGACGGCCGCGAGGTCATTGTGCGCGTGGATGGCCAGCTGACCTTCAACGGCACCTACGAAGCATTGGACGCGGCGGTGGATGGCTTCGGCATTGCGTTCGTGCAGGAAGATCTGGCGCGCCCGCATCTCAAGGCCGGGCGCCTGCGCTGGGTGATGAAGGATTGGTCGCCGACCTGGCCGGGCTTGCACGCGTTCTATCCCAGTCGCCGGCATTCCTCGCCGGCGTTCAACCTGGTGGTCGATGCGTTGCGCTACAAAGGCTGATAGATGCGCGGCTTGGATAGGCGTTCGATGCAAGCACGCCGTTGATGAGCGGGCTTCATAAGCCCGTGCGGATCAGCCATCTTTATCGCCGCCCGCTGCCTGCGTAAGCTGCAGCACCTCCAGATACGCGCACGCCCGAGCCGCAGCATCCTGCGCCCGTCGTGCGTCGCTGCAGTGGCATGTCGATGCGTCGCATCGCTGCTTGCAGCGCATCCCTCTCGAACGCCAGGTTCGCTCTCGAGCGGCGCTACATCGCGCGCTTGCGGCGTGGCGTTCTTGCCGCATCCACTCTTCGCGCAAGGCCCCCACATGCCAGCCAGTTCGCTCGCCACAGACACACCATCCCGTGCCGCACCCGCAGCAACACGCCAGACCTGGAGCGCGGTCGGCTCGATGTCGCTGTGCGTTGCGTTGTTGATCGCCTCCGAATTCATGCCGGTGAGCCTGCTCACGCCGATCGCTGCGGATCTGCACGCAAGCGCTGGCATGGCCGGGCAGGCGATTTCGATCTCCGGCCTGTTCGCCGTGGTCGCCAGCTTGCTGATCGCACCGCTGTCGTCGCGCTTCAACCGGCGCCATGTGCTGCTCACGCTGACCACGGTGATGTTGGTGTCGCTGTTGTTGATCGCCAACGCGCACAGCTTCGGCATGTTGATGGTTGCGCGTGCGCTGCTCGGCATCACCATCGGGGGTTTCTGGGCGCTGTCCACCGCCACGGTGATGCGCATTATGCCCGAGCATGCGGTGCCCAAGGCCTTGGGCATTGTATTTATCGGTAACGCGGTGGCTGCCGCATTCGCCGCGCCGTTGGGCAGCTATCTGGGCGCGACCATCGGCTGGCGTGGGGTGTTCTGGGGCATGTTGCCGTTGGTTGCGCTCACCATCGTCTGGCAATGGCGCAGCCTGCCATCGATGCCCGCGCAAGGCGCCACCTCGCTGAGCGGTATCGTCACCTTGTTGAAGCGTCGCTATGTTGCGCGCGCCATGCTGGCGGTGATGCTCGGGTTTGCCGGCGCGTTCTCCGCATTCACTTACTTTCGCCCGTTTCTGGAAACCATTGCGCAGGTCGACGTATCGCAACTGTCGTTGTTGCTGCTTGGCCTGGGTTTGGCCGGGTTCGTCGGGACCTATGCGGCCACCGCGCTGGTGCCCAAGCGCTTGTTCACCCTGCTCACGGTGCTGCCGGTCGCGCTGGGTGTGGCGACCATGTGCATGCTGCTCGCCGGCCACGTGGTGTGGGCTGTGGCAATTGCGATGATCGCCTGGGGCACGCTCAATGCGGCGATGCCGGTGGCGTGGTCCACCTGGCTGAGCCGCTGCATCAAGGATGCGCCGGAAAGTGGTGGCGGCTTGATGGTTGCCGCGATCCAGCTCTCCATCATGCTGGGTGGCGCCGCAGGCGGTGTCCTGCTGGATCATGTCTCCATTGGTGCCACCTTCGTGGGTGCAAGCGTGTTGCTGCTGGCATCGTCCTTGGTGGCAGGGCGGGGCGATCGTTTGCAGCCCTGAGTGAGCCAACCGCAGCCAATCGCGAGGCATGTCGCGCCTCCTTGTCGCCGCAAACCATCCGCGACTGGCAGTACGGCACCGGTGCCGACCCGAGCAAGCTGTCGCCCGATGGCTACACGCTGGACATCGCCTACATGGCGCGCCCGGGTGCTGAAGAGATCCAGCTCGATCTGATCCTGGACTACCGCAGCAATGTGGCCGCCTATCCGGGATTCCACGCGTATTTCCGCAACCATCAGCCACCGTTGCTGGCGGTGTGGGGCAAGCACGATCCAGCCTTCATTCCGCCGGGCGCGCAGGCGTATCGCAAGGATCTGCCGAAGGCCGAAGTGCATCTGCTGGATGCGGGCCACTTCGCGCTGGAAACGCATGCGCCGGAGATTGCGCAGTACATCGGCGAGTTCCTGTCGCGCACGTTCAAGGCATCGGCGTAACTGCGTCGTTTGCACGCGTCCTGCGGACGCAGCGACAGGGCTGCGTTCGCGCGCATATGAGCCGTTGTGTCGGCGTGCTAGGTTGCTGTGATCATTCCCCGGAGAACTACCGAGATGCTCACCGCGTACCGATGGAGCGGGTTACTGGTGCTTGCCAGCCTTTTGCCGGTGTCTGCGGTTGCCGGCACGCCCGATGGCGGTTACCGGCAGCCACCGGAGCCATTGTTGAGCGTGTTGCGCGCGCCGCTCAATCCGTCGCCGCGGTTGGACCCAACCGGCAAGACCTTGTTGCTGGTGCAGCGCACCCAGTACCCGCCGATCGCGCGCGTGGCCGAGCCGTATCTGAAGCTGGCCGGCGTGCGTGTGGAGCCGCGCACGCATAGCCGCCACGATATGTCCAACGGTTACGGCATTCGTTCCTGCCTGCAGGGCTTCAGCCTGGTGGATGTTGCAAGCGGCAGGCAGACCGCCGTGAACCTGCCGGCCGGTGCCTGTCCGGCAGCGCCGGTATGGTCGCCGGACGGGCGCCGCTTCGCCTTCAACAACACTGCGGCCGATCGCGTCGAGCTGTGGGTGGGCGAGGTGGCCACCGGCAACGTGCGCAGGATCGACGGTGTGCAACTCAACCCGGTGCTGGGCGGCGAGATCCAGTGGCTGGGCGGCAGCGACACCCTGCTGCTGAAGACGGTACCGCAAGACCTGGGCGCCGCCCCGCGCAAGGCCGCGGTGCCGCCAGGCCCGGAGGTCAAGGAAACCATCCAGGGCAAGGGCGAAAGCAGCACCTATGAAGCACGCGATACGCTCGCCAGCCCCGAAGACGAGGCCTTGTTTACCTACTACGCCACCTCCCAGCTGCTCACGGTGGATGTGGCCAACGGCAGCCAGCGCAAGCTCGGTACGCCTGCGGTCTACAGCAACGTGGATGGCGCGCCCGACGGCCGCCACGTGCTGGTGGAACGGTTGAAGCAGCCGTACTCCTACGTCACCACCTATGCGCGGTTTGCCCATGATGTGGCGGTGCTGGATCTGGCCAATGGCAGCGAGCGCGTGCTGGCCGATCTGCCGGTTGCCGACCGGGTGCCGGTGCAAGGCGTGTCGATTGGCCCGCGTGCGTATTCCTGGCGCGCCAACCAGCCGGCCACGCTGGTCTGGGCCGAGGCGCTGGATGGCGGCGACTGGAAAACCAGCGTGCCGGCGCGCGACAAGTTGATGACGCTGGCTGCACCGTTCACCGCCAAACCGCGTGAAGTCACCCGTGTACAGCAGCGTTATTCCGGCTTGTCGTGGTTTGCCGAAGGCGGGCAAGCGCTGCTGGACGAATACGACGAAAACCGTCATTGGCGGCGTACCACCTTGCTGGATGCCGACCGCCCCGGCACTGCCGGACGGGTGTTGTTCGACCTGTCCACCGACGACCTGTACGCCGATCCCGGCCTGACGGAGATGCGCGTTCTGGCCAACGGCCAGGCCGTGCTGCGCGAAGAGCGGGGTGCGTTGTTCCTGAGCGGGCAGGGCGCCTCGCCGGCGGGCGACCGGCCGTTTCTGGATCGCTATGAGCTGGCCAGTGGCAAGACCCAGCGGCTGTTCCGCAGCGATGCGAGTGTGGACGAGCTGTTCTTCGGTTTTGCCGGCGACGATGTGTCGCGCCTGTTGACCTGGCACCAGTCGCTGACCGACCCGCCCAATGTGTATCTGCGCACGCTGGGCCAGCCGCTGCCGACGGCGGCCACGGGCGAGGCGGTCCTTGCCTCGACCGCCACGCCGGTCACCCACTTTCTGGATCCGACCCCGTTGGTGCGGCAGATCAAGAAGCGGCTGGTGACCTACAAGCGCAAGGACGGCGTGGAGCTGTCGTTCACCCTGTACACGCCGCCCGGCTATAAGGAAGGCACGCGCGTGCCGGCGATCCTGTACGCCTACCCGCTCGATTATGCCGACCCCTCCAAGGCAGGCCAGGTCAGCGGCGCCAGCGAACGCGACTTCACCCGGCTGAGCTACTACCAGGTGCTGCTGCTGGCCGGTTACGCGATCATCGACGATGCCGCGTTCCCCATCGTCGGCGACCCCAAGACCGCGTACGACACCTACCTGCAGCAACTGGTGGACGACGCCACCGCAGCGGTGGACAAGGCGGTGGAACTGGGCGTGGTCGATCGCCAGCGGATCGGCGTCACCGGGCACAGCCACGGCGCGCTGATGACGGCCAATCTGTTGGCACAGACCGACCTGTTCCGCGCCGGCGCGGCTACCAGCGGCAGCTACAACAAGACGCTGACGCCATTCGGTTTTCAGAACGAGCGCCGTTCGTTCTGGGCCGCGCCGGAGGTCTACGCGCAGGCGTCTGCGTTCTTCCACGCCGACAAGATCAACGAACCGTTGTTGATCGTGCACGGCATGGACGACGCCAACCCCGGGACCGAAACCACCCAGGCACCGCGGTTGTTCCAGGCGATCCGCGGCAACGGCGGCACCGCGCGGCTGGTGCTGCTGCCGTTCGAACCGCATTGGTACACCGCACGCGAATCCACCGAAGACGTGGTCGCCGAGATGCTGGACTGGTTCGACCGCTACGTGAAAAACGCGCCGCCGCGCGATGCGGCTAGCAAGCCAAAGCAGGCGGCTGGCAAGCCAAAGCAGTAAGTGGCGTGCCAATGCAGCGTGTTATTCAAAGCTGGCATTGGCATCAGCGCGGGGTTGGAGCGTTCTTTGCAGGCAGATGCTGTCTGGTAAAGGGCGCTCCGGCCCCGTTTGGTGAGTGGCTGCATTGCCGGCCACAGCGCTGTGCACGTATCACGCAAACATGCCACGCACCACATCGGCATTGCTTTGCCCGTTGGGGTTGCCTACCGTGCTGTCGGAAGCAAGGTTCCAGCAACTCAGATGCGCCAGCGCGTTGACCAACGGATAGGAAAGATGCAGCTGGGTGACCGTGCCATAGAGCGGAAAATCGTCCACGCTTTGCAGATCCAGCTCAATCTGCGTTTCATCCGGCAATTGCTTCCACCATGCACGCACCAGATCGTTGTACACCCACAGCACTTCGACCGACTGCTGCGCCGGCACGTTGAACCAGCTGTTTGCCAGCACGCGCAAGGTCTGCCGTACCAGCAGCGCGCCACCGGATTTTTTGGCCGCCAGCAGCCCCTGTTTCAAGGCATCGAATGCGGCGGTGTCGAATACCTGGTTGTGCCGGAACATGCCGTTGGCGTCCTCGCACAATTGCTCGTTGGCGTATGCCGGATAGCTGCGCGTTTTCTCGCAGAACGGCTGCAGCCCGAACAGCGGCGGCAGGTCGTCGGCAACCACGGTTTCGCCCGATTCCGGGTCGATGTTCACCCCTTGATCGGAATTGACGAACACCAGCAGACGCGTAATGCCGCGTGCCAGCAGCGGCATGATGCCCAGGTTCTCCAGGTTGCCGCCGTCGGCGAAGCGGTAACTTAGCGTGGGTTGGCTCTCACGACCATCGACCGGCCAGTACGGATAACGCGGCACCAGGCCATTGATCTCGGGAAACTTCTCTTCGAAATCCTGCGCCGGCGCCATGCTGCTGCAACCGGCGATGTCATTGAGGCTGAAGACGCGCGGCGGCACGCTGGTAGTGACTCCGTCGGCACCAGCGTCGGCGATGTAATCGCTGCCCATCGCGAACGACTCGATCAGGCCTCCACCCATGACACCGAGTTGCTCAGGCTGGTTGAAAACGCCACGCACGCCAAGCAACCAGTTGGCTTCGAACGGCACCAGATCCGAGGTCACGCTGTCGTTGATGAAGACAGACGTATTGAAGATCGGTAACGGCCGCCCGTCGCGGATGGTGTAGAAGTTGTCGCTGCTCAACTGCGGATTGCGCAGCAGCGGGCCTTCCGCCAGATACTGCGTCGTGCCAGTGAAATAACGTGGATCCACGCCTGTGGCATCCGGATTCCACAAGCCGAAATCCTTCAGTACCAGCTTGCCGATCACCGCCTGCCACATATCCGCCGGCGCGTAGCGTTTGCTCAGCCGGTACTCGGCCAGTTCAGCGACGATCGGCAACGTGCCGAGCCGGTACGGCACCTGGCCGAGATTGTTGTCCCCCATTTGCCCCAGCACTTCCAGGGTGAGCTGCGATGGATCCAGCACCACCGGCCCGAGGAAGTCGTCATCGCTGATCGACGTCGGCAGATAGGTGAACAACACATTGGCCCATGTCCCGCCGGACACCGAAGAGATTGCGGCCACCTTGTCCAGAAGCCCCAGGGAGCGCAGCCCGCGCAGTTGACCCAGCGCACACGACAGCGCACGACTGCCGCCGCCGGAGAGACAGATGCCGACCGCATCCGACGAGGTCTCGCTTTGGGCTGCGCCCAGTGGATCGATTGCCACGCTGAATGTCGCCATGGTGTTCTCCCTGTGTGGCGCTTGGCCCTTTCAAAGCGCCGTTAAGCCTAGCGTCTGCGGATCCAATCGCCACGTGGCGTTGCGCACAGATCGCGTCGCGCAGCCGTCGGCGCTCGTGCCGATCTTTCAGATAGTCCTGTGTGAGATGACGGGCATCTCACACGAAGACCGAGCCTGCCAGCCCTAATCTGCCGAGAGCGACCCCAGGGTGAAACCGGAGACGGCATTCACTTTGCCGCGCCAAAGCACACCACGGTTGCTGGGCAATGGCTGGCCGCCGGGCGAGAAGCAACGCGACTCGATCAGGTGAAGGAACTGCGGCGGCGTGCTGCTTTGCTGAGCGTCCTCTTCCGTGTCGTAGATGCTGGCATGGCTGGCAAACGCGCGACGGATATCTTCTTTTTCTTCGACGCTGCCGGGATAGGCCGCAGAAAATTCCTGCGCGAACGCCTCGAAGTACTGCTTGCCGCTGACCAGCTGGCCAGAAACGATGATGCCTTCGACAAACAGCGTAATGCCGAACTGCACGTTCGAACTATTGACGGTCGCAACCAGCTTCTGCAGATACCAATCCAGGCTCTGGCCGTCGAACGCCAGCTTGACGTCTTCCAGGTTCGGTTGATTGTCGTCTTGATCTGTCATGTGGCTCTCCTTGGTGAAAGGTCTAACGCGTATGTTGCAATAAGCGCAGCGACGTGCCTACGCATCGCCCCGCATGCCCAAGAAAGCAAATGCGTCCTGTCCAGTGATCGGTGCGGTTGGGTCCGCTATCGTCGCCTAGGAGAGCATGCCCCAGAGTCTATGACATGTTTGCCTTGTCGGTCTGCCCTGGCTGGGGCTAGTGATCCGATGCGCCAGCCTGTGCTGCTGGGCAAGTTTTCTCTCTCTTGCGCGTGTGCCTGAGCGATATGCTTATGGCGGTTGCAGCAACGATAGACCGTCTTTTGATTCTTTCGACGCACTAGTGATCAGTGGTCGCACTTGAATTCCCCGGCAATCGTCTTGCCTGCGATCCTCATGAGAGTATTTTTTCCCACTCCCTTGAGAGTAAACGATGGCAACAGCTGCGGATTGCCAGGGTTGCGATACGTCAGGCTGATTTTCCTGGTCATTTCTTCGAATTCAATGACCTGGTAGGAGCCACTCGGTAGGCTTTTCGGCCCGTCTGATCGAGGCAGGTGAAAAAGAATTTGCTGAATTTCGCCGTAGCCAAGAAACTCAAGGTCATTAGCTGGACTACCGCTAGGGGCAGTGAAAGTACACATTGTGCTACTGGCGGTGGCTGGTGCCGCGACAAGAAAGAGTGCAGCTGAAATTGCCCAGGTAGTTTTCATGCTTGATCAGTTGGCCGGATGAAGTGCTTCGCGTTTGATGGAGTCGATGCCGTCTTGAGGGCCAGTGCAATGCTCCACGGAAAGTACGCTCAGGCTTTTGACCAGGACAGCATGAAGGCGTTTAAAGTCGAAGTTCTTGGGTTTTCGTTTGGCAAGCGCGATGCGTGAGACTGCATTGAGGAGTGATTCTTTGAAAAGCTGTAACTGTGACGCAGCCGTCATGTGTTTGACGTCATTCCAATCCAGTTGGCCGACAGAAATGAATGACTTGCTCTTGGGTCTATAACTCATGTAGCCCTTGGTCGATTCAAAATTGAATCCCTCCGCAATATCAGTCAGCTCAAAGCCGAAATAGAAAGCTTCGACAGATACGCCAAAGCTCTCTTCCGCAAGAGCATCTTTGATGTGGTACTCAATGCTATTTAGCCAAAGCCACCATGCACCTTTGGACGTGTCGAAAGTCCATCCAGAGCCGTCGGCACACTTGACTGTCCAGCTTTGCGAAATGAGAAGGCCGAATTTCATAATTGACTGACCGCTGCTTCGCAACAGGCAACGACGTGCAGGGTCGCTATCCCCACTGAATTCAGCGGTCTCAGTGGCTTCTTGTCTGCGCTCACCGTTGCGTCCGGTGGCGAAACGGGGTCCCTATTCGTGTTCATGGTGTAGCGCGTCCTTGGCTAACTGGGCATGACGCTATCATGAAGTTGCTGCGGGAAAGTTTGTTCAACGTGCCCAACCATCACCACCCAGCCACCACTCCATCCGATCGTGGGTCACTCGCTCCGCTGATCACGCCATCCACCTCGCGCACCAATGCACCCGCATGTCCCATGACCGATGTGTATGCGGGCAACAGCTCCACCGCATGTCCGGCATCGCGCAATGCTTGCACCACTGCTGGATCAAAGCGGTCTTCCAACTTCAACGAAGTGCTGTCTTCACCCCAGGTGCGGCCGAGCAACCAGCGCGGCGCTGTGATCGCTTGTTGCAGCGGTACGCCGAAGCGGGCGTAGCGGGAAAAGAGGGCGGCCTGGGTTTGTGGTTGGCCTTCGCCGCCCATGGTGCCGTAGGCCATGACGCGGCCATCGTCGAAGGTGGCGAGTGCGGGGTTGAGGGTATGGAAGGGTTTGCGCCCCGGGGCGAGTGCGTTCCAGCCGTCGGCGGCGAGGCGGAAGCTGCAGCCGCGGTTTTGCCAGGTAATGCCGGTGCGCGGGAGCACCAGGCCGGAGCCGAATTCGAAATAGGTGGACTGTATGCAACTGACGGCGCGGCCGTGCGCGTCGATGGCGCCGAACCAGACGGTGTCGCCGGCCTGCGAGGGCTGCGGCCAGGGCAGTGCAGTGGTCATGTCGATGCGTGCGGCGAGCGCGTCGAGTGCGGCGTTGTCGTCGAGCAGGGCCTGTGCGTCGAGCGTCATCCAGGCGGGGTCGCCGACGTGTGCGTCGCGGATCAGGAAGGCCTGTTTGGTGGCTTCGATCAGGCCGTGCAGGTGTGCGTAGCTGTCGGGGTGTTCGGCGTGCAGGCGATCGAACAAGGCGAGGATCAGCAGTGAGGCGAGGCCTTGCGTGGGCGGTGCGTGGTTGTAGATGCGTGCGCCGTGGATGGCGACCGAGAGCGGCACACTTGTTTCTGCATGATGGCTTGCGAGGTCATGTGCGTGGAGCGGGCTGCCGAGTGCTTGCAGATCGGCGGCGATGTCGTCGGCCAGTGCGCCGCGATAGAAACTCTCAAGGCCATGGTCGGCCAGCCGTTGCAAGGTGCGTGCGAGGTGCGCTTGTTGCAGCAGTGCGCCTTCGTGCAGGGGGACGCCGTGTGGTTCGAAGATGCTGGCGTAGGCGCCGGGTTGCACGCGCAGTTCGGCGCTCTTGCTGGCGGCGATGTGCGCGCCGCCTAACGTGACCGGCACGCCATCGCTGGCATGGTGGATGGCGTCCTGCAACAAGCGTTGCAGCGATAGCGTGCCGCCTGCGTGCTGCAGGGCGAGCGCCCAGCCTGAGACGGTGCCGGCGACGGTATTGGCCGCGCCGGGGCCGCGCCACGGAATGCTGCTGTGGCCGCGATAGAAGTCCAGGGTCGCCGCCTGTGCAGCGCGGCCGCAGGCGTCGATGGCATGTACGCGGCCGTCGGGTTCGTGGATCAGCCAGAAGCCGTCGCCACCGATGCCGGTCATGTGCGGATACACCACGGCCAGGCAGGCGGCGGTGGCGACGGCGGCTTCGATAGCGTTGCCGCCGTCGCGCAAGATATCGCGCCCGGCCTGTGCGGCCAGATGATGCGGGGCCACGACCATGCCGCGACGCGCGCGCAAGGTGTGCAGCATCAGCGTGTCTCCGCCGGTGGGCTGAAAGCGAGCAGACCGTCGCGTTCGAGTTGCGCGGCGAGTGCGAACAAGCGGTCTTCGCGGCCGGGCGCGGCGATCAATTGCACGCCCAGCGGCAGGCGGCCGGGGCGCGGCAAGGGTGCGGCCACTACCGGGCAGGCGGCAAGCCCGAGCGGTTGGGTGAAGATACCTAAGTTGGCGCGCGCAGACACCGGCAGGCCGTCGATCTGGATGGTGTCCTGATCGATGCGTGGTGCCACGCACGGTGTGGTTGGCGCGATCAGCACATCCACCTCGTCCCACAGGCGTTGCATGGCGGCGCTGAACCAGTGCGCGAAGCGGTGTGCATCGGCGACCGCGCTGGCAGGCAATTGCAGGCCGGCAAGCAGGCGGTCGCGGGTGGCCGGGTCGAACTGCTCGGCATGCGTGCTCAAACCGGCGCGATGACGATGGCCACCCTCGGCAGCGGTGAGCACGAAGGCGGCGGCGCGGGCGCGTTCTGCTTCGGGTAATTCGATCATGGTGGTGCTGTTGCAGGCGGTAAGCAATGCGCTAAGGCCGGCATCCAGGTCGGGGTCGAGATTGCGTTGGAACCAGCCGCCAAGGCGTGCGATGCGCAAGCTGCCGGGATTGCAGGAGGCAACGGCGTGACCAAGCATCACTTCATAGACGCGGCGTAGATCGGCGATGGAGGTGGCGAACGGGCCGACCACATCCAGCGCATCGACGAAGCCGAACACGCCGTCCAGCGGCAACGCGCCATGCGTGGGACGCAGGCCGTACACGCCGCACAATGCGGCCGGGACACGGATGGAGCCGTTGGTGTCCGAGCCCAGTGCGAATGGCACCAGCCCGGCGGCCACCGCAGCAGCCGAGCCGCCCGACGAACCACCGGCCAGATGGCGGTGATCGTGCGGGTTGGCGGTGGTGCCGTAATGCGCGTTGACGGTGGCAAACCCGTAGGCGAATTCGTCCATGTTGGCGGTGCCCACCAGCACCGCGCCCGCATCGCTCAGCCGTTGCACCACAGCCGCATCGCGGGTGGCAGGTGCGCATTGTGCGCGGACGACGGCACCAGCGGTGGTGACCTGGCCAGCGACATCGAACAGATCCTTGACCACGAACGGCACGCCGGCCAATGCGCCGCCGTCGCTGCCGCCGGCCAGCGCGGCCTGCACACGCGCGGCATCGGCTGCGGCGCGTGTGGGAAGCAGACGGGTGATCGCACGCAGGCGGTCGTTGGCCTGGTTGATATGCGTGAGCGTCTGGGTGGCATGGCGTGCGGCCAGTGTGGGCTGGCTGCGGGCGGTGCTGACGATGGAGGCGATCTGCCCGCGCGGAGTGGTGCTGCCCTGTTGCGTTGGACGCGGGGCGGTGAAGCTGGCGAGCAGCTGCACGTGGCCGCGCAGGACCTCGGTATTGCGAGCGATGCCGGCCTGCCACTGCACTGGGAGTTGCATGGGGTCACCTTGGGTTGCTGGGAGTTGCGGGTGTGGGTGTCGTTCAAGCCCCTCTCCCGCCGGGAGAGGGGTTGGGGTGAGGGTGTCCCGCTAGTTGGAGATGTATCAGGTACGCGTTTACCTTGCTTGCAGCCTACTCAACTGGCGCAGCATTTTTCTCAGTTGCCGTACCCTCATCCGCCCTTCGGGCACCTTCTTCCGACGGGAGAAGGGGTAACGGCAATCCGACTGCTGGTGGTTGCGGCGCAGTGAGGTGGTCGATCAGCAACTGCTCGAGCGCTTCCACATCCACCGCATGCACTACCGTCTGTGCCTGTTCGCCCAGTCCAGGCTGATAGCCTGGTGCCCACGACAGGATGTCGCCATAGCCGGCATCGAAAGCGGTATTGGTATCGACATAAAGCGTCTCGGTGTGCGTTGCCAATTCGGGGCGCAGCCACACCGCAGTGGCCAGCTCGTCCCACATCGGAAAGCCGGGTTCGCGACGGCGCAATGCGTGGCCGATGCTGGTGTCGGCCGCGCTCATGCGCGCCAGCAACTCGGGCGTGAGTTCGGTCGCAGTGGATGGATCCACCGGCACCATGGTGATCTTGCGCCAGGGCGCGCGCATGACGATGCTGGCCGCTTCCGGATCCCAGCGGATGTTGAATTCGCGGCGTGGCGAGTTGACGAATTCGCGCGCGAATTGCTGCGCGCTGATGCTGTTGCGTTGCTGCCGCGGGTTGAGGCTGCCGCCCATGTAGACAAGCTCGCGCGCCAGTGTGGCGAAGGCCGGATCCAGCGATTGTGCAAGCGCCAGATTAGTCAGCGGGCCGGTCGCAATGATGCTCACCTCGCCCGGATACAGGCGCACCATGCGCAGCATGAACAACGCAGCCGGTTCGTCGGATGCGCGCACCACGCTGGGATTGCCCAACGGCAGGTCGGGCACCACGTCGTGTGCGTGATAACGCGGCGCGCTCTGCACGGTGTCGCCATCCACCCAGTGTTTGGTCCATGCACCTTTCCAGACCAGCTTGCCGTACAGCGTTTCCCAACGCTCGGTGGCGAGCTCGCTGTTTAGCAGCGGATGCACCGGGCCGGGTAGTACCGGAATCTGCGGCTGGCCGGCCAGTTCCAGCAGACGGCAGCTATGTGCGAGTACCTCATCGCGCCAGATGTTGCCGCTGACCGCGCTGATGCCCAGCACCTCGACCTCGGGCGATTGCAACAGCAGCAACTGCGCAGGCGTGAAGCCGTCGATATCGTCTTCGAGAATGACGCGGCGTTTGGTGGGGGCGGCGTGCGAGTGGGTCATTGCGCTTTGGTCATGGGGGTGGAATGCATCGCGGCGAAGATGGAATGGAGGCTGCGTTTGATGGATGTTGCGTTTGTAGGAGCGCGCTTGCGCGCGATTAGGCGTTATCGGTAATGCCTCTTCGCGCGCAAGCGCGCTCCTACGGGTTATGCGTCAGCTGGTGTTGTCTGCACTTTGCGTTGCTGCAACAGCATGCGCTCGTACTGCGCCAGATCGGATTCAAGCTGCCATTGCAGCCGTGCCTTCTCGCTGCTCTGGCGAAATGCTTGGCACGCGGCATCATCGGTTTCGCGCTGCAATGCAGTGGCGCAGGCCTGCGCGGCCGTACCGTCTGCGCTCCACAAGCTGGTGCCCGGCAGGAAGCTGTAAGTCAGCCCGTTGCGGGCGAGCTGCTTGAGCGTGGGGTAATCGATGCCTTGCTCCTGCATCGCGCGTTGATACTCGTGGGTCATGTCCGCACGCGAGACGCCTGCATCGTCGGTAGACAGCACCACCGGCACACTGGCGTGCAGATACATCGCCAGCGGATGCGCGCCACCTTTGACGCCCAGAATCACATCGTTGCTGGTGAGGTTGATCTCCACCGCGATCTGGTCGCGGCGCATGCGCTGCAGCAATCCATCCACGTCGTCTTCGTAAGGCAGATCCACACCATGACCGATGCGGCGTGCACCCACGTCCACCGCCTGGCGGATATGCGAGCGCAGTTGCGCGGGTGGCACCAGGCCCAACGCCAGCTCTCCGGCATGCAGGGACAGCGGCACGTTGGGATAGCGCGTTGCGAAGAAACGGAACATCGCCATGTGGCGCGCGTAATCGGCCAGCGCCACCGGGTTGTCTTCGGGCGCAACGATGTTCAACGCCACCGCGCGGCTGCCGCCGGCAGCGATCAGCGCGTGCGCAAGCGCCATCTGCCCGAACACCATCGGCTGCGGCAACACGCGCAACACGTAAGGCACGTAGCGATACGCGACCCGGCAGCCGGGACGCGCATCGGGCTGGTCGCACTGCAGCACGCGGCGCACCTGGGTATCGGTGTCGGCAAGGTCGCGTTGCGCAGCCTGCACCAGCGGCGGCAAGGCATCCTGCAGGGCGCGCAGATTGGCTGCGTCGTCATCGGCCTTCCATGGCAGAGCCTGCATCTGTTTTGCTGCCTGATCCATCTGCGGCGGGTTGGCGATGATTTCCACATAGGGCACGCGGTCGCGTGCGGCCTGTTCCAGCACTGCGGCCACGGTGTCGGCCACACGCGCTCTCACTACCGCGTCGAACTTGCCGAAGGTGCTGAAGAACTGGTCATGCCCGGTGGGCTGGGTCGCACTGGGCAAGAACTTGCGCATCGACAACGCATCGACCACCCGCCCGTACAACGCCGCATTGCGCGCCGCCAGGCCGCGTGCGGGCTCCTGGCCTTTACCGCACGGCGGCGCGCGCAGGCTCAGATCATCCAGCTGCACGCAGGCGCCGTCGTCGCTGGCCCATTGCAGATAGTTCTCGGCATAGACCGAACCGGAGAGATGGTTATGCAGGTCGCCGCCCTTGGGCATGGCTTGCAGCCACGCGCGCAATTGCGCAGGTTGCGCGGCCGCGTCGTGAAACAGCTGCGCCACCTGCTGCTCGCGCTGTTGCGCAGGCGCCTGCGCCGGGCGTGCGAGCGTCATGCCCGGTAACAAGGTGCACAAGCTGAGGATCAGACAGCGATAACGATGTGGCATGTGGTGAGCTCTGGGAATGAGACAGCACCATCGTGGCGCTGCCGGTTGCGGTGCAGCTTGCCGCGCGACGCGGTGGGTGACCAGGGGGCAGGAGCTGAAATAGCTACGGCGATACGCTCACTCCAAGGCATAGCGCAGCACGAACAGGCCGGCAATCGCCCAGGTGGCCGGATGCACGGCGCGCCAGCGGCCGCTGCCCAGCTTGAGTGCCGCATAGGTGATGAAGCCGAAGGCCAGGCCGGTGGCGATGGAATAGGTGAGCGGCATGGCCAGCATGCAGATCGCGGCCGGTAGCGCGTCGCCGACATCGTCCCACTGGATCTGCGTGCACTCGCGCAGCATCACCGATGCCAGGTAGATCAGCGCCGGTGCGGTGGCATATGCCGGCACCATCGCCGCCAATGGCGAGAACAGCAGCGCCAGCAGAAACAGCGCTGCCACCACCAGCGCGGTGAGCCCGGTACGCCCACCCACCTGTACACCGGCAGCGCTTTCCACGTAGGCGGTGGTGCTGGAAGTGCCAAGCAGCGAGCCGGCCAGGATGGCGGTGCTGTCGGCGAGCAGGGCGCGGTCGAACTGGCGACGGTGCGCCTGTGTGTGCAATAGGCCGGCGCGCTGGGCCACGCCCATCAAGGTGCCGGTGGCATCGAACATTTCCACCAGCACGAACACCAGCACCACGTGCAGGACGGCGGTCAGTGCGCCGCTGCCACCATTGCCTTGCAAGGCGCCGGCAATATCCAGCTGCAGCAGCGTAGGCGCCAGGCTCGGCGGCAGCGACAGCACGCCCTGGTAGTGCACCAGACCCAGCGCCAGCGCAGCGACGGTGACCGCCAGGATGCCCAGCAACATCGCCCCGCGCACGCGGCGCACTTCCAGTACGCCGATCAGCAGCAGCCCAGCCAACGCAAGCAATGGCTCGGGCCGATGCAAGTCGCCCAGGGTCACCAGCGTCTGCGGGTGCGCCACCACCAGCCCGGCTTTTTGCAAGCCGATCAACGCCAGGAACAGGCCGATGCCCGCTGCAATCGCACTGCGCAAGGTGGGTGGGATGCCATCCACCAGCCAGCGTCGCGCGCCGGTGACGCTGAGCAGCAGGAACACGCAGCCGGACACGAACACCAGCCCCAGCGTCTGCTGCCAGCTGTAACCCAGCGTGCCCACCACAGAGAAAGCGAAAAACGCATTCAAGCCCATGCCCGGTGCCATGCCGATGGGATAGTTGGCCAGCACGCCCATCAGCAGCGAGCCAAGCGCGGCGGCCAGACAGGTCGCCACGAACACCGCGCCGTGGTCCATGCCGGTGGTGGCCAGGATGTCGGGGTTGACGAAGACGATGTAGGCCATCGTCAGGAAGGTGGTGGCACCGGCCAGGACCTCGGTACGCACGCTGCTGCCATTGGCGGGCAGCGCAAATCCGGGCCAGCGCATCAGCGTGCGCCCCGGCACGGGCGGGCGAAGGCGATCACACAAACAACCATCGGCAGGTATCTCATCGGCACAAAGGAGCACGCGCGATTGCGGTGGACGCGCGCGCGCCAAATATCTTGCACTGTGCGACGGCGGTTGCCACGGACCTTGGGCACCGATTGCGCTGACAAGTGCAATGCGTGTTGCGCGGCGTAATGGCATGACCGCAGGCTTTGTCTGTATCTGCGCCGGCGGCGCCTTGTGCACCCATCGATCAAACCGTGAAAGAAGATGCGGGGCTCACGTCCGTCCACAGTTGTCCTGCGAGGTTGGCGGCCGCTTCGCGCTGCAGCGTGACCGGCGTCAGCCACCTGCGCGCCCGCTGTCGTCCTGTCTGCGCAGGCGCACGACATACGGAGCGCTCAAAGATCCAGCACCAGGCGTGGCGAACGGCTGCGCGAGCAACACAGTGTGATCTGGGTATTGGCGGCGTGCGCGCTGTCGCTGAGCACGCTGTCGCGGTGATCCGGCGTGCCGGCCAGCACGCCGGTGAGGCAGGCGCCGCACATGCCTTGCTCGCAGGACAATGGCACCTCGATGCCGGCATCGAGCAAGGCGCTGGCGATGCTGCACTCGGCCGGCACCTGTACCACGCGGCCGCTGGCGGCCAGCTCCACTTCGAAGGCGCTATCGGCATCGTGTGCCAGGCTGGTTTCGGCAGCAGCAAAGTGTTCGCGGTGCAGTTGCTCCGACGCCCAGCCGTGGGTTTTGGCAAGCAGCGTGAAGTGGTCCATGAACGCTGCAGGTCCACACAGATACAGCTGATCGCGCGCACGCGCCTGGCCCAGTTCCTCGGGCACATGCACGCGCGGGCTTTCGCCGCCATCGCTCAGATGCACCTGCACCTGGCCATGCGTGAAGCCCTGCTGCAGCCGCTGCAAAAACGCTACATCGGCATGCCGGCGCGCGTAGTAGTGCAGCACGAAGGCCTCGCCGCGCGCTTCCAGCGCTTCGGCCATCGACAGCAGCGGGGTGATGCCGATGCCGGCGGCCAGCAGTACATGGCGTTCGCCCGGATGCAGCGGGAACAGATTGCGCGGGCTGGAAATCTGCAGGCGGTCGCCGGTGCTGAGCTGCTCGCACAGATGCCGCGAGCCGCCACGTGAAGCATCGGCCAACTTCACGCACAGCAGATAGTGATCACGCACATGCGGCGCACTGGCGATCGAATACTGGCGAATCAAGCCATCGGGCAGATGCAGATCCACATGCGCACCGGCTTCGAATGCCGGCAATTCCGCGCCCACCGGCTCCAGCCGGATCGCGCGTTGGCGATGGCCCTGGTCGAAGACGTCGGCGACGCGGACCTCGTGCAGTTGCATGGCGTGCTCCTCGGCCGTCAACGCAGAAAGAAGTCGCTATAGCCCTGACTGCGCAGGCCACGGCGGTAAGCGATCGAACTGCGGTCTGCGGGAATATGCACTTCCAGCAGCGGATCCAGTGGCAGGTATTCGGGGCGCTGCGCCTCCACCATGGCGCGGTCTTCCTCGAACACGCGCAGGTTGAAGGCGTGCACGTCTTCCACCGGCAGATGGGTGTCGAAGTTGCGCGCGATCGGCACCAGCAGGCGCGTCTTGTGCTTGGACACCGGGCTGGCCGCGTTCATGATCACCAGCCGCTTGCCCGGCACCGGGAAGTGGATGGTGAGGGTGGCGGTGAACGGCAGATGCACCTCGAAATGGCGCAGCCACTGGAAGTTGGGGTCCACGTCCGGCAGCGGCATGTCCACCGAATAATTGGCCACCGAGCTCAGGTAATCGGCGTTGAAGCCGGTGGGCGTTTCAGTGGTGGTGTAGGCCGGTACTTCGCGCTTGTCCGGCTGGGCGAAGGTCGCGGTGTGCACGAAGGCGAAATGCGCCACGTCGATGAAACCTTCCAGCTGGCGCGCGGCGCTGCCGCCGATATCGAAAGCCGGGCAGACGATCTGCTGAAAGCCATCCTCGTCCCAGCCGGGCATCGGTGGAATCTGCACCTCGGCTTCGCTGACTCCGGCCGGTTTGGACAGACACACCCAAATCAGCCCGTAGCGCTCGGCCACTGCATAGGTGTGCAGACGCATCTTGGCCGGGATGTTCTGATTTGGACTGGCGGGGATATGGTTACAGCGCCCACCGCTTCCGAAGCGCAGCCCGTGGTAGGCGCAGACCACGCCGCCGCCATCGGCGGTGCCCATGCTCAGCGGCACGCCGCGGTGCGGGCAGACATCGCGCGCGGCCACCAGTTCGCTGCCCAGCCGGTACAGCACCAGCGGCTCGTCCAGCAGGGTGGCCTTGAACGGTGCCTCGCTCACTTCGCTGCTCAGCGCCACCGCGTGCCAATGCTGGGCCAGGCGCTGCCAATCGGCGGCCTCGAAGGTGCAGTGCAGCGGCAAGGCGGGGACGGCGACATCCATGGGTCCAGTCTCTGGCGTAGGGCGGGAGCGGTGCCGGATTGACTCTAGGAAGCCGGAGGTGTGTTATCAAACATCGATTTTCAGCCAAGCCATTGCAAAAAATGCAACGCCAACCGAGCCCCACCGCATGCTGACCTTTTCCCGCTTCACCCGTTACTTCATCGAAGTGGCCCGCTGCGGCAGCATCCGCAAGGCCTCCGACGTGCTGCACGTGTCGGCCTCGGCGATCGACCGGCAGATCCTCAAGGCAGAAGAAGAACTGGGCGCGCAGCTGTTCGAGCGCCTGCCCGGCCGGCTGCGGCTGACTGCCGCTGGCGAGCTGCTGCTGGTGGACGTGCGCGGCTGGGAGAAGGCCTACGCGCGCACACTGGAGCGCTTCGACGAGCTCAAGGGGCTGCGCCGCGGGCATGTGGAGATCGCCATGATCGACGCGCTCAGCGAGGGCGTGGTGCCGGCGGCGGTCGCCGCGTTGGTGCAGGAATACCCCGGCATCACCTTCAACCTCTCCACCGCGCGCAACCAGCGGGTGATGGAAATGGTGACCTCGGCCGATGTGGACATCGGCCTGCTGCTGGACCCGGTGAGCAGCGTGGACCTGGAGGTGCGCGCATTCGCCGATATCCCGTTGGGGATTGCGATGCCGGTTGGCCACCCGCTCAGCACGCGTACCGAGCTGCAGCTAAGCGAGACGCTGGAGCACCGGTTGCTGCTGCCGGCCGCTCCGTTGATCGTCGGCGAGCATGCCAAGGTGCTGTATCAACGCCAGCACATCGACGTGAAGCGGCTCACCCACTGCAACGACGTGCGCACCTTGCGCGGCCTGGTGCGTGCCGGCGCGGGTGTGGGCTTGATGTCATGGCTGGATGCCGCCCCGGATGTGGCGGATGGGCGGCTGGCGTTCGTGCCGTTCCGCCGCCATTTGACCAAGCCGATGACGCTGGCGCTGTGTGTGGCGCCGCAGCGGCAGCTTTCACGCTCGGCACAATTGGCGATCCAGGCGCTGGCGGCGCGGATTGAAGCGATGGCTGTGCCGGTGGTTGGTTGAACCCCTCTCCCTCTTGGAAGAAGGGAGCAAAGCCCCTCTCCTGCGGGAGAGGGGTTGGGGTGAGGGTCCGGCGGCGCAGCAGTCGGTGCAGCACTTCTGAAGGCGCGTGGCGACGCGTTTGTCACTGCAGGCACTGGCAGATGTCTGAGGCGCCATCCGGCGCTGCGCGCCACCTTCTCCGGAGGGGAGAAGGGAAGCGAAGCGCACACAACCCCCACTCGTTACACTTGCCCGGCTCTCCCCACACGACACCGCAGCATGCAGTTGATCGATATCGGCGCCAACCTCACCCATGACTCCTTCGACCGCGACCGCGACGCCGTGCTGCAACGCGCACGCGACGCAGGCGTTGCGCAATTGGTGATCACCGGTGCCAGCCGCGAGCATTCGCCGCTGGCCTTGCAGCTGGCCCAGCAGCATCCCGGATTCCTCTACGCCACTGCCGGCGTGCACCCGCACCACGCAGTGGAGTTCACCGCCGAATGCGAGGCCGAAATGCGCACGCTGCAGGCGCACCCGCAGGTGGTGGCGGTGGGCGAATGCGGGCTGGATTATTTCCGCGATTTCGCCCCGCGCCCGGCGCAGCACCGGGCCTTCGAACGGCAACTGCAATTGGCAGCCGGCAACGGCAAACCGTTGTTCCTGCATCAGCGCGATGCGCACGACGACTTCCTCTCGATCATGCGCAGCTTCGATGGCCGCCTGGGCCCGGCCGTGGTGCATTGCTTCACGGGCACGCGCGAAGAGTTGTTCGCGTATCTGGACCGCGATTACTACATCGGCATCACTGGCTGGCTCTGCGACGAGCGCCGTGGTGCGCATCTGCGCGAGCTGGTGCGCACTATTCCCGCCAATCGCTTGATGATCGAAACCGACGCGCCTTACCTGCTGCCGCGCACGCTCAAGCCGATGCCCAAGGACCGCCGCAACGAGCCGATGTTTCTGTCGCATATCGTGGAAGAACTCGCACGCGATCGTGGCGAGGAGGTGGCGCTGACCGCGGCCAACAGCACTGCGGCGGCGCGGGCGTTCTTCCGTCTGCCCGCGCCTGCAGCGGCGGCATGACCTGCGCGGCGTGGGCGATCACGCCGCCAGCAACTCCCAGCCCTGCGCATCGCGCAAGCGCAGCCCCGGTTGCGGTGCATCCACGCTGACCCGCACGCCACTGGCCCAGGGCAGCTGCCGCTGCTGCGGAAACCAGCGCCGCGCCTGATCGACCACGATCAACAGGCCATCATCGTCGCCCAGCGCCACAAAGCCTTCCAGTGCCGGTGCAAACGGGTGCATGCCGAAGTGATTGGCGATGCTGCGGGTGACCGCTTCGACGTTGTTGCTGGGAAGCCCGATCTCGCTCAGGCACAGCAATTCCTCCCCATGAAAATCGCCTTGCCCGGTGGTGGCCTGTTGCAGCGCATTGCGCGCGATCAGTTCCAGCACCGCCCCGTCGGGGCCGGCGAAATACACCGACTGCGACTGCCAGACGCCACCCAGTTCAAACTGCCGACAGCCCTGCGGATCGGCCAGCAGCGTTGCGCGCGCGCCGATCCACTGCGCAGCTGCCTCGAAGCGGGACGGCGCCACGTTGAAGGCCAGATGCACACTGCCCACCGGCTGCTGTGCCTGCACGCATTCCAGCGTGCTCCAGCCGATACGCAACGTGTTGCCGTACTGCGGCAGCTGCAGCACATCGCGATAGAACCGCAGGCTGAGATCGGGGTCGAGGCAGGGCAGCAACAGATGGCGAAGATGCATGGCAGGCGCACGTGGCAGAAGGTGCATGTATTGGACAACCTCAATTGCGGTTGAGGTCAAGACGTGTTCAAGCCTGGATGCGGGTAGGAGCGCACTTGTGCGCGACGGGGCGTTACCGGGAAGGCCACATCGCGCACGAGTGCGCTCCTACAACAGCCGCGGTGCGTTCGCTGTCATTGGCTCAACTCAACCTCGCTTAAAGCACTTCTGCCAGCGCCCATAGATGCCGCACCAATGGCGCGGTCTCCAATGCGCCCGGCGACACCGCCAACGCAAGCCTTGCCAGCGGCATCTGTCCTTCGATGTCCAGATAGCGCACGCCGGGCAGTTGCAGTTGCGCGGTGGAGGCGGGCACCACCGAGACGCCCAATTCGGCGGCGACCAGATTGACGATGGACGACATTTGCGGCGCGTCCTGGGTGATGCGCAAGGTCACGCCGGATGCGCGGCAGGCGGCGAGAATCTCGTCGTACAGACTCGAACCGAAGCTGCGCGGAAACAGGATGAACGGCTCGCCCGCCAGTGCCGCCAACGGCGCGCTGCTGCGTGCAGCCAGGCGATGCGCGGCGGGTACGGCGATCTTCATCGGCTCATCGGCAAAGCGCAGCAGCTGCAGATCGGGCGGCGTGCTCAGGCCGTAACGCACAAACGCCGCGTCCAGACGGCCATCTGCCAGTGCCACCAGCAATCCGGCTGTGTTGGTTTCTTCCAGCAGCAACTCGACCTGCGGCCACTGCCGGCGAAAGTCGCGGATCAGATTCGGCACCACCGGGTTGAACGCCGCCGAGGCGGTAAAGCCCAGCCGCAACCGGCCGGATTCGCCACGCGCCACCCGGCGCGCCGTTTCGGCAGCGCGCTCCACATCGGCGAGCACGCGGCGCACCTCGACCAGGAATGCCTCGCCGGCCGGGGTCAGCTCGGCGCCGCTGTGGGTGCGCCGGAACAGGGGCGTGCCCAGATCGCGCTCCAGTGCCTGGATCTGCTGACTCAGCGGTGGCTGGCCGATACCGACCCGCGCTGCTGCCCGAGTGAAGTTGCCTTCTTCGGCAACGGCCAGGAAGTAGCGGAAGTGGCGAAGCTCCATGCTATCTGTTCTGCATATGGCAACTGCCAGCATCATATATTGGACAGGGGGTGGTGGCAGGCGAATACTCGCCGTCCCATGTCTCATCATCGCCCCCGTGTCCTGTTCTGATCGCCCCTCCGGCACGTCACCGGATACCGCCGCCAGCCGTGCAACCCAGCCGCCTGCCATCGATGCGCCCGCCAGCGGCCGCATCCGGTTGGCATTGTTTCTGGCCGGCTTTGCCACCTTCTCGCTGCTCTACAGCGTGCAGCCGGTGCTGCCCGAGTTTGCGCGCGCCTTCGGCGTGGACGCGGCCACCGCCTCGCTGCCGTTGTCGCTGGCCACCGGTGCGCTGGCGCTGGCGATCTTCTGCGCCGGCGCAGTGTCGGAGAACCTGGGCCGGCGCGGGCTGATGTTCGTGTCGATCGCACTGGCCGCAGTGCTCAACCTGGTCGCTGCGTTCCTGCCGCATTGGGGCGCGCTGGTGCTGGTGCGCACCTTGTCCGGTATCGCGCTGGGCGGGGTGCCGGCGGTGGCGATGGTGTACCTGGGCGAAGAGCTGCCGGCCAACAAGATGGGTGCGGCCACCGGGTTGTATGTGGCCGGCAATGCGTTCGGCGGCATGAGCGGGCGCATTGTGATGAGCGTGCTGACCGATCACTACGATTGGCGCACCGCACTGGCGGTATTGAGCGTGTTCGACCTGCTGTGCGCGCTGGCGTTCTTCTGGTTGCTGCCACCCTCGCGTCACTTCGTGCGCCGGCACGGCATCAATCTGCGCTTCCATCTGCGCGCCTGGGCCGGGCATCTGCGCGATCGCAATCTGCCGTTCCTGTTTGCGTTGCCGTTTTTGTTGATGGGCGTGTTCGTATGCCTCTACAACTACGCCGGCTTTCGGTTGGGCGGGCCGGAGTTCGGCTTGAGTCAAAGTCAGATCGGGATGATCTTCAGCGCGTATGTGTTCGGCATCGTCAGTTCGTCGGTGGCCGGTGCGGCGTCGGATCGTTTCGGTCGCGGCCCGGTGGTCACCACCGGCATCGTGTTGTGCGTGCTCGGCGTGGCATTGACCCTGGCGCATGTCCTGGCGCTGGTGGTAGCCGGCATCGTGTTGTTGACGATCGGCTTTTTCATCGCGCATTCGGCCGCCAGCGCCTGGGTGAGCCGGCTCGGCGGTGCGCATCGCAGTCATGCCGCGTCGTTGTATCTGCTGGCGTATTACGCCGGCTCCAGCGTGATCGGCGCGCTCGGCGGCTGGTTCTGGCAACACGGTGGCTGGGGCGCGTTGGTCGGCATGTGTCTGACGTTGCTGGCGCTCGCCTTTGCAGCGGCCTACGTGCTGCGCCAACGCGCCGACGACACGCGGCCTTACGGCCGGTTTGCCCCGCACCCTGCGCGGGGCGAGTGATGCAGATCGACCGACGCGATCATCTTGTATCGACCGTGGCCGACGTGGATGCCACCTGCGATTTCTATGCGCGCGTGCTCGGCATGCACGCGGTCACCTTCGGCGAAGGCCTGCGTGCGCGTCGGTCGATGTCTGCGCACCCATCTCGTCAACGGCGGTTACACACTTGGTGACGTGCCGGCAGGCGCGGATCCGGTCGCCGGGTCGTACTGCGGATGGCTTGGGTCCATGCTGCGCGGCAGCGTGGATGTGCCCGGCTGCAGCGCGCTTTCGCGCCAGGCGCGCACCAGCAGATCGCGTAGCATCGCTGCGCCATCGCCGGCAGTGAGATAGACCATCGCGCGGCCATCGCTGCGGGCGGCATCGTCGAAGGCGCCGGCTTTTTCCAGGCGATACACCTGCTCGACACGGCCGGTGCCGGTGTCGAGAAAACCCAGGATCTGCTCGAACACATCGCCCTGCTGATGCGCCAGGGCCGGCATGCGGCTCAGCAGGTCCTGCGGGGTCAGCGCAATCTTGTCGACATAATCGCTCTCGAACTTGCCGTGCACCTTCGGGTCGGTGCTATAGCCGTTCGGGTTTGGCCCTTGCCAGCCATCGTGATGGATGCTGTCGTGTTGCGGCTGCGCGCCATCGCCGATGTAGTGCGCAAACCAGCTGACGAAGAACGCGCAGGTGCGTTCGAGCTCGCGCGTGTCCTGGCCCTTGGCGCGCAGCGTGCGGATCTGACGCATGGTGGCGACGATGCGCTCGTAACCCTCGGTGGCTGCGTACGGCAGGGTGCCGGCCCAGCGCACGTTCATGCGCTGCGCCAGTTGCGGGTTGCGTTTGGCGATGCGGCGCTGCTCGTCGTAGAGCGCCAGCACGAAGGCGTAACGCGAACGCGGCGGGTGTTGCATGAAGGAAAACTGCTCGCGGAACCAGCCGTGGTTGGGGTCTTCTTCGATCTTGAGAAACGGCTCGCTTTCGCTGCGCCAGCCATCCGGCAGGGTGGCGCCGTCAGCAATCACCTGCGCGTAATGCTTGAGAAAGGCCGGGCCATCGTCGGGCAGGGCCTGCACAGCGGCGCGATTGATGGCGGCATGCGCGCGGTGGCCCCAGGCGGCGGCATTGCCGGAACACGTGGCTGCTGCAAACAGCAGCGCATAGGCAAGACGGGAAGGCGTCATGGCAGTCCTTGTGGCCTGCAGCGCGTATGCCGCGCTGCAGGCGATGCATCGAGAACGTAAGGCGCTGACATCGAGCGATACAGCACTCAACGTCAGCGCACTCAGAAGTGGTAAGTCACCACCAACCGCGAATTGCGCTCGTAGATCGGGCGGCCGTAGATCGGCTCGCGCGTGCCCTGGCCGGAGATGGTGTCGGTGCGCGGGTTGCCTTCGGTCAGTGCGAAGGTGTTGGTGAGATTGTCCACCGACAGCTGCACATCCCACGGCCCGCTGCGTACCAGGAGATTGGCTGCCAATGTGTCGTAGGCGGCCAGCTCGGTGGTGTTTTCAAGATCGGCGTAGCGCTTGCCCACATAGGCGTAGCGCAACGAGGTTTCCCAATCGAACTTGCCGGTGGTGAAGAACACCGTTGGCCCCGCATTGCCGTACAACTTCGGCTGGCGGTTGGGCATGTTGCCGTCCACATCGACCACGGCCACCGCGCCATTGGCCACCACTTCGGTCAGATCGGACACCTTGGTGTCGTTGTAGGTCAGATTCGCATCGAAACGCAGCCACTGCGCCGGCGTCCATACGGCCGCCAGTTCGATCCCCGGGTTGGTGACGCTGCCGCGGTAGTCCTTGGATTCGGCTGCGCCGGTCTGCGGGTTCACCGCGCTGGTGCCGATGTTGTACGGGTCGTACTTGGTGTAGAAGGCGGTGGCGAATACGTCCAGCGTGTCGAAGTTGAGCTTGGTGCCGAGCTCGAACTGGTCGGCGGTGGGGATGTTGACGTTGCCTTCGTTGGCGCCTTCGCTGGGCGCGCGGTGCGCACGCGAGGCGCGGCCGTAGATGCCGGCCATCGGGTTGATGTCGTAGTTGAAACCCGCCGTCCAGTTGGTCACGCCCACGTCCAGCGCGGTGTGCGCGCGGGCACCGGTGAACAGGCGTGCGGCATCGTCGGCCAGGGTATCGGTCATGCCCAGGTTGCCGGTGCTGCGCAGCATGCTCCAGGCGCGATAGCGGTAGCGCTCGTAACGCACGCCGCCTTCCAGGCGCAGCTTGTCGGTCACCTGCCAGGTGTCTGCGATGTAGGGCGCCAGCATGCTGGTGTAGGCCTTGCCCTGGGTGCGGTCGGCGCCGTAGATCACCACGCCGTCCTTGGTCACGCCACCGACCACGTTGCCGGCGGCGTCGTAGCCGAGCAGGTCGATCGTGCGCGGGTTCTGCCGCATCTCGAACAGATAGCTCTGGTAGCGCGAGTTGTAGGAGCGGGCGTAATAGGCGCCGTAGAGGCCCAACGTGATGTCATGGGTGTCGCCGCCCCAATCGAAGCTGCGATGCAGGCGCAGATCATCGGCAAACGAATCGGCACGCACGTTCATGGCGCGGTACTGGCCCTGGATCACCAGGCCGTCGGTGCTGGCCGGGTCGAAGCGGCTGCCATCGTCGGTGTACGCATAGCCGAGCGAGGTCAGGCCGGGAAATGCTGCCGTGGCGGCAGCGCGGCGGCTGTTGGCATACGCGGCGGCATCCTGCGGCGCATTGCTGGAATACAGCGCGTCGAAGGTCATGTCCAGGCGATTGACGATGGCCTTGTTGGACAGGCTCCAGCCATTGTCGAAAGCCAGGTCCAGATTGGCGCCCAGATGATTGAACTTCATGTGACGGCCATCGGAGAGATCGCGCAACTCGCGCTGCGGCGCGCCGTTGGCATCGCTGGAAATAATCGTGGCGCGTTTGAGTTGCGCGGTGCTCAAGGTGCCGGTGAAGCGGTCGATCAACGGGTCCAGCGAGCGCGTGGTGTCACGCGGGTCGTACAGCGGGATCGGCATGTAGAACGCGTTCTTGTCGTCCAGATGCTTGGCGGTGAAGGTGATCTTGCCGTGGTCCAGCGTGTGCGTGAGGTTCATGCGGAACTGCCCGCCCTCGTCGGCCGGAAAGCCCACATCGCGGTAGCCGTCGTTGCGCCGCACGAAACCGCCGGCAGCCAGATACCAATCCTGCGCCAGCTTGCCCGACCAATAGCCATCGAGCCGATACAGCCCGGTGTCGCCAACGGTGGTGCGCACCGCGCCTTCGGGCGTGTCGCCGCCCTGGCGGGTGACGAAATTGACGATGGCCGCGGCATTGGAGGCAAAGATCGGCGAGGGCCCGCCGCGCACGGTTTCCACCGATTCGACCATCAAATCCGGGCGCACCAGGCCTTCGGTCTTGTAGAAGTAGCCGTTGTTGTCCGGGTAAGGGCTGATGCCGTCTTCCTGGATGACCGCAAACGAGCCTTCGTCGGGAATGCCGCGGATGCGATAGACGTTTTGCACTTCACCGCCGGTGGACTCGGCATAGATGCCGGGCATCGAGCCGATCAGGCTGGCCAGGTTGAGCGGGGCCAATTTGTCGATCTGTTCGGCGGTCAGCGCGGTGATCGCATACGAGGCGTCGAACTGATTCTGGGCCTGGCCGGCGCCGGTGACGATCATCCGGTCCAGCGAGAAGATGCCGTCCTCGCTCTTGCGTGTGGCAGGCGTGGAGGGCGCGCCGGTTTCCTGCGCGAATGCGGGTGTGGCCAGGGTCAGTGCAAGGATGACGACGAGCGGACGACGCGACACAGCACGACGCACTCCGGAGCGTGTCCAGATGTGGGTGTAGGGCATGGCAAGGAGTGGGGCAGCGGGGGAGTTGCCCACTGTCGCGGCGACATGTTTCCGCAGCGTTGCGTGTGCACCGGATCACGCTAGCTTGGCGGACCTGCATGCCGATCTGTGACGTGGTGCATTTTTTCAAGCGGTTTCAACCGTGCGCAGCAGGTTTCCGGCTGTGCGTCATTCGGTGCGCATCACCAAGCCAGTCGTCCGCTCCAGTGTCATCGCGTCGGTGCCAAGCTCGGACATCGCAAGCTGCGCCACGCAGCTCCCTTGCCAGCAGCACGGTGAAGGCATCAGGCGC
This sequence comes from Xanthomonas hortorum, assembly GCF_040279205.1. Lineage (GTDB taxonomy): Bacteria > Pseudomonadota > Gammaproteobacteria > Xanthomonadales > Xanthomonadaceae > Xanthomonas > Xanthomonas hortorum_F. The sequence goes on from NZ_JBEOLS010000006.1 coordinate 81,808, forward strand.
GGTCGGCACCGTCGCGCAGCGCAACAGGCGCGGAGCTGGACAGAAGACGCTTCCTTGGAATCACCAAGAAGGCCCCCCAGACTAGGTGTCATCCGACAGTGTGTACATTCGCATTCGTGAGCACCTCCTTGCCGCTGCAAAAAACGCGTAAATCCCCGCAGCAAGCGCGTTCGCGCGCCACCGTGGATGTCATCCGCCAGGCCAGCATTCAGGTTTTGGTGGCCGACGGACTGCAGGGTTGCACCACCACGCGGGTGGCCGAGCGCGCCGGTGTGTCGGTGGGCAGCGTGTACCAGTACTACCCGAACCGTCAGGCCATGTTGACCGCCTTGCTGGACTGGCATCTGCAGGCGGTGATCCATGCGGTGGAACAGGCCTGCGCGCAACACCATGGGCACACGCTCGCGCAGCAATGCGAGGCGCTGGTGCATGCCTTCGTACAGGCCAAATTGCAGCACGTGGATGTCTCACGCGCGTTGTATGCGATCTCCGAATTGCATGGTGGCGCCGCATTGGGATCGCAGGCGCGCAAGCGCTCGCAGCACGCGTTTGCGGCTGCGCTCGCCACTGCCTCGGATGTGCGCTTCGACGACTGCGAGGCAGTGGCCGAGATCGGTATGGCCGCCATCACCGGGCCGCTGAGAAGCCTGCTGGAAGATGGTGCGCCAGCGGCGCGTGTTGCACCGCTACAGGCGCAACTGGTGCTGTTGCTGCACAGTTATCTCATCGCCACCGGAGTTGCACGATGACTGCGGCACTCGTTCAGGACAGCTACGTGCTGCAGGACTTCATCGAGCGCCATCGGCGCCTGTTCGTGCTCACGGGTGCCGGTTGCAGCACCGATTCGGGCATCCCCGATTACCGCGATCTGCAAGGCGGCTGGAAGCGTCCGCAACCGGTGACCTTCCAGGCCTTCATGGGTGAGCTGTCCACGCGGCAGCGGTATTGGGCGCGCAGTCTGGTCGGCTGGCCGCGCTTCGGCCTGGCGCAACCCAACGCCACCCATCACGCACTTGCCGCGCTGGAAGCGCGTGGCCAGCTGGAGCTGCTGCTGACGCAAAATGTGGATCGCCTGCATCAGGCCGCCGGCAGCCAGGCGGTGATCGATCTGCATGGACGGCTGGATGTGGTGCGCTGCATGGGTTGCGAACGCCGCATGCCACGCACCGAGTTTCAGGGGTTGCTCGAACAGGCCAACCCCGGTTGGGCCGAGCTGGAGGCCGCGCAGGCGCCCGATGGCGATGCCGATCTGGACGATGTGGCCTTCGACAGTTTTGCGGTGCCGCCATGCCCGGTGTGCGGCGGCGTGCTCAAGCCGGATGTGGTGTTCTTCGGCGAGAACGTGCCGCGCGAGCGCGTGGAGAGTGCGTTTGCGCATCTGCAGGCGGCCGATGCGGTGCTGGTGGTGGGCTCGTCGCTGATGGTGTATTCGGGCTTTCGTTTCGTGCAGACCGCGGCACGAAACGGCTTGCCGATTGCCGCGCTCAACTTCGGGCGCACCCGTGCCGACGAACTGCTCAGTCTGAAGGTGGAGCAGTCGTGCGCGCAGGCCTTGGCGTTCCTGCATGCGCCGGTCGACCCGCCGCGGACGCGCGGCGTCAATGACGTGAGTGCGCGTTCGGCATGACGCAGTGATCCATCGCAGCGGTTGTGCGCACGCGCGCGGCGCAGTGCAATGGGCATCCCCGTGTCATCTGTGGATGCCCCCTTGAGCCAGCTGTTCTCCCCCATTCGCTTCGGTCCGCTTGCGCTTGCCAACCGGATCGTCATCGCCCCGATGTGCCAGTACTCCGCACAGGACGGCCGCGCCAGCGACTGGCACCGCATCCATCTGGGCACCTTGTCGCAATCCGGTGCCGGCCTGCTGATTCTGGAAGCGGCCGCAGTGCAGCCGCAGGGGCGCATCTCCTACGCCGATCTGGGCTTGTACGACGACGCCACCGAGCAGGCGTTGGACGAGGTGCTGCAATCGGTACGGCGCTGGTCGCCGATGCCGATCGGCATTCAATTGGCACATGCCGGGCGCAAGGCCTCCACCGATCTGCCTTGGAAAGGTGGCGAGGCGATTGCGCCGGATCACGCGCATGGCTGGCAGACCGTTTCTGCGTCGGCCGTGCCGTTTCGCGAGAATCAGCCGTTGCCGCAGGCGCTGGATGAAGCCGGCATCGATGCGGTGGTCGATGCATTTGTCACCTCGGCACAGCGCGCCGAGCGTTTGGGCCTTGAGTTGATCGAGCTGCACGCCGCGCATGGCTATCTGATGCATCAGTTCCTGTCGCCGCTGAGCAATCAGCGCAGCGATGCGTATGGCGGTTCGTTGGAGAACCGCATGCGGTTGACCTTGCGCATCTTCGATGCGGTGCGTGCGGCGGTGTCGGACAAGATCGCCATCGGCGTGCGGATTTCTGCCACCGATTGGGTGGAGGGCGGTTGGGATCTTGCGCAGAGCATTGCCTTGTCAAAAGCGCTGGATGCACGCGGTGCGCATTACATCCATGTCTCCAGCGGCGGGCTGGATCCGCGCCAGCAGATTCCGGTGCAGGCCGGCTATCAGATTCCGTTTGCGCAGCAGATCAAGGCGCAGGTCGACACGCCGGTGATCGGCGTGGGCCTGATCACCGAGCCGGCGCAGGCCGAGGCGATTGTGCAAGACGGGCAGGCCGATGCCATCGCACTGGCGCGCGGCATTCTGTACGACCCGCGCTGGCCGTGGCATGCGGCCGCTGCACTCGGTGCCTCGGTTACGCCCGCGCCGCAATATCTGCGCTGCGAGCCACGTGAGGCGCGCGGCGTGTTCGCCAGCTGATTTACGCTGGTGGTGGTAAACAAGCAGAGCGGGCCGGTGTTTGGATCGCCGCTCTTGACGCAAGATCGCATAAGGAAAACAGATGCCGATAGGATTTCTGGGCTTGGGCACGATGGGCCTGCCGATGGCACACAACCTGCTGCGCGGCGGGTTCGAGCTGAGTGTGTGGAATCGCTCGCCCGAGCGCGCGCAGTCGCTGCGGCAGGCCGGTGCAACGGTGGTGGACGCACCACGCGACGCTGCACACGGCCCGCTGTTGTTCTCGATGCTGGCCGACGACAACGCGGTGCGTGAAACCCTGCTGGAACGCGGTGTGCTGGACGCGCTGCCGGCTGGCAGCGTGCACGTCAATATGGCCACCATCTCGGTGGCGTTGGCGCACGAGTTGACCGCCTTGCATGCCGAACGCGGCGTGGCCTACGTGGCCGCACCCGTACTCGGCCGCGTCGATGTGGCCGAAGCCGGCAAGCTCAACATTCTGGCCGCTGGCGACGAGGCGGCATTGGCGCGCGTGCAGCCGATGTTCGATGTGCTCGGCCAACGCACCTGGGAGATCGGCCGCACCCCCGAGCAGGCCAATGCGGTCAAGTTGGCGGCCAACTTCTGCCTGGCCAGTGCGATCGGCGCCATGGCCGAAGCCAGCGCGCTGGCACGCGGCCACGGCGTGGAGGCCACCCAGTTCCTGGGCATGCTCACCAGCACCTTGTTCGCCGCGCCGGCGTATCAGGGCTACGGCCGCTTAATCATGCAACGCGAGTATTTGCCGGCCGGCTTCACCGCCACGCTGGGCCGCAAGGATGTGGATCTGGCGATCCAGGCCGGCGCCGACAAGCAGGTGCCGATGCCGTTGGGCGAGTTGCTGCGTTCCGGCCTGGACGAGGCGATCGCGCATGGCGACGGCAACGCCGACTGGGCGGTGCTGGCAGAGGTCTCGGCACGTCGGGCAGGGCAGGTGGCCTGATCGCAGCGCAGGGGCGCGAGTGGGTTGCGCGCATCGTGCTTCGCTTGAAGGCGATGCGCGATGCATCTTGCTCACCCCAACATGCAGCAGACCTTCTAAAATGCCGGCTCGTTATAGCCGCCGCTCCAGGGAGGATGCGATGCGACACCTGCATATCACGCTCGGTTCGACCGAGCGCACACCGCGCGCACTTGCCTGCGCCGGTGCTACACGATGACCGCCGCACCGGTCGTCGACCACGGCCCGGTAGGCCCGGAGCATCCCGAGCATCCGGACCATTATCTGTTCGCGCAGATCCGCGAAGCGGTGGCGGTGCTCGATGCCGAGTTGAACAAACCCACCGACGAGGCCAGCGTGCGCATGGCCGCGCGTCTGTTGCCGCTGGCCAAACAGCACGGCTTCGATCAGGTGGACTACGTGGTGCTCAGCCGGCATGTCGGCGAAGTGGGCGAGAACGTGTTCCTGGTGCGTGGCGAGCTCTCCGACCCCGCGCATCTGCGCGCCCACATCACCACGCACGAAGCGATGGAAACCTCCGTTGAGGCATCGATGGCGCAACTGGACGAGATCAATCGGCGGCTGATGCTGCGCCTGCCGCCGCGCTGAGTCGGATGTAAAAGTTACGGGCGCAAGCACCGCGCCCGCAGCTGCGCGCATTGGCTATCATTGTGCAGATGCGCTCCGACTACATCCTTACCCTGTCCTGTCCCGACCGTACCGGCATCGTCTATCGCGTGACCGGGCTGTTGTTCGATCTGGCCTGCAATATTCTCGACGCGCAGCAGTTCGGCGACGACGAAAGCGGCCGCTTCTTTCTGCGCGTGCACTTCAACAAGCCGCAGGCCACCGAGATCGCCGGTCTGGAGCGGCGCTTCGCGCTGCTGGCCGACGAATTCCAGATGCAGTGGCAACTACACGACGCGCGCCGTCGCGCGCGCTTGCTGGTGCTGGTGAGCAAGCAGGGGCATTGCCTCAACGATCTGCTGTTCCGCATGCATAGCCGGCAACTGCCGGTGGACATCGCCGCGGTGGTCTCCAACCACGCCGACTTCGCGCCGCTGGCGGCCTCTTACGGCATTGCCTTCCACCATCTGCCGGTAACGGCAGACACGCGCGCTGCGCAGGAAGCGCAATTGCTCGCACTGGTCGAGGCCTTGCAGATCGATCTGGTGGTGCTGGCGCGCTACATGCAGATTCTTTCGCCGGAACTGTGCCGCGCATTGGCCGGGCGCGCGATCAATATCCATCACAGCTTTTTGCCCAGCTTCAAGGGTGCGCAGCCGTATCACCAGGCGCACGCGCGCGGGGTCAAGATCATCGGCGCCACCGCGCATTACGTCACCGAAGACCTGGACGAAGGCCCGATCATCGAACAGGACGTGGCGCGCGTGGATCACGCAATGACGCCGCGCGATCTGGTGCGGCTGGGCAGCGATACCGAATCGCTGGTGCTTGCGCGTGCGGTGCGTCGTCATGTGGAACATCGCGTGGTACTCAATGGCCATCGCACGGTGGTGTTTCGCTAGCGGTTGATGCGTCTCATCCCATCGGCCAGGGACGGTTACAGCAAGCGTGGTGGAGCAGTGGTCACGCCACGCTTCAACCAGCGAGCGCCGGCTTGGCGGCCCCGTTGCCGTTTCTGTTCGCCGCTCCTATCGGAATTGTTTGCATGTCGCTTGCACCTATCTCCAGCGCTCGCGCGCAACAACACGCCACGCGCGCAGCGTTCTTCATTCCCGGCTTTGCTGCGGCCATCTGGGCGGTGCTGGTGCCGTTCGCCAAGGCCAGGACTGGCGTGGACGATGGTGCGCTCGGGTTGATCCTGCTGTGCCTGGGCGCAGGCTCGTTTCTGGCGATGCCGCTGGCCGGCGCCCTGTCGGCGCCCTTCGGCTTTCGCACGGTGATGGCGGTGACGACTGCATTGATCTGCATCAGCCTGCCGTTTCTGGCCGTTGTCGCCAACCCGTGGATGCTGGGCGCGGTGCTGTTCGTGTTCGGCGCCGGCGTGGGCGCGATGGATTGCGCGATGAACATGCAGGCGGTGGTGGTCGAACGCGATGCCAAGCGCGCGATGATGTCCGGATTCCATGCGTTTTTCAGCATCGGCGGCTTTGTCGGTGCCGGTGCGATGACGCTGCTGTTGTCGGCGCGCATTGGTCCGCTGAGCGCTGCGATCGCCGGTGTGATTGCCATGCTGCTTGTCGGTGCACTGTCCGTCCGGCATTGGCGTGCCGAGCGCATCTCACAGCAGGGGCCGTTACTCGCGCTGCCCAAGGGCATCGTGCTGTTTATCGGCATTCTGGCGTTTGTGGTGTTTCTGGCCGAGGGCACCATTCTGGACTGGAGCTCGGTGTTCCTGGCCGATGTGCACCAGGTCAACCCGAGCACCGCCGGCCTGGGCTATGTGGCGTTTGCGTTGACCATGACGGTGACCCGTCTGTTGGGCGACTCGGTGGTGGAGCGGCTGGGGCGCATCCGCTCGATCGTGCTTGGCGCGCTGCTGGCCAGTGCGGGTTTTCTGGTGCTCACGTTGGTGAGCCCGTGGCAGGCCTCGTTGGCCGGTTACGTGTTGGTGGGGCTGGGTTGCGCCAATATCGTGCCGGCCTTGTTCTCGCTGGCCGGCAACCAGACGCGCATGCCGGAGAGCATCGCCATCACTGCAGTCACGACATTGGGTTACGCCGGCATTCTGGCCGGGCCGGCATTGATCGGGTTCGCCGCCCACGGCATTGGCCTGGTCGGTGCCTTGATCGGCGTTGCGGTGCTGATGGTGGGCGTGGCGATTTCCACGCGGTGGTTGAAGGTGTGAGTGATGGGTGTCACCTGCCTGTCGTTGATGGGTTATCGGTAAAGCGTCGCGCGCGGGCGCGCTCCTACCAAGGGCGGAGCGGGGATTACGCCTCGGTGGGTAAATACTCGAAGCGATAGCCCACGCCGTACACCGAGCGCACCCACTCTTCGCCGCCCACATCGGCTAGTTTGCGGCGCAGATTCTTGATATGGCTGTCCACGGTGCGGTCGGTGACGATGCGGTGGTCCACGTACACGCGGTCCATCAGCTGTTCGCGCGAATACACGCGGCCCGGCGACGCGGAGAGCGTACGTAGCAGGCGGAATTCGACCTGCGTGAGATCCAGGTCGCGTCCGGCCACGCTGGCCCGGCAGGCGGCCTCGTCGATGACCAGGCCGTGCGTTGGCTCGCTGTTGGGATCATGCCGGTGCCGGCGTAGCACCGCGCGTACGCGCGCGATCACCTCGCGCGGGCTGAAGGGTTTGCAGATGTAATCGTCGGCGCCGATCTCCAACCCGAGCAGGCGGTCGATCTCTTCGGCGCGCGCAGTCACCATGATCACCGGTACCGTGCTGAGGCTGCGCAGTTCGCGGCAGATGTCCAGGCCATCGCGATTTGGCAGCATCAGATCGAGCAACAACAGATCCGGCGCCTGCGCGCGAAACGCTGCGATCGCCTGCGCGCCATCGGCCACCCAATGATGCGAATAGCCGGCCGCGTGCAGATACTCGCCCAGCACCGCGGCCAGTCGCGGTTCGTCTTCGACGATGAGCACATGTGCGGCCGGTGCGGTCTGGGTGTCCATTACGCCTCCAATGCCGGCAGCCGCAGCGTCACGCGCAGGCCGCCCAATGGCGAAGCGGTCGCGTGGATCTCGCCCTCGTGCGCGCCGACGATATTGCGGCAGATCGCCAGGCCCAGCCCGCTGCCACCGCTGGCGCGATTGCGCGACCCTTCCACGCGATAGAAGCGCTCGAACAGGCGATCCAGCTTGTCTGCCGGCACACCGGGCGCGCTGTCTTCCACCACGATTTCCACTGCATGCCCGCGTCGTGCGCAGTGCACAACGAGTTGGCCGCCGGCATCGGTATAGCGCAACGAATTTTCCAGCAGATTGGAGAGCAACTGCTGCAGGCGGCGCTCATCGCCGTTGACGTGCAGTGGCGCATCGATGCCGTCGGCGCGCAGCGTGAGCCCCGCTGCAGCGATGCGCATCTGCATGCCGGCCAGTGTGGATTGCAACACCACACTCAGATCGATCGGCGCGCGCCGATACGCCAACGCGCCCACATCGGTCAGCGACAGGTCGTAGAGATCTTCGATCAGCTTGCCGAGTTGGCCGACCTCCTGATGCAGCGAGGTCAGCGACTCACGCGTCATCGGCCGGATACCGTCCTGCAGCGCTTCCAGTTCGGCGCGCAGTACCGCCAGTGGCGTGCGCAGTTCGTGCGAGACATCGGCCATGAAATCGCGGCGTGCGCGCTCGTTGTTGTCCAGTGCCTGTGCCAGCTGGTTGAAGTCGCGCGCGAGCTGGTCGAGTTCATCGCGCATGCCCGCGTGCAATCGCGTGCCGTAGTCGCCGGCGGCCAGGCGATGGGTTGCCACGGTCAAACCACGCAGGCGGCGCAACAAGGTGCGCGACAACAGCCAGCCAAACAGCGCAGCGACACCGATCGATGCCGCGCCCACTGTCCACCACACACGTTGCTGGGCTTGAAAGAAGCGTGCGTCGTTGGCGGTCAGCACTTTCTCGAACGGCAGCATGCCCATCCAGCCCACCGTCTGCCCGCGCACCACCACCGGGCGCAGCGTGTCGGTGCGGCTGACATCGGGGTTGCCGATGATCACGCGGTAATCGCGATCCAGTAGCGCGAAGCGAAACACTGCGCCGGTCTGATCGGAGATCGGCGGCGCGCGCGGTGGCAGATTTTGCGCCAGCTCCGGGCGCATCAGCACGAACCAGGCATCGGGATTGTCGCGGATGAAGTTCCAGTCGCCATGCTTGGCGTAATCGGCCTGCACGCGCGGCAACACTTCCATCATCCGCTCGATGCCTTGCTCGCTCAGATAGTCGAGAAACTGCTTTCTGAGCAACAGCTGTCCGGCCAGGCCATTGATCAGCAGCACCGCGATACAGGCGCTGAGGATGGCGAGAAAGAGTTTGGCGGTGATTCCGAGTTTCATCGACGTTGGGAGAACCTTGTTGCGAATGAGGTCACGCACGTGCGCTTGCTGAAATGACTGCTTGCATTGAATGGCGACTGCAGCGGCGTCGACTGCAGACGCCAAGTGCGCCGTCTGTCTTGCACATCCGTATTGGGACTTCATTAAACCTCGAAAGCAAGCGGCTACTGTCTGTCAAAGCAAATCTTCAAATTTGCTCCATATTCGCAGCGTAGCGTGCGCATCCTCCGATCATTCCCGAGTGCGCCGCATGCGTTCCGTCGCTTCTTCCCGTTCTGTCGTGGTACCGCGCCAATGGCTGCTGGCCGCCATGATCACCGTCGCGCTGGCGGCCTGTTCGCCTGCGCAAGCGCCGCAGCAGCGGCAAGTGGAAGTGGGCGTGCAACGCGTGGACGTGCAGCGCCTGGCGCTGGACCAGACCCTGCCCGGCCGCACCGTTGCCTATCAAAGCGCGCAGGTGCGCCCGCAGGTGGGCGGTATCCTGCGCAAGCGGCTGTTTACCGAAGGCGAGCAGGTGCAGGCCGGGCAAGTGCTGTATCAGATCGAACCAGCCGCGTTCCAGGCCGCGTATGCCTCCGCGCAGGGCGAGCTGGCGCAGGCGCAAGCGGCAGTGCTCTCGGCCAAGCCCAAGGCGCAGCGGTATCAGACGCTGGTCAAGCTGGATGCTGTGAGTCAGCAGGATGGCGATGATGCGATTGCCACGTTGCGTCAGAACGAGGCCGCGGTGACTGCCGCAAAGGCCGCGTTGCAGACCGCAAAACTCAATCTGGATTTCACCCGCATCACCGCGCCGATCAGCGGCCGTATCGGCACCTCAAGCTTTACCCCGGGCGCACTGGTCACTGCCGATCAGACCGATGTGCTGACCACCATCAACCAGCTCGACCCGATCTATGTGGATGTCAGCCAATCCAGCGCGCAGCTGCTGCAGTTGCGCCGCAAGCTCGACGCCGGCCAGGTCAAGGCAGTGGACGGCAAGGCCGAGGTCAGGTTGCTGCTGGAAGACGGCAGCGCTTACGCGCGTACCGGCACGCTGGAAGTGGTGGACACCGCAGTGGATGCCACCACCGGCACGGTGAAACTGCGTGCGGTGATTCCAAATCCGGACCATCTGCTGTTGCCCGGCATGTACGTCAAGGCGGTGCTGTCGATGGCCGTCAACGAGCAGGCGATCCTGGTGCCGCAGCAGGCCGTCACCCGCAACAGCAAGGGCGAGGCGGTGGCGATGGTGGTCGGTGCCGACGGCAAGGTGGCGCAGCGCGTGCTCAAGACCGGCGATGCAGTGGGCGATCGCTGGGTGGTCAGCGAAGGATTGTCTGCAGGCGAGAGCGTGATCGTGCAGGGCCTGCAGAAAATCCAGGTCGGCATGCCGGTGAAGACGCGCGAAGTAAAGGCCGCTGCGGCCACACCAGCTGCAGCGGCGCCGGTTGCACCTACACCGGTTGCACCCGCAGCGGTGACGCCGAGTGCACCCGCCGCAGCTAAGCCCAATGCCAAGCCAACGCCCGCAACGCCGGCCAGCGCCACGCCCAAGGCCGACTGAGGAACTCTTATGGCTCGTTTCTTTATCGACCGCCCCATCTTCGCGTGGGTCATCGCCATCGTCATCACGCTGGCCGGCGCGATCTCGATCTTCTCGCTGCCGCTGGAGCAATACCCGGACATCGCACCGCCCTCGGTGACGGTCAGCGCCACCTACACCGGCGCCTCTGCAGAGACCGTGCAAAACTCGGTCACGCAGATCCTCGAGCAGCAGATGACCGGTCTGGACAATCTGCTCTACATGTCCTCCAGCAGCAGCTCGGCAGGCACCGCGCAACTCACGCTCACCTTCGACTCCGGCACCGACCCGGATACCGCGCAGGTGCAGGTGCAAAACAAGGTATCGCAAGGCGAGGCGTTGCTGCCCGACGAGGTCAAGACCAACGGCATCACGGTGACCAAATCGGCCAGCGGCAGCATGTTCATGGTGCTGGCCTTCACCTCCGAAGACGCCAGCATGGACAGCACCGACATCGGCGACTACATGGTGTCCTCGTTGCAGGACCCGATCAGCCGCCTCAACGGCATCGGCAGCGTCAACGTGTTCGGCGCCGAATACGCGATGCGCGTATGGCTGGATCCGGAAAAACTGCACACCTACGCGTTGATGCCATCGGATGTGAGCACGGCCATCGCCGCGCAGAACGCCGATGTGTCCTCCGGCGCGCTGGGTGCATTGCCGGCGCTGCAAGGCCAGCAGTTGAACGCCACGGTAACCTCGCGCAGCAAGCTGCGCACGCCGGCGCAGTTCGAGAACATCGTGCTCAAGTCCGATGCCAGCGGCGCCACCGTGTACCTGCGCGATGTCGCACGGGTGGAGCTGGGCTCGGAATCCTACGGCTCCAGTTCCAAGTTCAACGGCAAGGCCGCCTCGGGCATGGGCCTGCAGCTGGCGACCGGCGCCAATGCGCTGGACGCCGCCAAACTGGTGGAGGCCAAGCTCGACGCGCTCAAGCCGTACTTCCCGGCCGGGCTGAAGTACGAGGTCGCCTACGACACCACACCGTTCGTGCGTATCTCCATCGAGGAAGTGGTCAAGACCCTGATCGAAGCGATCGTGCTGGTGGTCGTGGTGATGTATCTGTTCCTGCAGAACTGGCGTGCCACGCTGGTGCCGGTGATCGCGGTGCCGGTGGTGTTGATGGGCACCTTCGGCGTGTTGTCGCTGCTGGGTTTTTCGATCAACACGCTGACCATGTTCGCGATGGTGCTGGCGATCGGCTTGTTGGTCGACGATGCCATCGTGGTGGTGGAAAACGTCGAGCGGCTGATGGCCGAGCAGGGCATGTCGCCGCGAGAGGCCACGCATACCTCGATGGGCCAGATCACCGGCGCGTTGGTCGGTATCGCGCTGGTGCTCACGGCGGTGTTCCTGCCGATGGCCTTCTTCGGCGGTGCCACCGGCGAGATCTATCGGCAGTTCTCGGTGACGATTGCCGCGGCGATGATCCTGTCGCTGGTGGTCGCACTGACCTTGAGCCCTGCGCTATGCGCTACCTTGCTCAAGCCCATCGACAAGGGCGGCCATGTCTCGCGCAAGGGCGTGCTGGGCAGGTTCTTCACCTGGTTCAACACGCGCTTCGATCGCGGCACCGACAGCTACGGGCGCGGTGTGGAGCGCATCGTCAGCCATCGCAAGCTGGGCTCGCTGATCTATGTGGTGCTGCTGGTGGTGCTGGGCCTGCTGTTCTGGCGCCTGCCCAGCGCGTTCCTGCCCGAAGAAGACCAGGGCATGCTGATGGTGATGTTCAGCGCACCGGCCGGCGCCACGCAGCAACGTACCCAGCAGTCGATCGACCAGGCCACCCAGTTCATCCTCAAGCAACCGGAAGTGCAGGGCATCATGACCATCTCCGGTTTCAGCCTGGCCGGTAGCAGCCAGAACTCGGGCATGGGTTTTATCCGTCTGAAGGACTGGGCCGACCGCGACGGCTCGGCGCAGGAAGTGGCGCAACGCATCACCGGCGCGATGATGATGACGTTGCCGGATGCGCAGGTGTTTGCGTTGACGCCACCGGCCATCAACGGGCTGGGCACCAGCTCCGGATTCACCCTGCAGTTGCAGGATGCCGCCGGCAACGGACACGAGGCCTTGGTGGAAGCACGCAAGCAATTGCTGCAGCTGGCCAACGGCAATCAGAGCCTGAGTGCAGTGCGCTTCAACGGGCTGGACGATGCGCCCACCTACCGCGTGCAGATCGACGACGCCAAGGCCGGCGCGTTGGGCGTTGCTGCGGCCGACATCAACACCACCTTGTCCACGGTGATGGGCGGGCGCTACGTCAACGACTTCCTCAACAACAACCGGGTCAAGCGTGTGTACGTGCAGGGCGAAGCATCTGCACGCATGTTGCCCAGCGATATCGACCGCTGGTACGTGCGCAACAGCGACGCCGCGATGGTGCCGTTCTCGGCCTTCGCCAGCAGTGCCTGGGCGTACGCACCGCAAGTGCTGACGCGCTTCAACGGCAGCGAATCGATGGAAATCACCGGCAGCGCCGCACCGGGCATCAGCTCGGGCGATGCGATGACCGCAGTGGCCGGCGAAGTTGCTGGAATGGGCAAGGGCGTGGGTTACGCCTGGTCGGGCATGTCGTATCAGGAGCAGGCCGCCGGCACCCAGACCTGGATGTTGTATGCGGTGTCGCTGGTGTTCGTGTTCCTGTGTCTGGCGGCGCTGTACGAGAGCTGGTCGATCCCGATCTCGGTGATGCTGGCGGTGCCGGTAGGCATTGTCGGCGCGCTGCTGGCGACCTGGATGCGCGATCTGTCCAACGATATCTACTTCCAGGTGGGCTTGCTGGCGACGATGGGGCTGGCCGCCAAGAACGGCATCCTGATCGTGGAATTTGCAAAAGAACTGGAAGAAAAAGGCCAGCCGTTGATCGAAGCCACCTTGCATGCCGCCCGCATGCGTTTGCGCCCGATCCTGATGACCTCGCTGGCCTTCATGCTCGGCGTGCTGCCGATGGTGATCAGCAGCGGTGCCGGCTCCGGTGGGCGTCATTCGCTGGGCACCGGCGTGCTCGGCGGCACCCTGGCCTCCACGTTGCTGGGCATCTTCTTCGTGCCGCTGTTCTACGTGATGGTGCGCAGCCTGTTTCCGGGTAAAGCCGCCGATCACTCCACCGTCGTCCGTACGTCCGAGGTGACCCCGTGAAGCGCAACCTGTCCGTAAGTCTGGCGGTAGCCTGTGCCATCGCATTGAGTGGCTGCGTCAGCATGGCGCCGCGGTATGCACGCCCGGATGCGCCGGTGCCCAGCGTTGTCGGCGACACCGGCAGCGCGGATAGCACTACGTCCAGTGCAGCTGCGCTGGATTGGCGGCAAGTGCTGGTCGACCCACGCCTGCAGCAAGTGGTCGCACTGGCGCTGGACAACAATCGCGATCTACGCGTGGCGGTGCTCAACATCGAACAGGCGCGTGCGCAGTACCGCATTCAACGTGCGGACCTGTTCCCGGCGGTAGATGTCACCGTCTCGCACAGTGCGCAACGTGCTGCGGCAGCGACCAGTTTCACCGGTGCGCCGCAGATCATCCGCAGCGCCACCGGGCAAGTGGGCATCACCAGTTGGGAGCTGGATCTGTTCGGGCGCATCCGCAGCCTCAAGAACGAGGCGCTGGAAACCTATCTCGCCAGCGAGCAGACCCAGCGCAGCACGCGTCTGAGCCTGGTGGCCGAAGTGGCCAGCGGCTGGCTCACCGTGGCTGCCGATCAGCAGCGGCTGGCGCTTGCCCAGCAGACGCTGGAGAGCCAACGCAAGACGCTCCGCCTGACCGAGTTGCAACACGATAACGGCATCGTCTCCGGGTTGGATCTGGCGCAGATCCAGACCAGTGTGGAAAGTGCGCGTGCCGATGTGGCCAGTTTCACCACCCAGCTGGCGCAGTCACGCAATGCCCTGAATCTGGTCGCCGGCACACAGGTGCCAGCGGCATTGTTGCCGGCTGCCGATGCGATCGATACCGGTGTGGCATTGGCACCGCTACCGGCCCAGCTGGAATCGCGCGTGCTGCTGCAGCGCCCGGACGTGTTGTCGGCCGAACACACCCTCAAGGCCGCCAATGCCGACATCGGCGCCGCCCGCGCCGCGTTCTTCCCCACCATCTCGCTCACTGGCAACGTCGGGCGCGGCAGCGATGCCTTGTCCAGCCTGTTCGAGGGCGACCACACCTGGTCGTTCTCGCCCAGCGTCAGCGTGCCGATCTTCCGTGCCGGCGCCTTGAAGGCCGAACTGGACGTGGCCAAGCTGCAGAAAGACATCACCGTAGCCCAGTACGAACTGGCGATCCAGACTGCCTTCAGCGAAGTGGCCGATGCACTAGCCGAACGCACACAGCTGGACGAGCGCATGGACGCGCAACGCGCCCTGGTCGATGCCGCACAACGCGGCTTCACCCTGTCGGATGCGCGCTATCGCAATGGTGTGGACAGTTACCTGGTGGCGCTGGACGCGCAACGCACGCTCTATAGCGCGCAACAGACCCTGATCAGTCTGCGTCTGACCGAAGCGAGCAATCGGGTGAGCCTGTACAAGGTGCTCGGCGGTGGAGCCGATGCGCAGTCGCAACCGTTGGCGCAACAGTAGCCCTGCATGGAGGCGAGAGCGTCGGGGAGTCGAGTGCGCGGCGCCCTCACCGCTCGCGGGACACGCCGCAAGTACGTCCATGTAGGCTCGGTGGCGGCATCCATGCCGCCACACGGTCCCGCAAGCGGTGAGGACACCGCACCAGAAAGTGAGTCGGTTGCTTTGTTGAAAGCCTGCCTGTTAATCGCGCTGCATTCGGCAGCTGTAGGACGCGCCGTCATTCAAACAATTTATGTCGTGCATTACTTGCACCTCGCACACCGGCCATCTCCACTGGTCCTTGCCCGCTCACCGTCGCGGGACCTTACGCGGCATGGATGCCGCGTAAGAGCCTACATGGACGTACTTGCGGCGTGTCCCGCGGTGGTGGGCGGGCAAGGGCCCTGCAGCAAACCCGCAGATCATCCGCTCTAAAAGCCGACGCACCCACACCGTTCAATCACCTCAAGGCAGCCGAGACTTGCGCTGCAGCATCGTTTTGCTGTTCCAACCCGAACATGTCGAGCGTGCGATGCCCCAACTCTTGCGCGACAGGCCCTGAATCCATCTCGACACTTCGCGATGGCCGACGCAAACGCCGGCCATCGCATTGCACGCCGCTAAAAACGCATTACTTCGCAGCGTTGGCGTTCATCACCGCATTGCGGCTAGCATCCAGATACTGCGCCGGATCACGCATGCCGGTGGTGTGGCATTGCCCCGTGGTGTGGCCGCGATTCACCCCGCCCGGTAGCTGCGCGTTGACCTGCTCCACCGTGCCGTCTTCCGGATCGTTCAACACCAGATCCGAGGCCGCATTGCAGTAGTCGTTGGTGTACCAGTTGGTCTTGGCGAACGAGGTCGTGTACTAGGGCCTGTTAACACATCCGAAGCCCATCAACGACTAGGACGAAGCTGAGGAATCCAAGGAACATGACATCCAGCTTGTCGAAGCGCGAGAAAATCCGGCGGTAGCCTTTCAAGCGACGGAACAGTCTCTCCACTTCGTTGCGCCGCTTGTACATCTGCCGGTTGTATTCCCAAGGCTCGACCCGATTGGATTTCGGCGGGACCACCGGCACGAAGCCAAGATCGAGTGCTAACTGGCGGGTTTCGTTGCCTTCGTAAGCACGGTCCATCAACAAATGAATCGGCCGCTCCACTGGCCCCAGGTGTTCAAGCAACGCGCGGCCTGCAGGTGCGTCATGCACGTTGCCAGGCGTCAATCCAAAGGTGATGGCTGTTCGAGCATCTGCGGCAACCATATGAATCTTGGTGTTCCATCCACCGCGGGACTTGCCGACGGCCTGCGGGCCGTTTTTTTTAATGCACCCGTGCCATCGGGATGCACCTTGACGCTGGTGGAGTCCAGCGAGACTGCTTCGATTTTGATGCGCACGATCTGGGATTTCTGCAATTGGGCGAACATCCGGTCCAGCACACCCGCCTTGGCCCAACGGTTCATGCGTGTGTAGACCGTATGCCAGTTGCCAAAGCGCTTGGGTAGGCCGCGCCATTTGCAGCCATGCTCGGCAACGTAAAGGATGGCGTTGACCACTTGCAGGTTGGTCATGCTGACATTGCCGCGCTGCGCCGGCAGGCAGTGTTCGATTAGAGAAAATTGTGCTGGCGTGATCTCCATGCACGATAGTTTAATCGCTCGGGCCATTAGTGTTAACAGGCCCTAATGCGAAGACATCAGAAGAAAAAGGACAGTCGAGCTTCATTGATGCGATGACGTCATCGCCATGGACTTTGACTCCAGCCGAATCCATCACGGCAACGTCATTCAGGTTCAGGGTGGTTGGCTTACCTGCCTTGGCCTCGATCAGTTCCTGATAGGAGAGTGGATCCACGGTCCAACGCGCAAGGCGATAGCTCTCTTTGGCTCCTTCATCACAAATGTCCAGCACAGGGGTGCCGGTAGGATCGGTCCGCGGGGTAACGACGAGCCGTTTGAAGGACAGGTTAGGCTCCCGGACCGGGCGGGAGTTTGGTGGGATCGCCTGATCGCCTCCGGTCCCCACCTCACACACTCATGGCTGGGGCTGACCTTCATGCTGTGGAAGTCCAGCGATCAGGGTGTATTGAATGCCGCGCTTGTTGAACTCCTCTTGCATCCAGAAGGTAGCTTTGATGGTGAGGAGTGCGCACATAATGAACAACTTTTTGGAGCTGCTCGATGACCAGCCGTGGACCTGATGGACACGAACGCCGTCTTGATCCAGACCGGAACTTTCGATCACGAACTCGCAGCAGCTCAGGACCTGAGCCTCTGGGACACTATTGTCGATCAGCGTCGACAATGATTCGAGATCCCCCGGTGAGGCCTTGAAGTTCAGCCTATGGGAGTACTTATTCCTGGTCACGTTCAACTTACCAAAGGCGCGAAATAGATCGCTTCCCATCCCCAGGTTTTTTGCAATCTGTAGTTTCGTCTTAAATGGCACAAATTCGAGATCGCTAAACAAATCCTCTACCCCTGCGATTTTGGAGCACCAGATGTTGAGAAACTCTTCCATGATCAGATGGAACTTCAGCGCGACTCCCGCTTCGTCGGTTGAGTTCAACATAGAAAGGAATGTTTCGTGATCGAAGATTTTGGTGAACTCGCCGCCGACCGCAATGTGTGAATTTCCTATCTCATTCATTATTCCCCCTTACTTCCTGAAGATCTCCCACTTGTCCTCACCATATCAAAGTCAGCGACAACCATCAGTCACCAGACTCTAGTCAGAGCAAGAGGCAACTTCTCGCTTGCAACCCGCAAAAGTCCCCTACGGCCAGATGCGGGCATTCACTCGACGTCCGCTTTAGGTCTCTTCAAGCCCAGATCGCACATGTCTTGGCAATACAAGCCGGCAGGACGCCATAGTCCGTCCGAACCCAACCAAACTATGGTGTTCTCCTCAGTCGCAGCGCCCACTCGCACCCCTGCCATCCGACCTATTGACTACACCTGTCGCCAGGCTTACGGTAGCGACAACTGTAGTCATGGAGAACGGCATGCGCGGCAAGACCATCGGGGACCAGGAGCTGGCCCTGCTGCAACACATCGAAGAACAGCGGCACGCCAGTGTCGGCGAAGTGGCGGCCGCGTTCGGTGAGCCGCGCGGGCTGGCGCGCTCCACCGTGCTGACCATGATGGAGCGGCTACGCGCCAAGGGCTTTTTGCGCCGCAAGCAGGTGGACGGCATGTACCGCTACAGCGCCACCACCGGCCAGGACGATGTGGTGCGCTCGGCTGTGGGGCAGTTCGTGGAAAAGACCTTGCAGGGCTCGGTGTCGCCGTTCGTGGCGTGGATGTCGCAGCGCGCCGAAGTCAGCGATACCGAGCTGGCCGAACTCGAAGCGTTGGTCGCCAAGCTGCAATCGCAGCGCAAGGAGGATTGAGCCATGTCGCCTCTGATCGAATCGCTGTTATGGAAACTCGGCGCCACCAGTGTGCAGACCGCGGTGCTGACACTTGCGGTGTGGGCGCTGTGTCGCGGGGTGAAGCGCTTGCCGGCCACCACGCAAACCTGGCTGTGGTGGTTGGTGGGCGTGCAGGCGGTGGTTGGCCTGCTGTGGAACGCACCGCTTCAGTTGCCGGTGTTGCCGGCGCACACGGTTGCATCTGCGCTTGGCAGCGCCGATGCGTTGGTGCCGATGGCCACGGCCACGGCCGCCGCATCGACAGCCGCCGCTGCCAGCGCGACGGCGCACGCCATGGATGTCGCGGTCTGGTCGTCGTGGGCCACGTGGTTGTTTGCGGTATGGGCGGCTGGCGTGCTGGTGATCTCGGCCGGCACGGTCCGCGCGTATTGGCGCAGCCGTGCGTTGGTGCGCGCTGCCCAGCCGTGCACCGACAAGGCGTTGGTGCAGGCACTGCAGATGGCGGCCGAGGCGCACGGCTTGTCGCACCCACCCGCGTTGCGGCTGTCCTCGCAGATCGATTCGCCGCAGTTGATCGGTCCGTGGCGGCCGGTGTTGCTGTTCCCGGCCAAGCGCCTGGCGCAGATGGCCGACGACGACCTGGACATGGCGCTGACCCACGAGTTGATCCACCTGCGCCGCCGCGACCTGTGGTGGGGGCTGCTGCCGTCGCTGGCCCAGCATCTGTTCTTCTTCCATCCGCTGGTGCACCTGGCCGCCCGTGAATACGCCATTGCCCGCGAAGCGGCCTGCGATGCGGCCGTGGTCGCCGGGCATCGCCATTGCCGTCATGACTATGGACGCCTGCTGCTGCAGTTCGGGGTGTCGCCACGTCCGCTCGGTGGCGTGGCAAGTGCCTCGCCGTCGTTTATCAGCTTGAAGCGCAGGCTGGTGATGTTGCAGGACACCAGCGCCTTTCCGCGGCTGGCCGCAGCGGTGATCCTGGCGACGGTGGCCGTCGCCGGCGTGATGCCGCTGCGCCTGGTCGCAATGCCGGTGCCGGCAACGTCCACCAGCATGCGGCCCATCGTGGTGACCGCCCCGGCAGCGCAGCGCACGCCCGGTACGCCCGGCGGTGTGTCGTTGGTGGATGCCGCAGCGCCGATGAGCGCACTGCCTGCACCGGCGCTGCCCGCACTGCCTGCGGCACCAGCCGCCCCGGCTTCGCACGGTGTCATCGCCGATGTACTGGGCGCCGCGTCACTCCCTGGCGCAGATGTGGATGCAACGCAGAACGGCTGGGATGAGCTGGACCGCGTCAGCCGCGAGGCCGCCGCCACGGCCCTGCGTGACGCGCAGAGCGCCATGCACGCGCTGGGTACCGAC
Source organism: Xanthomonas hortorum (assembly GCF_040279205.1). Lineage (GTDB taxonomy): Bacteria > Pseudomonadota > Gammaproteobacteria > Xanthomonadales > Xanthomonadaceae > Xanthomonas > Xanthomonas hortorum_F. The sequence continues at coordinate 101,401 of NZ_JBEOLS010000006.1, forward strand.
AATAGCGACCTTGAACGTCGGCAGGAACAGATGCAGGACGCGCAGGACGCACTGCAGGAAGCGCGCGAACAGCTGGCGTCATTAGGCCCGGAACTGGCGCAGGCCAAACAGGACGCGCAACAGCAGGCGCGCGAAGCCGAGCAACAGATCCGCGAGATGGCGCAGCAGCATCGCCAGGCGCAGTACGCGTATGCCGCTGCGGTGCGCCAAGCGGCCGCGCTGTCCCGGCAGCAGGCCGAGATGGGCAAACAGGCCGCACGTCGGGCCCGCATCGAGGCTGCGCGCGGGCAGAAGGAAGCGGCGCAAGCGCAGGCAGACGCCGAAGACGCGCAGAACAACTAGGAGTCAGTAACGCCACGACTGCGCTCACCGCCACGTGAGCACGGCCGCTGTGCGGAGTCGTCATTCACCACGCGCACGCACTGGTTCTGAGCGCACCATCCGCACCGAGCTGACGGCCGCTCGCTCCGTCATGCTGGCGACCCCAGATCGCCGAACACAGCGAGCCAACAGTCGCGAGCTCGCTGCAGACCGCACCTTGCGTCAGCACCGTCTCTAGCGGCCACGCCTCGGCAACGTGTGGTGTGCAGTCACCGATCCGCTCCTGGCCGTGCACGGCCGGCAGATCCGTGGCAGCGGTAATGACACCAAGCACCTGCCGGCATCGTGCGATCGCATCGCGCCAGGCAGCACCTGCATCGACACGGGCTCGCCACAGCCCGGCACTTCCTGCGTGACGACGCTGCGCAGCGTCGGCAACGCCGTGGCCGCGTGATCGCTGTGTCCCACCCCGTCTGCGTGTGCCGCGCAGGCGGTACCTACCGAGCTGTGACCTTCGTGGAGATCTCTCATGATCCAGACCGCTTCCCCATTGCTGTGCCTACGTACCGCGCTGCTGCTGGCTACCGCCGCACTCGCTGGTCCCTCGCTGATCGCAACTGCAACTGCAACCGCGCCTGCATCGCATCCGCTTGCGTTGGCTGTGGTGCCCGCATCGCCTGTCATACCGGCGCTGCCCGCGCCTGTAGTTTCTCCTGTCGCGCCAACCGCGATTGCGCCAACAGCGCCTTTGGCACCCGTCGCATCCAATGCATCCAATGCAGTACCAGCCCCGGTCGCACCGCGAGCCACAGCAAACGCACCGTGCGGCAAAGCCGTCGCAACCAACCAGGACGAAGGCGATGCCTATGTGTTGGTGCACGGCGAGCATCAGGTGATGCATGGCTCGCGCAGCGATCTGCAGACCGCACGCGCGTATGCCGGCAATGGCCAGCGCGTGTTGTGGTTCCGCGCCGATGGCGTGCAATACCTGGTGCGTAATCCGACGCTGATGCATCGGCTGAGCGCGGCGCATGTCCGCAGCCAGCAACTGGCCGACGCCCAGGCCACATTGGCGGCACGTCAGCATGCGCTGAGCGAGCGCCAGGCCGCACTGGCCGCACAGCTCTCTGCACAGACCGAGCCGCGTGCGCTCCAGGCCTCGACACGCACGCAATCTGCCGCTGCATCCGCATCCTCGCAACAGGGTGCGATGCCCGAGGCGCTGCAGGCATTGGCCAGGGAGCAACGTGCATTGGCCGACAGGCAGGCCGTGTTGGCGACCAAGCAGGCCGGTGCCTCCAAGCTCGCCACGCGCGAAGCGCTGAAGGTGCTGCGCGAGGCGTTGGACCGTGGCCTGGTGACACGGGTCTCCGGCTAGTCGCATCGTGTCGCCATCGTGCGCGGACAAGCTGGATGCGCTGGTGCCTGTCTGCTCGCCGATACTGTGCAACAGGCGCAGACGGCGAGCAGGCAATGACGTATCGGGTAGTGGTGCTTGGGGGCTTTGGGCATTTCGGCGCGCGCATCGTGCGGGCGCTGGCGGCAACGGCGCAGCTCCAGGTGATCGCGGCCGGGCGGCATCCCGGCGATGTGGCGGCCAAGTGGCCGGATGCCGTACCCGGCCGCATCTCCGCCTGCCGTTTGGATACCGAGGCAAGCGACTTCGCCGCGCAACTGGCGGCCACCGCGGCCGATGTGGTGGTGCATACCGCAGGCCCGTTCCAGGGTCAGGATTACGCCGTGGCGCGCAGCTGTCTGCAGTCCGGCATGCATTACATCGATCTGGCCGACGGGCGCGCGTTCGTACGCGATTTCCCGGCTGCACTGGATGCCGTGGCAAGGCAGGCGCAGCGTGTGGCCATCAGCGGCGCCAGCACCTTGCCCGCACTATCCAGCGCGGTCATCGACGCCTTGCTGCCGCGCTTTTCGGCGTTGCACGGCATCCGCATGGTCATTGCGCCCGCGCAAGGCACACCGCTGGGCCTGGCGACGGTGCGTGCGGTGTTGTCGTACTGCGGCACGCCGTTCGATTGGTGGCACGACGGCCGCTGGCAGACGGTGGTGGGCTGGGCCAGGCCCACACGCGTGCAGTTCGCCCAGCTTGCCCCACGCCTGGCGTCGCCATGCGATGTGTCCGACCACGATCTCTTGCTGCAGCGCTATCCCGGCGTGCAGAGCGTGCAGTTTCGCGCAGCGTTGGAGGTGACGTTTCTGCAGCGTTGTCTGGCTATCGTCGCCTGGCTGCGTCACCGCGGCGTGCCATTGCCGATGGCGCGGTTGGCGGAACTATTTGCACACGCCGCACGCTGGTTCGACCGCTTCGGCACCGACTTGGGCGGCATGCGCGTGGAGCTGCGTGGCACCGGGCATGACCAAACCAGCGATCGCCAACCGTTGCTTGTGCAGTGGGATCTCACCGCGCCGATGCTGCACGGCCCGGAGATTCCGTGTTTCGCTGCGATCCTGTTGGTGCGCAGGCTTGCCGCAGGGAAGGCGTTACCGATTGGCGCGCATGCCTGCATGGGTTTGTTGACGCTGGCCGAATTCGAGCAGGAGTTTGCGGCGTGGCAGATGACGACGGAGGTGTCGGAAGCGAGTGTGTGAGTACACGCTGTGCAATGCAGCTGCAGAAGCACGAATCACCAAACGGTGCGCAACAACTAAAACTATACGAACCACTAAGGTGCAATGGAGCAAAGCCCCTCTCCCCCCGGGAGAGGGGTTGGGGTGAGGGTACGGCAGCTAAAAATCCTAATTTCCTCCATTAACCACGCGCACAGATCTTGCCGTCACACGCAAAATTAAAAACGCTGCAAACGCCTGCCTAAATGAAAGGGTGCGCCTTGGCTGCAAATACCCCGGCAATTGTGAGTTGGCGAGATTGCGTACCCTCACCCCAGCCCCTGCTCCGCGCCCCGGCCCGCGCTTGCGGCGCGGGCGCTCCAAGGCACGCGCGCCAGTGGCACGCAAGCCGTGCCTTATCGCCCCGGAGGGAGAGGGGCTTCTGCATTCGCCATATAAGCCCAACTTCAAACCTCATACACCTCACGAAACGCGTCCATGTCCTTGAAAGTACAAAAGTGGAAACGCGGCACCGTGATCGGGCCTGCCGCCGCAAGCCGCTTCAACCAATCGCCCACCGCAAGGCGATAGGCCACCTGCTCGGCCGCATCGAGCGTCTCGCACAGGTAAGCCAACGAGATGTGGAAACGGAAATTGGTGTAATCCGGGCGCTGCAGTTTGGTCAACGTCATCAATGCCTGACGCGCCGTCTCCAAGCGCTGCGCGGTGGCTGCATCGGCAGGCAGCAACGGAATCAGCAGATTGTCGTGGCTGCCGGTCCTGGCCGCCGTGGGGTCGACCAGAAACCGGCACGCGCCGAGCGGTGCAGCATCGCGCTGCTGCAACCGCGCCAGGAAGCTGGCGTTGATGTCGGCCAACGCCACATCGCGCGCCAGATCGCTCGGCCATGGCCCGTGCGCGCGGTCGGTTTCATTGACCCCGCCCAGCAAGGTCACGTGATAGCTGCTCGGCGGCAACACGGCCAGCTTGTTGGCGAAGCGCTGCTCGGGCAATTCGCGGTAGATCTCCAGCACCCGGTCGAAACTGTCGTAGCCATCGCCCTGCTGTTCGAGATGGCCTACAAACGTATTGCCGGCAAATGGCATCGGCCGTTTCGAGCGCAGGAACTTGCGGCCCACATCCGGCGGCGGCGCTTTATCGGCGTGATCGGCGAGCACCGGCAACGCGGTGGACAGCAGCGAGGCGCCGGCAGCAGCGGCCAGCAGCCGGCGCCGGCTGAAGGTGGTATCCAGACATGGCGACATACACAGCTCCTCAAAGTTTGACATTGACGCCGACCATCACGGTGGGGGCCATTTTCCAGGCCGATTGCACATATTCCTGATCGCGGCCGATGCGGTACTGGTAGCCCTGGCCGGCCAGATTGAGCACGTCCAGGCTCAGCGACACCGCCGGCGACACTTCCCAGCCCAGTTTCAGATCGATGCGGTCCAGCGGTTGCTGGTAACGGTTGCGATAGAACTCGGGCAGGCTGCTGTAATTGGGAAAGCGGTCATCCCACAGCTCGCCGGTGCGGCTCCAGGCCAGCGTGGTGCGCAGTGGCCCACGGGCGTAATTCAAGGTCAGATTCCACAACTGCCTGGGCTGCTGCGGCAGTACGTCCAGGGTGGTGCGGGTGCCATCGCCGAGCACCACCGGGTACTCCACGTCCAGGAACGTGACATTGGCCGACACCGACAAGCCGTCCAGCGCAGGCAGCAACGGCCCCAGCTCCTTGATGGCTCCCAGCTCGGCGCCACGCAGGCGCACCGGCCGGTCCACATTGCGTGGCTGGGTGACCAGCACCTGCTCGCCGTCGATGGTGTCCATCTGGCCGTAGCGGAAGATTTCATCGTCGATGGTCTTGTGGAACAGCGCGATCGACAGCAGGCTGCCGCCGTCGTCGAAGCTCCAGTCGTGGCCGAGGTCCAGGTTCTGCGAGCGGCGCGGCTGCAGGTCCGGGTTGCCCTGGTTGAGCGTGGGCGGTGTGCTGCCCAGCTGCAGCACGCCGCCGTTCAATGCCATCTGGTCCAGGCGCGGGCGGCCGATCGAGCGCGAGGCACCAAAGCGCAGCGTGCCGTTGGAGCTGGTCTGCAGTTGCCCGCTGAGCGATGGCAACCAGTTGCGGTAGGTATGCACCGCGCTGACCGGTGTCCAGGTGGTTCCGCTCAGCTGCTGGCCGGCGCTGGCAAAGCGGGTCTGTTCCAGACGGATGCCGCCAGCCAGCAGCCAGCGCTCGCCGCGCCATTGCGCCTGGGCAAAGCCGGCGCGCACCTGCTCGTCGACGCTGTAGCTGCCGCTGTTCTGCGCAGTGGTGTCCACCACCCCGCGCGCCTGGCCGGCGAGCGCATCCCAGCGCGCATCGGCCAATGCCGGGTCGATGGTCATCATCTGCCTGTTGCAGCCCAGCGCGCAGGTGGGGCTGCCCAGCACGTCGGCCAAGGTGTCAGGCAAACCGTTCCAGGTGGTGCGCTGCACGTCGGTGCGCATGTGCGTGCGTACCTGCCGCGCGCCAACGGCCAGCCCCAGCCCACGGCTGTCCTCGTCCATGTTGCGACGTAGCTCCAGCTGCAGGTCGCCGACCCGTTCGGCGTAGCCGGTGCGTTCTTGCTGGTGATAGAGGTTTGCGTAGCGCCCCGGGTCGTCAGCCAGGGCCGGGTCCAGGGGCGTGAAGGCGGGCAGGGTGCCGCTCCAGTCAAAGCCGTACGCCAGGCGATTTTGCTGGAAGCGGTCCCAGGTCTGCGGGTTGTCCACCGTGGCGCGCGAAGTGCTCGCGCGCAGCGCGGCGCGCCACTGCGCCGGCAACTCGGCCAGCAGTTCGCCGTTGATGCCCGACAGCGCGCGCTTCCAGCGCAACTGCCCCAATTCCACGTACTGATTCACGTTGTCGAGCGTGCCGCTCTGCGGGCCGGTGCGGCTCAGGCGCGCGCTGTTCTGCACCTGGGCGTTCTGGGTATAGCGGTCCGAGGCCTCGCGCTGGCGGAAGCTGTAACCGGACACATGGCCGCTGAGCGGGCCCTCCGGCTGCCAGTCCACGCGCGCGGTGAGGCTGCGCCGTTCGCGGGTGTTGTCGTAGTTGTACCAGCGCCGCTCGCTGGGCACCGCATCGCCGGTGCCGCCATAGGCCACCGGATCGCGCGTGCCATTGGCTGCGTACCAGTTCAAGCCGCCGCCGTTTTCCTGCTGCGGCACCGAGATCTCGCGCCGCCATTGGCTGGCAGCGCCCAAAAAGGCGAACTGCCCGTCGCGACCGAAGCGCTTGCCCCACTTCAGGTCGCCCTCGCCAACCGGCGTCCTGCCGCCATAGCGGCTGCCCATCAGGTTGGCGCCGCCCTTGGCCGAGAAGGTGAGCAGGCCGTCCGGGCGGCCGAAGCCGGTGGCGGTGACCAGGTTGGTCACGCCGCCGATCGCGCCGCCGTCGTTTTCCGGCAGGAACGACTTCACCACATCGATGCGGTCGACAAAATTGGCCGGCAGCACATCCATCATCGCCTGGCGGCTGCCGATGTCGTTGCTGGCGAACGCAAAGCCGTCGATCAGCATGCTGTTGTAGTTGCCGTTGAGGCCGCGCACCGTCACGTAGCGCGGCTCGCCCTGGTACTCCACGGTGCTGACGCCGGTGACCCGGCGCAGCGCATCGCCCACATTGAAGTCCGCCAGTTGCCCGATGCTGTCGGCGGCGACCGAGTCCACGATGGTGGGCGCGGCCTGCTTGGTGGCGATGGCACGCGTGTTCTGCGACTGGAACGAGGTGCGCACCTGCACGGCATCCAGGGTCTGCGCCGAGGCATCGGCGGGCGCCTCGGCGGCCTGGGCCGGTGCGTGCATCCAGCCAACCACGGCCATGCCCAGCGCGAGCGACAATATGCGACGCTGCGGGCCGCAGGCCGGACCGGGCAGACACACAGGGCCAGAGGAAGAGGGATGAAACAGACGCATGGCACGATCCGCGATGTCGGGCGGCCCCAACGCGGTGCCGCAGGCGGATTAAATTAATCTGCTTAATTTAAGCTTATGTGACAACCACTGCCCTTTTGCTCCCTATGTCTTCCTTCTTCGCCCACGCGGCCATTCGTTCGCATTACCGCCGTCGTAGCGACGGGCAGGCCGCCGGTTCCAGCGAGCGCGCGTTGCTGGATCTGATCCGCAGTGCCGGCCAGCTGGCACGTGCCGATCTGCCGCGCGCCAGCGGGCTCAGCGTTCCCGGCACCAAGGGCATCATCGACCCGCTGGTCGCACAGGGCCTGCTCCAGCTCGGCCCGTCGCTGCGGCGTGGTCGCGGCCAACCGAGCGTGCAGCTGAGTCTGGTGCCCGGCTACGCGTTCAGCGTGGGGGTCTCGGTGATGGTCGATGGCATCGCGGTGGTGCTGATCGACTTCGCCGGGCAGGTCCGCGGCATGCGCCAGCTCACGGCGTTCCCGCTGACGCTGGATCTGCTCGCGGCGCGCTTGCCGGAATTGCTGGAGCAGTTGTTGCAGGCGGCCGGTGTGGACCGGCAGCAGCTGTTCGGGGTGGGTGTCAGCATGACCGGCCCGCGCATCGGCGACGGCACCCGGGTCAATCCGCCGCTCTCGCTGGCCGCCGAATGGATGCAGGTGGAGCTGGACCGGTTCATCGCCGAGCGTCTGCAGTTGCCGGTCTGGATGGACAACGACGCCCATTGCGCCGCGCTGGCCGAGGCCTTGTACGGGGTTGGCCGCCAATCGCCGGATCTGGTCTATCTGACGATCGCCGACGGCTTCGCCGCGGGCGTGATCGCCGCCGGCAGCGTGCACCGCGGCGCGCACGGCAACGTGGGCGAACTGGGGCGCATCTCGGCCATCACCGGCATGGCGCGGCCAACGCTGGAAAGCCTGCGCCAGGCGCTGGTCGCCGATGGCCATGTGCTGCCGGACCTGCACACCATGCTGCAGCACTACGACGCGGCCTGGCCGCAGATCGAGGCCTGGCTGGATGCGGTGCAACCCACCGTGACGCTGGCGGTGGCGGCGATCATCGCGTTGATCGACCCGCGCGTCATCGTCTTCGGCGCGCGCCTGCCGGCAGATCTTGCGCAACGGCTGATCGCCCGTATCGCCTTCGAATCCGCGCCACGGCGCGGCGTCGCATCGCCGTATCCGGCGTTGCTGGTCGGGCAGGTGCAGGCACACGCCACGGTGCTGGGCGCAGCGATGCTGCCGTTCAAGGAAACGCTGTTCTAGCGCAGGCGCCCGGCCACGTGATGCGGTGCGCCGGGGGGCATCGTTTCGCATTGCGGCGGCAGACTTCGCCTCGGTTGCGAATTGTCATATGCCACGCGCTTTACTGGCCGCCCGCAGTGCTCTTGAGGTCGTCATGCGTATTGGTCCTTTGCAACCAGCCGCCACGCACACCACCGCGCTGGCAACACCGTCGCACACCAGTGCAATCACCCCGATGGAGGTGCCGCACGCGCCAGGCGGCAATCTGCCCTTGCGTGCACGGCCTCGTCGTCAGGCCCTCATGCAACCACCGCTGGTGCCATTGAACGACAGCGCCATGACCGGCAAGCAGGCGTTGGTGGCGCTGGACAGCGAGTTTTCGGAGCAGCGGCTGGCTGAAGTACAGGCAAGGCAGATCACGGTGCAAGCGCTGCAAAGCAAGCTGGCCACCCACCTCGCGCAGGCCGGCATCGCGCCCGAGAAGGACAGCATTGCAGCAAAGCTTGCAGCTGGGGCGCTGCAGCCGGTGTATCTGGATAGAGCCGCGTTCAAAGCCATGGCCAAGGCGCTACCCGATTGCGCCAGTGCAGCGGCAGGCCCGGTGCTGGTCGATGCGCAGCAAGGCCGCATCATCTTCGATCTGCAGCGCGCGTTTGCGCCTGGCGACACCTTCAGCGACGCAGCCCACGCCGCATTGCGCAAGGCGCTGGATCTGCCCGGCCACGGGCTGACAACGCCACACTGGCTGCAGCCCGCCGCCTCCACGCAGCCGCGCCGCAAGTTGCAGCAAGCCGCGCGCTACCACGGCCACGAGGTGCCGGCGCGCGACGGCGGTGCAGCGTTCTTCAAGGCCAACGACCATCATCTGGTGGCCGGCAAGGACGCGCTGCTGCGCAAGCACCGCAAGGAGCTGGTTCACGACACGTATTTCCAGGCGCCGAGCACGCGCGCGCTGGGCAAGGACGTGATGGTGCACCGGGGCCTGTTCGACAACCACGCCGGCATTCCGGAGAACTCGCTTGCCGCCATCGATCGCGCCTACGCACAGGGGTATCGCAACCTGGAGCTGGATGTCGAAGTCAGTGCCGATGGCGTGCCGGTCTTGATGCACGACTTCAGCATTGGCCGCATGACCGACGACCCGCAGAACAAGCTGGTCTCGCAGGTGCCGTTCGCCCAGTTGCGCGACATGCCGCTGGTGATCCGCAACCCGGTCGATGGCAACTTCATCAAGACCGATCAGACCATTGCCGCCGTGGAGCAGGCGCTGGAGCACGCGTTGCAAAAGCCGGAGGCGATGTCGGTGGCGCTGGATTGCAAGGAAGACACCGCCGAGGCGGTGGCGATGCTGCTGATGCGCCGGCCGGATCTGCGTCAGGGGGCCGCGATCAAGCTGTATGCCAAGTACTACACGGGCGGCTTCGATCAATTCGTGTCCAATCTGTACAAGCACTACCAGATCAATCCGATGCACTCGCAGGATGCGCCCCGCCGTGCTGCGCTCGATCGCCTGCTGGCCAAGATCAATGTGGTGCCGGTCTTCAGCCAGGGCATGCTGGCCGACTCGCAGCTGCGCGATTTCTTCCCGGGCAAGGACGATGGCCCCGAGGGGCTGGCCGAGACCGCAGTGCAATGGTTGGAAAGCTGGAACAAGATGCGCCCGGTCATCGTGGAGGCGGTGGCCACCGATCAGCAAAGCGCTGCGGGCAAGGCCATGGAACTGACACGCACACGCTTGCGTCAGCCCGACTCGGCTTACGCGCAGGCGGCATTTTCGTCCGGTTATCGGTATGAGGATTTCTCGCTGCCGCGCGCCAACCACGACAAGGACTATTACGTCTGGCGCAACTTCGGCGAGATGCAAAAGCTCAGCGGCGAAGCCTTTGGGATCCAGCGCACCACCGCCGGTGCCTTTCGCGATGCCGGCGAAAGCCTGTTGACCGACCAGCCCGAGGAAGAACTGCTCGCGCTGCTGGAAAACCGCACGCTGGCGCGTGGCCACACCGGCATGGAACTGGACCTGCCGCCGGAAACCCCCATCGACACCGCACGCGATGCGGCGATCGTGGAGCAGCGCACCAACGAGTTCCGCGCCGCGTCCAGGCCAGCCGACCCGGCCCATGTAGCGGCAGTGCGCGAAGGCCGCCGTCTGGATCGTGCGGCACAAGGTCCGCACGACGCCGCCGCAAGGCAGGCGGCGGATGCACGCGCCGAATCGCTGGGGCGATTGACCGATCAGTACCGCGGCGCACCGGTGACCCATTACCTCAACGAGCAAGCCAAACAGATCGAGCCGGAGCAGTGACACCGGTGCAGTGATCCTGCGCTGGCATAGCGTGGCCCGGCGGCATGCGGGCCAGGCCGTGCCAGCGCCGCGCCTGGTCCAGCGCTACGGCATCTCCAGCATCGGAATCACCTCGCGGTCCTGCGCGTCCACCGCCACCAGGCGTTGCAGCAACAGCGACAAGGTCACCACGTCCTGATGATTGTGCTCGGCCACGCGGCGCAGGTTGCGCGCGCTGCCGCCGCGCAGGTAACTCAACCAGGCGGCCGGGGCTTCGGAGCCGGGCAGGTCGTCCTCGCGCACTACCCGCAGCAGCTGTCGTTCGATGGTGGCCAGCTTGCAGTTCTCCCAGGTGCCGCGATAGCGGCGGCGCGTGGGAAAGAGCAGGTCCACATGATCCAGCGCGGAGATCGGGTCGCCGCGGCGTGCCAGCCGATAGCGCGTCTTCAGCAACGGTGCGTCGTAGCAGCGGCCGTTGTAGCTGGACAGCACCGTCTGCGGCGACAGCCAGCTGCGGAACAGATCCAGCATCGCGCTCTCGGCCGCCATCGTGGACATCATCAACTGACGCACGCGCAGGCCGCTGCCGTGCGCATCGTCCATGTACCAATCGGCCACGCCGATCATGAAGGCGCGCGTGCCGGTGCCGCCGGCAAGGCCGGTGGTTTCGGTATCGAAGAACAGCAGATCCATCGGGTCTACCGCGTCCTCGCGTTTTGCGAACGCCAATGAAAAGGCTTCGTGCGGAATCGGCTGCGGCAGAAAGTCCTCGATCAGATGCAGACCGGGTGCGATCTCGTTGCCGGGCAGATGGCGATCGGTGGACGCTGCACGCGCCGGCATGTGCGTTGACACCGCACGTTCGCGCAGGCCGATCATCTTGCGCAAGCCGGCGATATCGGTGCGTCGCTGCGAAGCGGGCATCGGTGCGATAGACGCTTCATGCGATGCAGGCAGACGCTTCGCAGCAGCGACAGCGACATTTGTATCGGCATCGGCATGCGCAGTCGATTGCGACGGCGACGGCGACGGAGATGCCGGCCGGTGGCGCACGTCGTGCTCCACCCAGGCAAACACGGAGGCATCGCGCGCTGGCGTTGCAGCACCCGGTGCCTGCAAGGCGTGGCGCGTCATTGCCGGTGTCTGTGTCTGTGTCTGGGCACGCCGGTCACTGCCAGCGTCCACGTTGCCTGCCTGCGCGCTTGGCGCAGCAGCATCGCGCGGCGCAGCGCGCCACCCCTGCGAGGTGGCACCTGACGCAGGCTGACGCTGCGCACGCGTGGGCATCACTGCCTCGTCCTTGCGCGCTGCAGGCGTCAGCCCGCCGACCTGACGGCGTAGCAAGCGCAGACGTTCTGCGCTGACACCAGGGCCGCTGCCAGCCACCGGCGTTGCCGGGTCACACGTCGGCTGTGCCGTTGCAGGCATTTCACTTGCGGCACGCGTGCGTGCATCGCCCACAACAACTGCTTTACCAGATGTTCGTCCGACCACTGCGGAGTGCATCTGTTGTGCAGGCGAAAGCATCATGCATTCGGTCGCGAACGCATCCGCATCAACCGCAGCCGCTGCCTGCGCGCCATGCGGTGCAGCGCCGTCTGCAATCGTCACCGGCGCACCAACATCCGCATGCCCGGCCTGCCGGCGCAGCAAGCGCAGCCGGTCCGCACTCACACTCATGCAAGCACGTCCAGCGCCAGGTCCTCGTCCACCTGGGTGGCGTGGCGCAACGGCGCATCCGCATCGAACAACAGCGCCAGCACCGTCAACGCCAACGACTTGGGCGACTCGCCCTTGCCTTCTTCGTGCGCGGCCAGCACCGGGCCCACGCAGGCCGGGCAGCCGGCGCTGCAATCGCAACGCCGTACCAACTCGTCCGCGCGCTGCAGCAACTCGGCCTGGCGCAGCCATAGCGGCTCGCTCAGGCCCACGCCGCCGGGGAAGTTGTCGTACAGATACACCGTGGGCACGAAGGCCTGCTGCAATTCCACCGCGCCTTCTTCGCCTTCTTCCACACCGCGCAGTTGCCCGCGCCCGGTCTGGTCGGCCACCGCAAACCACGCGCCATCGCCGTTGCCCACGGCTTTTTGCAGGTCGCGCGCATCGGCCATCACTGCCACCGTGGCCACCACGTGCAGCGCATACGCGGCTCCCAGAAATCCGTCCAGGGCATCCTGTTTGGAGGCGAACGCCTTGCCCAAGGTGGCCTGCGGCAACTGCCACCACACCGCCGTAGTGTGCAACTCCTGGTCAGGCAAATTGACCGGGCCGTAGCCGATGTTTTCATGCGTGTAGTAGCGGATCTTCTTGTAACCGGAGACGCGCCGCACCACATGCACCTCGCCGTGATGCGAGTCGCCGCGCCCGGCCACGCCGCCGTCGAAGCGGTCCAGCACCTTCAACTTGGTGTAGTCGATGCTGTCGGTGTAGTAGTCCACGTGGGTGCGCGTGACATAGGCCTTGCGGCCTTCCCAATCCAGCCGCTCCACCTGGTACGGCGTGCTCTGCACCATGTGGATGGCACCTTCGTAAAGCGTGAGTGCTGCGGCCGAATAATCCATCTCGGCGATGATCTGCTGCTTGCCATCGGTCTTGTCCACCACCACGAAATTGCCGTCGGCCACCGAGCGCAGGCTCACCGCATTGGCCGGGTAGCTGTCGGCGATCCACTCCCAGCGGTCGCCTTCCTGGTGGATCACTTCGCTCTCGGCCAGCGCTTCCAGAAACACCAGCGGGTCGATCGGCCCGAACGGTTCGCTGGCAATGAACGGCAATTCGAATGCGGCGCAACGGATGTGGTCGAACAGAATCAGCGGCTGGTCCGGCGCAATGCGCGCATGCTCGGGCGAGGCATCGGCGAAGAAATCCGGATGCCGCACCACGTATTGATCCAACGGTTGCGAGCTGGCCACCAGCACGCCCAGCGCCGGTTGCTGGCGGCGCCCGGCGCGGCCGAAGCGCTGCCAGGTCGCCGCCACGCTGCCGGGGTAACCATTGAGAATCACCACATCCAGCGCGCCGATATCCACGCCCAGCTCCAGCGCCGAGGTGGAGACGATGCCGTCGATGTTGCCGGCCCGCATCGCACGCTCCACTTCGCGCCGCTCGGTGGGCAGATACCCACCGCGGTACGCACGGATGCGCGGCGGCTTGCGCGGGTCGTTGTCGAAGATGTCTTTCAAGTATTTGGTCAGCACTTCCACCATCAAGCGCGTCTGCGCGAACACCAGCGTTTTGAGCCCGCTCTTGATCGCGATGCGCGCAATACGGTTGCTCTGCGAGCGTGCCGATGCACGCAGCCCCAGGTCTGCATTGACCACCGGCGGGTTCCACAGCAGCACGTGCTTGTCGCCGGTGGGCGCGCCCGATTCGGTGATGGCATGCACCTGTTCTTCGATCAGTGCCTGCGCGTGCGCATGCGGGTTGCCGATGGTGGCCGAGCACAGGATGAACTGCGGGTTGGCGCCATAGAACGCGCAGATGCGCTTGAGCCGGCGCAGCACGTTGGTGACGTGGCTGCCGAACACCCCACGATAGGTGTGGATCTCGTCGATCACCACATAGCGCAGGTTCTCGAAGAACTGCGCCCACTTGGTGTGATGCGGCAGGATCGCCTGGTGCAGCATGTCCGGGTTGCTCACCACGATGTCGCCATGCAGGCGGATCGCCTGGCGCGCATCGCCGGGCGTATCGCCGTCGAAGGTGAAGGCCTTCACCCCCAGCTCGCCGGCGCGGTTCAATTCCAGCAGCTCGGCCACCTGATCCTGCGCCAGCGCCTTGGTCGGGAACAGGTACAGCGCCTTGGCGCCGGAGCTCATCGCCGCGCTCACCACCGGCAACGTGTAGCACAGCGATTTGCCCGAGGCCGTCGGCGTCACGATCGCCACATGCTCGCCGCGCTGGCTCGCCGCCCATGCTTCGGCTTGATGGCTGTAGAGCTGCGTGATGCCACGCGCATGCAAGGCATCGGCCAGCGCGCTGGGTACATCGTCCGGGATCGGCGCATAGCTACCGGCGCGGCCGGGCAGGGTGAAGCTGCCGGTGATGCGGTCGTGGTAACGCCGTTCCAGGCGTTCGGTCAGCAGCGCGCCATCGCGGCTGGGCCGGCCATCGGTGGTGGCCAGCGCGCGTTCGGCGGTTTCGGTGCGGGGAGCGAGGGCAAACGGAGGCATATCACAAAGCTCCCAAAGAGGGAGATCAAACAAAAAGGATGTCTCAGGGTATGAGACCCGGCCCCAAGCGGCGAGCCTGCCTCACTGAGCGGATTCAGTAACGCGTGCCTTCATTGCCAGTGCGATGTCGCTCTAAGCCCGCAACACGTTCACATAGGCTTGGTAGCTGAAGCTCTGCCCGCGTGCGCGGCCGGTGGTTTCCACCAGCACACCGATGTCCTGCAAGGTTGTCACGGCTGCGCGCGCGGTGGGGTAGGACACCTCCAGCGCTTGCTGGGCACGGTCGACGGTGAGCTTGGGCATGGTGGGCAGCAACTCGAACAGTCGTAGTGCTTGCAAGGTACTGCTGCCGGTACTCAGCACGCGTTTGCGATCGGCCGCGATCAATGCAGCGATTGCCACAATGCTGCGCTGTGCCTGTTCAGCAGAAGCCTCCACAGCCTCCAGAAAAAATCCAACCCATGCTTCCCAATCGCCATGCGTGCGGATGGCTGACAGGTGCCGGTAGTAGTCGTTTTGGTTCGCTTTGAGGTAGCCGGACACATACAACAACGGCTCTGACAGCAGCTGCCAGTCTTCCAGCAGGGCCGCGATCAACAACCGCCCGATTCGGCCGTTGCCGTCCAGAAACGGATGGATGGTTTCGAACTGCGCGTGCACCAACGCAATCCGTACCAGCGGTGGCAGCGTGGGCTGCGGGTCATGGATGAAGCGCTCCAAATCACCGAACACCTCGGCCAGGCGATCGGCCGGCGGTGGCACGAATGCGGCATTCCCCGGCCGGGTCCCGCCGATCCAGTTCTGACTGGTGCGCATGCTGCCCGGTAGTGCGTGAGCTCCACGCACGCCAGCCAAGAGAATTCTGTGAGCCTCGGCAAGCAAGCGCAGCGAGATGGGCAGTCCTGTTGGCGCATGCAACTGCTCGCGGACAAACTTGAACGCCTGCAGGTAGTTGGTGACCTCTTCCACATCGTCAGCATTGGTCACCGCCAGCCCCGCCTCATCATCGAAGACATCGGTCAGGGTTGCCTGGGTGCCTTCGAGTTGCGAAGTCAGCAGCGCTTCTTGCCGAACAGCGCTGTAGATCAGCCACTCGCTCGACGCCACCAGGCCCGCCATCCCCGTCAGCCGCGCCAGTGCAACTTCTGCAAGGCGATTACGCTCCAGGTAGGCGGCCGGATCCAGCACGGGAGCGGCCGGAGGCAGTGGAGCCGGAACGAACGCCCGCACGGTCTCGTCATGCGTCTTGATGACGGCATATGCGCCGGTGACACGTGTCATTCAAGGATCCTTTACGACCAATGCGGGCTATTAAAGGATGCCTTAATAAGCGGGCGTGTTGTTAAAGCATCCTTTGATACCGATCAGCCAACGGAACGTGGCTGCGGGGCGGTCCCATCTTGACCAAGTCCATCGTCGTGGTGGTCAGGGCACACTGAGTGTTCGTGACACCAGCGCCAAACCGGCGAGCCTGCCTCACTGAGCGGATTCAGCAAGCCGGGTATCCTGTTGCCCCCGCCGCGTCACCGTTGGTCTGCACGCTGTGGGCTCCCCCACCTCGAAGAACCGCCGTGCCCGTGCCCCCCAGCGCCATTGCTCCGCACTACAAGACCGCTTCCGCCCGCCGCGCCGATGTCGCGGTGCATGCCGCGGGCCTGTTTCTGGCCATCGTCGGCGGCGCCTGGATGGTCTGGCGCGCGCATGCCAGCCAGACCATGCTGCTGGCCACCTGCGTGTACGCGCTGGGCCTGCTGGTGATGTTCGGCTGTTCGGCGGCCTACAACTTTGCCCCGCCGCAGCGCCAACCGATGCTGCGCAAGTTCGACCACGCCGGCATCTTCGTCATGATCGCCGGCTCCTACACACCCTTCCTGCTGGTCGCCCTCGAAGGCACCTGGCGCTGGGCAATGATCGTGGCGGTGTGGAGCGTGGCCTTGTTCGGCGTGTTCGCCAAACTGTTCCTGCCCGGCATCGCCAAGGGCTTCTGGGTGGCCATCTATCTGCTGCTGGGGTGGGCCGGCATCGTGGTGATCAAGCCGTTCGTCGCCGGCCTGGACAGCACCGTGCTGTGGCTGATCGCCGCCGGCGGCGCGTTCTACACCGTGGGCGTCACCTTCTACGTGCGCAAATCGCTGGTCTACAACCGCGCCATCTGGCACGCCCACGTGCTGGGCGGCGCGCTCTCGCACTGGTGCGCGATCTGGTTGTGCCTGCAGCCGTTGGGTGGGGTGTAGCGCGCTGTCGATGGCGTCGACCGGTCGCGCCTCTCCGCGCGGTAGCATCGACACGTCGTGGAGCTGTAGATCGCTTTTACTACGTCGGCTTCCAATCGGAGCGCGCAGGGACGAGTGCAAGGATCAGCACATCGTCGCCGTCGCGTGTGTAGATCAACAGATACTTGCTGTCCTGGCACGTGTATAAACGCGTTCCCGGCGTGGGCCCGGGGAGATAGATGGCAGCACCATCCAGCGCGTCGCCTTCGGCTTCGATCCGGTCGTCCTGTTCACACGCTGCGAAATACATCTGCGGGTCGGGGATCTCGATCGCGCGTGCCAATGCTGCAGCGAGCAACGCGGTGCGCGCATCCAGCGCGGTCTGCTTCCAGGCCACGCTCACGCACGCGTGCCCTTCGCACGCAGTGCTGCATCAAGCACTGCACGCTGCTGCGCCTTGAGTGTCTCCATCTGCTGCTTCGCCTGCACGCTGGAGAGCGCAGGGCGGGGGTCGGCCAGGGCGTGCTCGGTCTGAGTGCGTAGCGAGACCGCATAGCGCGCGTCCATCTCCTTGACTTTCATTGCTTCGGAGCGATCCGGCCGGCGTTTCGCAGTGCCGCCCTCGGCGTCCCACTGCGCAGCATCCACGTGAAGCACGTCCAATGGCATGCCCATCTCGCGCAATACCTTCAACGCACTTTCGAAGCTGCCAAACCGGCGCGGCGCATTGGCCTTGGTGGCCAGCACACGGGTCTGGTTATGGGTCTGCAGCTGCACGGTCCAGGCACCGGCCTCCCCGACGACCGAAGCCTGTCTGACCGCACTGGCATCGACCAGGGCGCGAGCGGTCGCCAGCTTGACCAGATTCGCCATCGTGCTCTCCGGCTAACAAGTGAGTGGCTTCACTTTACCATTAATCGGTTTGCCGGCTAATGGTTGTCCGTTCCACTCTGCCGCAGCTGTGCAGTGGCAGGGCAGGGTAACCATCTGCCCCTACGTGGGAAGGCTGGCTGGCAACAACGGCACGTAGATGCGCACAGGATCTGCACCGGACCAGCCTCGACGCAGTGCCACCGCATTCAACCCAAAACAGCAGTGCCTGCCCTCACAGCTTTTTCTTCAACACCGCCTCGAACGCCGCATCCGGCGCGATGCTGTCGGAGACCACGATCACCGAATGCAGCTGGCCCTTGGCCTGCACGCTGTACTCGAAGCTCACCGGCTTGCCGCTGCGGCTGAAGACCTCGATCTCGCTGTACTCGCCGAGCTGGCCTTCAAAACTCTCGCGTTCGAAGCCTTGCTTCTTGGCGAAGTTGCCGGCTGCCGTCCGTGCGCCTTCCCACACCGCGTCTTCGTATTTGATCGGCTGCAGCAGGCTGACCAACTGGGTTGCGCATGCGGTGGTGCTGGTCACGCCATAGCCATCCACCTCGCCCATCAACGGGATCTTGCTCACGTTGCGCTTGGGCGTGGCGGTGACCGTGCAGCCAAGCTGCTGCAGATCGGCAAGGTTGAAGTGTTCGGCCTCCGGGCGCGGCGCGCTGGTGCTGGCGGTGCCAGCGCCGTTGCAGGCAGACAGCACGCTTACAAGGGCAAGCGGCAAACAGGTGCGTAAGGAAAGGTTCGACAACGGAGACGTCCTTGTACTGGATAAAAAGTGAGGCGCGGTTGCCGCGACGGCAACGCGTAAACGTGGCAACGACGCGCACGCGCCATACGGATGCACACGTTAGGGGCAGCGAGCGCGCGCAAGGGTAGCGCGCACGAAGTCAACGCACCACAAGGTCGACCCACGCCGAGAGCGATCAGTGGCGCCGCACCCTCACTCCGGAACCACCATGCGGATCTCGCGTGTTCCGATTTCCGCCCCGGTCACCGCATCGATGGCGATCGGCTGCAGGTCGGTACCGGTTTGCGCATCCACAAAACGCAGCAGCTTGCCTTCGCCACGGTGTTTGCGGCCCCACGCACCAATCATGAAAAGCACCGGCAGGTAATCGCGCCCCGCCTGGGTCAGCACATATTCCTCGCGCGGCGGGCGCGTCGAATACTGGCGCTTCTCCAATAGCTGTTCCTCGGTCAGCGTCGCCAGCCGCTTGGTCAGCATGGTCGGGGCAATTCCCAGGCTTTGCCGGAACTGATCGAAGCGGGTCAGCCCGGAGTTCGCGTCGCGCAGGATCAGCATCGTCCACGCATCGCCCAGGAAGGTCAGGCTCCGGGCGATCGGGCAGAGGTTGTCCGAAGAAGTTTTCGAGTTCATATCATTTCCGTATTGATTCACTACTAAATCGATACTAACATGCGGTCCGTGGGCAGTCCAGTCGCCCTGTGCAGGCAAGTCGTGGGCTCGCCCAGGCCTTGCCCGCAATCGGCACTGCACATGCACCAACGCACACCGCAACGCGCGTCAACCGCCAGACACCGTGCAACTGCAACCCAGGGCGTCTGGCGGTGTTGTTCTCCAACCTTCCGCCAACCTGCTTGCTTGAGAGACATCACCATGAAAAAGACAGTCCTGATCACTGGCGCTTCCTCAGGCTTTGGCCTGCTGCTGGCCAACAACTTGCACAAACAAGGCTTCAACGTCATCGGCACCAGCCGCGAACCGGAGAAGCATCAGAGCAAGGTGCCCTTCAAGTTATTGCGTCTGGATATCGACGATGAAGCTCGATCCAATCATTTACCAAGGCGTTGTTCCAAGCCGTCGATCGCCTGGATGTCCTGGTCAACAATGCCGGCTATATGGTGACAGGCATCGCCGAAGAAACACCGGTCGATGTTGGCCGGCAGCAGTTCGAAACCAATTTCTGGGGCACGGTGAAAACCACCAATGCGCTGCTGCCGTATTTCCGCAAACAAAAGAGCGGGCAGATCATCACCATCAGCTCGATCGTCGGTTTGATCGGCCCGCCGAACCTGTCGTATTACTCCGCGTCCAAGCATGCGGTGCAGGGATATTTCAAATCGCTACGGTTTGAACTCGATCAGTTCAATATCAAGGTCAACATGGTCGAGCCGGTGTGGTTCAAGACCAATCTCGGCCATAACGCGATCTCCGCAAACGGCAACGACATTGCCGACTACAGCGCCTACCGCAAGCAGGTCACCGCCTTGACCCAGAAGGGCCTGGACACGGCCGAAGCACCGGACGCGGTTGTCAGCACCATCGAGCGGCTGATCCAGGCCAAGGACCCGAAGTTCAGCAATCCCGTCGGCAAGATGACCGGCATGATTCTGTTCCTGCAAAGCTATCTGCCCAAGATGTTCGAAGGCTCGATCTTGAAGAGCGTCAAAACCGCATAAATCTTGCGGGCGTACGACCATGTTGCCCGGTCTGTAAAAAACTCCCACTGCTGTAAACCCAGACACGGCTTTTGAATAAGCCGCGACGCCACCCTCATGCCACGAGTAACCCACCATGCAGTCTTATTTCTGCAAATACATTCCGCCGCGCAGCGATTTCCTGAGCACCATGTCGGAGGAAGAAACATCCCTGATGCAGCAGCACGGCGCGTTTCTGGACCAGCGCCTGGCCGAGGGCCTGATCCTGGCGCACGGCCCGGTGATCGACGACACCGGCGGCTTCGGGCTATCGCTCTATCAGATTGCCGATGATGAGGAGATTGCGGACTTCACCGCGCAAGACCCCATCATCAAAAATGGCATCGGCCATTACGCGCATTACCCCATGCTGCATCTGAAGGCGCGTGGGTAATCCGCCACGCAGGCCAGCATCCATATCGTCAGCGCAGCGGTCTGCTACGGCTGACGATGTTGAGTACGCCCATTCGCCAAGATGGCATCCGGGCGCTACGCCCGGCGGCGCTGCCGCTGATCCATCTGCCGCACGGCCATCGCCACAGACACCGGCGCCACGCCTTACCGCACTGGCACGCGCACGCGGATGCCTTCCCCGGAAAACCATGGCTCCACCGGCATGCGCCGCTGCACCCACATATTGCCCATCATCCGGTCCAGCCCGCGGTCCAGCCCGGTGACCAGCCCCGCCCCCGGGGTGAAGGTCAGTTCGCCGAAATAGATCTTCCCGCGCTGGATATACCAGTCCACCCGCACGTAATCGCAGTCGTTTGCCAGCACCTTGCTCAGTTCCAGTGCCTGCTCCAGCAGCCCCGGCGCGCAGGGCGGCGTGCGCCCGTCGTCGCGGATGCGGTGGAAGACCGTGTGCAGGTTGTCGACGAAGAAGGTCATCGCCAGCTTCGGTGTGTCGAAGCGGCCGTAGATCACCTGCAGCACGTAATGAAAATTACCGTCCGCCTGCCGGAACATGTGGAACTTGTAATCCACCGGCACCTGCTGCGCCTCGCCGATGTACCGCTCCACCAGTATGCGCGGCGGGATATCGCGGTAATGGATCTCGCGCACCATCTTGGAGAAGTCGATCCGCAGCCACTGGCCGCAGCGCTCGATGATGCGGCGCTTTTGCACCGCATCCGGCTCGTCGCGCACCACTTCCACCATGGCCGCACCGTGGTTGGCCTTGATCACGGTCTGCCGCCAGCGTGGCAGCTGCAACAACGCCTGTGGGTCGGTGCTGTCCATCAGCAGCGGCACCAGATGCGCCTCACCGATCCTGGCCGCCACATAGGAGCGCACCGCAAACTTGTCTGCCAGACGCGTGTACAGCGGGTAATCGCCGTGCACGCATTTGCGGTAGAGAATTTTTTCGTTGAAGCACTTCGGCGCATACAGATCCGGCAGCCGCCCGAACGTATGCAGGAAGTGGAGCCGGTCCTGGTGCCGCCAGGGCAATGTTCTCAGCAGGCTGCGCGCGCCTTTGCGCAATATCCGTTTGAGACTGGGTGTCCCTGGCGCTGGCGCTGGCGCTATCGCTGAAGCAGGAGTTGGCGCTGACGACGGTGTCGATGTCGGTGTTGGCACGCGTGGCAACGCGGCCATGCGGCGATGACCAAACGACGACGTCAACGACGGCGGCATGACCGCCCATCCTTGTCCTGTCACACCACGCCCGCCCAATGGCTGCGGGTGCAGCCCTATCGTGTTGTCGGTCATGCCCAGATCCTTCTCGCCGGTTAATTGCGACGTTTGTCACATTTAAATGTGACGTAACGCACGATATACGGAAAATTCAGACCAGGGATGCATTTCGTCTCAGGGACTCCAATTTCATGCAAATCAGATCGCGTCACTTCCTCGAAAGCCTTACGCAGCAAGCGATCTGGCCTTCGGCGGCATATGGCGGCCCAACGCGCGCGGCGCGCCGTGTGGCGTGTTTTGCCTACTCTTGCGCCAGCAGCCAGGACAGCTGGGCGGGTGCGACCTGCGGCCCCAACCGCGCAGCAAAACGTGCAACCGGGGAGGCAGCGACACGCCGCATCCGGCCACGCGCCACCTGCGTTGTGCGACCTCAACCGCCGTCTCTGCAGCCCGCCAAGTGCGGGCTGCGAGCAGTGCAGGCCAAAGGCGGCGGAGTCGGCCTGCTTTGCCCCACAGACGTGGCGAACACTCCCCTCTCCCCCCGGGAGAGGGGTCGGGGGTGAGGGTACAGAGGAGGCGGTGTGTGTTGACTGCCAGCGCAGGCCTGCAATCAGAGGCCTGCAATCAAAGGACGCATTCGCATCGCAGGCCAACATCAAGCACCATCACGCTTGACCACTGCAGCCCGCAACGGATGGCACCATGCGCGTAAAGACATTCCTGTCCCTGGCGGCACTATGCATTGCACTTGCCGCTTGCGGAAAAACAGACCAACCAGCGCAAACCGGCAAGGCGTCGACGTCTGCGCTTGCTACACCCACAACTGCCACTGGCCAGCGCAACGCCGCAGCAATGCCGCCCGATCACGCGGCCAACATCAAGCCGCCTTCTGTGAGCCAGGAAGCAAGACGCTATCTATGCCCGCAGGGTCCCAATGCCTGCAGGGTCAGTGGGCCATTGGTTGCCAACTCGGATGCAGAAGCGCAGTGGCTGTGGACCCACGGCTACCCGACAGAGGACGAACTCGCCCGATTGGAAACCTTGAACCTGGACCAGCTCAAAGCGGAGTCGCAAGCAGGCAACAAGGCCGCCACCGTGATTTACGGCAAAAAAACCGCACTCACTGGGCCCTTTTATAAAGGGATCGGTATATTGCGGCGGGCCGCAGTGGCCGGAAATCTATATGCGTACTACGGGCTGTCGGACGTATACGCCAGCGACTCTAACAACAAAAACCTGGTCGACAGTCTGGCGTACCTGCGCCTGGCTTACCTATTGGGCGATGCAAAAGCCTCGGCCGTTATCGCATCGCGTGGGTTGAGCAGTGTGGAAAACGTCGTTGCCGATGAGCGCGCCGCCTCACTCCACAAGACGTTTTCCAACTACCAGCGCGCCTCGCCAAGACCGCTGGAATAAACGTCTATCGCTGCGAGCAGGAGGGGGCGTTGAGTTGCGGAATCTTCGCAAACGCCTCGGCAATAAAATCCATAAACACAATCGCCCGCTTGGCCACCAGGCGGTTGGCGGCATACATGATGTGCATGGGCACCGCAGGGCCAGAGAACGCACTGAGCACGATCTGCAGATGCCCGGCGTTGAGCCCTTGTTCGAACAACCATTCCGGCCCCTGCCCGATGCCCAGGCCCGCGCTCACCGCCTCGCGCGCCGCCTCTGGCGAATTGACCCGGATTCTGCCGGTGACCGGCACGTCCACCTCCTTGAAACGCCAACTCGCCCCCGATGCCAACAGCGTGTACAGCACGCAATCGTGCTGGCGCAGGTCGTCGGGCACGGCGGGGATGCCACGCTCGGCAAGATAGTCCTTGCTTGCCACGCACACGCGCTTGAACGACCCAATCCGCCTGGCGCGCAGCGCACTGTTTTCCAGGTGGCCGATACGGATGGCAAGCTCCGCGCCCTCGTCGAGCAGATTGACGAAGCGGTCGTTGATCTGCAGGTCCAGCTCCAGGCCCGGAAAGCGCCGCAAAAACTCCGGCACCAGCGGCATCACATACTGATGCGACAACGCCGTGGGGCAGGCCACCCGCAATGAGCCGGAAGGTTGCACGTTATCGCGCAGCGACATTTCCGATTCGCCCACCGCATCCAGGATGCGGCGCACCTCCGCGTAATAGCGCTCTCCCTCCGGCGTCAGCACCAGCTTGCGGGTGGAGCGATTGAGCAGCCGCGTGTGCAGATGCTCCTCCAGCGCCGCCACGTGGCGGCTGACATTGGGTTGCCCCAAGCCCAGGTCGCGGCCTGCGGCAGAAAAACTCCCGGTTTCCACCGCACGGGCAAAGCAGGTCATCAGCAGAAACCGGTCCATTGCCAGCCCTTCAATTCATGCGCAGATCGCATGAATGGTATGTGGCGCCAAGGTCTTCTAGCAAATTCGGCATGGGCGCACGCTACACACCTCGAAGGCCGGCCACGCGCGGCGGGCCTAGCTCAGGAGCACCCCATGTCCCGTTTAGCAGGCAAACGCACCCTCATCACCGGCGGCACCAGCGGTATCGGCCTGGAGACCGCCAGGCAGTTTCTTGCCGAAGGCGCCCGCGTCATCGTCACCGGCAACAACCCCGAGTCCATTGCCAAGGCCAAGGCCGCGCTGGGCGCCGAGGTGCTGGTGCTGCGCGCCGATTCGGCCAGCGTCACCGCGCAGCAGCAACTCGCGCAGGCGGTGCAGGCGCATTACGGCCAGCTCGACATCGCCTTCCTCAATGCCGGCGTCTCGGTATGGGCGCCGATCGAAGACTGGAGCGAGCAGGCGTTTGATGCCTCCTTCGCCATCAACGTCAAGGGCCCGTACTTCCTCCTGCAGTCGCTGCTGCCGGTGTTCGCCAACCCCGCCTCGGTGGTGCTCAACACCTCCATCAATGCGCATGTGGGCGCGGCCCGCTCGTCGGTGTATGCCGCGAGCAAGGCGGCCTTCCTGAGCATGACCAAGACACTGTCCAGCGAACTGCTGGCGCGCGGCATCCGCCTCAACGCGGTGAGCCCCGGCCCGGTGGAAACCCCGCTGTACGACAAGCTCGGCATCCCCGACGCGTACCGCGACCAGGTCAACAAGGACATTGCCGCCACCATCCCGCTCGGCCGGTTCGGCACCCCGGACGAAGTGGCCAAGGCCGTGCTGTACCTGGCTTCCGATGAATCGAAATGGACAGTGGGCTCGGAAATCATCGTCGACGGCGGCCGCACGCTCAACGGCTGAGCGTGTCTGGAAAGCACTGGCAAGAACAGCCACTGCACTGTCGCCTGGCGCGATCACTTCGATGTCGATGCCGCTCACAGCATCGCCACCGGTAACAGCGCATCTGCGTAGTTGCGTGCCGGGCATCTTCTTCGGCGATCGTGTCAGGCGGATGTTTCCAGGATCAACGCCTTGGTGGATGAAGCATGGCGCCGGCACGCTGCCTCAATGAATCGCCAACGCCGCAATCTTGCCGCCCACCAGCTGGAACACATGCTCCAGCTGCAGCGGGCTCTGCGGGAAATCGCCGGACACCTGCGCAGTGACGCGCACATGCTCGCCTTCGATGTGCACGCCAAGCGGCACAGCGCGATACGGCGTGCTGGCTTGCGTCTGTGCCAGCCACGCCGCAATGGCGGCAGCGCCACGGTGATGCTGGCGCTCGTCATGCACCACCGCATCGTCGGCCAGGTGCGGCAGCAGCACGGCGGCATCGCCGGCGTTGCTGGCGGCAAAGAAGCAGGCAATGGCGGCGGGCAGGGCAAGCGACATGGCAGCGATCTCCGGTGCGAAACGTGTATGCCATCATCGGCAGCGGCATCACCTGCCGCAAGAACGCACGCAAAGGTAAGTCACGCACCCATGGGAAAGCCGCATACCCCGGACACCGCCGCGTGCGATGTCGAAGCCCTGCTCAACCTCATCGAAGGCCGCTGGAAACTGCTGCTGCTGTTTCACCTGTTCGACGGCAAGGTGCAGCGCTACTCGGACCTGGAACGGCTGATTCCCGCCATCTCGCAAAAGATGCTGGCCCAACAACTGCGCCAGCTTGAACGCGACGGCCTGGTGCTGCGCACCGTCTACGCGCAGGTACCGCCGCAGGTGGACTACAGCCTCACGCCCTGGGGCCAGGCCCTGTGCCCGGCACTGGATGCAATGCTCACCTGGGGCCAGGCGCGGCAGCCGTTGCCCGAACCCTCGCCGCAGTGATGGCTTGGCACACTTCTGTGGCACGCCGGCCTTAAAACATCAGGTACACAGAACCGCACATCTCGAGAACCGCACATCTCGCCAGATAACTGGCCCAGATAACGCACCGGCGGTCTTGCAGACTCTGCCGTATCGCGCGCTGCAACCAGACTTGTGCGGCCAACATAATCGGCCTAGTTTCGCCACGCCACCACTGGGGTGGCGAGGAGGTCACACGCATGGCGACCAACGAGAAAACCGGCCCGAAAGCGGCCAAGGCCGCAAGCAAGGTCTTGCGTAGCGGTAGCACTGGCAAGGATTCAAAAACAGCGGCCGGGTCCGCTTTAAGTCAAACGCCGGATAAAAGCGGCAAGAAGAAATAAGCGAACGCTGCAGTAAATGGTAGAGGCGCTCCCACAAAGACGAGCGCCCTTGCCAAAGCTATTTAATGCCTGTAATCACAAGTGTTGACACTGCTGGTACAAATTTCGGGTACCGCTGACCGAACCAACGTGCTTTATCCAGACACCATATCAGACGGAGCGCCAATTTGTGAGATTATTAAAATACCAAAGTTACAGCCAAGGTCTAAAATGATCAACGTATCACCAAGTATTAGCTCTGTTCAAAAGGGTGACACTTTAGAGGATGCGGTGTATACGCAAGTGCTTCAGGATGTTTCGGCGGGCTTGTACGGGCTTAATGAATCGTGCTGTCGAATCTTTCAGAAGAAGGGGTACTACTCTAAGGATAGAGAGTCCAATATAATTTTCGACGTTTCGTTGGAGCTTTGGATGCCAGGTGCATCAGAGTGGTCAGTTTTGTATATCTTTGAATGCAAAAATTATTCAAAAAAAGTGCCGGTCAATGACATAGAGGAATTTTTCCAGAAGGTTGAACAGGTTGGCTCAGCAGCTACTAAGGCTATAGTTGTAAGCTCGAATGCTTTTCAGGAAGGCGCAGTTTCATTCGCGCGTTCAAAGCGAATTGGACTTGCCCGTTATTTTCCGGAAAGTCAGCTGGAGTGGGTTTTACGCAGATCACCATCCACGCTCAAAATTAATAATAATTCAAATTACTCGTCATTTAGCTCGGAGGCGCTTACTTCTGATTACTATATAAGTAGGTTCTTTGATTATCATTGTATGTTCGGAGACAGGCATTTTGTCTCGTTACCCTCGCTTGCGTTAGAAATGGCAACGGATATTTCAGGTATTTCAGATTCGATGCATGAGGGCATTGAAGCGCAGAAACATGAGTTGGGGCCCCCTTGGATTCCCTTTGTTTCCGCCGCAGAGATTGAAGGAATCGCAAGAGATTTTAGCCTTAAGGTGCCGCATAGCGGGTCTGCCGCAGCACTTGATCATTTTTGCCTCTACCTGAAAAAGCACCAGGGCCTGGTAATCTCTCACTCCATACTGCCACCGGGTGTGCTCGCCACCGTTTCCTTTGAGCCATTAATTATTAACATTGATCCTTCCCAGAGCGGGACCGAGGGAAGAGCAAGATTTACTTTGGCGCATGAATTAGGACATGTTTGCCTAGACCATGGTCGATTTATCAGGCGTGACACATTGAGAGAATTGGATGCTGAGATAGATGAGGATAACGAAATTGCTATCAAAGATATCGCTCGTCTCGAATGGCAAGCAAACTACTTTGCGGCGTGCCTATTGCTCCCTGCCCGTGCTTTAGTTGCAGAAGTAAAAAGGCAGGCTCATTTGTGCGGTATTAAGAACAGAGGTTTCGGGTTGTTGTACCTAGATGATCAGAAGTGTAACAAAGATTCTTTTCTTATCATTTCATCCGCCATCGCGAGTCGCTTTAAAGTGTCGAGACAGGTCGTCAAGCTCCGCCTTAAAGAGCTCGGTCTTTTGCAGGAAGTGTCAACAGTAAAGAGCTCTGCTGAGATGGGCTTAAACTTCTTGCGGACTATCGATAAGCAATAACAGTTCAGGATTTTAGAAAATTTCTAGCTGGGTTGCCTTGTCTTTCTTCTTAATTTACTTGCGACTTGGAAAAGGGAATCCAGCTCTTCTCATCCACCCTGACACCGCTGCCACCCACCCGCAGCAGCCGATACCTGTTCCCACCCATTCCGCAGCCGCTTCATCGCTTGCCCGCCCACGCATGCGTAGCCCAGCTGTTTGGCTTCTGCAGTTCCCAGTCCCGGTAGCGCAATGATGGAATCCGAAGGAGCAGGGCGCCCCTGGCTGCGCGCCTCATTGCGCAGGGCCATGTTCTCGATGCCCTGGCAGTAACGCACCATGCCCGGATGCGGGTGCGCGCGGTATTGCTCGCAATTGAAGGGCGTGGTGTCGCGCGCCATGGAGTTGTATGGCTGCCGCGTTGGCGGGATGTACTTGCTCGTTGCCTTGCCTTGCCTGTAGCTGAGCGCATGCTTTGTGCCGGCACGGCTTGTACGCATGCAAGCATGCACAGCGCTGCCAATATCAGCGCGACACGGCGCGCTGTGGTGATTCTGCCCATGATGTTCCCCCTGTACGCACCGATCCTAGCCCAGGCGTTGCGCACGCGGGTGGTTCAGCCCGCTTGATAATGAGGGCTTGTATCTGGGCGCGTGCCGCCACCGATGCACACAGGTCTGCCGCTACGAAGCGCCACCCAAATCATTAAGCACATCATCCAACTGCTCAGCCAACTGCTGTAGGCACTGCGCCCACTGCTGCAGCGGAATCGCAGGCGCACCCAGCGTGCCTTCCTCGCGCGAACGCGGTGTGGCCAGGGTGGAGAGCAACAACAGTTGGTCGCGTACGCGCAGCAGGTGGTATTGCGTGCCTTCGGACATCCAGTAGCCGGGTTCGTTGTGCATGCAGCGTCTCCTTGCCAGGGGTCAGCTCCCGCTGCACAACGCAGCGGGATGCCGGGAGGCTAGAAACCGCACACAGCCGGCGGGCTTATTCCCCTTGCGGGTGTTGTATTCGCCGCCCTCCCGGCGCAGAAACGCCGAGCCATGCCTCATCTTTCGATCAGGCATAAAAAACCCACCAGGGTGTCGGAGGTGGGTGCCGCTGTGTGTGGAGTTTCTAGGCTCCAGTTGGGAGTGTGCCGCTGCCTGTCAGCAGGGTCAAGCAGCTCGTCTGGCGAGGTCTAACAGCCCGCCACCGCATCCACTCAATCGCAATGGCTGACATGTGCTCTCAGTATGGCGAAGGTGCCTTTCGCTTGCCCTTCACGGACGCGCAGGGTTGGAGCGGATCAAATCTACTAATGCATTGCTGATTCTAGATTTTTACAGAGTAGGGGCCGGACCGCGCTGTTGCTGTTCCTGTGAGCGCTGCTGTTCCAGCGACTGTTCCTGCACGCGCTCCTGTGCCAAGCGTTGGTTGACCGTTTCCAGTTGCGCGAAGCTTTCTTGCAGTGGGCGTTGCGCGGCCTCCGCTGTCGGCATATGCGCTCTCAGCTTTGCTGGGTCCTGCGGCTCGCCTTGCACCACAAACAGGGTCTGTGCAGCAGGCACATCCTTAGTCTTCTCGTTGAGCAACACGTGGTCGACTCGGGTCAAACCATTGTCCTTGGCCAGGGTGAGCAGGCTGGCGGTCATCCGCTCACTGGTTGCATCGAATGTGCGGCCGTTGGCTGCATCCAGCTGCTCCACCTTGCCGCGAATCTGTTGATGCATGGCATGGTCCGGGTGGCCTGCATCTGCAGGCGTCAATATGCGGTCCGGCTCAAGAGGCATTGCCGAGTTTGGGGGATTGATGCCGCGTGCACCGGTTTCTTTGAGCTGGACCATGCCGTAGCCGTCCTTGCCCAGGTCCACGATGTTGAACGTCGAAGCGGAGCCTAGATCTAGTCCGTTGCGCTCTAGCTGCCTTGGCTCCAGACCCAGCGACTTGAGGTCAACACGTATTTCCGGAGGCTTACGGTCATGGGCAAGATGATCGTAGTTCTTCGCAATATGGCTGATCGCGCTGACACCGTAATAGTTGCGGTAGTCCGAATCGCCGTGCGGTCCCAGCGTCCCCCTGCTGTCGTAAAAGCACTGCTCCACGGTTTTGGTCAGTACGTCGTTACGTGCAAACGGGCGCTTCGTTAGCTCGTCATAGGTTAAGCCGTTTGCGAACTGAGGTGGATTTACTTCCTTGTCTACGCAACGGGTGGTGGAACGCTGAAGTAGCTCTGTCTCGACTTCATGATCTGACATCGTCTGATCTTGATGTCTGATGCGGTCGTGCAGGGCACGCATGCCAGAGATCTCCGAGAGCGCTTCATCTTCCCGGGTTCTGTCCAAGTAGATGCGTGTCGGTTCTGTAAGGTCGACGTGGCTCTCTCGGTTCTCATGGGCTTCTTGCATGCGATCACCCATGGTCATCGCGAACTCCGACAGCGCTTGGGTACGATGTTCAGCCAACACGCCATGCATCGTTTCGTGACCCATGACCTCCGTCAGGTAGTCGATGCGCCGCTCTCCGCTGAGATTCCTGAAAGCAGCTTCGCTGATGTTGAGAGTCCCGGCTTTCCCGTCCTTGCCGTCTTGAAAATGTCCTCCATTGTTGTGCCCATGCGAGACGGCGATCGCCCCGATATGCCCTTTCTCAACGGCATTGCCGAGCAAGTTGGACAGGTAAGGCGACTCCGCAAGCGTCTGTCGAATGCTGGATTCAGCCCCGTTGGGCAGACTCGGATCTTTGGCCATTTGGGCGAGCAACGGTTCAATTCGTGGATCAACCGGCGTCATGCATCACCTCCATCAATTTGTACACCAAGCGCGCATTCGCGCGAGCCACTCTCAGTATCAGTTTGATAAAGCAATAACGCGACTGAAAAGCCCTGGTTTCCTTCGTTGATAGAGCGCCAGTGTTGGCGTATCCAGCCACCTTGGAACGGCATCTTTCCTTTTCCCTTGTAACCCATGTCCTCCAATTTTTTGGAAAGCGTTGCAGCGTCCCAGATGCAGACTGCGGCGGGCTTGCGAGTAGGGTCACTACCATCGGGCAAGCGCACCGAGACTTGCATTCGCGAAAATCCTTTCTTCATCTGGAAATGCGTGGCGTAGAGGGTATAACCGCCAGCCAGTGGCATGTCCTTCATCATGTACCACGGATGTGCAGGGTCCATGGGAGGTCCAAGATTGATTCCCAACGTGGACTCCAAACGTGTATTGCTCATGTCCGCCGGCACTTTGAAGGCATCGACGAAGCGCAGCAGCCGGCGCTCCAGTTCTTGGACGCTGATGCCGTCCGTTTTGTTATTGACGAGGTTTGTTGTCGCTTGAGCCGCTTGGGACTTGACGGCAGCAGGAGGAATGCCCTCGGAGGGACGAGCGCATGCACTAGGCAGCATGGCGACAAGCGCCAGCGAGAGAAGTGCCGTCAGTGAGCGAGACCTTTTCATCGTTGTCCTGTTGTCCAACCCGTGTGTCGATTCAAGACATTCTGCCTATCCTGCTGAAGGCTAGGGTGATGGCTTGCACCGATCTATTAGAGAGTGTCGAGGGAATTGCCCGCCGACTCGGCAGTGTTCAATCCGTCGGTCGACTGGCTTCACGCATCACCTCCATCGATTTGTAGGCCAAACGCGCATTCGCGCGCGCCGCTTTCTTGGCTAGTTCGATAAATCAGCAATGCCACTGAGAAGCCCTGCTTTCCGTTGTCGATGGAGCGCCAGTGTTGGCGTAGCCATCCCGCCTGGAATGGGCGCTGCCCGCCGCGCTTATAGCCCATGGCCTCCAACTTCTGCGAGAGCGCTGCCGCGTCCCAAATGCAGACGGATGTCGGCGTGCGCGTTGGGTCGATGGGATTGGGCAGAGCCACCGCAACCTCCATGCTTGAAAAGCCTTTTTCCGCAGGAAAATGCGTGGCATAGAACGTATAGCCATCGGCTAGTGCGACGTCCTTCACCACATGCCAAGGAGATGCAGGCTCTGAGGCGGGCCCAAGCTTCATTCCCAGCGCGGATTCCAAGCGCGTATAGCTCATGTCCTCTGGAACCTTGAATGCATCGACGAACTGCAGCAATCGAGCCTCTAACTCTTGGTTGCTGATGCTTGTTGTCGGGGTGTTGACTCCGTTGGTCACGGTTTTTGACGCAGCGTGGGATGCTGGGGACTTGGCTGCCATGGGCCGCACACCATGGGCATCGCCGGCTATCTCTTCGGAGGAACGAGCGCAGGAGCTCGATAGCATCGCCGCCAGCGTCAGCGAAACAAGCAGAATGAGTGAGCGGAACCTTGTCATTGTCTTCCTGTTGCCCAATGCGACGCTTCGATTCGAGGCAAGTTCTTCATCTATCACGGCTACTCCAAACTCTTCTGCACAAGATCCTGATCGAATGGAGCGGTTGCAAGTCATGCGCAGAGTAGTGCTGTCGCAGGCTAAAAGTGGAGGACACCACATTCTGCTCGCGTCGTACTTCGAAATTCTCTGTGCTCTGCCCCGCTAAGAACACGTCTCAGCACATGTCCTCCAGACTACCAGTCTCAGCCAGTTGACACGTCACGTAGCGCGTAGCAATCTCCACCCCAAGGAGCCTAGAAACTCCTCAGAGAGCGGTACCCACCTCCGTCAAACCGGTGGGTTTTTTGTGCCTGCAGCGTCTTGCGGGTGCAACCGACGCGATGCCTGCGTCGGGAGGGCGGCTAATACAACACCCTTCGGGGAAATACGCCCGCCGGCTCTCTGCGGTTTCTAGCCTCCCGACATCCCGTTGCGTTGTGCAACGGGGCCTGTTCGTCAAGGAGGGCTTTGCCATGCGTCGATCCACGTCCCGTCCCACATCAGCACGCAAGCGCGCCACGGAGCCGCCGCCCCGCGAGATCGGCTGGCACTCGCTCGACCCCTCGATCAAGCCGCGGCCCTACGTCGAGCGCACCCCCATCCCCCAACCCCGCACCGAAGCCCGCCCCCCACGCCCCGGCCACCCGCGTGCCCCAACACACTGCACCGTCGGCTACGGCTATTACCCCGCCAGCGACCAACGCGTGCCCACGCTGCGCCTGCGTGGCCGCTGGCTGGAACAACTGGGCTTTGCCATCGGAAGCAAGCTGCACATCCGCCTGCGCGATGGCGAGCTGGTGGTGAGTGTGGCGCCCACAGACTGACCGGCCCCACCGTGCGCGTGCAGCCACGCAGGTACACGGCCACCCTTCAGGCGCGCTACGTGCATGCCGCGCCGCGTGCGCACGCGCCACGCCTCGCAGAGGATCACGCAATGCACCCGCATGCCGCCGTCTTTTGTCTCACGCTGGACCAGATCGACCACCTCGACCGCCTGATGCGCACCATCGCCGCGCACGGCGACGTGATCGCCATGAGTGCCCCACAGTGCCTGCACGCACAGACGCTGCCAACCCTGGGCCAGGCCATCTTCGATGCCGCCAACGCGGTGCGCGAGATTCTTGAGCAACGAGTGGAGCACACGGCTTGTGCGCCTTAGCGGCACATCACAAGCAGCCGGGCAGATGCACCAAGCCCTCACGCCTGCCAACCTGAGCCACTTGGCCACGCTGACACGGCTGCCATCCACCCGCAGCCGCAGACACCTGCTCCCATCCGTTACGCAGCCGCTGCATCGCCTGCCCGCCGACGCATGCATCGCCCAGCTGCTTGGCCTCTGCCGTGCCGAGGCCAAGGTAGCGCAACGATGGAATCCGACGGAGCCGCGCGCCCCTGCCAATGCGCTTCGTTACGCAACGTCATGTTCTCGATGCGTTGGCAGTAGCGAGCCATGCCCGGATGTGGGTGCGTGCGGTATTGGTCGCAATTGAACGGCGTGGTATCGCGCGCCATTGAGTATGCAGTTTCGTCGCGCCTGGTCAGCGTGAGACCTATCTAGCCGGGCCGCCTGGGCTCGGCTCGTTCATGCCGCGCGCCAGTTCTTGCTGCTGCGCCAACGCTCTTTCTTGCGCGAGCGCTTGATTGGCCGCCAGCAACTTCTGGTCCGACTGTTCGACGGGGATATGGATCGCCTGATCGATCTCCACATGCGCGCGCTTGTGCGCAGGATCGTCCATCCGGCCCTCCACTGCGAACACGTTGCCAGTCTTGCTCATCACGACATGGTCTACACGGCTGAGCGCGTTGCTGGCCAGTGCGTAGCCCGTGACATGCGGATGTGCCTCGCTGTTGTCCTTGCACGCGGCCAGCAGGCTGCGGCTCACGCGTTCGCTCATCTCGTCATAGGGCTTGCCTACACTCTCATCGATCTTGCGCACGCCACCGCGAATTTGCTCGAGCATGGCGTGGTCTGGGTGTGCAGGATCGTCCGGGCCGCGTGGTCCCGCTACTGCAGGAGCGCTGGGTGCCACCGGCACGTAGGTATGGTCGTGCGCCCGATTCACGCTGCCATCCTGCGTGTGGTCGAAATGGTGCAGCGTGGGTGGGGCGGTGCTGCTGTCGTGATATGGAAACGGCGCTTTGTTCGGCCCCCGGTCCAGACCTTCGTTCTCGATCAGATGTTCTTTCAGGCCTAACGCGGCCATATCGATGGTCACCTGCGGCCGGGTACCTTG
This sequence comes from Xanthomonas hortorum, assembly GCF_040279205.1. Classification (GTDB taxonomy): domain Bacteria; phylum Pseudomonadota; class Gammaproteobacteria; order Xanthomonadales; family Xanthomonadaceae; genus Xanthomonas; species Xanthomonas hortorum_F. The sequence continues at coordinate 135,724 of NZ_JBEOLS010000006.1, forward strand.
ATGCAGCACATTTGCGCGATCTTCTGCTTGAAGGATCTGTTCTACGGCCCATGTGCCGTAGTAATTGGCGTAGTCCGCAGTGGGTTGAAGTTGCCCCGCCTGATTGCGGTGCTCGCCAAGACTTACGGGGCGTTGGCCGGGTTGTGCATAGAGCTGCGAAGGGCGATCAAAGTAGTGCTGGCCCATTGCTGCGATGTTGCCGGTTGATTGAGAGAGACTGCCATCTTGGTTGAAGGAAAGGCCGGGTTTCGGTACAGCTTTAAGCGAGCTCGACGTCTTATCCTGCTCAACGAAATCGAGAGTCCTATCGAGCTTAGTGGCAAGCATTACATCCATGCCGTTTGCAGTTGGATTAGGGCCTGTTAACACATCCGAAGCCCATCAACGACTAGGACGAAGCTGAGGAATCCAAGGAACATGACATCCAGCTTGTCGAAGCGCGAGAAAATCCGGCGGTAGCCTTTCAAGCGACGGAACAGT
>NZ_JBEOLS010000007.1:0-118353 GCF_040279205.1 Xanthomonas hortorum
CAGTGGAGCGGCCGATTCATTTGTTGATGGACCGTGCTTACGAAGGCAACGAAACCCGCCAGTTAGCGCTCGATCTTGGCTTCGTGCCGGTGGTCCCGCCGAAATCCAATCGGGTCGAGCCTTGGGAGTACAACCGGCAGATGTACAAGCGGCGCAACGAAGTGGAGAGACTGTTCCGTCGCTTGAAAGGCTACCGCCGGATTTTCTCGCGCTTCGACAAGCTGGATGTCATGTTCCTTGGATTCCTCAGCTTCGTCCTAGTCGTTGATTGGCTTCGGATGTGTTAACAGGCCCTAACTTTAGGCCAGCCAAGGCTGACGAAGCCGACTTTGGGGTTCAGCTGGGACATGGAAGCAGGAGCCTGGGGAACGGAGCGGCCTGGGGCCTGAATGGAGAGATTATAGCGGCGCGCGGGCAACGTTCTGCCGGCGTTCTTCGATTTCGTGGAATCCGAGGCACGGCGACATGGCTGCATGCTGGTGCGCGAGATGGCCGGCCACCGCGCGTCAGATTTCCCGCACGCCCTCTACGGACACCACAAGCCGACGCAAGCGAGCTTCGCGCCTGGCGACGGCCTGTGGTGCTTGATTGAGACCCAGGTGCGGGGCCAACCAGCCGATCGGCGCGTTCTTCGAAGGCCTGCTTATGCGAGAAAGCGCGTGAAAATGCCGCGGCGACACTCGCGTCTTTCACTGCCCCTATGCATCCATAGCATCCCGCGAGAATAAAAACGCACAAGGAACAAGAAGACTCCGCATCACCTACAGCGGGAAGCGCAGTCGCTTGATCACCTGCCCATGGTCGAGTTATCCAGCTGGACGCGTAGCGGCAACATGGCGTCATTGTCCCCGGCGGCCTTATCGCAACATAACCCCCAGTTCACTTTGAAAGCCGAATCTTCGCAATTCTGTTTGATGCTCGATTTTGTTTTCGATTACGTTTTATTAAACATAAAAACTAGTTCTTCATCAATGGATAAAAATCTTAATTTGTGGGATATGAGCACCTTCATCCAGCAGTATGGCGCTCTAACGGCAGATCATCCAACGCACACACCCGAAGACAGCCCGCAAACCGTTCCGTCTCCGCGATCGTCCTCAGCACATTCGCCGGAGATTCAGGAACTGAGAAACCTTCAGGAAACGCGGCCTGCCAGGCCTGGAGCGCGCTCCCAATCACGCAGCAGTAAGCACGGCCTTCAGCAGTGCTCCTCCTCGCCCAGCGGCGAAAGCGTTCGTCTGCACGCTGAGTTGGCAGCTTGGTGCGAGCGCGTTGAGACTAAACCCTCACTACTTGCCAAACTGGGTTGTTGCGTTGCGCCCCCAGCAGTAGGTGATCATCGCGAACAGCGCCGCGAAGCCATGGAGCGGGTAATGCGTTGCTTCGATGCGGGACAAGCTGGAACGCGGTTGACACTCAGGGACCTCAACCTGTCGCAGCTACCGCCTGCACTGCACCGCCTTGCGCACCTACGAGACCTCGACGTGTCGTCAAACGAGAACCTCTCGCTTCTGCCGGAAGACTTGAGTCTTTGCAAGCACCTTGAGCGGATCAACGCTGACGGTTGCTCCATTGCGGCACTGCCATCGCAAATCGGTGCGCTCAAGAATCTAAGTGAGATTTCTCTCGCGTACAATGAACTGAGAACCCTTCCAGATTCGATTGGCCAATGCAGCAGCCTGACTAAGATTGAGGTACCCGGTTGCAAGATCAATAAATTGCCTGCGAGCCTTGCCAACTTGACGCAGCTGAAAACGCTGGATGTTGCAGCCAATCTGGAACTGAGTGAACTGCCGCGGCAGATAAACCTGGACGATGTAGCTGTGCACAGCGCACACACGCGGTTGGGATTGATGCACCGCCTATTCAAGGCGCCGACGTTCGATCCAGAGACCAGACAGACGTTGTCCTACCAAGCTTCAGCGCTGCGCGACCGGTGGGCCGCGCTATCGCCTCATCTATCGCCGCAAGCGCGAGCACGGGTTGATCAAATGCGTCAGGGCGCATCGACCACACTTTCCAGTCAAGATCACAAGGCCTGCGCCGCGTGGAAGACTGCCACAGAGAGGGTCAGCAGTTGGGCAGAGGAAGGGGCACCGATCACGCTTGATCGGATTTTCAAACTAAACCAACTGGCGCTCCCCGAGGCGGATGATGATGACGAAATTGGCGGCCAACTGCGCAAGGTCGGCATACAAGGTGGCAATAGCAAAACAGGGACGGAGTATCGGTACCCTCCGCCCGAGACCCTGAAAGACGAAATGGCGAAGTTTTCCGGATGGCTCAAACATAGTGAACAGCAAGCGCATGCGCGTGACGCGTTGGGCCATGTCGAATTTGCCGCACAGCTTCACCAGCGCTTGGTCAGTCTGCATCCTTTCCCTAACGCGAATGGCCGGACAGCGCGCCTTGCGATGGATTGGGCGCTGCAACGGCACGGTTTGCCGCCTGCCCCGCCCATTGGTGAAGCAAGCCGCTTCCCAGCGTCATTTCTTGGGGGAAAGCGCGTCAGTCCGGAGAAGGTTGTCTTGGAAACGCTGAATGGTATGGCCGCAGTTGTGAACCAGGTTCACCAGTAGACCTACACCCCTCAATGCTCAGAGCTGCGGCAAGCGCGGCGACAGCGGCTGCTCCAACGCGGACCACGGCATCCGTTGGCTCAATTATGGCAGCGGCGGCGCCGGACCGGCGTCGTGAACCGCGCTGGCCTGCGGCCACCGGGTGGGAACATCTTCCTCACCTTTCGCGTCTCCGATTCGGCTGATAATGCGCGCTCCCCGTATTGCATCAGGAGTTCCCATGGGTCACTGGACCACGCTCGACACCCCCGACGGCCAGGTCGCCGCCTGGCACGCCACTCCGACCACCAGCCCGCGCGGCGGCCTGGTGGTGATCCAGGAGATCTTCGGCGTCAACGAACATATCCGCGCGGTGGCCGATGATTACGCCGCACGCGGCTACGAAGTCCTGGCGCCGGCCTTCTTCGATCTGGAAGAAAAGGACGTGCAGCTGCCCTACGACCAGGAAAGCCTGCAGCGCGGCCTGGCGCTGGCCAATGCGGTCGGCCTGGAGCGCGCGGTGGAGGTGGTCAAATCCGCCGCCACCCTGCTCAGCCGCGCCGGCAAGGTTGGCACCGTGGGCTATTGCTGGGGCGGCTCGGTGGCACTATTGTCGGCAATCCGCCTGGGCCTGCCCTCGGTGAGCTACTACGGCGGCCGCAACACCCAGTTGCTGGACGAAACTCCGCAGGCGCCGGTCATGTTCCACTTCGGCGAGCGCGATACCAGCATTCCGCCCGAGGCGATCCAGGCCCACCGCGAGAAGCTGCCGCAGATGGAAACCTTCGTGTATCCGACCGGCCACGCCTTCAACCGCAGCATCGATCCCAACCACTACGACGCCGACAGCGCCGAGCGCGCGTTGGAGCGCACCCTGGGCTTCTTCGAAGCGCATCTGGGATGAGCGGGACCGCAGCAAGCGAATCTGCCCCAAGCAGGTCAGGAACGAGCGGCTTCCAGCTCGATGCGCGACTTGCGGCCGACAGCGTATTCGTCGCCGACGGACCGCTGTCGCAGGTGCGGCTGATGGACGACAGCCGCTTCCCGTGGATCGTGCTGGTGCCGCGGGTGGCCGATGTCAGCGAATGGATCGATCTGGAGGGTGGGCAGCAACGCCTGTTGCTGGCCGAGATCAATCAGCTCTCGCAGCTGCTGCGCGTCGAACCCGAAGTGACCAAGCTCAATATCGGCGCGCTGGGCAACATCGTACGGCAGCTGCACGTGCATCTGGTTGGCCGGCATCCGGGCGATGCGGCCTGGCCTGGCCCGGTGTGGGGCAGCGGCAGCGCGCGACGTTTCGCGCCCGATGCGTTGAAACACCGTGTCGCTGCGTGGGCGCAACGGCTACGATAGGCGCCCGTCTTTCAACCACCCTTCCGCATGAAATCCAATGTCGTCGCCGCGCTGATCCTGATCCTCGTCGGCCTGCTGTTTCTGGCCAATAACCTGGGCTGGACCAATGTCAGCCTTGGCCGGCTGATCGCCACGTGGTGGCCGGCGGCATTGGTCGCTTGCGGCGTTGGCATGCTGTTTGGGCGAGGCAAGTAGCCGAGAATTGGGAATGGGGTGAGCAGTGGATCAGCCCCGCGCGTAATCAGAGCGCCGAGATCCCTTCTCCCATCGGGAGAAGGTGCCCCGAAGGGGCGGATGAGGGTACGCGCGAAGCCTCATGCACTTATTAGACTGCACCCGTAGAAAACCAGGGGTTCCGCACCCCTGAAGACGTCGACGACCTAATGGCGATCAACCGCAGGCGACATGGCCACCGCAGCCAGTCAGCGAGCCTTGCGGCCTTGCCAGCATGACCTTTGTCATCCGCAATTGTTGACTTCCGGCACCTGATCGGCGCGCGCGTAGCGCGCAGCATGGCCTCACACCTACCGAGGACATCGCCATGCGCTACCGCCTGATTCCTGCACTGTTTCTGATCACGTTGGGCAGCTTATTCCTGCTGGACAACCTAGGGCTGGCCCGTTTCGATCTTGGCAACCTTGTGTCGACCTGGTGGCCTGCGCTACTGATCGCCGCTGGCGTGCGCCAACTGCTGCGATACTGGGAGCGCGCGACCGCGACCTGCTGAGGCAAGGTCACGGCCGCACCACAGCATCAGGTGCGCGGCAGAGTCACGCCGGTCTGGCCCTGATACTTGCCGCCGCGGTCCTTGTACGAGGTCTCGCAGACTTCGTCGGACTGGAAGAACAGCATCTGCGCCACGCCTTCGTTGGCGTAGATGCGCGCCGGCAGCGGCGTGGTGTTGCTGAATTCCAGGGTCACGTGACCTTCCCACTCCGGCTCCAGCGGAGTCACGTTGACGATGATGCCGCAGCGCGCGTAGGTGCTTTTGCCCAGGCACACCACCAGCGTGTCGCGCGGGATGCGGAAGTATTCCACCGTGCGGGCCAGTGCAAAGCTGTTCGGCGGGATGATGCAGACATCGGATTCGATATCGACAAAGCTGCCCGGATCGAAGTGCTTCGGGTCGACGATCGTCGAGTTGATGTTGGTGAAGATCTTGAACTCGCGCGAGCAGCGCACGTCGTAGCCGTAGCTGGAGGTGCCGAAGCTGACGATGCGCTGGCCGGCGGCGTCGTGCTTGATCTGGCCGGGTTCGAACGGCTCGATCATCGCCTGCTGCTCGGCCATGCGCCTGATCCAGCGGTCGCTCTTGATGCTCATGTGATGTTCCTTGAAGACGGAAGGCGACGGGCCCAGCGGCCCGCGCGAAGACGGCAAATTCTAACAAGCGGCCGGCACTGCTGGCCGACCCGCGCGCTACAGCAACGAGGCCGAAATCGGAATGCTGGCGCGCGGGCGCTTGCCCAGCTCTTCGGTCAGGCGCGCGGCGGCGGCCAGATAGGCCTTGGCTGCTGCCGACTCGGGCGCGGCAACGACAATCGGCTGGCCGGCATCGCCCTGCTCGCGGATCGCAATCTCCAACGGCAACGACCCCAGCAAGGGCACGCCGTACTGCGCCGCCATGCGCTCACCGCCGCCTTCGCCGAACAGATGCTCACGGTGGCCGCAACTGGAACAGGTGTGCACTGCCATGTTTTCGACGATGCCCAGCACCGGCACCTCCACCTTTTCGAACATCTTCAAGGCCTTGCGCGCATCTAGCGTGGCGATGTCCTGCGGCGTGGTGACGATCACCGCACCGGCCACCGGAATCTTCTGCGACAGCGTCAGCTGGATGTCGCCGGTGCCTGGCGGCAGATCGATCAGCAGGTAGTCCAGGTCATCCCACAGCGTGTCGTTGAACAGCTGGGTCAACGCCGAGGTCGCCATCGGCCCGCGCCAGATCATCGGCGTGTCCTGGTCGACCAGCAAGCCGATCGACATCGCCTCGATCCCGAAGGCGCGCAGCGGCTCGATCGACTTGTTGTCCGGGCTGTCCGGCCGCCCGCTCAGGCCCAGCATCGCCGGCACACTCGGACCGTAGATGTCCGCGTCCAGCACGCCGACGCGCGCGCCCTGCTGACGCAAGGCCAGCGCCAGATTCACCGCCGTGGTGGACTTGCCCACCCCGCCCTTGCCGGAGCCGACCGCGATCACATTGCGGATCCGCGGATGCGGCGCCAACGCGTTCTGCACCGCATGCGCGGGGATTCTGCGTTCGCTCATCAGTCATTATACTCGATTGGGGAATTTGTCACATTCATATTAACAATGAAACCTCTACTCGTTATCCGCTAAGCGGGAGGGCTGCAGTTCACATGGAGTCCAAAAGTTTCCCGCGTTAGCTCTAACTTCTTCGCCCAGGAAAGCAAGGCCCCGCCTCGCTGGAAGAGCCGAAAACTAGGGCGGGCCGCTTCGTTTGATCCTCTGCATTTGTATTTCTTGCTCCTGCAGGGAGATTTTGTCAGCTGAAACACTAATAAACCGTCGTAAAAAAGGGAGGTGCCAAGGGTTAAGTCCTTGATCCAGATAGAGAATGAGAGCTAATCACGACAGCTTTCATAGGACTGATATCCGAAGGCTTTACGGCCGAAATCAATAGTGCTAGCCTTAAAATCCGTTCAGCAAACGCTCAGGAAATTGAAACCACAACAGAAATCTAAAGCTTGCTCGCAACACACCAATGCCGGCAGCGAGTCGGCTCTCCACATGATCATCCAAGGAAGAATTCATGGTATTCACTAGAATCGCCGTCGCCGCATTCATCGCCTCAGTTGCCTTCTATAGCCCTGCATCAGCACACGCTGAGACCTTAAGATGCGACGGTTGCACAAATTATGAAATGGAGTCGGAAGCCATTATGGCTGCTGCTCACAACAAACTTCCGTATTACACACCAGTTTACGTAATCGATGGTTTGAGAGGGGGGGGTTAAAAAATACTATGTCTCCCTAGAGCAGCCGGGCCAAGATGTTCCTGAGCAACTTCCGGATGGATCGACTTCATATGGATTTGCAATTGAGGATCCCGTAGAAGCTCCCATCTCTGCCTATATCAATCTAGCTTTTCGCGTCGCCTCCGAATCAATATCGTTTTCAAGCGGAGGGGGCGGACCCAACAGCGCCTACGAACTCACAAACAACCCTAGCAACCAGCAGATCGTAGCCAACCATATTCGCTCAACCCGCCCAGCACTCATCCAAGATATAATATCCTTATTGACGGCAATAAACCCTTTTGGAAGCTTCAATCCAGATAAAATGGCCGTAACAATCCGCGTAAATCTCCCAGATGGCACACGCGCATATTTCGTATTTGACTCAAAACTTAAAGACTGGGTTAAACTTGACTCTCAAAGCAGAGACTCAAACTCAAACATTATTCCAGAGAATCGAAACGACCTTACCGGCGGCCCAAACTCATTTCGCCAGTACACATTCGTCAATGCTAATGACTTGACAAAATTCGTGCAACGTGCGGTAGAGCTTGGCGCAGCCTTTCAAGGTGACATTGGAACCGGGACAAGTATGACTTGCACATCAAATGTCCGAGACACGGGAAATGGCGAAATAAGCGCGGAAGTTGTGTGCAGCGCGGCTAATTAGGAGCGGCTCATTGGGATAAGCGTGCGCACTTAGCGGCTTGATAAGCGGGGTACACAAGGTACCCCGCAGTCGCTGGAGCCCGCTAAATCGCCTGTTCTTCGAAGGCAAGTACAGCGAGACCGATTCGGAATTCTTCGGCCAGCCGGCGTTCGACAGTTCGCTGCGCGTGCGTCGCCAGAATCCGTATGTCAGCCCCGAACTCGGTGCGCTGATGGATTCGCGCGGTGCCACGCAGATCCTGATGAACCGCTTCAACGTCGATGCCGGTCGTCGCGGCGAAAATATCGAGCGCAAGACCTATCGCGCCGTGCTAGGTGCAGAAGGTAACTTCACCGACAACTGGACCTACGACGTGTCTGCCAACTATGGCAAGACCACCGTCGACCGCCTCAACCTCAACAACCGCATCAACGAGCGTTGGCAGGCCGGTATCGATGCTGCGCGCGACGCCAGCGGCAACATCGTCTGCCGCACCACGCTGGACCCGACTGCGATCAACCCCAACACCAACCGCGTCTATTCGGCGCTGGCACGCGAAGGCTGCGTGCCCTTCAGCGTGTTCGGCAATGGCGCGGTCACGCCGGAAGCCGCCGCATGGTTCAACACCACTGCGCGCGCAGGCCAAGATCCAGCAAACCGTGTTCAGCGCATCGGTAGCCAACAGCAACCTGCTGTCGCTGCCGGCCGGCGACATCGGGTTTGCCGGTGGCGTGGAATACCGCAAGGAGCAGAGCGAGGAAATCACCGATCCGCTGGCGGCCTCGGGAGCGACCTTCCTCAACGCCATCCCCAATAGCGGTGGCGAATACACCGTCAAGGAAGTCTTCGTCGAGAGCACCATTCCGTTGCTTGCCGGCCTGCCGGGCGTGGACCGGTTGGCGCTGGATGTGGCAGGGCGTTATTCGGACTACGACAGCATCGGCTCGACCAAGACCTGGAACGTGGGCCTGGACTGGACCATCATCCCCTCGCTGCGTCTGCGCGGCACCGTGGCACAGGCAGTGCGCGCGCCCAGCATCGGTGAGCTGTACGACTCGCAGAGCGAAAACTTCGCCACCATCAACGATCCCTGCAACTACCTGGCGACCAACACCAACCGCCCGGGCACCGCGGGCGATGTGGCATTGCGCCAGGCCAACTGCAGTGCGCTGGGCGTGCCGGTGGGCTGGATCGATACCTTCACCTCCACTCGCCCCGGCGTGAGCGGCGGCAACCCGGAACTGAAGCCGGAGCGCGCGCGCAGCCTGTCCTATGGGCTGGTGTGGCAACCGGAGTTCTTCGAAGGCTTCGGCATGTCGATCGACTACTGGCGCATCGACCTGCAGGACGCGATCGGCACCGTGACCGCGGAGACCAATGCTACGCGCTGCGTGGACAATCCAGGCGGCATCAACAACAGCTTCTGCGGCTTCGTGCAGCGTGCCCCGCTGGGTGGATTCACCGACCCGCAGGGCCGCATCTATCCCGAGCACAGCATCATCGGCTGGCAGGCGCTCAACGAAAACCTGTCACGCTCGCGGCGTGTGGGCGTGGATCTGGAAATGGACTACCGCTTCCAGATTGGCCAAGGCAATACGGTGCTGCGCTTTGTCGGCACGCGCCTGATCCAGTCGCGCGAATGGGTGTTCCAGGACTTCCCGGCCGAGTACGACGAGTACGTCACCTACGTCACCGACCCGCGCTGGCGCGCGCAGTTCCAGACCAAGTACAACTGGAACGAATGGCGCGCGTCGTGGGACATGAACTACGTGGACGGCAACCTGCGCGTGACGCCGGAGAGCTACAACAGCAACCCGGGCTCGGCCAGCCCGATCAAGAACGGCTCGTACACGTACCACAACTTCCAGTTCGGCTATCAGTTCCCCGGCTCGAAGATCGACGTCTACCTGGGCATCGACAACGCCTTCGACAAGGACCCGCCGCGCAACTACTTCGGCTCGGATTTCAATTCTGCGCTGTATGACAACGTCGGGCGGTTCTTCTACCTGGGCACGACAGTCCGGTTCTGAGGCCTGTTGGCGATGCATCGAAAAGACCCCGTTTGACGGGGTCTTTTTGAATCCATGTTTCAGATGAAACCAGTCAACCAGACGCGACAATCAGTTACTGATATGGCGGACAGGTAGCGCTCGGTTGACCAGCTCGATGTCACGCCGCATCGCGCGCACTGACAAAAATGAATACTTGTGTAGCCCAAGCCAGGTGCTATTCGCATGCCTGGCAATTTGTGCGCAGATCCGCATATTCGATGCGGATCTCGCCCTTTTCATTAACGAATCATTCAAAAGGCTTGCGACTCAGCCCACAGATTCATTACGTTCGGGTTAAGGCCATCTGACTCTTCGATGACCGCCACTTCTCCCGATACCCAGTTGAAAGGTTAGGAATGAGCAATCAATTTCGTCGCCACGCCCTCAAGCGCACCGCTCTGGCTGTTGTGCTCGGCGCGTGTCTCGCCAACGGTGCGGTCTACGCACAAAGCACGACCGGCAGCATCTACGGTAGCGCTCCCTCGGAAGCGGGCAGCACCATCGTCGTGCAGAGCGACACCGGCCTGAGCCGCACGATCACCATCGACGCCAATGGCCGTTACAACCTCGGCTCATTGCCGGTGGGCGCCTATACCGTCACCCTCAAGCGCGGCGAGCAGGTCGTCGATACCCGCAAGAACGTGCAGCTGCGCGTAGGGTCCGGCACCGAAGTCTCGTTTACTGGTGCCAGCGCCGCGGGCAAAGCCGATGCGACTACTCTGGGCGCGATCACGGTAACTGCTGCCAACGCACCGAAGATCGATGTCAGTTCGACCAGCTCGCGCTCGGTGATCACCTCCGAACAGCTGGCAACCCTGCCACTGGGACGCAGTGCAGAAGCGATTGCTTTACTCGCGCCCGGTGCCGTGGCCGGCAGTGGCGCTTTCAATAACGGCTCGCGCTCGGTGGTCTCTTTCGGCGGTTCCGGCGTTACTGAAAATGCTTATTACATCAATGGTTTTAACGTCAGTAATCCGCTAAGCAACCTGGGTGGTGTCAGCCTGCCCTATGGTGCAATCGACCAGCAGGAAACCTACACAGGCGGCTATAGCGCAAAGTACGGGCGTTCCACCGGCGGTGTCATCAATCAGCTCGGCAAGCGTGGCACCAATGAATGGCATTTTGGCGCACAGGCAGTGTGGGAACCGGATTCCCTGGCAAGCTCGACTGGCGATGTCTGGTTCCCGAGCAACACCTTGCCTGCAGGTTATGGCTACACCAACCGCACCCAGCCCGGCACGCTCTACCGCAGTGGCAAGGACAACAATCAAACCCGTACTGTTTACAGCGCATATGCGGGCGGCCCGCTAATCGAAGACAAACTCTTCATTTTTGTCGCTGGAGAAACCGACAAGACCGACGGCGTCACCACCAACGCTCGCACGAGTGCGATTCAGGGACAAAACAACTACGGATACAGCTCTCCCAAGTTCTACGGAAAGCTGGACTGGAACATCAACGACTCCAATATCTTTGAATACACGCGCATTCAGAACACCGACCGCCGCGGGGGCTATTACACGGCGTTCAACTACAACGATCTGAGCACCGGCGGTGCGACCGGCACATTCCCCGATACGTTCAAGACCACAGACAAATACGACATCTTCAAATACACCGGCTATCTCACCGATGATTTGACTTTGAATGCCACATGGGGCCGCAGCACCCAACACAATCGCCAGTTCAACCCCAGCATCTCGCCGCTTCCGTTCCTCGACGGTGTAACAGAGCAAGATCCAGCAATCGTTGGTACCACGCCAATCCGTAACAACCAAGCTACCAATCGGGCGAAGGCCGAAGATCCGATTAATAAAACGCGCAGCCTTCGTCTTGAGCTGGAATATCGCCTGGGTAATCACGACTTGACCGCAGGTGTGGACAACATGTACTTCAACGCCTACGACGAGGGTGTTCGCACCACGGGTCCGGGCTACCAATGGATTTACGGGAGGCAGGACAACCCCGCCGAAGGCATTAATCCAGAACTCGGCGTGGGCGCGCCTGGTGGTCAGGGTTATTACGCGCAACGTCGGATTTTCTCCACGACCACAAGCATGGCAGTCGAGCAAAAAGCCTATTACCTGGAAGACCGTTGGCAGGTCAGCGACAACTGGCTGCTGACGCTCGGTATTCGCAATGACAAGTTCACCAACTACAACAGCGATCACGTTGCTTATGTGGATAGCGGTGACCAGTGGGCACCGCGCCTGGGTGCAAGCTGGGATGTCTTCGGCGACTCTTCGTTGAAGGTTTTTGCCAACCTTGGCCGCTACTATCTGGCACTGCCTAACAGTGTCGCAATTCGCGGTGCGTCGGCATCCACTTATACCGATGAATACTTCACCTACAGCGGAATCGATGCGAATGGCGAACCGACCGGCCTTGGCGCGATTGGCCCCGGCCCTGTTTCAAGCAATGGCGAGTACGGCCAAGCTCCAGACCCGAATGCATTTGCACCAGGCGACCTGAAGTCGCAGTATCAAGACGAAATTATCCTCGGCTTTGAAAAGACCCTGGGCGAGAGCTGGAATTCCGGTGCCAAGGTGACCTATCGCAAATTGCAGAGTGCGATCGACGACGTCTGCGATCCTGGCAAGATGTCCGCGAAATTGGCCGCAACCGGTGGAGATGTCAGCAGCGTGAGCATCCCGGGGTGTGTCATGTTCAACCCAGGCCAGACCAATACCTACAATCTCGCCAACGTCGACGGCTCAGGCTATACGCAATTGCGCATGAGCCAGTCCGATTGGGGCTTTACCGACAAGGCGCGTCGCAACTATGTTGCCGTGGACCTGTTTCTGGAGCATCCGTTCGACGAAAAGTGGTATGGCCGTGTTGACTACACCTGGTCGCATAGTTACGGAAATACCGAAGGTCAGGTTAAGTCTGACATCGGTCAATCCGATGTCTCCAAGACGCAGGACTGGGATGCGGCTGAGTTGATGTATTACGCAGGCGGTAGTCTGGCAAATGATCGCAGGCATCAGCTAAAGGCATTCGGTGCGTATCAGGTCACGCCGGAATGGATGGCATCGGCGACTGTACGCGTGATGTCGGGTACGCCGATTTCCTGCCTTGGCTACTTCGGGTCGAATGAAGGCAACCCAATCGGATATGGCTCTGCGTACCACTACTGCGGTGGCCAGGCTTCACCTCCCGGTGATGCCGGACGTACCCCCTGGATCAAGAACCTTGATCTTGGCATTACCTACCGGCCTTCCTTTGCCGACCACAAATTGGCACTGGGACTTCAAGTCTTCAACGTCTTGAACGATCGCTCGGTAAATCGTGTCGAAAGTCGCTACAACACCGCGCCCTTTACCGTTCGCAATACCTATGGTGTCGGTACCGAACCCTACAACTACAACACACCGCGATTTGTCCGTCTGACTGCAGCCTACGATTTCTGATCGCAGGAACCGGAGCGCCGTCATGGCGCTTCCGGAGCAGAAATTACTTAAAAAAAGGCCCTGGTTCCCCAGGGCCTTTTTTATCCATCACCTAAAAACCATGGCAATCACTCCGCGTGTTGGTCAATCGCCAAATTCACCCGCGCAGCATTATGTCGAGGCGCGCCGCTGACCCCGCCCCCCCCCCGGGGTGCGTTCCGGACCCGCACATATACAAGTCGGGAATCGCGCCGCGATAGACGCTCCGTCCCGGCAGCGGGCGTGCGCTGAACAAAATTGATTGAGGCTGACGGCGCCGTTCGCGCTCGATGATCACCTCCGAGCAGCTCGCAACGCTGCCGCTTGGCCTTAGCGATCGCGCTGCTGGCACTGGGTGCGGTGGCCAGGCAGCGGCGCGTTCAGTAGCAGCTTGAGCTCGGTGATGTCTTTCGACGACTCCAATGTCATCGAAAACGCCTACTACATCAATGGCGTGAGAGTCACCAATCCGTTTACAGGCCTCGATCGGCTTTTTTGTAAGTGTCCGTGATAAAGGGAGTGGCCCGATTTCTGATCGCAGGAGGAACGGAGACATCGTCACGACATCTCCGATCAGGCTTATCATTGCTCCAGACTCCAGTTATCCGGACCTCTTTTGAGGTTTTGAAGCACTGAGCAGCGGCAGCGGTAGACGCGGCCGGCGCTGGCCCGACATGACACCCCGAGCTTCCGAACCACTGCAGGCATACCGGTCTGCAGTGAAGCAGACTGGTAGCGATAACGTCGAGATCCGCAGATCGCTTGGCAACTAGACCTGCGGACGTGAACAAAAGCCTCCCTTGAAGGAATAACGATAATCGACGCAGGAGGCGCTGTACCGGTGTAGAAGAACCTGTACTGCTGACCTTGAAGTTGACTTATCTAACGCCTTACAGGTGTCCACCCAAAATCCCACAGCAGTTCAGGCTCAGTTGTCTGGCATGGAAAGCGCCGAATCAGATCACATGCCTCCTCTTCTGTAAACGGCGCACTACTTGTCAGCGAATAAGTTACCGATGTATCGTTTTGAATGTTGCAAGATCCTCCACCCGGCGGACAAATGACTTCACTACTGCAGCCACCCTTAATCGTCAAACGGTATGGCGCAGAAGTATCCCCTCCTTCCCACTGGACGTTATTGCAAAAATACGCCTGCTGACCAACGGGCACGCCCTCGGCAGTAAAATAGACGTAATTCATCGAGTTCTTACGGGCAGCCTGGACGTCTGCTCCAGCACATGCGAGGACAATCAACAACCCAGCAGAAGCAATCTTCACCTGACATCTCCTTGTGAGTGAAATTCGCGCAATTACTGCTAGCGCACGCCATTATTATCATTTCCTAGAACATATTTAAGATAGACATCACGTTTTTACAATATAAATAGGTGAAATTATTGAATTTTTCAGAGGAGTGTCTACTTCAAACCACCTCCTCCTTGGCAGCGAATTCGATTCAACGTATTCCAGCAAAACCTCAACCACCCAAAATCACCCGCGCTGCATTACGCCCAGGCGCGCCGGTCACCCCGCCGCCGGGATGCGTCCCGGCCCCGCATAGATACAGTCCCGGAATCGCGCCGCGATAGGCGCCCTGCCCCAGCATGGGGCGTGCGCTGAAGAGTTGGTTGAGGCTGAGGGCGCCGTGGAAGATGTCGCCGCCGATCAAGCCGAAGATGCGCTCCAGATCGAGGGGGCTGAGGATCTGCCGGCCCAGCACCGATGCGGCGAATCCTGGCGCGTAGCGCTCCACCGTTGCAATCATCAAATCGGCGACTTCTTCGCGATGATCGTCCCAGTGCCGACCATCGGGAAGTTGAGGTGCCACGTGTTGGCAGAACAGGCTGGCCACATGCTGCCCAGGCGGCGCCAGGCTGTCGTCCAGGGTGCTGGGAATCAGGAGTTCGACCACCGGCTCACGCGACCATCCGAAGGCGCGCGCGTCCAGCCAGGCACGGTCCATGTAATCCAGGCTCGGCGCCAGGATAATACCGGCGGTCAAATGATCGCCCGTGCCCGGCAAGGCGGTGAAATCTGGCAGCCGCGAGAGCGCGACATTCATGCGGAACGTGCCCGATCCGCAGCGGTAATGCGCCATGCGTTCTCGTGTCGTCGCGGGGACATCGTCCGGCTGCATCAGGCGTTGATAGAGCAGTTTCGGATTTACGTTGGCAACTACTGCACGCGCTCGAATCGTCTCTCCGTGAGCGGTGAGGACACCAACCGCACGCCCCTGCTCCACCAGCACGCGGTCCACCGCACAGCCGGTGCGAATGTCCGCACCAGATTCGCGCGCACTGGCGGCCATTGCCTGCGTAATGGCGCCCATGCCGCCGATGGCATGGCCCCAGGCGCCCTTGATGCCGTTGCTTTGCCCGAACACGTGATGCAACAACACATACGCCGTGCCCGGCGCGTACGGGCTGGCGTAATTGCCGACGATGCCGTCGAAGCCAAATAGCGCCTTGATCGGTGCGCTTTCGAACCAGCGATCCAGATACTCGGCTGCGGAAATCGTGAATAAATCGAGCAGATCCTGACGTAACGTAAGCGACAAGCCCTGCAGCTGCAGCCCCACCTTTCCCGCTCGCCACAACTGCGGCAACGCTTGCAACCAGCCCCCGTCAGTGACATCGGGCGGCGGCTGTAATGCCAGCGCACGCAAGACATCGGCCAGTTGCTCAAGCCGCGCTTCATAGGCAGGCAATGCAGCGGCATCGCGTGCGGAGAATTTGGCGACTTCCGCAGCGGTGCGCCCAGCACCGGCCAGCAGATACTCACCATCCGGCAGCGGCAGAAAGTTGTTGATGCGGCGCGCAACCACGCGCAGACCATGCCGCTCCAGCTCAAGGTCTGCGATGACCTTGGGCTGCAGCAACGACACCGTATACGCCGCCACTGAATTGCGAAATCCGGGGTGAAATTCTTCGGTGACTGCTGCGCCGCCGACCACATCGCGCGCTTCCAGTACCAGCACGCGCTTGCCTGCCTTGGCCAGATATGCAGCGCACACCAGGCCGTTGTGGCCGGCGCCGATGATCAGTGCGTCCAACGGTTCGGAGGCGGTGGGCATGCGCTCGTATATAGCATCGCTTGCCCGAGTCAGCCATTCGCGCAGTGGCGATCATCGCCACCGATGTGCGCTCACCATCACCAACATGGTCCATATCTGCCGAGAACATGAACCAAACACCCGCGCGACGCAGGATGAGAAGGCCGCAGGCTCCCTACCCAGCGCGTCACGGCAGGTACGCCACGTTGCCATCCAGCAGCCGCATGCCAAAGAGCCATCAGCCCCAGCGCATCTACACACGCCGCACCCATGACCTTCGACACCATGCCATCCGGCTGGCGAAGCGTAGAGTGCCGGCCACGGCCCTGGCGACGGGGCTTCCCAATCCGCTGCTTCTGGAGCCCTTTGTGATTCGAACACCCCATTTATTGACGTTGACCCTGGCCGTGGCCACCGCGCTGAGCGCTTGCAAGAAGTCTGAAGAAGCCGCGCCTGCCGCCCCCGCGGGCGACACAGC
Organism: Xanthomonas hortorum; assembly: GCF_040279205.1. Classification (GTDB taxonomy): domain Bacteria; phylum Pseudomonadota; class Gammaproteobacteria; order Xanthomonadales; family Xanthomonadaceae; genus Xanthomonas; species Xanthomonas hortorum_F. The sequence continues at coordinate 16,550 of NZ_JBEOLS010000007.1, forward strand.
GGCAACCACGTCCGCTGCACCCAAGACGCTGACCCTGGACCAGAGCAAGCTGCCGGCGGTGAACCAGTTCACCGCGGCCGATCTGGATGCCAACGGCAACGCCTGTACCGACCTCAACGCCTACGCCAACGCCAAGTTCCTGGCCGCCAACCCGGTGCCGAGCGATCGCACCAGCTGGGGCGCGTTCGAGATGCTCGACGAGCGCTCCAATGCGATCCAGCAGCAACTGGTCGAACAGGCTGCGGCCGACACCAGCGCCAGCGGCGTGGAAAAAATCGTCGGCGACCTGTGGTCGACCGGCATGGACGAAGCCAAGATCAACGCCCAAGGCATCGAGCCGCTGAAGCCGGAGCTGGCCGCGATCGACGCCATCAGCGACCAGGCCAAGCTGGTCGACTATCTGCGTAGCAGCGCGGCCAAGGGCAACAACGAACTCTTCAGCTTCGGCGCCGAGGCGGACTTCAAGAAGTCCAGCCAGAACATCGCTTACGCCATGCAAGGCGGCCTGGGTTTGCCGGATCCGGAGTACTACACCAGCGCCACCAACAAGGCCAAGCTGGAGGCCTACCAGGCGCACGTCGCCAAGGTGCTGGAGCTGTCCGGCGTGGCTGCGGCCGATGCCGCGGCGCAGGCCAAGCAGGTGGTCGCGTTCGAAAGCCGTCTGGCCAAGGTCTCCAAGACCAGCACCCAGATGTCGCGCGATGCCTCGCTGGCCTACAACCCGATCTCGCCGGCCGAGGCCGACAAGCTGACTCCGAACTGGTCGTGGACCGAGTTCTTCAAGTCGCAGGGCGTGACCACGCCGGAGATGTTCTCGCTGGCGATCCCGGCCTTCCACCAGGAAGTCAGCAAGATGATCGCCGACACCGACCCGGCGATCTGGCGCGCCTACCTGCGCTTCCACACCGTCGATGGCGCCTCGCCGTTCCTGAGCCAGCCGTTCGTCGATGAGAACTTCGCGTTCTACAACAAGACCCTGCGCGGCCAGAAGGAAATCAAGCCGCGTTGGAAGCGCGTGCTGGCGACCATCAACAGCCAGACCGGCGAGGCCTTGGGCCAGATGTATGTCAAGGTCGCGTTCCCGGCCGATTCCAAGGCCAAGATGGAAACGCTGGTGACCAATCTGCGCACCGCGCTGAAGGCCCGCATCGAAAAGCTCGACTGGATGAGCCCGGAGACCAAGACCAAGGCGATCGCCAAGTGGGAAAGCTTCACGCCCAAGATCGGCTACCCGGAAAAGTGGCGCGAGTGGAACGGCTTGAACACCAGCCGTGACAGCTACCTCGGCAACGTGATGGCCGCGTCCGAATACAACTACAAGTGGAACCTGTCCAAGATCGGCAAGCCGGTAGACAAGACCGAATGGGGTATGAGCCCGCAGACGGTCAATGCCTACTACAACCCGCTGCAGAACGAGATCGTGTTCCCGGCGGCGATCCTGCAGCCGCCGTTCTTCGACCCGAATGCACCAGAGGAAATGAACTACGGCGGCATCGGCGCGGTGATCGGTCATGAGATGACGCACGGTTACGACGACCAGGGCAGCCGCTTTGGTGCCGATGGCAACTTCATCGCCGATCCGGGTTGGTGGACGCAGAAGGATCTGGACGCGTTCAAGGCACGCACCGGCAAGCTGGTCGCGCAGTTCGACGGCTATCGCACCCCGTCTGGCGACAAGGTCAAGGGCGACCTGACCCTGGGCGAAAACATCGCCGACCTGGGCGGCCTCAACACCGCCTACGACGCGATGAAGACCGCCACCGCCGGCAAGGACGATCCCAAGACCGACGGCATCACCCGCGACCAGCGCTTCTTCCTCAACTGGGCCACGGTGTGGCGCCGCAACTTCACCCCGGAAGAACTGGTGGTGCGCCTGAAGACCGATCCGCACGCACCGGCCAACTTCCGCGCCATCGGCGCGCCGTCGAACATGCCGGCCTTCGCCGCCGCGTTCTCCTGCAAGGCCGGCGATGCGATGGTGCGTCAGGGCGATAAGCAGGTTGTGATCTGGTAATCGTAATCGCAAGAAAGCGGTAACCAACGCGGGCGGCGATCGGTTGATCGTCGCCCGTTTTTTTGGGCATTTCCGAAACGCACGTTCGCAACGCGTGCGGACTGCACGAGATTGTTTACCCAACGCAGGCAGCAGCCACTCGCATGCAGCAGCCACTTCGTTTTCGACGGGATTTCTGCGCACACAAACGTATTGCCTGCGCATCTATCCGTGCTTGAAGCGTGAGTTCGTCACTCAGCCATCGAGAGCATAAACACCAAGCCTCAACAAAGCTCAACGCGTGCTCTCGCAAAGACGCACGTGCTTATGCTCGGTGTCCTTTCATGCGACTGGGCTTCCATGTCACCGATCAAGACCTCTACGCTCGCTCTGGCACTGGTTGTGGCCTTGACCGGCTGCAAGCGCGAAGCCGACGACAGCAATGCGCCGGCAAAAGCGGCCGCCCCGACACCTGCAGCCGCAGCTGCCGCAAAGCCTGCGTTCGACATCAGCGAATTGGGCCCTGCGGGCGGCGCATGTCAAAACCTGGACGACTTCGTCAATGGCAGCTGGGCAAAAGCCAATCCGATCCCGCCCGACCGCACCAGTTGGGGCGTGGACGAAATCCTGTCTGAAAAAAGCATGGCGATCCAGCGCAGCATTCTTGAAACTGCCGCTACGCAGTCGGGTAAGCAGACAACTTCGCTGGAGCAGAAGATCGGCACGCTCTATGCCTCCGGCATGGACGAAGCCGCTATCGAAGCGGCTGGCGCCCAGCCGATTCAGCCGCAACTGGACACCATTGCCGCGTTGAAGTCCGGCAAGGATGTCGCTGATTACATCATCAGCCGCCATGGCGAAGGCGATGCCCAGGTGTTCAATTTCGGGGCCGGCGCAGACTTCCATAACGCCGACATGCAGATCGCGTTTACCCAGGAAAGCGGCCTGGGCCTGCCAACCAAGGACTACTACACCGACGCAGAGCACGCATCCATCCGCGCCGCTTTTCTTGCCTACATTGCCAAGTCGTTCGAACTCACCGGCAGTTCCGCCGACGCGGCCAAGACGCAGGCAAAGGACGTACTGGCACTCGAAACCCGCCTGGCTGCCGCATCACTGAAGCCGGTAGATGCGCGTGAGCCCAAGAACCAATATCACCTGGTCAGTCTCGCCGAAGCGGACAAGCTCACGCCGCACTTTCCGTGGAAGGATTTCTTTGCCACCCAGGGCGTGGACGTCGGCAAGGGTTTCTCGCTGGCGCAGCCACGCTTTTTCGCTGCGTTCGATCACGAACTGGCCAACGCACCCATTGCGCAATGGCAGGCTTACCTGCGCTTTCATGCGATCGATGAGGCATCCGCACAGCTCAGCAAGGCCTTTGCCGACAATCGCTTCGCCTTCTATGGCAAGACCCTCTCCGGGCAACCAGAGCAACTGCCACGCTGGAAGCGCGTCCTGCGCGCGGTCAATGGCGCAATGGGCGAAGGCGTGGGTCAACTGTACGTCGCTAAAGTATTTACGCCCGAGGCCAAACAGCGTGCCAGCGAGTTGGTGGACAACGTCCGCGCCGCGCTCAAGACGCGGATTGAAAACGTCGATTGGATGAGTGCGGAAACCAAAGCCAAGGCCATCGCCAAGTGGAACACCTTCCTGCCCAAGATCGGCTATCCGGATACATGGCGCGACTGGTCCGGGCTGGAGATCGTCCCCGGCGCCTATTACCGCAATCTGCAGGCGGCCGCCAAATTCAACTATCGCTACGACATCGCTCAGATCGGCAAACCGACTGACCGCAAGCGTTGGCAGATGACGCCGCAGACCGTCAACGCGTATTACGACACCTCCACCAATTCCATCAATTTCCCGGCGGCGATCCTGCAGCCACCGTACTTTGATGCCAACGCCGACGATGCGCTGAACTACGGCGGCATTGGTGCAGTGATTGGCCACGAGGCGACCCATGGGTTCGATGACCAGGGCAGCCAGTTCGATGGTGCAGGCAACAACGTCAATTGGTGGACGGCCGAGGATCGACGCAAGTTCGAACAACGCAGCGAGCAGTTGGTCAAACAGTTCGACGCCTATACACCCCTGCCAGACCACCCAACCCTGCACGTCAATGGCAAGCTCACCCTTGGCGAAAATATCGCCGATCTGGGCGGCACCAACGTCGCCTACGACGCATTGCAGACCGCTCTGCACCAACATCCCGAACGCGCAAAAACGATCGACGGCTACAGTCCCGAACAACGCTTCTTTCTTGCTTTTGCGCGGAGCTGGCGCCAACGCGTGCGCGATCAACAGCAGATGGTCTACCTGGCCTCGGACCCGCACGCGCCTGGCAGACTGCGCGCCATTGCACCTCCCTCCAACATGCCGCAGTTCGCCACCGCGTTTTCATGCAAGCCTGGCGATGCGATGGTACGGCCTGAGAAAGACCCCGTGGTGATCTGGTAGGCGCTGCGCCAGTCACTGCCTGCAAGCGCTTCCAACACGACGGCAACACGCACAGGCCCGCCCACGCGGGCCTGTCGCGTTCATGCAAGCGGCCGGCACCGAGGACGAACGGCAGCTCGCGCCCGCCTGCACGACGCGCAGCCTTGCTAAACTCCGCCGACTTCAATCTGGCCACCCTTCTTCTCGATGCCCACCATTCGTCCGCTTGCCCTCGCTCTTGGCTTCAGCCTGATCACGCTGCTGTCCGCCCCCGACGCCGACGCCGCGCGCAAGAAGAAGGCCGCTCCCAAGGCCCCGGCCGTGTCGGCGGCGTGTACCGATTTCTACGACTACGCCAATGCCGGCTGGCTCAAGGCCAATCCGTTGCCGCAGACCGGCGCCGTCACCGCACTGGGCCAGTTGTCCGAGCGCGCCCTGCAGCAGCAGCGCGAATTGCTGGACGCCTCGATGAAGACCCCGCAGGGCAACGTGCAGAAGCTGCTCGGCGACTTCTGGGCCAGCGGCCTGGACGAAGCCTCGGTCGAAAAGGACGGCTCCAATCCCATCGCCCCCTTGCTGGCGCGCATCGACGCGATCAAGAAGGCCAAGGATGTGCCCGCTTCCATCGCCGCGCTGCATCAGGTCGGTATCCCGGTCGGCTTCAACTTCGGCCCGGACGTGGATCTGAAGGCCCTGGATCGCCACATCGGTTACTTCATGCAGGGCGGCATGGGCCTGCCCGACCCGGCGTTCTACACCCGCACCGATGCCGACACCCAGGCGCTGATGGGCCGCTACCGCAGCTACGTCAAGCAGATGCTGGCGCTGACCGGCACCCCGGCCGACCGCCTCGAAGCCGATGCGGCGTCGGTGCTGCAGATCGAAACCGCGCTGGCACGCAGCGCGCAGTCGGTGCAGGGCATCAACAACCCGTTCAACAACTACGCCCCGATCGCCACCAAGGAGCTGACCAAGCAATACAAGAACCTGCGCCTGGCCGACTTTCTGGAAGCGCAGGGCGTCAAGGACGATCTGGTGTCGATGGCCGACCCGGCCATGTTCAAGCAGCTCGACAGCATGATCGTCAGCATCAAGCCGGACCAGTGGAAGGCCTACCTGCGCTGGCGCGTGGGCGATGCGATGGCGCCGTACCTGTCCAAGAGCTTCCACGATGCCGAATACCAGTTCCGCGGCCGTCTGCTGCGTGGCGATGCATTGCCGCCGCAGCGCTGGCAGCAGGTGCTGGACGCGATCAATATCGCCGCCGGCCCGATGCTCGGTCGCGAATACGTGGCGCGTTACCTGAGCAGCGACACCCGCCGTCAGGCCGAAGCCATTGCCGACCAGGTGCGCGATGCACAGCTGGCCGCGCTGGAGCGCACCGGCTGGGGCAATGGCGAAGCTATCACCGAAGCCAAGGCCAAACTGTCGGCGATGAAGATCGAAGTCGGCGCACCGCGGCGTGATCTGGACTACACCGTGCAGCCGATGGGCCGCGGCAGCTTCGGCGGCAACATGCTGATCGCCTCGACCTGGCGTCACCGCGAAGAAATGAAGCGTATCGGCAAGGGCAACGCCGACCGCCGTTGGGACGTGCTGCCGCAGCAGCCGGCAGTGGCCTACGACATCGCGCAGAATCGCCTGATCATCACCGCCGCCGTCTTGCAGGCACCGGTGCTGACCAACGGCAGCATCCCGGCCGCGCAGTACGGCGCCTACGGCGCGCTGGTGGCACACGAAATCACCCGTGCCATCGACGCCAAGGGCTCGCTGGTGGACGCCAAGGGCGAGTTGCGCAGCTGGTGGACGCCGGCCGAGAAGACCAGCTGGACGCTGCTGACTGGCAAGGTGGCCAATCAGTTCGCCGCTTATCCGTACCCGGGCGTGCCCAACGTCAAGGTCAACGGCGCGCAGACCGCCGAAGAAAACCTGGCCGACCTGGCGGGTATCGAACTGGCCTGGCAGGCCTTCAGCAAGGCCCAGCCGGCCGCCACCGAGGCCGACAAGCAGGCGTTCTTCACTGCCTGGGCCGGCCTGTGGGCACAGCAGCTGTCGCCGAACGAAGCGGTGCAGCGTGCAAGCGCCGATATCCGTGCGCCGGGCCAGTGGCGCACCAACGGCCCGCTGTCCAACTTGCCCGAGTTCGGTGCAGCATTCACCTGCAAGCCGGGCCAGCCGATGCAGCGTGTGGATGCCGAACAGTTGAAGATCTGGCGCTGATTTCAGCGCCAGGCACAGTCACTGGAAATAAACACCCAGTCACTGGAAACAAAAAAGAGCGCGGATTCCGCGCTCTTTTTTTGTCTCCGGCGCTTTATCTATTGCGCGTAACGCGACCGACCTGCTCCATGTAGGAGCGGCCCTGGCCGCGATGAAGCGTTATCGATAAAACCCCATCGCGGCCAAGGCCGCTCCTACCGCTCAGCGCCTATCTGATCCCCCGCCACTACCTCAACGCACCACGCGCAACGGCGGCTTGCGACCACCTTTCCCACCCTTGCCGCCGCTGCCGCCGAACGGCGACTGACCGCGCCAGTAACGAATCATCAGCCAACCGAACAGCATGCCGCCCAGATGCGCGAAGTGCGCCACGCCCGGCTGCCAGCCGGTCGCGCCCAGAAACAGTTCGATCGCACCGAACACGATCACGAAGGTGCGCGCCTTCATCGGGATCGGCGGAAACAACAGCATCACCCGCTGGTTGGGGAACAACATGCCGTAGGCCAGCAACAGGCCGAACACCCCACCCGAGGCACCCACCACCGGCGAGCCACTCTGAGTGAACCAGGCCATCAGCAGCTGGCACACGCCGGCACCGGCCACACATACCAGGTAATAGGTCAGAAAGCGCTTCTGGCCCCAGGTCTGTTCCAACGCCGCGCCGAACATGAAAAGCGCCAGCATGTTGAAGAACAGATGGTTGAAACCGCCATGCAGGAACGCATAGGTCAGCAACTGCCACGGCATGAAGCTGGCGCCTGGCGAGAACGCATCGAAGCCGTTGGAAATCGGCCACAACATCAGCGACGACAGCGCCGCATCGGAGGGCAACACGCCGGCGCCCAGGTCGCCCAATGCCCACTGCAACAGGAACAAGCCGATATTGGCGATCAATAACGCTTTGGTGACGGGCGGCAGTTGTGGCATGGCGGCATCCTTCGGAATGCCAACCATCATAACGGCAGGCTTATGAAGGCCCCCACACAGCCGCATCCAGGGTTTGCGCGGCACTGGCACGGCGCACCCGCCCCTGCTCCACCGCAACGCCTTCGGCACGCAGGCGCCGACATTGCTCGCGGTAGCCGGACGAGCCTTCCGGCAACGCGACCCGGCCATCGCTGCGCAGCACACGATGCCAGGGCAGCTGCGGATCGTCGTTGCCGCTGAGTACGCGCGCCACCAGCCGCGCCCGACCGGGAAGGCCGGCACGCAGCGCGACTTCGCCGTAACCGGCAATCTGGCCGGAAGGAATCGCACGGATCACTTCAAAAATGCGCAGTCGTGCCTGCTCGCTGGAGAGCGCCGCACCATTGGACGCGGAACGCGCAGCTGGCTTGGCAAACGGACGAGGACTGGCTTGGCGAGGCTTGGACATCACGCAAGGATGCCACTTTAAGGATCCAGAGCCCCTCTCCCGCCGGGAGAGGGGTTGGGGTGAGGGTACGGGCGCAGCCACGCACGGCTGAACAAGCAAAGCAGTCAAACGCTACGCAACGCCGAAAGAGGTACTGCCGACATTGAACACCAGCTCCAGGTTAATCGATGCATCGCTTGTACCGACCCTCACCCCAAGCCCTCTCCCGGGGGAGAGGGGCTTTGAGTTGCTGCTCTCGTCCGCGCAGCTACGACAGCCACAGCTGCCGCAACCACCACCTCAATGCATCAACACAATCTCTTCGGACGATGTCGGGTGAATCGCTACGGTTTCGTCAAAATCGCGCTTGGTCGCGCCCATCTTCACTGCTACCGCAAACCCCTGCAGCATTTCGTCCGCACTCTCGCCCAGCAGGTGCACACCGACAACGCGCTCTTCCTCGCCCACGCACACCAGTTTGAACAGGCTGCGCTGGGGAGAATCGGCCAGTGCATGCAGCATCGGGCGGAAGTTGCTGCGGTAGACGCGCACCGCACCGTGGTAACGCTCGCGCGCCTGCTCTTCGGTCAGTCCAACATGCCCGAGCGGCGGATGCGAGAACACCACGCTCGGCACGCCTTCGTAATCCATGCGCGCATCCGGCTGATTGCCGAACAAGCGATCCATCAGCTTGCGACCGGCCGTGATCGCCACCGGCGTCAGCCCAACCTTGCCGCCGACATCGCCGATTGCATGAATATTCGGCACGCTGGTGGTCTGACCCTCGTCCACCACGATTTCGCCTTTCTCGCCCAGCGCGATACCAACCGCCTCCAGACCCAGCCCTGCAGTATTGGCGCGTCGACCCACGGCAAAAAACACCTTGTCGAAGACATCATTGCCCTGCTCGCTCGTATGCGCCGGGTGCCCATGCACACGCAGCCCACCGTCGGCATCGCGCTCCAGGCCGGTGGTACAAAATCCAAAATGCAGGCGCACGCCGAGATGGCGCAGGTTGTCGGCCAGCTGCAGGGTCAGTTCGGCATCGAAACGCTCCAGCAGCCGCTCGCCCTGCACGAACAGATGCACACGGCTACCCAGCGCCTGCAGCAAGCCGGCGATTTCCACCGCGATATAGCCGCCACCGACAATCGCCACCTGTGCGGGCGCGTGACAGAGATTGAAGAAATCGTCGGACACTTCGCCGTGCTCGGCACCATCCACGTCCGGGCGCAGTGGATGCGCACCGGTGGCGATCACGATGTGCTCGGCGGTCACCGGCACGCCGTCGCTGCCCATGAGGGTGTGCCGGTCCTGCAACACGCCGCGTTGCGGAATCATGACCACGCCATCCTCATCGAGCCGGCGCCGATAACTGGCATGGATGTTGGCGATGTAGCCCTGCCGATGCGTGACCAGTTCCTGCCACGCCAATGTCGGCCGCGGCACATCGAAACCGAGCGCGCTGGCCAGTCCGATTTTTCCAGCCAGATCGGCTGCCAACCACATCGCCTTCTTCGGCACGCAGCCCAAATTGACGCAGGTGCCACCCAACTCGTTCGGCTCCATGATCGCCACGCGGGCACCGTGTTTTGCCGCGCGAAATGCCGCCGCCAATCCACCGGAACCGCCGCCCAGGATCACCACATCGTAGTCGTAACGGGCACTCATGCGAATCGCTCCGCGCGGTAAGCAGGCAGGTCCAGCGCAGGTGCGCGGCCCGTGATCAGATCGGCCATCAGTTGTTCGATTGCAGTGCTCATGCTGATGGCGAGCATGCCATGCCCTGCCGCGAGCCAGACGTGAGGACGGACGGCAGATCGCGCATGGTTTGTCTATCGGCTGCAATCGGGCGCGATCCAGTCGTCATGGCAGCGACGAGCAATGCGTCATGATCCTGCCCACCACTGCGTGCTGGCCTGCGTGCCTGGCCTGGCAACTGCGCACAGTGCAATGCCGCGCAACCCGCAGCAATACGCGTGCTACGACACGTGTCACTCCAGGCGCGCGCTGCCATGTCGCATCGGCGGCACGCGCAGATAGGTCACGCTACGCCACAGCCACTCCGTCGGCCCGAAGCGGAACCAGCGCAGCCACAGCTGACTCAGCACCACCTGCAGCGCGAACAACCCCAGCGCAAACGGCAGCTGCCACATGCGCGGCAACTGCTCGAAATAACCAAGCCCGTAACCGTAGAACACCCACGTGCACAGCAACGACTGCAGCAGGTAGTTGGTCAATGCCATGCGCCCGGCCGGTGCGAGCCACGCCAGGCGCGGTGCAAGCCGCACCACCCATGCTGCGTAACCCAGGCTCATCAACGGCCCGGCGATCAACGACAACGCGAAGGCGCCCGACACACGCAAGTCCAGACGCGCCGGATCCATCCACGGCTCCAACGCATAACTCACCAGCATCACGCCCAGCCCGAGCGGCAACACGCCATAACGCAACGTGCGAAACAGACGCGGAAAGCGCTCGGGTGCGGCAATCGCGCCGCTGCGCACAAACCAGCTGCCCAACAGAAACATGCCAAGCATCGCCGGGCCATTGATGCTCAGCCCGCTCATCGCCTCCTGCAGGTCATGCCAGCGCTGCAGCGTCGCTTGCAGGTACGTGCCGCTGCCGTACGCGGCGCGCTGCGCCTGTACGTTCGCCACCGCCTGCTGCGCCGCATCGGTCATCGCCGCGTTCCACTCCACCGCAGCTGCCGGATCGGCCTGCGTCAACGTCCCTGCCGCGCCGTACAGCAGCATCAAGCCAGGCGCGCAGCAGTACACCAGCGCCGCAACCCACGGCAGCGTCACCGTCGGCACCGAGCGGGTGGCCAGCAACAGCAACGCCAGCAAGGCGTAGGTCACCAGAATATCGCCGGACCACAACAGCAATGCATGGGCCAGCCCGATCGCCAGCAACCCAAGGGTCCGCCGTAGATACATGCCGAAAAACCCGCGCCCGGCCTGCTCGGCGCGCTGCGCCATCACCGCAAAGCCCATGCCGAACAATAACGCGAACAAGGTGTAGAACTTGCCCTGCACGAAGAGGTAGACCAGCGCATCGGCAACACGATCGATGCCATGCCAGTGCGGATCCACTCCGGTGAGCGCCAGATCGAGCGGGCCGACGAAGGCTTCGATATTCATCAGCAGGATGCCCAGCAGCGCAAAGCCGCGCAGCACATCCAGCACGACGATGCGCTCGGTTGCGGCAATGGGCTGCAGAAAATCGCGTGGTGTCATCAAGGCTCGGAGCGTGGTGTGCACGACAAAATGCAAACAGCCCGCCGAGATGGCGGGCCGTTTAACCTACAGCGGTCACTCGGAGTGGCTGGCAACACGTCGCAAGCCCTCGTTGGCTGGAAGCGGATACGGTCCAGAAACCGGCATGTCTGAGTGGCACATGCCAAGTCCAGACACCGGCCACGCCCGCCCGAGGGCAGCGCGACCGTGTCAATCACCGCTCTCAGTGGTGATGGCCGCCTTCGCCATGCACATGTCCGTGGTCGCGCTCTTCCTGGGTGGCTTCACGCACGTCGATGATTTCCACATCGAAGTGCAGATCCTTGCCGGCCATCGGGTGGTTGAGATCCACATCGACCACGCTCATGCCGACCTTCTGCACCGTCACTGCGCGCGGGCCGAAGTTGGTCTGCAACATCACCTGGGTACCCGGTGCCAGCTTGGTGGCGCCGAAGTGCTTCTTGGGCACGCGCTGGCTCAGGCCTTCGCGGTATTCGCCGTAGGCCTCGGTGGCCTTGACGTCCACGCCGAAGCTCTCGCCGGCCTCTTTGTCCATCATGGCCGCTTCCAGGCCCGGAATGATGTTGCCGTGGCCGATCATGATCGCCAACGGGTCACGTTCCTTGGAGCTCTCGATCGGCTCCTGGCCGATCTCCGAAACGGTGTAGTGGAAGCGGACGACGCTGTCTTTTTCGATCTTCATGCCTGGCTCTGAATGGGCTGCCCGGTGGCAGACGGTGGAGGACGGCTTGTCGGCCGCCGGGTGCGCCGCCATCATGGCGACCTTTCGAACCGACCATTATCCCGGCTCCATGCCTATCACGCCAGTTTTCGCCGCTCACACCCGTCGTGTCGTGGCCAGTGTATTGCTGGGCCTGCTCGTGCTGTTGGGCGGTTGCGCACAGACCCCGGTGCGTCGCCCGGCTGCCGCCCCAGCGCCGACTGCGCGCGTCTGGCCGCAGGTACCGCCGGCAGACCCGGCCGCCGCCAACAACATCCTGATGCGCGCCTTGGGCCTGGTCGGCACGCCCTACCTGTTTGGCGGCAACACGCCGGAAACCGGTTTCGACTGCAGCGGCCTGGTCGCCTATGTCTACAAGGATGTATTGGCGTTGGCGCTGCCACGCACCTCGCGCGAGCTGGCCGCCATCCAGGGACCCAGAATTTCGCCCGAAAAGTTGGCGACCGGCGATCTGGTGTTTTTCGGCTCCAGCGGCAACGTCAGCCATGTCGGCATTTATGTCGGTGAAGGCCGCTTTGTGCATGCCCCCAGCACCGGCGGTACAGTCCGCTTGGATTTCCTGGACGGAGCCTACTGGCGCGACCATTATTCAGGTTCAAAGCGTGTTTTACATTGAAACGTGATGTACATCACAAGTCACAGAACGGAAATTTAACCTTTTTTGAACGTAACGATTCTTTCACCAAGGCATCATCGCGCATCGACAGCAGAAATGTGATTCCCGCGTGACGAACGACGAACAGATCAATCCTGGCGCCGCACCGCTTCCGCCCCGGAAACCGCTCCGCCTGCTGTGCGCCACCGCTCTTTGGCTCGCAGCCCTTCCCGCTCTGGCACAGACCGCCAACACTCCCTCATCCGTTCCGCAGACGACCACGCCAGACAGCGCCGTCGCCGCCGAGAAAGCCGCAACCCGCAGCCGCGCCGACGCCGCTGCCACCGCAACCCTGGCCGCCCTGCTTCCGCATCTGGCCGCCAATGACGCCATTCCGCTGATGGACCGTTCGGCGATGTTCGCCGGCGACCTCAGCCGCCTGTTGGCCAATTACGACGTTTCGCAGAGCGCGGCCAACGCCGCCCAGAACGCCGTGGCCGACAGCCGTGTCCAAGTGATCCTGCAACGCGCCATGGCCCTGCTCGGCACCCCGTACGTCTGGGGCGGCGAGTCCACCGAAGGCTTCGATTGCAGCGGCCTGGTCGGCTATGTGTTCAAGACCGCCCTGGGCATCGACCTGCCGCGCGTATCGCGCGACATCGCCCGCGACGAATCGGCCGAACTGATCAAGGACCCCTCCGCGCTCAAGGCGGGCGATCTGGTGTTCTTCGGCCGGCGTGGCCGCATCGACCATGTGGGCCTGGTGGTCGGCGACGGCAAGTTCCTGCATGCGCCCAGCCGCGGCAAGGACGTGCGCGTGGATTCGCTGGCCAGCGGTTACTGGAGCGAGAAGTTCATCCAGGCGCGTCGGGTGCTGTGATTCCCGCCTGATCCACTGCATGACAGACGAAGGCCGCGGCGATCCCGCGGCCTTTTTCGTGTCAGTGGTTTTTTAGGTTCGTGCTTCAACCGCACTCAACCAATAGACCGCAACACCGCGCAAGCACGTGGATCCTGCGCGGGTCACCGGGTGCGCAGCCACTCGATCAGTGCGCAGCATCCGCCTTGTAATGCGACATGGTGTCCTCGATGCCCTTGCTCAGTTCCATTACCTTGAGCGCATATTCGGCCAGGCGCTGATCCTCAGGCGTGTCCGGCTGCCACGAGGGCACTGCCACCGGTGTGATCCCGTCCGGATCCATCGCCACGAACACGATGATGCAGTGCGTGCACAGCCGCGAGTCGCCGCCCATGGGGCTGCGCGCACGCACATCGATGGCGAAATGCATGCTGGTGCGCCCGGTGTAGACCAGCTTGGCCGACACCGCGACCAGATCCCCGATCCGCACCGGCGCCACGAAGCGAATGCCACCCACCGCCACGGTGACGCAGTAATGCCCGCTCCAGCCACTCGCGGCGGCAAAGCCCACCTGGTCGATCCACTTCATCACCACGCCGCCATGCACCTTGCCGCCAAAGTTGACGTCGCTGGGTTCGGCCAGAAAACGAAATGTCAGATCACGCTGTTCGCCAATCACCGCCCGCCCTCGTCAATGGATGAGCTGGCAGTGTGCCATGCAGGTGCGACATAAGCGCGCAGGGACATTCGGCGTTCCGGCGTGTATTCGATCAACTGCGTATCGCTTCAATGTTGTCCTGCTTGCGCAAACACAACCAAGGGAAATGCAGCTGTTTCAACTTGAACATCCGCCGCAGGCGCGCACTCGGCCGTCGCGGGTCGAATAGCAATTGCACAGCAAACCGATCGAACGTGGCGTAAGTGTGTTGATGGTAGTGCTCGGCCAGTGCGGGCACACCCAGCTCGGTGAAGTAGTGCAGGCTGCGCGCGGCGCTTTCGCTGGCGCGTTGCGGGTCTGCGTACAGCGGGCTGTCGAGGATGTGCAGTTCGCCGCCGTCGCGCAGCTGGGCGAGCAAACGGGTGACCAGCGCGGCGGGGTCGGCGAAATACTGGATGCAGGCCGGCAGCACGATGATGTCGAAGAGATCGCGCGGCAGTGCCAGGGTCTGGATGTCGGCGGCGATGAAACTCAGCCGCTGGTCGTGGCCGAATACGCGTGCGGCCTGGGTCAGTTCGGTGCGATTGACGTCGATACCGCAGACGTCGCGTTGCAGCGATTGCGCCAGCAACTGCGACAGCCAGCCGTTGCCGCAACCCAGTTCGAGAATGGCGCCCTCGCCTGCACGCACCTGTAGATGCTGCACCAGCAACGCGCTGGACAGCGCGCGCACCCGCCATTCCAGCGTCGTGCCGAGCTTGCCGCTGGGCCTTGGCAGGCTGCGCACCTGCGCATCGGTGTAGAGCCGGCCCTCCTTGCGCCGAATCTCCAGATACTGCTGCTCAAACGGATCATCGGCCAACGAGCGCTGCACGAACACGCCGTCGATGTTCTCCAGCTCGGACAACTGCTGCAGCCGATCGCGCAGCGCGGGAAATCCAACACTCATCGGTCGGTCGCGGTCAGCGCTGCGAGCTGGCGCGATCGGTCAGCGGATCTTCCAGGCCCACATTGGTAGACGCCGACTCGTAGACCGCCTTGTCCAACAAACCGGTTTCCTTGGCCACCAGCACCGGCACCAGCATCTGCCCGGTCACGTTGGTCATGGTGCGCATCATGTCGAGGATGCGGTCGATCGCATACAGATAGCCGATGACTTCCAGCGGCAGGTTGGCCGCACTGAGCACCACCGTGGCCATGATCACCGCAGTGCCCGGCACGCCGGCCGTGCCGAAGCTGCCGAGCACCGAGGCGATCAACACCACGAAGTATTGATTGGCGGTCAGTGGCACGCCGGTGTATTGCGCAATGAACACCGCGCACAAGGCCGGAAAAATCGCGCCGCAGCCATCCATTTTGATGCTGGCACCCAGCGGCACCGCGAATGCGGCGTAATCCTTGCTGACGCCCAGGTTATGCGTGATCGAGCGCATCGCCACCGGCATCGCGGCAAAGCTGGACGAGCTGACGAATGCCACCTGCATACCCGGCGCCGCACCACGGAAGAACTTCCACGGATTCAATCCATGCAACAACAACAAGCTGCTGTAGACCACCACGATGTGGATCGCGCAGGCCACGTACAGCGCCAGTACGAAATTGCCGAACGGCAACAGCTTCGCAAAGCCGTAGCTGCCCACCAGACTGGCGATCAGGCCGAAGGTGCCGAGCGGGGTCATCTCCAGCACGAAGCGGGTGACCTGGATCATGATGTCGCTCAGTTGCGCGGTGAGCTTGCGCGCCTCGGCCACGCGCTCGCCGAGCTTGACCATCGCAAAGCCCAGCAGCGCGGCGAAGAAGATCACCGGCAGGATCGAACCACGCCCGGCCGCCAGCACCGTCTCGCCGGCCGCGTTGGTCTTGGTGCCGATGCCGGTCAGTGCGTAGAACGGGTTGGAGGGCACCACGTCCAGCAGCACCTTGATCGGGCTGGGCACATCGCGCGGCTTCCAGGCCGAGTCCACGCTCAGGCTGAAATGGCCGGCGCCGGGCTGCATGAGCGTGCCCACTGCCAGACCCACGCCCACCGCCAGCGCGGCGGTGATGACAAACCACAAAAACGTGCGCCCACCGAGCGCGGCGACGGATTTTTGCCCGTGCAGCGAGGAGATCGCATTGATCACCGCAAAGAACACCAGCGGGATCGCGATCATCTTGATCAGGGTGACGTACAGATCGCCGAGCGGGCCGAACCACACATCGGCGGCCGGGCCCATGGCAGCGCCGGCGATTGCGCCGAGCACGAAGCCGGCCACCACGCGTTGCCAGAACGGAATGCGCAACCAGGCCGAGACCAATGTCATGCGTCGAATCATCCGGGGGGAGAGTGCATGCACCATAGCCCAGGCCCGCGCCGCCCGCGAGGCCACGACTGGAACAGCGGCGTGTCATCTGTGTGACACCAGGCATCCCGGCATAATGCGCGCTGATTCAGTCACGAGTTCGATGCCGATGCGTTACCGCCTGCCTGCCCTCGCCGCCCTGACCACCGTGTGTGTCGCCGCCTGCGCGTCCAGCGCCGGCACTAGCGCATCTGCGCCCGCCGCCGTGCGCGTGGAGGTGCCGCAGGTGACGCATCCCGCCGGCGAGACGCCGCAATGGTGGTACCGCTCGGGCGCCGCGCGCGCAGCCGGCAACGGCGCGATGGCCGGGCGCGCGCGCAACGTGATCCTGTTCCTGGGCGACGGCATGAGCCTGACCACGGTCGCGGCAGCACGCATTCTGGATGGCCAGCGCAAGGGCGGGCCGGGTGAGGAGAACCTGCTGTCGTGGGAGCAGTTCCCGGCCACCGCCTTCAGCAAGACCTACAACACCGATTCGCAGACGCCGGATTCGGCCGGCACCATGACCGCGATCACCACCGGGGTGAAAACGCATATGGGTGCGATCGGCGTCAGCAGCGGCAACCGCAGCGACTGCGGCGACAGCCTGGGCAAGGGCTTGTTGAGCTGGCTGCAGCTGGCCGACAGCGCCGGCATGGCCACCGGCATCGTCACCACCACCCGCCTCACCCACGCCACCCCGGCGGCGACCTATGCGCATTCGCCAGACCGCAACTGGGAAAACGATACCGACCTGCCCGAGTCCGCCCGCACTGCCGGCTGCCAGGACATCGCCCAGCAACTACTGTCCAGCGCGCGCTTCGGGCGTGGCCCGCAGGTAGTGCTGGGCGGCGGACGCAGCCAGTTCCAGACCGTGCAGGAGCGCGATCCGGAATACGACGACAAGGTCGGCCTGCGCCTGGACGGCCGCGATCTGGTCGCCGAGTGGAAGCAGACGCACCCGCAGGGCGCCTATGTATGGAACGAACAGCAATTGAAGGCAGCCGCCGGCGCACCCGCGCTGCTGGGCCTGTTCGAGCCGGATCACATGCAGTTCGACCACGACCGCAATCGCACCCCGCAAGGCGAGCCCAGCCTGACCGAGATGACACGCACCGCGATCCAGTCGCTGTCGCGCGACCCGAATGGTTTCGTGCTGATGGTCGAAGGCGGCCGCATCGATCACGCCAACCACGCCGGCAATGCCTACCGCGCGCTCGACGAAACCGTGTCGCTGTCCGATGCAGTACGCACTGCCGTACAGACCGCGCCGCCGGACACGCTGATCATCGTCACCGCCGACCATTCGCATACGCTCAACTTCGTCGGCTACCCGGTGCGCGGCAATCCGATCCTGGGCAAGGTGCGCGGTACCGGCGGCGAAGAAGGCGACCGCACCCAGCTGGCCACCGACCTGGCCGGCCAGCCCTACACCACGCTGAGCTACGCCAACGGCCCCGGCCATACCGGCGCGACCAACGCACAGCCGGCCGGGCCGAAGAAGTATCCGCACGAACCCAGCAGCAGCGAGCCTGCTTCCGGACGCCCGGATCTGACCCACGTCGACACCGAAGCCCCCAGCTACATGCAGGAATCGCTGGTGCCGACCAAATCCGAAAGCCATGGCGGCGAAGACGTCGGCATCTGGGCCACCGGCCCGGGCAGTGCGGCGTTTCGCGGCACGCTGGAAGAGAACGTGATCTACCACGTCATCGTGCAGGCCACCCCGCGCCTGCGCGAGCGCCTGTGCAAGGCGGGCACCTGCGACAGCGCCGGCGTGCCGGTGGAGTTGCCGGCATCGGCCGCGTTCGAGACTGCGACCAAGCGTTGATGTGCAGCGCTGCGCCGTTGCGATTGGCAGGCGGTGGCAATCCGCTACCGGTCGCACCATGCCGCAGCGCTGTCTTGATCGGCATGCACAGATGACTGCCCTGGCGCTCCCTGCGACGCCGCCGGGCCCGGTCCTTGTCGCCTACAGCGGCGGCATGGATTCGAGCGTGTTGCTGCAGCTGCTGGCAGCCGCGCCGCGCTATCGCGACATCGGCGTGCGCGCGGTGCACGTGCATCACGGCTTGCACGCCGATGCCGATGCATGGGCTGCGCATTGCCAGCGCCAATGCGATGCATTGCAGATTCCCTTGCAAATCGCGCGCGTGCAGGTTGCGCGCGACAGCGGCCTGGGTCTGGAAGCGGCCGCACGCCATGCACGCCACGCCGCGTTTGCCGAAACACTCACGCCCGGCGAATGGCTAGCGCTGGCGCACCATCGCGACGACCAGGCCGAAACCTTCCTGCTGCGGGCCCTGCGCGCTTCCGGCCCGGACGGCTTGGCTGCCATGCGCGCGCAGCGTCCATTCGCGAGCGGCATGCTGTGGCGTCCATTGCTGCACCATGCACGCGCCGACGTACTGGCCTATGCGCAGGCACATGGGCTGGAATGGATCGAAGACCCCAGCAATGCCGACACACGGTACGACCGCAACTTCCTGCGCACCCAGCTCATGCCTCTGCTGCAGCAACGCTGGCCACAGGCCGCCGAGGCGTTGGCGCGCAGTGCGCACCTGAGTGCCGATGCCAGCGTGTTGCTGCTGCAAGAGGACACCGCGCTGCTGCCCGGCATGCTGACTGCCACTGGCGCGCTGGATCTGCAGCGGTTGCGTGCGCAGCCGGCGACGCGTCGGCCGCGCCTGCTGCGCGCCTGGGTGAGTGCGGCACACGCCCCGCCGCTGCCCGCACATGGCATCACCGCGCTGGAACAGGAAATCGACAACCACGCACCGGACCGGCAAGCGCGCTTTGCCTGGCAACAGGTCGAAGTGCGTCGCTGGCGCCAGTGTCTGTATTTACTTCGCCCACTCGCAGAATGGCCGCCGCAGTGGCAGACGCACTGGGATGGCCAGGCGCCTCTGCAGCTGCCCGATGGCGCGCAGTTGCAGTTACACGGCGCCCCCGGCCTGCGCTTCGCGCAACCGCTGCTGGTGCGCGCACGCCATAGTGGCGAGCGCATCGTGTTGCCGCAACGTGCGCACTCGCATCGCCTCAAGCACCTGCTGCAGGAACTGGATCTACCGCCCTGGGAACGCGAACGCCTGCCGATCCTGTGGGACGGCGACCAGGTACTCGCAGCCGGCGATCGCATCATCTCGGCCGCATTGAACGACTGGCTGCAGGCCAATAACGCAGCGTTGCGATGGCACAGCAACACAGCTGCGAATTGACCCGCCTGCGCGCGCGCCGCACACTTTACCGATGGCCAAGAAGTCCTTGAACGAAACATCCACGGTTGCCCGCTTCGAACAGTCGCTGGAAGAACTCGAGCAACTGGTGCAGAAGATGGAAGTCGGCGACCAGAGCCTGGAGCAATCGCTCATGGCCTATGAGCGCGGCATCGGCTTGTACCGCGATTGCCAGCAGGCACTGGAACACGCCGAACTGCGCGTCCGCATGCTGACCGACCCCGCCCGCCCCGATCTGGCCGAAACCTTCGAAGCGCCGTCGCCGGACGGCGGCTGAGGTGAGTTCGGCGTTGTTCGATCACTGGATCGCCCGTACCGAACGCAGCCTGGAGGCATGCCTGCCAAGCCAAGCGCTTGCCCCGCAGCGCCTGCACGCCGCCATGCGGCATGCGGTACTGGGCGGCGGCAAGCGCATGCGTCCCTTGTTGGTGTATGCGACCGGCGCGCTGTTCGGCGCCGACGAAGACAGCCTGGACACCCCTGCCGTGGCGGTGGAGCTGATCCATGCCTATTCGCTGGTGCACGACGATCTGCCGGCGATGGACGACGACGCGCTGCGCCGCGGCCAGCCCACCGTACATATCGCCTTCGATGAAGCCACGGCGATTCTGGCCGGCGATGCGCTGCAGACGCGCGCGTTCGAACTATTGGCTGCGGCATCGGTGAGTGCCGACCTGCGGGTCGGCTGGCTGCAGAGCCTGGCCAGCGCTGCAGGCGCTGCCGGCATGTGCGGAGGCCAGGCACTGGATATCGATGCCACCGGCCAGCTGCAATCGCTGAGCGACCTGGAACGCATGCACGCACTCAAGACCGGCGCGCTGATCCGCGCGGCGGTGCGCATGGGCGCGTTGACCGGTCGCGCCGCGCATGCCGACCAGCAGCGCCTGGACGCCTTTGCCGATGCGCTGGGCCTGGCGTTCCAGGTGCGCGACGACATTCTGGACGTCGAATCGAGCTCGGCGCAGTTGGGCAAGACCGCCGGCAAGGACGCAGCGCAATCCAAGTCCACTTATCCGGCCCTGCTCGGGATGGAGGGCGCCAAGGCCAAGCTGGCAGAGCTGGCCACGCGCATGCACGACATCCTGCAGCCCTACGGCCAGCCCGGCGAAACGCTGGCGGCACTGGGCCGGTTTGCGGTGGACCGCGCGCACTAGCGCGACGCCCAGAACGACCACCCAGCTATACAACCGGCCCACCCAATCAAACGAGGACGTCGCTGCGTGGTCGCTCCCCAGCGGCAGCGATGCATGCATCTATCCCACGATTGAGCCGCCTTCTGCGCACACCGTGCGCCAGCGCACGGTGGAGGCGTGGAGCGCCCTCGAATAACCGGGGTTCTGCGTCACAAAACGTAAACTCTCTTTCCATAGATTTTGACAAGGGAATTTATGCGGTGCGCGTTAAAAATGTGGATGGACGCACAACTTTGAGCCAAATTGTCGCCATCGCTGTCCATATTTGCCATTCCAGCGCCATCAGCAGGCCAAAAACAGCACTAATCGATTGTCTTGTCGTGCCCGCTCGCCCTGCCTAGGTTGGTCTGCCCGCGTTCAGCGGACATCCCCCGATCACATGGAGAGTTGCTGGTGAAGAATGTTTTTCTCGCATCGTTTGCAGCAGGTACGTTGGCCGTTGTTGGCGTGCTCGGATCGGCGCAGGCGCAGTCCGTGCGCGGCCCGGTTCCGTTGACCATCGAACTGGCGCCGGTCGCCGATCAGGCTGGGCGGCACCAAGGCAAGATCGCCGTCACCGTTACCAACAACGGCAGCCAGATCGCGCGCGTGCCGACCTACCAACTGCCGCTGAAGTCACTGGATAACGGCATTCTGGACGTCAGCCGCGATGGTACGCCGGTGAACTACACCGGGCGCCTGTGGTCAAGCGCGGCCTGCCCAAGGCGGCCGACTTCACCATCCTCAAGCCCGGCCAGAGCGTGCAGGGCGAGGTCGATCTGGCGGGCGCCTACGATCTGTCCACCAGCGGCAACTACACCATCCAGGTCCGTTCGTCGCTGCAATACGCCTCACTGTCCGACGGCAGCCTGATGAAAGCGGCCAACGGCGAGCCGGCCGTGGCCACCAGCACCCCGCTCACCGTCTGGCTGGACGGCGCACGGCGTGGCGTACAGCGCCAGCTCGCAGTCGGCCCGACCGCCGTGGTCAACGGCATCAACTACCTCAACTGCAGCACCACCCGCACCAACCAGGCCGCCAGTGCCGTCACTGCCGCGCGTAATTACTCGCAGAACGCGCGCACCTACCTCAACGGCGGCAGCACCGGCGCGCGCTACACCACCTGGTTCGGCGCCTACAACGCCTCACGCTATAGCCGGGTCAGCTCCAACTTCGTCAACATCGACAACGCGCTGGACCAGAACAACGGCCAGCTGACGATCAACTGCAGCTGCGAAGCGGATCTGGCGGACGCTTTCGCCTACGTCTATCCGAACCAGCCGTACGAGATCCATGTCTGCAACGCGTTCTGGAGTGCGTCGACAACCGGTACCGACTCCAAGGCCGGCACGCTGGTGCACGAGACCAGCCACTTCACCGTGGTGGCCGGCACCCAGGACCGCGTTTACGGCCAGTCCGGCGCGCGTAGCCTGGCGATCAGCAACCCGGCCCAGGCGATCACCAATGCCGACAGCCACGAGTACTTCGCCGAGAACACCCCGGCGCAGAACTGATCCAGCAGTCCGTCTGAAACGCCAAAGGCCCGGCATCGCTGCCGGGCCTTTGTCTTTCGCATTGCGACCGGTTACTTGATCAGGCGCAGCGTGAACGGATACCGGTAATGCTCGCCGTTATTGGCCTTGACCGCAGCCAGGATGCACAGCACCAGGTTGGCGATCCACACCAGCGTCGGCACGAAGAACAGGATGCCGAACGACACGATGGTCAGGATCACCGCAGCCACATAGGCAATGATCACGGTAATCTGGAAGTTCAACGCTTCCTTGGCCTGATCGGTGGCGAACGGCTTGGACGGGCTGGCGTCCTTGCTGATCAGCCAGATCACCAACGCGCCGATGAAGGAGGTCAGGATGCCGAGCAGATGCGCGGCAAGCGCCAGGGTGCGCTCCTCCGACGGCGAGCTGGTCCCGATCGGCGGTGGCGGCGGTGCAGCGTGTGACTCGAAGTCGCTCATTATGTCTCCCCATGCATGGTTGTGGTGCGGCGGACTATAGCAACCCGTCAGCCAGCCACCAGTGCGGGAAGACATGGTCTCGTTCGCGATGCTCCGCGGCAGTGGCCGGGAGCGGTGAGCCCAGTCGTTGCGATCGGCACGCTCAGCTGTCGCCCGCCACCGTCATGCGGTTGAGCAGCACCGCACCGATCTTGACGTGCGAACGCGGATCCACATCGTTGCCGACCGCCTCGATGCCGGCGAACATCTCGCGCAGGTTGCCGGCGATGGTCAGGCCGTCGACCGGATAGGCGATCACGCCGTTCTCGATCCAGAAACCACCGGCGCCGCGCGAGTAATCGCCGGTCACTGGATTGACGCCGTTGCCCATCAATTCTGTGACCAGCAGACCGCGCGACATGCCGGACATCATCGAGGCCAGATCGCCCGCATTCGCAGTGATCTGCAGGTTGTGCACGCCGCCGGCGTTGGCGGTGGTCTGCAGGCCCAGCTTGCGTGCCGAATAGCTGCCGAGCACATACCGCTGCAGCACGCCGTCGGTGATCAGCGCCGAACGTCGCGTCGCCACGCCCTCGCCGTCGAAGGCGGCCGAGCGCAGCCCGCGGCGCAGATGCGGCAGCTCCTCGATGTTGAACCAGTCCGGGAACAACTTGGTGCCGACACTGTCGAGCAGGAAGCTGGCACGCCGATACAGCGCGCCACCGGAGACCGCGCCGAGCAGATGGCCGACCAGCGAGCGCGCCACTTCCGGCGCAAACAGCACCGGCAGCTGGCCGGTGGGGAGCGAACGCGGTTGCAGTCGCGCCAGGGTGCGCTCGGCAGCGTGGCGGCCGATCGCCTCGGGCGCTTCCAGGTCTTCGCGCGCCAGCGCGCTGCTGTACCAGCCATCGCGCTGCATACCGTCGCCCTGCCCGGCGATCAGCGCGCAGCTGATCGAATGATGGGTGCCGCGCTCGCGGCCGATGAAGCCATGCGAGTTGGCATACACCGACAGGCTGAGCCCGGTGCTGGCCGAGGCGCCATCGGAATTGCTGATCCGCGTATCGGCATCGCGCCCGGCGGTTTCGCAGGCCAGCGCCAGATCCACTGCGGTGTCGGCGTCCAGCGCCCACGGATGCCAGCTGTCCAGTTCGGGGAACTCGCGCGCCATCAGTTCCGGATCGGCCAGGCCGGCGGCCACGTCGTCTTCGGTATAGCGGGCGATCGCGCAGGCCTGGGCCACGGTGGATTCCAGGCTGGAATCCTGCAGATCGGCGGTGCTGGCGCTGCCCTTGCGCTTGCCGAAGTAGACGGTGACCGCAATGCCGCGGTCGCGGGTGGATTCCACCGTTTCCACATCGCCCAGGCGCACGTTGACATCCAGGCCGCGCTCTTCGCTGCAGCTCACTTCGGCCTGGGTGGCGCCGGCCGTACGGGCGCGCTCAAGCAGGCGCTGCGAGATGTCGGTGAGCGCGTCCAGGCGCTGCAGGCTGTCGTCGTGGACACGTGTTTCGGAGGAGAGTGCGTTCAATGCTTTATCCTTAGGAACGCGGATCCTTCCGCAAAAGCTCGGCCATCGTTGGCCGGAGTGTCTGAATTCAGTGCGGAGTGTTCCGCCGGCGCCCGGCCGTTCAAGGCCGGAGTTTTTATCAACCAAGTTTCGGGATGTAGTGGCAATGCGCGGACGCGACGAAGATACCGGTGAATTTCGCGGCGCCAGCCGCAGCCAGCAACGGCGCGAGGCGCTGGAAATTTTCGACCTGGGCGAAAAGCTGGTGGCGCTCACCCCGGCGCAGCTGGCCAAGTTGCCGGTGCCCGAATCGCTGATTCCGCATATCGAAGAGAGCAAGCGCATCACCTCGCATATCGCGCACAAGCGGCAGCTGGCGTTTCTGGCCAAGCACATGCGCCGCGAGGACGACACCACGCTGAATGCGCTGCGCGATGCGCTGGATGCCAACAGCGATACCGCGCGCCGCGAAGTGGCTGCGATCCACCGCGTCGAGCGTTGGCGCGAGCGGCTGCTGGCCGAGAGCGACGTGGCGCTGGCCGAATTGCTGGAAGCCTACCCGGCCGCCGACCGTCAGCAATTGCGCCAGCTGGTGCGCAACGCCATCAGCGAGCGGGCCAAGAACAAGCCGCCGCGCGCCTACCGCGAGCTGTTCCAGGTGCTGCGCGAGTTGTCCACGCAGGCGGGCGAAGAAGTGGATGTCGGCGACGACGACATCGATCTCGACGAGAGCGACGACGCCGACAGCGAAGAAACGCGGACCGAGGACTGAGGAACGACCCAGGCGGGACGCATCATGCCCCGCCGCCCCCGCTGTTGCGATTCCCGAATCCCCATTCCCGAATCCCCGCATCTCAGGCCTGCGTTCCGCCAACGGTGATGCCATCGATCAGCAGCGAAGGCTGGCCGACGCCGACCGGCACGCTCTGGCCGTCCTTGCCGCACACGCCCACGCCTTCGTCCAGCGCCAGGTCATTGCCGATCATGCGCACCTTCTGCATGGTCTCCGGGCCGTTGCCGATCAGCGTGGCGCCCTTGACTGGCGCGGTGACCTTGCCGTCTTCGATCAGGTAGGCCTCGGTGGCCGAGAACACGTACTTGCCGCTGGTGATGTCGACCTGGCCGCCGCCGAAGTTGACCGCATAGATGCCCTTCTTGACCGAGCGGATCATCTCCTGCGGATCGTGCTGCCCGGCGCGCATGTAGGTGTTGGTCATGCGCGGCATGGTCAGGTGCGCGAACGATTCGCGCCGGCCGTTGCCGGTCGGTGCCACGCCCATCAGGCGCGCGTTGTGGGTGTCCTGCATGTAGCCGACCAGCACGCCGTCTTCGATCAGCGTGGTGCACTGGGTGGGCGTGCCTTCGTCGTCGATATTGAGCGAGCCGCGACGGCCATCCAGGGTGCCGTCGTCGACGATGGTCACGCCCGGCGAGGCCACGCGCTCGCCGATGCGGCCGGCATAGACGCTGGTGCCCTTGCGGTTGAAGTCGCCTTCCAGGCCGTGGCCGACTGCCTCGTGCAGCAGCACGCCGGGCCAGCCCGGGCCGAGCACCACCTGCATCACGCCGGCCGGTGCCGGAATCGCATCCAGATTGACCAGGGCCTGACGCAGCGCTTCGCGCGCAAAGCCTTCCGGGCGGCCGTCGGCGAACAGCTCGGCATAGCCGTAACGACCGCCGCCGCCGGAATAGCCGGATTCGCGGCGCCCGCCGTGTTCGACGATCACTTGCACGTTCATGCGCACCAGCGGGCGCACATCGGCGGCCAGCACACCATCGCTGCGCGCGATCAGCACCGTGTCCACACCGCCGGACAGGCTCACCATCACCTGCTTGACGCGCGGGTCGGCGGCGCGCACGTACTGGTCGATACGGCGTAGCAACTCGACCTTGGTCGCGCTGTCCATGTCGTCGATCGGGTCGGTGGCCGGGTACAGCGCGCGGCCGTTGCCACGCACCAGCGAGCGGGTGGATTGCGCGCTGCCGTCGCGCGAGATCGCGCGCGCCGACTGCGCCGCTTCCAGCAGCGCCTCGCGCTGGATGTCGTCGGAGTAGGCAAAGCCGGTCTTTTCTCCGGAAATCGCACGCACACCCACGCCTTGTTCGATGGAATGCGCACCGTCCTTGACGATGCCGTCTTCCACGCTCCAGCTCTCGCGTCGCGAATGCTGGAAATACAGGTCGCCGAAGTCGATGCCCGGGCCCAACAGGGCGCCGAAGGTGCGGTCGAGATGGCCGGTGTCCAGGCCGGAAGGAAGCAGCAGCCGGGTTTCGGCCAGAGTGAGAGCGTTATCGGTCATGCGATCAGGATGGGGCCCGCACGCCGGGGAGACAAGTCGTTCGGCTGAACGTGCGGCGCAGCTATCATCGCGGGCCTGCCGCCTTGCCAACGCCCGCGCATGAAGCTCACTGCCGACGTCCTGGATGGCCACACGCTGGACATCCGCCCCGCCCCGCATGAGCGCGACTGGATGGACGCCACCGACCAGCGCTATGCCTACCGCTGCCTGCCGCTGGCGATCGCCAATGCGCATGGCTGGGAGCTGCTGTGCCAGGCCGGTTTCGCAGCCAGCTGGAACGGCGGCGATGGCCTGGACGCGATCCAGATCGTTGCCGATGCCGGCAGCGCATCACCGGCGATCAGCCACTTCGGCTATGGCGTGCTGACCTTCCACGTGCCCTGCCTGTTCCGCACCGAAGAAGGCATCGATCTGTTCGTCACCGGGCCATTAAACCGGCCCAAGGACGGAATCGGTGCCTTGAGCGGCATGGTCGAAACCGACTGGAGCCCGTACACCTTCACCATGAACTGGAAGTTCACCCGGCCCGGGCGGGTGCGCTTCGACGCCGGCGAGCCGTTCTGCCATCTGTTTCCGCTGCCACGCCGGCTGATCGAGCAGGTGCAGCCGCAGTGGCAGCCGCTGTCCGAGGCGCCGGAACTGGCGCGGCAGCACGCCGACTGGACCCACAGCCGCACGCGATTTCTGGATGAACTGCCGGATGCGCAATCGGCCGCCGCACGCGAGAAATGGCAGCGCGGCTATTTCCGTGGCGTGGCGGGCGCGGATCAAGCGCCAGCGCCGGGCCACCGTTCGCGTCTGCGCCTGCCGATGTTCGCACGTGCTGCCAGCGAAAACGAGGCGGATAACGCGACGCCAGCAGACTGAGCACGTCAACGTATGGGCGCGGCTCGCCACGTGCAGAGCTGGCTGGATGCCCGGCGGGCGCTTCAACGCTTCAACGCCTCAGCGCCTCAGCGCCTCAGCGCCTCAGCGCCTCAGCGCGACGGTGTGCGGTGTACGGACTGAATGGAAGCATTGCGCTCGGCGGGCTAGGCGCATTCGACTAATCCGCTGGGCACCGCATACTTAGGCGCCTCAGCGCGGCGCTGCACCAGGCTTGCTGGAACTGGCACCTGGCGCACTTGAAGAACTCGGTTTGCTTGGCGCACGCTCGCGCGCTTCGCGTTCCACCACGTCCACCTGCGGCTCCTTCCACGGGCCGGTGACGTGATAGGTCTTGGCACCGATCGCGCCCAGCGGCTTGCTCAACACCGCATTGGCGGCCGCGCCCACCGCCGCGCCGACCGGGCCACCGGCCACGGCGCCGACCACGGCCAGCAGATTGCCGGCCTTGGGATTCACGTCCACGGTCTGGTCGAAGGTCTGCGCACGCAGGTCGGTCAGCCCGCGGATGGCGATGTCGGCGGCCGGGCCTTCGATGCGGATGGCGTCGGTGCGCGCGAAACCATCGCCGAAGCGCACCTCGCCGGCCAGCTTGTTGAACGCCAGCCCCTTGGAGAAGAAGTCGCGGAAGTCGAACATCAACCGGCGCGGCAACTGCGCCACGCTGAGCAGGCCGAGCACGCGGCCGGCGCCGGGATCCACTTCCAGCAATTGGCCGTTGCGTACGTCGATCTTGAGATCGCCGTCCAGCGAACCGAGCGCAAAGCCGGTCGGCGAGCCCTGCCAGCCGGCGTTGAGCTCAAGCTGGCCTTCGCCACCGCGCAGCTGACCGCCCAGGGTGAGGTTTTGCAGCAGATTGCCGAGATTGCGGCTGTCCACGCGCGCCGATAGCCGGGTGCTGGCGGATTCGCCCTTGCCGCGCCAGGCGCCGGTCAGACCAATGCTCTGGTCGTTGGAGCGCAGTTGCAGCTGATCCACCTGCATGCCGTCGCTGAGCCGGCTGCTGCGCAAAATGGCCGCGCCCAGGGTCATCTTGCCGACCTGCAGATCGTCGATATCCAGTGACAACGGCGGAATCGACACCGGGTCGAACTCGGCCACCGCACGGCGCGCCGGCTCGGGCAAGGCGCCGGCCAGCGGGTCGCCCGGCTCGGGCGCGGCCGGTTCGGCAGCCGCCACCACCGGCTGCCAGTGCACGGTGCGCAGCTTGCCCTGCACGGCGGCGCCGTCGGCATTGGGCACCGTGAGCTGGCCGGCCAGGGACGGCCCGTCCAGTGTCACCGCCACCGCGTCGCGGGTCGGCCGCAGCCGCAGCCGGGTCTGCGGGAACACGCCGCCGATCATCAATAGCCTGTCTGCCTGCACGTCCACCTGCTGCAGCGGCACCGTGCTTTTTTTGGTCTCCGGCTGGCCCGGCAGCGGCGGCATCTCCGGCTCGCTGCTGCCGCGCGCCAGGCTGATCCAGTCGATCGCATCCAGCGAGGCGGTGCGGCCGGTGACGATCAATCCGTTGGCCGGTGGGCGCTCGCTGACCGTGTCTGTACCCATCACCACGCGCACGCCGGTCTGGTTGCCCTGGCTGCTGGCCTTGAGCGCCACCAGCTTGCCGAACGCCACATCGATATCGCCATCGCCGACCGGCAAGGCCACCTTGACCTGGGTGTCCAGCGGCTGGGGGGACGCCTTGTCCAGCGGCGCGGGTAGATCCAGGGTGGTGCCGACCAGGTCCGAGCGCAGGCTCAGCATCGCCTTCGCATCGGTCTGGCCCGGCGGCGGCAATGGC
The DNA here is from genome assembly GCF_040279205.1 of Xanthomonas hortorum. Lineage (GTDB taxonomy): Bacteria > Pseudomonadota > Gammaproteobacteria > Xanthomonadales > Xanthomonadaceae > Xanthomonas > Xanthomonas hortorum_F. The sequence goes on from NZ_JBEOLS010000007.1 coordinate 45,807, forward strand.
ACATCCACGCCCACCTGCCACGGCGCGCTGCCGTGCACGTACGGGCGCAGCCATTCCATCTGTGGCGCGCGGTCAAACAATTCCTTGGCATCCAGGGTGGCGGCAAAGCGCGCTTCGAACGCCTGCTTCGGGTCCTGCACGAAGCCGCCGGCACGCAGGGACAACTCGCCGCTGCGGCCCTGGTGCTGCACGCTCAAGTGCTCGGCGGCAAAGCCGGTGTCGCGGTAGTCGGCCTGGCCGCTGACCTGGTCGAAGGCCAGATTCCAGCGCGCATCGGCCAGCTTGGCACCCTGCAGCGCGACCGTGCCCTGCAGATGCCCGCCCACACCCTTGCTGCGTAACGGGCGCAGCAGATCGAAGCTCACCGTTGCGGGGCCGGACACCGTGAGGTTGCGCAAGATGTCGCCGTAGCGACGCTCCAACGGACTTTTGCGCAGCATGCTCAACAGTTGTGTGGCGTCGGCCTGGGTGGAAGCGCGCACGTAGAGTTCGGAGGTGGCGAAATTGGGAATGCCGGCCTCAAGCCGGGTGATTGGCGCACCGGCCAGCTCGCCACTTCCCTGCAGGGAGAAGCCGTTGCCGAGGAAGCTCAGATCGGCCTGCACCTGCTCCATCGCCGGCCACTCGGGATTGAAGGGGATCACGCCGTCGCGAATATGGCCGAACGCTTCGAAGCGCCCGTCGTTGCCTTCGAACGGCCAGTCGTCCAGATCGCCGCTGACCAGGCCGGTGCCGCCGGTGATCACGCCGCCGGCCACCGCCTTGTCCAGCCAGTCGATGGCGGGCTTGCTCATCTTTGAGCGGATCCAGAATTTGCGCGCCACCGGTAAGGCGACATCGTCCAGTTGCGTGGCCAGCTGGATGCGCGGGCGGCTGCCATCGTTCTGGAACCACAGCCCGCCGCGCACATTGGCGCCGTAGTCCTTGGCCTGCACCCGCAAGGCCGGCGTGGCGACCTGCCAGCCGGCGCCGTCGCGCCAGCCGACGAGCTTGCCGGCCAGCTGGATCTCATGCACCGCCCCGAAGCCGGTCGGCCAGTCGAAACGCACCGTGGCATCGGGCGCGGCATCCAGCTCGACCGCATGCGCATCGCCATCGATCTGCCCGCGCAAACCGCTGATGCCTGGCGCGTTGCCCACCGGTAGAAATGCCAATTCTTCGATCCGGCCCTGCGCGCGCAGTGCACCGCCCTGCTCGCCTGCAACCTGCAGGTCGGTCACGCGCAGCTGCGGTTTGGACAAACTCAACCAGCGCCGCAAGGTGGGCGACAGGTGGTCGCTCAATGCCGCCGCTGCGATCAGACCGGAGACATCCACATGTTTGCCGACCACCGCGTAACGGCGCCCGCCGGCGATGCTCAGCCCATCCAACTGCTGCAATTTGGCCGCCTGGCCCAGCCGCAGCAGCGGCGCATCCACCCGCCAGCCGCCTTCGATGGTCTGCCAGCGCGCGCGCGCGCGCAGCCGCTCCCACACCAGCGTGCGGCGTGCGGTTTCATCCGGCAGTGCGGCACCGGACAAGCGCACCTGTTGAAGATCGGCATCCACTGTGACACCGGTGATGCGGCGCGCACGCAGTTGTGCCCACGCCTGCAGCCGCCCGCTGCCGCCATCCACGCGCATGCCGCCGACGTGCAGCAACGAGGCCCACGCGGCCAGATCTGCGGGGTCGGCTTGCGCATAGGCGCTGCCGTCGCCGCTATTGCGATCGAACTCCAGCACGGTGGTCAACGGCGCGCGCTGCACATCGATCCAGGCATGGCTGCCGACTTTCACCGTCGAACCGCTGACACGCAGACGCAGATCGATGCGCGGCAACGTGGTGTCCAGGCCGATCGAAGGCGCTGTCACATGCAAACGCGCCTCGGCTACCTGGATTTCGCCGAGGCGACGCAAGGCGTCCAAGGGGTCGGCACGCCGCGCGGCCGGCAAGCCCTGCACCGACCACACGCCGTCATCGCTACGTTGCAGCGTCAGTGCCAGACCACGCAGACGGACTTCGGTCAGCGAATGGCCGGGTAACAGGCCGGCGTACATCGCCAGCAGGATTTCGGCCTGGCCCACGCGCACTTCGCCATGCGGACCGATCCGCAACCCATCCAGCCGCAACAGCGGACCGCGTCGGGTCCACTCGGTCTGCAGGCGATCGAAGGCAATGGGCTGGCCGGCGCGCTGACTCAGCCACGCGGCGATCTGCTGCGGCCGCTGCTCGGCAAGCGGCAACGCCTGGCTGGCCGCACCCACCAGCAATGCGATCGCCACCAGCACGAGTGCGGTGGCGGTGATCGCATAGCGGCGAAACAGACGCAGACGGCGGCGCAGCGGGGTGGGCATCAGGGGCGGGGATTGGGCATTGGAGATTGGGGATTCGTCAAAGCAAGGCCGCGCACGGTGCCTTCAAGCGCCATTATCGGACCAAGCCACGCTACCAGAGCCGGCTTTGACCAATCCCGAATCCCGACTCCCCAATCCCGAACTCACAGCAACACCACATCGAACTGCTCCTGCAGATACTGGTCATCGGACTGGAAGCGGATGCTCTTGCCGAGGAATTCCTCCAGCTCGGCCACTGCCGCCGACTCTTCGTCGGTGATACGCGCCACCACTTTGGACGAGGCAATCACCAGCAGCCGCGCCGCGTCGAACTGGCGCACCGCGCGGGTGATCTCGCGAAAGATCTCGTAGGTCACCGTCTCGGCGGTCTTGATGGTGCCGCGCCCGCTGCACTGGCCGCAGGTTTCCGACAGCTGCCGCTCCAGGCTTTCGACGGTGCGCTTGCGGGTCATTTCGACCAGGCCCAGCGGCGAGAATTCGTACACGGTGGTCTTGGCGTGATCGCGCGCCAATGCCTTTTCCAGCGTGCGCAACACCTGACGCCGGTGTTCGGGGTCGTCCATGTCGATGAAGTCGATGATGATGATCCCACCCAGATTGCGCAGCCGCAGCTGCCGCGCCACTGCCTGCGCGGCCTCCAGGTTGGTGCGGAACACGGTTTCCTCGAGATTGCGCTGGCCGACGAACGAACCGGTGTTGACGTCGATGGTGGTCATCGCCTCGGTCTGGTCGATCACCAGGTAGCCACCGGACTTGAGCGGCACCTGCTTGTTCAGCGCGCGCCCGATCTCGTCCTCGACCCCGTACAGGTCGAAGATCGGCCGGTCGCCGGTATACAGCTCCAGCCGCTCGGCCAGCACCGGCATGTACTTGGCCACGAACGCCTGCAGCTGCACGAAGGTCTCGTTGGAATCGACCTTGACCTTCTCCACGTCGCGGCGGATCAGGTCGCGCACCGCACGCAGCGGCAGGCTCAGGTCTTCATAGATGATGCTGCACGGCGGCGCTTCGCGGCCGCGCCGCTCCACCACGTTCCACACCCGCGACAGATAGGCGATGTCCTCGGCCAGCGCCTCGGCCGGCTGGCCTTCGGCATTGGTGCGGATGATATAGCCGAAGCCGCCGTGCTGGGCCGAGACCTCGCTGACGATGGTCTTCAGGCGCAGCCGCTCGGCCTCGTCCTCGATCCGCGCCGACACCCCGACGATCTTGGACTGCGGCAGCAGCACCAGATAGCGCGAGGGAATGCTGATCTGGGTGGTCAGCCGCGCGCCCTTGGTGCCGATCGGGTCCTTGACCACCTGCACCACGATGTCCTGGCCGTCGCGCAGCAGCTCCACGATCGGCACCGAGGCCGCCGGCGGCGGCGGAATCGGGGTCTCTTCGGTATCGACCACGCTGGCCGGCGCGGGCGCCGGGCGGATCACGTCGTTGGCGTGCAGGAACGCTGCGCGCTCCAGACCCAGTTCGACGAACGCCGCCTGCATGCCGGGCATCACCCGCTGCACCTTGCCCTTGTAGATATTGCCGACCACGCCCCGGCGCCAACCGCGCTCGATATGCAGTTCCTGCAGCATGCCGTTCTCGATCACCGCCACGCGGGTCTCGCGCGGGGTGACGTTGACCAAAATCTCTTCCGACATCAATGCGCTCCGAAGGCTGTGAGCAACTGCGAGGTGTGAAATAAGGGCAATCCCATCACGCCGGAATAGCTACCGGACAGATGGCTGATAAAACGTTCGGCGCGTCCCTGGATCGCGTACGCACCGGCCTTGCCCATCGGCTCGCCGCAGGCCGCATAGGCGGCGATCTGCGCAGCATCGAGCGTGTCGAACGTGACCTCCGATACCACCAACGCCTGTGCCGGGGCGCGTTGTGCGCAGACTAGAACCACCGCCGTGAGTACCTGGTGGGTGCGCCCTGACAGCAAGCTCAACATCGCGATCGCATCGGCCACATCGACCGGCTTGCCGAACACCCGCTCGCCCAACACCACCTCGGTATCGGAGCCCAGCACGATCGCATCGGGGTCGCTGGCCTGCACCTGCGCCAGCCCGGCGCGCGCCTTGTCCAGCGCAACGCGTTGCACGTAGTGCGCGGGCGATTCGTGGGGCGCGCGCAGCTCGGGCACGTCCAGTTGCAAGGTCTGGAACGGCACATCCAGGCGTTGCAGGAGTTCTTGTCGGCGCGGCGACCGGGAGGCGAGATAAAGCATCCTTCCAGCATACCTGTTGCCCATGCTCGCCCGCTTGCTTGCATGCCACACAGTGGTCGCGTTCGACTCACAACATGTTCATCGAACTCACAACACGCTCTGCAGACAGACAAGGAGATCTCATGCGTACCACCTTCAAGCCGTTGTTGCTGGCCCTCTCGATCGCTGCCGGAACCGCCATGACTGCCCATGCCCAGACTGCGCCCAGCTACACCATTCCCAACGACGGCACCTTGCTCAATGTGTCGGCCGAAGCGGAAGCCAAGCGCGTGCCGGACATCGCCACGCTGTCTGCCGGCGTGGTCACCCAGGCTGCCGACGGCAACGCCGCCATGCGCCAGAACGCCGAGCAGATGAACAAGGTGCTGGCCGCCGTCAAGGCCGCCGGCATCGCCGACAAGGATGTGCAGACCAGCGGCATCAACCTCAGCCCGCAGTACACCTACAAAGAAAACGAAGCGCCCAAGATCAACGGCTACCAGGCCAGCAACACGGTCAACCTCAAGGTCCGCGACATCACCCGGCTGGGCAAGGTGCTCGACGCCCTGGTCGCCCAGGGCGCCAACGACATCAACGGCCCCAGCTTCTCGATCGACCAGCCCGAGCCGGTCTACGACGAAGCACGCGTGGCCGCACTGAAGAAGGCTCAGGCCCGCGCCGACACCTACGCCAAGTCGCTCGGCCTGAAGGTGCGCCGCATCGTCAGCATCTCCGAAGGCCGTAGCGGTGGCGGCGTGCGCCCGATGATGATGGCCGCCTCGATGCGCTCGGCCAAGGTCGAGATGGACACCCCGGTCGCACCGGGCGAAAGCACGCTGTCGATCAACCTGGATGTGACGTTCGAATTGGGGCGTTGACCGGATCGAAACCGAGCGTGATCTGGTTTTTCTGACTGCCCTCTCCTGAGGGCAGTTTTTTTTTGGGAAAACCGAAAATTCTGCTGCCTCGCCTTGGCGTGTCATCTGCGACCACCTCTAGTCGTACGCGCGGTCGTACGCGAGTCTGCCGCACCAGCCAAGCTGCCCGAATCGATACGCCCGGAGTCAATCAGCGAGCCATCGCCGGCGCTGCGAAATCACTTGTGTCCACACAAAGGTCGCGGTAAACCTACGTCACCGGATGGTGGTGTGCGTCCGGGTCGCGCTGGTCCGTTCCGCAGTTCCGTTGAGGAGGTGGATGATGGTTCTCACGCAATCGCAGGTTTCTTCCCGATCCACAGGCATCGACACCTCGCGCGTTCTGGCGATGAGTACGGCCGTGGCGTTGCATTTGCTGGCCGGCGGGCTGTTGCTGATTCCGCTCTCGTACCGGGCGATTCCGCAGCAGCCCACGCCCAAAGAACGTTGGGTCATGCCGATGACGATCCCAACACCACCCGCCCCGCCAGCGGTGTTCCCGATCGAGGTGAAGTTCAAGCCGCAGGCGACGCAGACACCGCCGACCACCGTGCCGGTGCAGGTACAGGTGCAAACACCAGTGGTGAATCAGGCACCGTTGGTGGACAGCGCAGCGCTTGCCTTGCCCGCTGTCTCCGAAGCGATAGCTGAGAGCGCTCCGGCCATTGCCGCACCCAGCGGCCCGGTCGAGGCAGGCCAACTGCAGTATCTGAGCTCACCGGCGCCGGGTTACCCGGTGGCCGCGTTACGCGCCGGGCAGCAAGGCACGGTGCTGCTACGCGTGTTGGTCGGTACCGATGGGCGCCCGACCGAAGTGAGCGTGCAGACCAGCAGCGGTCATCGCGCACTCGATCTGGCGGCGCGTAGCCAGGTGCTGCGCAGCTGGCGTTTCCAGCCGGCGATGCAGAACGGTCAAGCCGTGCAGGCCTACGGTCTGGTACCGGTGAGTTTTTCGTTGAATTGAGTGATTCTGGAATGCGGCGACTCGGCCTTCGAGTCGCCGCATTCAAGCAGTGCGCCGCATCAGACCGGTATGGAAGTGCTCTGGGAGCAGGTGCTCGTGCAGTGGATTTCCAATTGTCGGGCACAGCCTCCTGACGAGTGCTCGCGATGCAATGTCAGCAGCACACACGATCCAGTGCTGCGGTGACCGGCTGGTAATTACGACAGGCAACTGCACCGGCTAGTCGCACACCGCAAAACCTTGCTCCCCACTCACGCGCGGTGATACGGATGATTCGCCAGCATCGCCGCAGCGCGATACAGCTGCTCGGCGACGATCAGGCGTACCAGCATGTGCGGCAGGGTCAGCGGGCCGATCGACCAGCTTTCGCTGGCGGTTTTCAGCACATCGGCGGAGTGACCTTCGGGGCCGCCGATCAGAAACGCCAGATCACGGCCCTGCCCGCGCCAGTGCTCCATGCGTTGGGCGAGCTGTTCTGAACTCAGCGGGCGACCCGGGATATCGAGCGCAACCACGTAGGCGTTTTTGGGCAGCGCGGCGAGCACGCGGCGGCCTTCGTCGTCGGTGGCGCGTTGCGCGTCGCGGCCCTTGCCACGCAGGCCGGGTTCGATCTCGACCAGCTCCAATGGCATCCAGTGCGAAAGGCGTTTCTGATATTCGGCAAAGCCCTGCGCCACCCAGGCCGGTGCGCGCTCGCCGGTAGCGATGAGTCGGCATTTCATCACGACATGATATCCGCGTCACAGCCCGGGCATCGGAACCAGGTCGATCACAGCGGTGTCATGGTGCGGTTACAGCGGGCCTCTAGCGTCGGCGCACTATCCAGCCAGCAGGAGTCGTTCGATGCCGATTTTCGATCCCGCCCGCCGCCAGGTGCTCAAGGGCAGCGCCGCCGTGATGGCCGCCGGTGCGCTTGGCAGCTTGAGCGCGCTGCAATCGCGCCAGGCCCAGGCCGCTACCAGCACCTCGCCACCGTTGCAGCTGGCACCCGTGCCCAGCCGCTATGGCCCGCTCGCCCCGGTCGCCGACCAGAGCACCGGGCTGCCGCTGCTGCAGCTGCCGCGCGGTTTCAGCTACCGCTCGTTCGGCTGGAGCGGCGATCGCATGGACGACGGCCAGCCCTGCCCCGACCGTCATGACGGCATGGCCGTGGTCGGCCTGCGTCGGCCCGATTGGCGCCCAGGCAGCGACCCGCTGCGCGGCCTGGAATATGTGCTGATCCGCAACCACGAGCGCGGCGCGACCACCCCGTTCCGCGCACCAGCGATGTACGACACCGGCATCGTCAGCGGCACTCAACTGGCCGGTGGCGGCACCACCACGCTGAGCTATGGCCGCCGCGGTTGGGGCAGCCTGGAGCCGAGCCTGGGCGGCACGCTGGTCAACTGCGCCGGCGGGCCAACTCCGTGGGGCACGTGGCTGAGCTGCGAAGAGATCAAGACCAATGCGGTCTCCAGCACCGGCCGCAAGCACGGCTATGTGTTCGAAGTGGACCCGGACAGCCAGCGCACCACCGGCCGCCCGCTGGTCGGGCTGGGCCGCTTCAGCCATGAAGCGGTGGCGGTCGATCCGCGCACCGGCATCGTCTATCTCACCGAAGACGACCGCAACAAGGCCGGGCTGTATCGCTTCATCCCCAACGACCGTCGCGGCCGCAATGGCTCACTGGAAAATGGCGGCCGGCTGCAGGCCGCACGCGTGCGTGGGCGGCGCAATGCCGACCTCACCGTCGCCAGCATCGGCCAGCAGTTCCAGCTGGAATGGGTGGATATTTCCGAGCCGGATCTGGATGGTATTACCGCACCGACCGGCTTCCCCGACATCGGCGCCAACGACACCCTGAGCGGTCCGTTTGCGCAGGCGTGGGCCGACGGCGCGCTGCGCATGAGCCGTGGCGAAGGCATCTGGTACAGCTACGGCAAACTCTTCATCGTCGACACCAGCACCGGCGTGGATGCACAGGGCCGCCGCGGTTATGGCAACGGCGCGGTATGGGTGCTGGATCTGTTTACGCAGCGCTTGAGCGCATTGTTCGTCAGCGGCAACCAGCTGGCCGCGCACAACCCGGACAACGTCACCGTCAGCGCGCGCGGTGGCGTGGTGCTGTGCGAAGACGGCGGGGAGAGTCCGGACGAATACGGTCCCGGCGCGCGCCTGCTCGGGCTCACCCGTGGCGGCGAATCGTTCTATCTGGCCAAGAACAACGTGCAGCTGACGTCGCAGCAGATCGCCGATGCCGGCAAGACCATTGCCGAAGGCGATTACCGCGACACCGAATTCTGCGGCGCCTGCTGGGACCCGCTGGCGCGCACCTTGTTCGTCAACATCCAGACACCGGGCATCACGCTGGCGATCACCGGGCCATGGGAGCGCGGGCCGTTGTGAGCCTGCTGTCGTGGGCCTGCAATCGGGAGCCTGCCTGTTGTAGGCAGGTTTTTATAAGCCGGCCTATATAAGAAATTAGCCCAGGCCACCGCAGCCGAACGGACAAGCGTCCGTTCGGCAGTGGCATCGACCCGGCAGCTGGCACACTGCCGTGCAGGCACTCGTCTCATCCGCACAACGGGCAGCGTCTCCGACCGAGACTGCGCACAGCACGCGCGCTCACCAGCAGTGGCCTGCGTGCAACCTGAAAACCACCCTCAGTCCCGTAATCAGAACCAGGGCGCGTCTTGCGCGCTCGACATGGCGCGCTGCAGCTTCAGCCAGCGCTTGAGCGATTGCGGGTCGGCCAGTTCGCGCAGGCCCTGCCGCGCTTCCATCAGATCGTCTTCGACGTCGCGCTTGAGTTGGGCCATCAATTTACCCAGTCGCTCGGGCTTGAGCCGCGACGGCAGGTCCAGAGCATATTCTGCGCAAAAGTTCTCCGACTGCTCCTGCACCTGCTGTTGCAATTCCTTGCACTGCCGGTCCAGTTCGCGGTTGTAATCCTGCAGCCGCGCCGCGCTCATCGCATCCACCCCTTGCGCGTCCAGCAGACCGATCTCGGCCTGCAGTTCGAGCAGGCCGAGCAGATCGCCGGCCTTGTAAGCCGCATTGAGCCGTTGCATCAGGATGGTGCGCGAGGCGTGGTCGTCGGGGTCCTTGGCGCGGTCCGGATGCAGATTGCCGGCCAGCTTGCGATACAACTCGCGCAACGGTGGCGGCTCGGCATTCCCGGCAACCGCTTTCTTCTCAGCACGCTTGCGGCGCTGCGCGTTGCGCTGCTGTTGTTGCGCGTGTTCCTGCTCGAGACGCTCGCTGACGCGTTCGAAGAGTTCTTCGGGCGAATCGATGCCGTCCAGTTCATCGGCATCCAGCCCATAGGCCTGGCCGAGAATCTGCTTCATCAGTGCATCGGATTCGGAGACTTCCTGGTCGTAGCCCATGACACTGTGGCGATCGTAGATCGGCCGCAATGCCTCATGTCCCGATTCGATCAGCGGGCCGGCGATATCGCACAGCAGCTCTGACAGAAACGCACGGTCGGCCTTGCTCAGCTTGACCGTGGCATGCGCGCGATCGAGTTCTTCGACCAGCGCCACATCGGCCGCGCGCCGATGATCGAGCAAAGGCTGCAGCTCGGTGTGATAGCGCTCGCGCCAACGCGTGAGCGCCGTTTGCCAGGCCTGCAGTTCGTTGCGATGACGCTCCAGATCGCGCAGCAAGCGGTCGAAGCGTTTGCGCGCCGGCGACAAAGGCTGCGCGGCGGCCTGCGCCGGCTGGCTGCGCAGTTGCTGCAGCGCCGGCGAGGCAGGTGTCTCCGTCTGGGCTTGGGATTTTCTCGCCATGCCGTGGGTCAGTTACGCCTCGGGGTCGGCATCCGCATCGTCCGGACGCTGGTCGCCTACAGTCCACAGGCGCTCCAACGCGTAGAACTCGCGCACGCGCGGCAGCATCACGTGCACCACCACATCGCCCAGGTCGACCAGCACCCATTCGGCTTCGCGCTCGCCTTCCACGCCCAGCGGCATCACGTCCAGACGCTTGGCGAACTTGACCACTTCTTCGGCGATCGACTTGACGTGGCGGGTCGAGGTGCCCGAGGCGACCACCATGTAATCGCAGACGCTGGACTTGCCGCGCACATCGATTTCGACCACGTCCTTGGCTTTCAGCTCCTCCACGGCCTCGCGCACGGTGGCCAACAGGGCCGGCACGGACGGCGGCGGGTTCGGAATGGAGGTCTTGATGACTTGGGCTTGGGTGGTCAAAGCGGGCAACTCGATGGAATTAATGTGAATTATAGGCCGGTCCGGCCGGATGCGTGTTCAGCTAGACGGCTGCGCGCTGCCGTAAAGGCATTCGCGCGCGATAAACGCTGCCACCGACGGCGGCACCAGCGCCTGCCAGTCGCCGCCGGTGGCGATGCGCGAACGCACCGCGCTGGCCGATTCGCCACGCAGCGGTTGATGCAACCGCCACAGGCGGCCGGCCGGGGCGGCGCCCAGTTCGCTGGCGCTGGCAGCCCATCTGCCCTGCACTGCCTGGGCAAGCTGCGGCACATCGGCCAGATCCGGCGGGACGCCTGGACGCTCGGCCACGACGAAATGCGCCAGCTCGAACAGCGCCTCCCACCGATGCCAGCTGCTCAAGCCAACGAAGGCATCGGCGCCCAGCAACCAGGCGATCGGTGTCGCAGGGCCGAGTTCGGCGCGCAGTTCGCTCAAGGTATCGACGGTATAGGACGGTGCACCGCCCTGGCTGGCGCGGCTTAGCTCGCGTGTGTCCAGCACCAGCCCGGGCGTGTCGGCGAGCGCCAGTTCCAGCATGCGTGCGCGCTGCGCGGCGGTGGCGCCGGGTGCGGGGCGATGCGGCGGGTCGGCGGCTGGCACCAGATGCACAAGCGCGCCCAGTTCGTCGCGCGCGGCGCAGGCGATGGCCAGATGGCCCAGGTGGATCGGGTCGAAGGTGCCGCCGTAGTAGAGGTGGAGCTGGGATTGGGGATTGGGGATTGGGGATTGGGCAGAGCAAGGTTCCAGCGCTGCGGACTGGGGATCGGCCTCTGGGGAGATGGGAACAGCGGCGGACTCAGTGGCAGTTGTCTGCGCTTTCTGGTTCGGGATTGCGCTGTTCTGAGGCTTCCGGGTCCCGGTCTCCACCTTCTGGCCTGCAGTCCCCACATCCACCGCTTTCACACCAGCAATCTCACCGCACGCGCTTCGGCCACGGCCACCAGCAGGCGTTCCAGGCCGACCCAGGCGTCGCCGTCGGCGCGGCCTTTGGCCATGCGATCGACCAGCCCGGCTTCGGCGACGAAGCGTTCCCAGCGGCGCGGTTCGGGATGCCGTTGCAGCGCGCGCTTGAACGGGGCCTGGCGCGATTCCCACAGCCCTTGCGCCTTCATTTCGGCGGCGAGGTTGCCGCCATTTGCCTGCACTTTCGCCAGCGATGCGGTACGCAGCAGTTCCTTGATCAGGATCGGCATCAGTGCGGCCACCGCTTCACCCTCGGCGCGCAGGCCGGCGAGCATGCGGATCACCGCCGCCGGCTGCCCGGAGAAGGTGGTTTCGGCCAGCCGGAACACGTCGTAGCGGGCGGCATCGGCAACCAGCGACTCCATCGCCTCCAGGTCCAGTACCTTGCCATCGGCCAGCAGCACCAGCTTGTCGATTTCCTGCGCGGCCGCCAGCAGATTGCCCTCCACCCGCTCGCTCAGGCGCTGCACGGCGGCGGCGTCCGCACGCAGGCCCTGGCTGCGCAGGCGGCGCTCGATCCAGTCGGACAATTCGTGCGGTTTGATCGCCCAGGCCACCGAGATGGTGCCGATGCGGCCGATCGCATCGGCCCATTTGCCCTGGTGCGCCTTGCTCCAGTCGTTGGCGGTGATCAGCAGCACCACGTCCGGCGGCGGATTGGCGCAGAAGCGGGTGATGACATCGGCGCCGTCCTTGCCCGGCTTGCCGCTGGGCAGACGTATTTCCACCAGCCGGCGCGGGCTGAACAGGCTGGGCGCGTTGAAGGTCGCGTCGAGCTGGTTCCAGTCGAACTCGCGGCCGTCGGCATCGAAGACCTCGCGCTCGCCAATGCCTTCGGCGCGCGCGCGCGCACGCACTGCATCGGCTGCTTCCAGCACGCGCAGCGTCTCGGGGCCGGCAATCAGATAGACCGGCTGCAACGACTGATTGGACTGGCCGGCAAGCTGCTCGGGGCGAAGTTCCATGACTGCGAAAGCGCGACGCTTAGTTGTTCGACACAGGCGGCAAGTTGGCCGGCACGCTCGATTCAGGCGTGGTCGGCTGCACTGGCGGCGTGGGAGCCTGCGGCAACGGCGCGGTCGGCGTGCTTTCCAGGGGTTCGCCGCGCTTGGCGCGCGCGCGCACCACGCTGTCGATGCGGCGCAGGATCGAGGCCGACATGTCCTTGCGCAATTCGTCGGCAAGGATCTCGCGCTCGGTCGCGGTACCGGTGGCATCCACCGGCGGTGACACGTAGTCGCGCGAGAGCTCGATCACCTGCTGCGGCACCAGCACCGCGCCATTGGCGGTGGTGACGGTGAAGATGGCGGCGTAGCGCAGGCTGTATTCCTGCGCACGGCCCTGGCTGTCGATGGCGATCGGCAGATCGCCCCAGCGCTCGGACAACACCTGCACCTGCGCAAAGCCGGTCTTGGCGTCTTCGTCGGCCAGGGTGGCGCCGGCGGCCTTGAGGCCACGCCGCAGCAACTTGGCCAGCTCGCTGTACTGCACTGCAGACTGCACCTTGACCGCTGGTGTGTCCGGCGGCAACGCCAGCGAATTGCGCAGATGGAAGCCGCAGGCGGTGAGGCTCGAGACGAGCACGAGGGACGCAGCGAAGGCAGTAGGAAATCGAATCATGGGCACAGTCTGGATGAGCGCCCCGGCGGCGGCAACAGGCGGCTAGCCTGACCGACACCGCGTGAATGGGGCTTGAGAGCGCCGCAGTAAACCTGCGGCGGCCGGTAATGACAAACGCGTCGCCACGCGCCAGTGAAATGAATCGGCAAGAACGACCGCAGCCTCCTTGCCTGCGCGCCAGTGCAGGAATTACCTGAAACCGCCGCATCAACCTAACCTGCGCGCCGCCACGCCGATCCGTCGAACTACCCGGAACGGCGCCTGCGACCCGACCAATCAGAACCCATCACCCCGCCACGATGTTCACGATCTTGCCGGGCACGATGATGATCTTGCGCACGCTCATCCCTTCCAGGAACTTGGCCGCGTTCGGCTCGGCCTGCGCCAGCGCTTCGAGTTGCTCGCGTCCGGTGTCGGCGGCGACTTCGATCGTGCCGCGCAACTTGCCGTTGATCTGCACCGCCAGGGTCAGCGCGTCGCGCACCAGCGCGGCGGCATCGACCTGCGGAAACGCCACATCTTCCAGCAACGTTTCGCCACGGCCCAGCACCTGCCACAGCGCGTGGCTGGCGTGCGGGGTGATCGGATTGAGCAGCAGCACCATCGCTTCCAGCGCTTCCTGACGCACCGCCCTGCCCTGGTCGCTGGCGTCGTCGAACTTGGCCAGCGCGTTGGACAGCTCCATCACCGCGGCAATGGCGGTATTGAAGCTGTGGCGGCGGCCGTAGTCGTCGCTGACCTTGCCGATGGTTTCGTGGGTCTTGCGGCGGATCGCCTTCTGCTCGGCGCTCAGCGCGGCGGCGTCCAGTGCAGCGGCAGCGCCCTCGCCCACATGCTTGTGCACCTGCACCCACAGCCGGCGCATGAAGCGCGCCATGCCGTCGACGCCGGCCTCGTTCCATTCCAGCGACTGCTCCGGCGGTGCGGCGAACATCGAGAACAGGCGCACGGTGTCGGCGCCGTACTTGGCCACCATCGACTGCGGGTCCACGCCGTTGTTCTTGGACTTGGACATCTTCTCGGTGCCGCCGATGTGCACCGGCTGGCCGTCAGCGATCAGCACCGCGCCGGTGACGCGGCCGCGCTCGTCGCGCTGGATCTCGACATCGGCCGGATTGATCCAATCCTTGCCGCCGTTGTCGGCGTCGCGATAGAAGGTGTCGGCGATGACCATGCCCTGGGTCAGCAGATTGGTCACCGGCTCGTCGCTGTCCACCAGCCGCGCGTCGCGCATGAGCTTGTGATAGAAGCGGAAGTACATCAGGTGCAGGATCGCGTGCTCGATGCCGCCCACATATAGGTCGGCCGGCATCCAGTAGTTGGCGCGGCGGTCGACCATGTCGCGTGCGTTGGGGCTGGTGTAACGCGCCACGTACCAGCTCGACTCCATGAAGGTGTCGAAGGTATCGGTCTCGCGCTCGGCCGGGCCGCCGCACTCCGGGCAGGTGGTCTGGCGCCAGGTCGGGTCGGTCTTGATCGGCGAACCGGTACCGGCAAACTCCACGTTTTCCGGCAGCACCACCGGCAGCTGGTCTTCCGGCACCGGCACCGCGCCGCACTTGGCGCAATAGATCACCGGAATCGGGCAACCCCAGTAACGCTGGCGGCTCACGCCCCAGTCGCGCAGGCGGTAATTGACCCGGCGCTGGCCCTGGCCCTTGCGCTCGAAGCGCTCGGCCAGCGCTTCGAAGGCGCCGCCGAAATCCAGCCCGTCGAATTCGGCCGAATTGATCAGCTCCAGTTCGCGGCTCTTGTCGGTGTACCAGTCGCGCCACTGGGTGGCGTCCCAGGTCTGCTCGTCTTCATTGCGCGGCTCGCGCAGCTTGACCACCTGCACGATCGGCAAGGCGTACTTGTTGGCGAATTCGAAATCGCGCTGGTCGTGGCCGGGTACGGCCATCACCGCGCCGGTGCCGTAGCCCATCAGCACGAAGTTGGCCACCCACACCGGCACCTGCTCGCCGCTGATCGGATGCACGGCGGTCAGGCCGGTGGCCATGCCGCGTTTTTCCTGGGTTTCCAGTTCGGCTTCGGAGACGCCGCCGTGCTTGAGCGTTTCCAGCAGCGCGGCCAGTTCCGGGTTGGATTTGGCCGCATGCAACGCCAGCGGGTGCTCGGCGGCGATCGACACGAAGGTCACGCCCATCAGCGTGTCCGGGCGGGTGGTGAACACGCGCAGCGGATCCAGCGCAGCGCCATTGGTGTCGCGCACGTCGAACTGGATTTCCAGCCCCTCCGAGCGGCCGATCCAATTGCGCTGCATGGTCTTGACCGAATCCGGCCAGCCGTCCAGCTGGTCCAGGCCGTCGAGCAGTTCCTGCGCGTAATCGGTGATGCGCAGGAACCACTGCGGAATCTCGCGTTTTTCGACCAATGCACCAGAGCGCCAGCCGCGGCCGTCGATCACCTGCTCGTTGGCCAGCACGGTCTGATCGATCGGGTCCCAGTTCACCACCGCATTGCGGCGATAGGCCAGGCCCTTGCGCATCAGCCGGGTGAACATGCGCTGCTCGTGCACGTAATAGTCCGGCGAGCAGGTGGCGAACTCGCGCGACCAGTCGATCGCATAGCCCAGCGACTTGAGCTGCCCGCGCATGTGTTCGATGTTGGCGTAGGTCCACTTGGCCGGCGCGGTCTTGTTCTTGATCGCGGCGTTTTCCGCCGGCAACCCGAACGCATCCCAGCCCATCGGCTGCATCACGTTGTGGCCGGTCATGCGCTTGTAGCGGCTGACCACATCGGAAATGGTGTAGTTGCGCACATGGCCCATATGCAGCGCACCGGACGGGTACGGCAGCATCGACAGGCAATAGAACTTCGGTTTGTCCGAGTTCTCATCGACCTGAAAGGCGCGGGTGGCATCCCAGAACTGCTGGGCGGAGGTTTCGACCTGCTGCGGGTCGTAGACGTTCGGTTCGACGGTGGACATTGGGAGCGGATGCTCGGGCGGTGCAAAGCGGCACAGGGTACCGCAGTGCAGCAGGCGCTCCAAACGCGCGCGTCAGAAGGCGGGTTTGGCCGGCCAGCTCCAGCCGGCAACCGCCAGCCAGCCTACCCAGGCCAGGAACGCCACACGCTGGGCGATTGCCTGGCGCAGCAACCCCGGCGGCCCGAATGCCAGCACCGCCACCAGCAGCCCGGCGCCCAGACTCAGCAACGCCAGCGTGCGGGTATCGGACTGGTTGAGCAGCGCGGCGGCGATCAGCAGCATGGCCGGCACGAACGCCACCGCCCATAGCAGCCAGGCGGTGGCGTGGGCCTGGCTGGCGCGGCCATCCAGGTCGGTGGGATCCAGCGGCAGCAGACCCATGCCCAGGAACGCCAAACCTGCCAGCACGATCAACTGCCCGCCCACGCGCAGGCTCCAGCCGGACTTGGCCGGCATGCGCGCCAGCAGACTGATGCCGGTGGCCATGCCCAACCCACCCACCAGCGCGAACGCCAGCAGGTTGAAGCCCAGCGCGTGCGGAACGCCGTCTGCGCCCAATAACGCCACCGGGTGGCTGGCCTGCAGATAGCCGGGCAATGCCAGCCCGAAGCCGGCCACCGCCAGCACGAACACGGTTGCCGCGATCAGGCCCAGGTAGCGCTGCGTGCTATCGATGCTCGCCATTCGTCTTGCTCCAACGCGGGGCGCAGGTTGCGCCGCCATGACGCGGCATTGTGGTGCCGGGGGCGGGTGGCGTGAACCCCTTGTCTGATCCCGGCTGGCCTGATATCGGCCGGCCCGATTGCTGGCGGCCTGGTCGTCGCCGGCCTCGGCCCGCCTTGTCATGACCGGCCTGACGATAACCGCCGGTTGGCCGATCCCGGCCAGCCTTGTGTCGGCCGGGTTTGCCACCATTACGTCCCACTGTTGCCGTCATCTTTTCAGGAAGCCCATGTCCGACAAGCCGCACGTATTCGATGCCACCACCGACACCTTCGAGACCGAGGTCCTGCAGAAATCGTTGACGACACCGGTACTGGTGGATTTCTGGGCCACCTGGTGCGGCCCGTGCAAGTCGCTGACGCCGATCCTGGAAAAGCTTGCCGCCGACTACAACGGTGCGTTCGAGCTGGCCAAGGTCGATGTGGACAAGGAACAGCAGATCGCCGCCGCGTTCCAGATCCGCTCGGTGCCGACGGTCTTCCTGGTCAAGGGCGGCGAGCTGGTGGATGGCTTCCCCGGCGCGATGCCGGAAGGCCAGATCCGTGAATTCCTGACCCAGCATGGTGTGCTGCCGGCCGAGGCGCAGGTGGTCGAAGAACTCCCGCCGGCGCCGCTCGACCCGCAGGACCAGGCCGCCGCGCTGCGCGAGGCGATCGCCGCCGAGCCGGACAAGGACGAGTTGAAGCTGGACCTGGCGCTGGCACTGCTCAAGACCGGCGACACCGCCGAGGCCGAGCAGCTGATCGACGCCCTGCCCGCCAACCTGGCCACCGACGACCGCGCAGTACGTGCCAAGGCGCGGCTGAGCTTTGCCAACGTCCTGAAAGACGCGCCGGATGCGGACGCGCTGCAGGCCGCTGTGGCCGCCAACGGCGCCGACCTGCGTGCGCGCCACCTGCTCGGCGTGCGCCATCTGCTCGACGGCAACGATGAAGCCGCCCTGGAGCAGTTTCTGGAGATGCTGCGGCAGGACCGCGCCTTCGACGACAACCTGCCGCGCCGCAGCCTGATCGATGCATTCCGCGTGATCGAGGACGAAGACCTGGTCGGCCGCTATCGCCGCAAGATGTCGTCGTTGGTGTTCTGACAGCCGATGGCGCTGCGGCGTCACATGGATACGTAGGAGCGGACCCGGCCGCGACGAGGCGTTACCCGCCAGTCGCCGATAAGGTGTTCCCGGGTAGCGCGCCGTCGCGGCCAGGTCCGCTCCTACGAAGGCTGCCCGCAACGGCGGGCCCTTGCCCGGGTGTGCACCAAGCGGCGAGGCACACCGCGCGACTGCGTGACCGGCGACGACGGCGCCGTCTGGACCGGCTCGCAGCACGAACACGACCGCTTCGATGTCGACCTGCGGCATGCCTCCATACGCATGCGAATGTTATGCTGCGTACCTGCCCTCGCCATGGAACCAGGTCCGCATGCGCGCTTCACTGTTCAAGCTCGGCATCAACCTGTGGCCGCCGTATCTGTTCGCCGGCATCCACGTCACCGTGTTGTCGGCCGATTACCGCTACGCACGCGTAGAGCTGCGCCAGCGCCCGTGGAATCGCAACTACGTCGGCACCCATTTCGGCGGCAGCCTGTTCGCGATGACCGACCCGTTCTGGATGCTGCTGACCATGCAGAACCTGGGCCGCGACTACTACGTCTGGGACAAGGCCGGCAGCATCGAGTTCGTCAAACCTGGGCGCGGCACGGTGAGCGCGGAGTTCGTCATCGACGATGGCGTGCTTGCCGAATTGCGTCAGGCCACTGCCAGCGGCGAAAAACATCTGCGCTGGTTCGAAAACGACGTGCACAACCGCCAGGGCGAGGTGGTGGCACGGGTGCGCAAGCAGTTGTACGTCAAGCGCAAACCGGCACGCTGACACTGCGCTGTCGGCGCGCTGCCGGATGGCCAACACACTGCATCGGTTTCACGCGCGTCGGCTGGACGTGATCGTGGCGTGCGCAAGCCCGTCGTGCCTCCGCGCACGCTCACAAGGTGTTGCGTGCGGCATGCGGACTCTGGGGTCTCCCAACCCACACGGATTGTCTTCATGAAAACGATTAACGTCATCACCCTGGTGCTTCTTATCGTCGGCGGCTTGAACTGGGGCCTGGTTGGCCTGTTCCAGTTCGATCTGGTCGCCACGCTGTTCGGCGGCCAGGATGCCCTGCTGTCGCGTGTGGTCTACACGCTGGTCGGCATCTCTGCGTTGTGGCAGCTGGTCCCGCTGTTCCGCAACGACCATGGCGCCAACGTGCACCACACCAGCCCGCACGTGCGCAACAACCCGTAAGCGCACAGCTGCGGCAGGCATGCGCGTGACAGCAGGACGCCGGCGCATTCCGCCGGCGTCCTGCTATGCGTACATGCACTTTGCGTCCCGGCGCTTTGCGTCCAGGCGCGTGGTCGGCAAGAATCGGGCATCCCTCCCGCTGGCTGCCTTCATGCTTCTGCGCACTGTTGCTTCCGCCTGCCTGCTTGCCCTGGTATTACCCACTGCCGCCAATGCGGCCTATCGCAGCCCGCAACAGATTCTGGACAGCTCGCCGGCCAGCGCATGGCGTGTGCTCGACCCGGACCGCACGCTGTACATGGAATTGGACGGGGGCCGGGTAATCATCGAACTGGCGCCGCAATTTGCGCCCGCGCATGTGGGCAACATCCACACCCTGGCGCACGAGCGCTTCTGGGACGGGCTGACCATCTATCGTTCGCAGGACAACTTCGTGGTGCAGTTCGGCGACCCGGATGGCGAAACGCCGGCCAAGGCCAAATCGCTGGGCTCGGCAAAGACGCATCTGCCGGCCGAATTCGAACGCGCATCGCAGGGCCTGAATTTCCAGCGCCTGCCCGACAGCGATGGTTGGGCGCCGCAGGTTGGCTTTGTCGATGGTTTTCCGGTGGGCCGCGACAGCGCCAGTGGCAAGACCTGGCTGGCGCATTGCTACGGCACCCTGGGCGCCGGCCGCAACAACGACGAAGACAGCAGCATCGGCGCCGAGTTGTACGTGGTCACCGGGCAATCGCCGCGCCAGCTGGACCGCAACATCACCGTGGTCGGCCGCGTGGTCAAAGGCATGGAATTATTGAGCGTGACACCGCGCGGCCCGGACCCGATGGGTTTCTACGAAGACCCCGCGCAACGCGCACCGATCCGCGCCATTCGCCTGGCCAGCGAAGTGCCGCTGCCCGAGCGCACGCCATTGCAGTTGTTGCGCACCGACAGCCAGACCTTCCGCGACGTGGCCGAAGCGCGCCGCAATCGCAAGGACGATTTCTACAAGCGTCCTGCCGGGCATATCGATCTGTGCAATGTGCCGTTGCCGGTGCGCGCGCCGCCGGCGGCCGGCTGATTCGGGATTCGGGATTCGGGATTCGGGATTCGGGATTCGGGATTCGGGATTCGGGATTCGGGATTCGGGAAAGCATAGCCAGGCTCAGATATTTTCAGACCTGCGCGCCCGCTTAGCGTGCTCGCTCAGCGGGCGCGCTGACTGAAGGCCACGCTGCCCAGGATCAGCACCGCGGCCACCAGCATGGTCCAGGTCAACGGCTCGCCCAGCAGCGACCACGCCAGTAATGCGCCGAACACCGGCACCAGATAGGTCACCGTGGAGGCCCGCGCCGGGCCGATGCGCTGGATCAACCGGTAGTACATCAAAAACGCCAACCCGGTGCACACCACACCGAGTGCGGTGGCGCAGGCCCAGGCCACCGCCGGCACCGGTGTGGTCGGCCACTGCCACCACGCCAGCGGTGCCAGCAGCAAGGCGCTGCAGCCCAGCGTGGATGCCGCCGATGCGGCCGGTGGCAGATCGCCCATATGGCGCTTCACCAGGTTGTAGCCGATGCCGTACAGCAGCGACGCGGAGGCGCCAGCCAGCGCCGCAGGCCCCACGCTCAATCCAGCCGACTTGCCGGTGGCCAACACCAGCACGCCGATGAAACCGATCAGCAACGCCAGCGCGCGACGCGTGCCGATCTTCTCGCCGAAAAACAGAAACGCGATCAATGCGGTGAACAACACCGTCATCGCATTGCAGATCGCACCGACCGCAGCCGGCGCGTGTTGCGCACCCCAGGCGAACAACAAAAACGGCAATGCAGAGTTGAGCACGCCGATCGCTGCCAGCATCGGCCAGCGCTGCAAGGGGAAGCGCTCCCGCGCCAGCCACAGAAACGGCAATAACACCAACGCACCCAGCGCCAGGCGAATTTCCACCAGCACCACGGTGCCGAACTTGGGCGCGGCTACGCGCATGAACAGGAACGAGCAGCCCCAGACGATGCCGAGGAAACCCAGTTCCAGCGGGGTGCGCCATTCGCGTGTTACCGCTCCCGGCTGTGTCGACGGTTGCGCACTCATGAACGTGCCTCCGGACGCTGCTGTGGTGTGCTGAAACCGCAGGAAACAACACCAGGCAGGCAAACGGACATGGCACGATCATCGCTAAGGGGTAATGCAGCATCGGTTGCAACCGCAGGCAAGACAAGCGCGTAATATCGAGGCGAGCCACAAATCTCACTCATGCCTCGATGAATCTGCGTCCGACCCTGTTACCTGCGCTGGGCGTGTTTGTCGCCGCTGCGCGCCACCAGAACTTCGCGCATGCCGCCGAAGAACTGCACCTCACCGCCAGTGCGGTCAGCCACCACGTACGCAAGCTCGAAGCGCTGTTGGGCGCGACTTTGTTCCAGCGGCTGCCGCGCGGGGTCAAGCTCACCGCCGAGGGGCGTCAACTGGCCGATGCCGCCAGTGCCGCGCTTGCAGAAATCGCTGCAGTCGCCGGCAACCTGCATCCACGCGAAGACGCCATCCCGCTGCGCGTGACCACACTGCGTTCGCTGTCGTATTGCTGGCTGTTGCCGCGGCTGCCGCGCTTTTGTCGCGCGCACCCGCATATCCGCATGGACCTGCAATCGGACGCGGCGTTTTCGCGCTTCGAAGAAGGCGGCCCGGATCTGGGCATTCGCTATGGCCAGGGCGCATGGCCCGGGTTGACCTCGCATCATCTGATGGACGACGAGCTGTTTCCGGTTGCGTCGCCGTCCTTGCCGGAGGTCGCCGCACTGCGTACACCGGCGCAGATCGCGCAATTGCCCCTGCTGAGCGACATGTCGCCGCAAGGCTGGCGCGACTGGTTCCGCGCCGCGCAGGTGCGCGGCACCACGCTGCCGCCGATGCACACCTTCAATGACAGCACCGACGCCATGCGCGCCGCAGTCTATGGCCTGGGCGCAGTGCTGGCGCGCAAGCACATCGCGCAACCGTATCTGCAGCGCTACGAACTGGTACGCCTGCCCGGCCCCACCCTCAAGGCCCGCTACGCCTACTACATCGTGCACCCCAGCCATCGCGTCCCCAGTCCTGCAGCGACGGCCTTTATCGACTGGCTCAAACGCGAAGCACTGGACGAACGCACACCGATGCCGGCGCTGCCAGCCGAGTTGGTGGCGTTGCCGGAAAGCGAGACCTTGGGTGAGCCGCGTTTAAGTCGGCGGCCGCGCAAGGCGTCGGCGTCTGAATGAGGTGGCGCAGGAATCGTCTTTGCATACAACACGGCGCGAGCATTCCTTCTGCCGCGGGACATTGCCTCCTTCATGGGAGAAGGTGCCCGAAGGAGCAGCAGCGAAGCCTGGAGCGGCTGTCCCTTCTCCCTCCGGGAGAAGGTGACCCAAAGGGGCGGATGAGGGTACGAGCGAAGCCTGGTGGAGTTTGAGTGCAAGTGTGGCTTCGCCCCGTACCCTCACCCCAACCCCTCTCCCGCAGGAGAGGGGCTTCAGGGAAAGCGCTCGTTGGGCTACACAGTCGATGGAGCATCTAACGCGCACCATCACCTCGTTTTTTCCTGTCGATGCCTAGGCTTTAGCTCCCCAACCCCTAGGACATTCCCATGCCAACTCTTCGCATGCGTATCACCGGCACCGACGACGACGCGCGTGCCATTGCCAATCTGCTGCAAAGCATCGAAGGCATCGAGCACGTGGAAGAAGTGGACGACCTGATGCCACATCTGGACGACGACGATTCCAGCTCGGCCGGCCTGTCGGACGACGAAGGTCCGGGCAGCCACGAGTTCGAAGTGGAAGCCGGCAACGAAGCCACCGCGCAGAAGGTGCGCGATGCCGTGCAGGAACTGGCGCTGCAACTGGACGTGTTTGTCGAATACGAAGTCGACGAAGGCTGAGCGCGCCGCAGCGACGACTGCGCGGCCATGGCGCGCGCGGTCGTCGCTCAGCGGTGTTGCATCACAGCGTTCGCTGCAATGCCGCCTGCGTCAGGCAGGCGGCGCGCACACGCACTCTCGCTTTCTAAATAAAGCCGAGCACGTGCAAGCTGGTGCAGCATCGCCGACCAGCTTGACCACTAGACCGAAAATGTTGCGCTGAGCCCGGCAGCTTCTCGACGTCACCGCGCAATGCGGCGCCGCCGCGCATGCCAGCGCCAGGCCTGCAGCAGCAACCAGCCGGCAATCACCGCGACCACGGCGACCGGCAGCAATGCCGCAACCGCGCGAATCACGAACGCCACGCTGGACGCGAACACCTGGCCGAACTCGGCGCCCGCTTCGGCAATCTCGCCCCTGCCCTGCTCGCCGCCGGTGCTGCGGAAGTTGAGCGTGAGCAGTTGCGTGCGCACACGGCGTTGTTGCTGCGCCGCTTCTTGCTGAGTCTGTTGCGCTTCGGCTTCGATTTCGGCCAGGCGCTTGGACAATGCCAGCAGATCGGTCACCGCCAGATCACGGCGTTGCTGCAATTCCAGCAAGCGTGCGTGTTCTTTCTGCAAACGCGCCTGCGCCAGGCCGATGTCGGCGATCTGCTGCGCCAGGTCCTCGGCACGCGTGCTGCGCGCGGCGACATCGCCGTGCTGGCCGGCCAGTTGCACCATCGGCTCGATGCCATCTGGCGCCAGCCGCACGCTGACGCTGCCGCTGGGGTCGCGACCACCCGTTTGTTCGACTGCCAGCAACGCGCAGTCGCCGAACTGCGCCGCCTGGCAGGCATTGCGCACCGCCACGATGCGTTGGCCGATCTGGTCGGCGGGCAGCTCGATGCGCACATCGTGCTCATACGCCAATGCGTTGCCCTGCGCGGCGGGCGGTGCCGGCGCTGGAGCGCCACCGTCTGCCGCCATGTCAGCCGAGTGCCTGGCGCACCCGCTCAGCGCCCAGCCCAGCAGCAACCCGACCGCGTAACGCTGCACGCCGCGCCTCATCGGCTGGCTCCATCGACCGCATGTACCTGCAACGCGGACAGATCCAGAGTGGGAAGGCAGCGCACATTGACCGCCACACTGGCCTCGCCGGTTCGGGGATTCATGCCCTCGCTGAACGGGGCAATGCCGCAGTGCGGGCAATGATGATGGTCGAGATGATGTTGATTGAAGCGGTAGGTTCCCAGCGCCTCCGGCTCACTCTGCAGACGCAGTTGCGTGCGCGTCCCGAACCACAGCAGGCCGCCGCGGCGACGGCACAGCGAACAATTGCAGTCGTACGCCTCGGTGATCGGCGCATCGGTCTGAAGATCGAACGCGATGCGTCCGCAATGACAGCTACCGGCGTAATGCATGGTGATCCTCCTTGGAATCAGGCCACTCTAAACCAATGGCGGATGCGGACAAGCGCATAGCTGCCTATGCTTGCGCTTTGATTCCACCAGGATCCACGATGCGTCAACGCCTGCTCGTCCTCGCCCTGCTCGCCGGCCTCAGCGCCTGCCAGCAGCAGCCCGAATCACCGCGCGCCGGCACCAGTGATGCCAGCACCCAGGAGGCGCAGACGCCGGACGCGCGCTTTGCCGCACTGTCCAAGCGTGCACTCGACACCTGGATGCAGCTGTCGCCGGTCACCGCCACCCAGACCGGCGATCACCGCTTCGACACCCAGATCGACGACCTGAGCACCGCCGGCCGTCAGCGCAGCCTGGATGCGGGTAAACAACTGCTGGCCGAGTTGGATGCCATCGAGGTGGCCAAGCTGTCGCGCGAGAACCAGGTCGATGCAGCCATTTTGCGCAATCAGCTGCAATCGGAAATCTGGAACACCGAGGTGCTGCAGAGCTGGGCCTGGGACCCGCAGCTCTACAACGGCCTGGCCGGCAGTGCGCTGTACGGCCTGATGGCGCGCGAATTCGCGCCGCTGCCCGAGCGGCTGACCTCCGCCACCCAGCGCATGGAGAAGATTCCCGGCATCTTTGCGCAGGCGCGCGAGAACCTGGACCCGGCCCGCGTGCCGAAGATCCACGCCGAGACGGTGGCCAAGCAGAACAAGGGCATCCTCAGCATCGTCGATACCTTCATCGCGCCCAACATCGGCCAGCTCGGCCCGATCGAAGCCGCGCGCGCGCAGGCGGCCATCGACAAGCTGCGCAAGGCCGTGGCCGAGCAGCAGGCCTGGCTGGACACCGTGCTGGTGCCCAATGCCAAGGGCGATTTCCGCGTCGGTGCGCAACTCTACGATCAGAAGCTGAAATTCGCGCTGCTGTCGTCGCTGTCGCGCGCAGACATCAAGCAGCGCGCCGAGTCCGAACTCAAGCGTGTGCGCAGCGAGATGTACGGCATCGCCCGCACGGTGCTCAAGGACAAGCCCGGCGCACCAAAACTGCCCGAAACGCCCAACGACGACCAGCAGCAGGCCGCCATCGAAGCGGCGTTAGAGCTGGCCTATGCCGACAAGCCGGCACGCGACAAGGTGGTGGACGCTGCCAAGGCCGCACTGGCGCAATCCACCGAGTTCGTGCGCCAGAAGGATCTGATGACGCTGCCCGATTCGCCGGTGGACATCATCCTGATGCCGGAATTCCAGCGCGGCGTGGCGGTGGCGTACTGCGATTCGCCCGGCCCTCTCGACAAGAATCTCAAGACCTTCTATGCAGTGTCGCCGATTCCCGACGACTGGAACGAGAAGCAGGTCGATTCCTTCCTGCGCGAGTACAACAGCCGCATGATCCACCTGCTCAGCATCCACGAAGGCACCCCGGGCCATTACCTGGAAGGCTGGCATTCGGCCAAGTTCCCCTCCACGCTGCGCGCGGTGCTGCGCTCGGGCATGTTCGCCGAAGGTTGGGCGGTGTATACCGAACGCATGATGCAGGAGCAGGGGTATCTGGATAACGACCCGTTATTCCATTTGGTGCAGCTCAAGTTCTACCTGCGCACCATTGCCAACGCCATCCTCGACCAGGGCGTGCATGTGGACGGCTGGGAGCGCGACAAGGCGATGCACCTGATGACCCACGACACCTTCCAGCAAGAGAGCGAAGCCTCGGGCAAGTGGGTGCGTGCGCAACTGTCTTCCGCCCAATTGCCGACCTACTTCGTCGGCGTGCAGGAACATCTGGATACGCGCAAGGCAGTGCAGGACAAGCTGGGCAAGGACTTCAACCTGAAGGCGTACCACGACCAGATGCTGTCCTACGGCGCCCCACCGGTGCGCTTTGCACGCGAGTTGATGCTGGACCAGCCGATCAAGTGAGTCGTCCCTTCTCCCCTCGGGAGAAGGTGCCCCAAAGGGGCGGATGAGGGTACGGGCGAAGCCTCGTGTAGTCCAACTAGCGAGTGGCTACGCCCCGTACCCTCACCCCAACCCCTCTCCCGACGGGAGAGGGGCTTAATGAAAAGCTGCCTGCATCCCTTCTCCCTCGGGAGAAGGTGCCCCGCAGGGGCGGATGAGGGTACGGGCGAAGCTTCGTGTGGCCAACTGGCGAGTGGCTACGCCCCGTACCCTCACCCCAACCCCTCTCCCGTAGGAGAGGGGCTTAATGAAGAGCTGCCTGCATCCCTTCTCCCGTCGGGAGAAGGTGCCCCGCAGGGGCGGATGAGGGTGCGGGCGAAGCTTCGTGTGGTCCAACTAGCGAGTAGCTTCGCTCCGTACCCTCACCCCAACCCCTCTCCCGTAGGAGAGGGGCTTGCCAGTGCCGTTGTTGCGCGTTTTAAGCAATCTACCAACCAACTACATCACCCATCCGCCGCAACAAACCCACCCGTCTGCCGCGCCCACAGCCGCGCATACAGCCCGCCCTGCGCGATCAGTTCCGCATGCGTGCCGGTTTCGACGATGCGCCCGGCGTCCATCACCACCAGCCGGTCCATGCGCGCGATGGTCGAGAGGCGGTGCGCAATCGCGATGACGGTCTTGTTGCCCATCAGCGCGTCCAGGCTGTCCTGGATCGCCGCTTCCACTTCCGAATCCAGCGCCGAGGTGGCTTCGTCCAGAATCAGGATCGGCGCGTCCTTCAGCAACACGCGCGCAATCGCGATGCGCTGCCGTTGACCGCCCGACAGCTTGACCCCGCGTTCGCCCACATAGGCATCGAAGCCGCGCCGGCCCTCGCCATCCACCAGCGTGTCGATGAAGCTCTCGGCGCGCGCCTTGCGCACAGCCTCCAGCATCTGCGCTTCGGTGGCCTGCGGTCGGCCATACAACAGGTTGTCGCGAATCGAACGATGCAGTAACGAGGTGTCCTGCGTGACCAGGCCGATCTGCCCGCGCAGGCTTTCCTGCGTCACCTGCGCGATGTCCTGCCCATCGATCAGAATGCGCCCCTGCTCCAGGTCGTACAGCCGCAGCAACACGTTGACCAGCGTCGATTTGCCGGCACCGGACGGCCCGACCAGGCCGATCTTCTCGCCCGCGCGCACCTGCAGATCCAGCCCGGCAATCACGCCGCCGCGTTTGCCGTAATGGAAATGGATGTGCTCGAACTGCACCTGTCCCTGCGTCACCTGCAGCGGCACTGCATCGGGCACGTCCTGCACCAGCACCGGCTGCGAGATGGTCTGCATGCCGTCCTGCACGCTGCCGATATCTTCGAAGATGCCGTTGACCGTCCACATGATCCAGCCGGACATGTTGTGGATGCGGATCACCAGGCCGGTCGCCAGCGTGATCGCGCCCACGCTGATCTGGCCGCGGCTCCACAGCCACAACGCCAGCCCGCAGGTGCCTACGATCAGGAAGCCATTGGCCACCGCAATTGCGGTATCCATCGCGGTCGTTACGCGCGTCTGCCTGCGATGCTTCACCGCCAGTTCGTCGATCGCATCGCGCACATACGCCTGTTCGCGGCCGGCGTGTGCGAACAACTTGAGCGTGGAGATATTGGTATAGCCATCGACGATACGCCCGGTCGCCTTGGAGCGCGCATCCGATGCGATCCACGCGCGCGCCTTCATACGTGGTACGAAAAACGCCATCAGCGCCACATACACCACCAGCCAGAGCAGCAGCGGCACCATCAACCACGGGTCGGCTTGCGCGAACAACCACAACGCGCTGCCGGTATAGACCACGATGTACCAGAGCGCATCGACCATCTGCACCGCCGATTCGCGCAGCGAGGTGCCGGTCTGCATCACCCGGTTGGCGATACGCCCGGCAAAATCGTTGTGGAAAAAGCCCAGGCTCTGCCGCACCACGTAGTTGTGCATCAGCCAGCGCGAGCGGTTGCTCAAGCCCGGCACGATCGCCTGATTGACCAGCAGGTTATGCAGGCCGGTAAACAACGGCCGCGCCACCAGCGTGATCAGCGCCATCCACACCAGTTCGCTGGCATGGCGACGGAAGAACTCCGGCCCCGGCCGCTCGGCCAGCATGTCGACGATGCGGCCGAGGAAGTCGAACATCGCCACTTCCACCAGCGCCAGCAACAGCCCGGCGATCAACGTGGCCAGCAGGATCGGCCACAACGGCCGCAGATAATGCAGATAGAACCGCCACACGCTGCGTGGCGGCATTTCCCGCTCGATCGGCGGGAAGACATCGATCAGGGATTCGAACCAGCGGAACATTGCAGACACTTTGAAAAACCGGGAGATCAGGCTAGCCGATCACGCGTCAAGCCGCAGTGGCGCTGGTGCTGGATGGCTGCGTCATCAAGGATGACGGTTCGCTACGGGTTGTTGGCCATGTCTAGTCGCGAACACGTGCCAGCAACCGGTTGACCTCGTCCAGATCGAAATGCGCCGGATCGAAGCGTCCACCCAGCGTCGCCAGCACTTGCACGTGTTGCGCATGGCCTGGGTTGGCGATGATCTGCAGAAACTCCAGGTAGTGCTCGATGCCTTCGCTGTTTTCCGGCGGGCAGGCATTAGCGCCGTCTACACAACGGGCGCCACCCAGGCCCGCATCCGGCGGCAGGATGGCCTCCACCTGCAGGCGATGCTGCCAGCCCGCGCCGCTGCCGTAGAAATAGTCGAACCACTCCAGCTCGCCGACCGCACTTTCCAGCGTGACGCGGGCGGCATGCTTGAGCCGTGGGCGATCGGGAACATCCAGCCCGGACTCGCCGTAGCGGCCGCCGCCCAGGTCGAACTCGTACGGATGCGCACCGTTCCAGCCCATCACCGGTTGCAACACGCGATGCAGCGTCGCCAGACGCAGCGACCCGGCCACCAGCAATCGGCGCCACACCAGCGGCGTGCTGCCCACCAGCGCGAGATGCAACTGATACACCGGTACGGGTGCCTGCACCACCTGCTGTGCGGCTTTCTTTTTTCTGGCCTTGCTCATCGTGTCTTGGCTACCTGTCTGCGGTGCAAGTATGCAGCGATGTGCCACCGGCTGCATCGCTGCATACTTGCAGCCGCCCAATTGCAGGCGGTCAATATCGATGACGCATGCAAGGACGCAAGCAAGCGCACGCAGGTGGCAGACGCGCTTTCAGTACCTCGCAGCGTGGCGGCATCAAGTAATTCCACCGCAGCGCGACGCCAGTTTGTCCCTGCATCTACAGAATCTGCGAAGCAACCTCAGCGCTGCTGCAGACTCGGCACCGCATCGGTCACGTGCGCGTGGCGGCGCATGATCCAGTTGAACAGCGGCGTGGCCATCAGCGTGGACAGGATCGCCATCAGCACCAGCACCGAGAACAGGCCTTGCTCGATCACGCCGGCCTGCAAGCCGATATTGATGATGATCAGCTCCATCAAACCGCGTGCATTCATCAGCGACCCGATCGCCATCGCATCGCGATTGTTCTCGCCGGTGATCCGTGCAGCGGCCCAGCAGGCCAATCCCTTGCCAATGAACGAGGCCGCCAGAATCGCCACGCCGGCCAGCATGATCTGCGGCTGCAGCAGCACGCTGAGCTGGGTCTTGAGACCGGAATAGGTGAAGAACATCGGCAGCAGGAACACCACCACGAACGGCTGCATCATCTCGCGCAGTTTTTCGGTCAACGCGCCCCTGGGCAGGCAGACGCCGAGCAGGAAGCCGCCAAACACTGCATGGATGCCGATCGCATCCATCGCCCAGGCGCTGAGGCAGAACAGCATCAGGATCACCGCCAACACGCCATTGCTCAGCGGCTGGTCCGCCACCACGTAATTTTCGAGCCGCCGCAGCAGATGGCGGCCGACGAAAATCATGAACAACGCGTAGGCCACGCCACCACAGATGGCCAGATACGCACTACCCCAACTGCCGCCGAAACTGGCCAACACGATCGCCAGAATGCACCATGCCGCCGCATCGTCGAAGGCGCCGGCCGTCAACGCCAGCGTGCCCAACGGGCTATTGGTCAGACCGCGCTCGTGAATGATGCGCGCTAGCATCGGGAAGGCGGTAATGGCAATGGCAGCGCCCAGAAACAGCGAAGCTTCCGTCAACTTGGCTTTTTCCGAAAACAAGCCATCCACGTTGATCAGCCACGGACACATCGCAAAGGCCAGCGCGAACGGCACTGCGATACCGGCCATCGACACGCTCATCGCGCTGCGATAGCGCGCGCGGAAATGATCGCTGCGGAAGTCGGTACCGACCAGGAACATGTACAGCCCCACGCCGAACTGGGCCAGCACGTAGAGCACGTCCAGCGTCTGCTTGGGAAACAGCGCCGCTTGCACATTCGGCAGCAACATGCCGAACAACGAAGGGCCCAACGCCACGCCGGCAATCATCTCGCCCACCACTTGCGGCTGCCCCACCCGCTTGGCCAACAAACCCACCAGACGGCAGATCAGCAAGATCACTGCAGCCTGCAAGAAGAAATACACCGACATCTGCGGAGTGGTCATGCGTTCGGCAACATCCCTGAAAAGTGTCGGGATCATAACGAGCCGTGCCGGCGGGCGATAGCCATCGTGCCGCTGGCGCCCGGGCATCATCTGCCGTCGGCACGCCAGCCTGCTCCGGCAGGCAGCACCACGTGATGCGCGCGCGCCGAGCTCGGTTGCCGGCACGCGCCGTGATCAATACCTACCGCAGTCCGCGTTGCGGCGCAGATGGCACCCCAACGCACTGCAAACGGTTGGGGACAGGGTGGACGCTGCGCCGATGCTGCCGTGGCCGCCGGCCACTACGCGCTCCGTGCAGTGAGCGTGACCCGCTTGCAGGACGAATGATGAGTCACTTGTGCCCCGGCTGCTCCGGCTGCCCTGCCGCCACCGGCGTCAACACCAGATCCTGAAAATCGAAACTGAAATCGGTCAGCGGCGAGATCGCCTCCATGCGCATCTCGCGCACCGCGCCATCCGGGGTCAGTGCGAAATTGACGAAGGCATCGGCATTCAAGCTGCGGTCGTCCCAGCGCACGATGAAGGTATCGTGTTGCCAGTGCTCCAGCGTGCCGAGCAACTGCGCGGTCTTGGAAAACTGCATCCGCAGGCGCTTGCCGTCCCGGCGGATCACCACATCGCCGTACCACGGGTCGCGATAGGTCGCCGCATAACTGCGCAGCGGCAACGACGGCGTGGAGCGCGCAGCGCGTGCATCGAGATGCGTCTTCCAACTGGCCTGCGCATTGTCCTTCGCTATACCCTCCGCCTTGGCATAGGCGGCAGTCCAGTCGGTCGGCGGTGCCTGCAAGAACGCATCCAGCACCTCCAGCGTTACTGCCTGGAATGCCTCCCCGGACTCCTGGTTGGTCAGTACCACCACCCCCAGCTTTTGATCGGGCAGCATGGTCACCCGCGAGAACATGCCTGGCATGGCGCCGGTGTGCAGGATCATCCGATGGCCGCGGTAGTCGCCGACCATCCAGCCCTCGCCGTAGCCGGCGAAGTTGGGCCGTGCCGCAGCAAGTTCGGGCACGCGCGGCTCGGGAACGCTGATCGGGGTGATCATCGACCACATCTCGCGCTGGCGCGTGGGACTGAACAACGGTTTGCCGTCGGCAAGTGCGCCACCGGCCAGCTGCACCTTCATCCACAACGCCATGTCGTGTGCGCTGGAATAGATGCCGGCGGCGCCGGAGTTGTTGGACAGCGTCATCGGTGGAACCGTGCGCAGTTTGCTGAAATCGTACTTGGCATGCGCCACCGCAGCGACATCGCCCGGCTGCAGATGATCGGCATTGAAGCGGGTACCACGCATGCCGACCGGCGCGAAGATGCGCTGCTGCAGGAAGTCCGCATACGACATGCCGGATGCCTGTTCAACCAGCTTCTGCGCCACCGCATACAGGATGTTGTCGTAGGCATAGCGGTCGCGGAATCCGCCCTTGAGCGGCACCTTCGCCAGCCGTTGCACCACCTCCTCGGTGGTGTAGCTGGTGGCCGGAAAGTACAGCAGATCGCCGGCGCCCAGGCTCAAACCGCTGCGGTGCGCGAGCAGGTCGCGTACGCGCATTTCCCCGGTAACGTAGGTGTCGGACATGCGGAACCACGGCAGATGGTCGATGACCTTGTCGTCGAGCGAGAGCTTGCCCTCGTCGGCAAGGATCGACAGCGACGCGGCAGTGAACGCCTTGGTGTTGGAGCCGATGGCGAACAAGGTATCGGCCTGCACGGGCGCAGGCTTGCCGATCTCGCGCACGCCATAACCGCGCTCCAGCACCACCTGTCCATCCTTGACGATGGCCACCGCAATACCGGGCACATCGAACTGTTTGCGCACGCGCTCCATCTGCGCATCGAACTGCTGCATGCCGGCCGGCAACGCGCCCGCCTCCACCGCTGCGGTGACCCCGCTGGCGCTCATGCCTGCCAGTGCGATCGCTGCCGACACCATCCACGTCGTCAGTGTCATGCTTCGCTGTGTTTGCATCGATTGATTCCCCAAGCTGGCGCTGACCGGTGACATAAACGTCCGAGAACCAATGGTAGCTGCGGCTTGGGAGATGCACGGGCAGAGGGTTCCGTTTGCGCACCACGGCTTCGTTTCGACCCCGTCGGCAGCGATCAGCGCAGATCTGCCACCGGCGTCAACACCAGATCCTGGAAATCGAAGCTGAAATCGGTCAATGGCGAGATCGCCTCCATGCGCATTTCGCGCACCGCGCCATCCGGAGTCAATGCGAAATTGACGAAGGCATCGGCATTCAAACTGCGGTCGTCCCAGCGCACGATGAAGCTATCGTGCTGCCAGTGCTCCAGCGTGCCGATCAGCTGCGCGGTCTTGGAAAACTGCAGACGCAAGCGCTTGCCGTCCTGGCGAATCACCACATCGCCGTACCACGGGTCGCGATAGGTCGCCGCATAACTGCGCAGCGGCAACGATGGCGCGGAGCGCGCCGCGCGTGCGTCCAGATGCTTCTTCCAGCTGGTGTCCGCATCGCTGTCGGCCTTGTCCACCGCCTTGGCATAGGCGGCCGTCCAGTCGGTGGCCGGCACCTGCAAGAACGCATCCAGCACCTGCAAGGTCACCGCATTGAACGCGGCACCGACTTCCTGATTGGTCAGCACCACCACGCCCAGGTGTTGGTCGGGCACCAGGGTCAGCCGCGACACCATGCCCGGCCAGCCACCGGTGTGCCACACCAGCCGATGCCCGCGATAATCGCTCAGGCTCCAGCCTTCACCGTAGCCGGCAAAATTGGGGCGCGCTGCGGCCAGCTCCGGTACCGCCGGCTCGGCGATCGCAATCGGCGTGATCATCGACCACATGTCCTGCTGACGCTTGGCACTGAACAACGCAGTGCCATCGGGCAATGCGCCAGCGGCCAGTTGCAGCTTCATCCATAGCGCCATGTCGTGCGCGCTGGAATAGATACCGCCGGCACCGGAGTTATTGGACCAGGTCAACGGCGCAACCGTGCGCAGCTCGGTGAAGTCGTATTTGGCATGACCCACCGCCGCGTTGTCGCCGGGCTGCAGATGGTCGGCATTGAAGCGCGTCCCACGCATGCCGACCGGTGCGAAGATGCGTTGCTGCAGAAACGCCGCATAGCTCTGCCCGGAGACCTGCTCGATCACCTTCTGCGCGACTGCGTAAAGAATGTTGTCGTAGGCGTAGCGGTCGCGAAAACCGCCTTTCAACGGCACCTTGGCCAAGCGCTGCACGACTTCTTCGGTGCTGTAGCTGGTGGTCGGCCAGAACAGCAAATCGCCCGCGCCCAGGCTCAACCCGCTGCGGTGCGCAAGCAGATCGCGCACGCGCATCTCGCCGCTGACATACGGGTCGGACATGCGAAACCACGGCAAATGATCGATGACATTGTCGTCGAGCGAGAGCTTGCCCTCGTCGGCCAGCATCGACAACGAGGCCGCAGTGAACGCCTTGGTGTTGGATGCGATGGCGAACAAGGTATCGGCCTGCACCGGCGCGGGCTTGCCGATCTCGCGCACGCCGTAGCCGCGCTCCAGTACCACCTGTCCATCCTTGACGATGGCCACCGCAATCCCGGGCACATCGAACTGTTTGCGCACGCGCTCCATCTGCGCATCGAACTGCTGCATTCCGGCGGGAAGCTCGGCTGCCTGCGTTGTCGTCATCACGCCTGCCAGCATCAGCACGCCTCCACTCAGCCATCGGTTCAAGGTCACTAGCACGTCCTTATTTTCTCGATCAAATCGGTCCGCCGGCACTGTCCAACGACAGCGGCAGCGCTGCCACCAACACGCCGTTGGCATCGGCGTACAGCCAATGACCCGGCACGAACGCCACCCCGGCGAAATTCACCGGCACCTCCACCTCGCCCAGATCGCGCCGCTCGGTGCGGCGTGGGCAAGCGCCCAACGCCAGCACGCCCAGCGGCAGCGTGGCGAGAATCTCCACATCGCGCACGCAGCCATGGATCAACACGCCGACCCAGCCATTGGCCACTGCCTGCGCGGCGATCTGGTCGCCCAGCAACGCGTGCTTCAACGAGCCCTGCCCGTCCACCACCAGCACCCGCCCATCACCAGGCGTGGCGGCCAGCTCGCGCACGCGCGAGTTGTCCTCGAAACAGCGCACCGTCGCAATTGGCCCGTAAAACGCCGCACGCCCACCGAAGTGGCGGAACAGCGGCTCGGCGACATGCACCTCGGGGAAGCGGTCACACAGATCGGGCGTGGTCCAGGTCATCGGTGCGATCTCAAGCGGCGATATCCGATGGTAGCGGCATGGCAGCGTCCGTGTAAGCCGATGGTCGGCTGGGAGGCAGAAGGTGTGTCTGCGGCGCTTACGCCTTGCAAGTACGCGGCGCCGTTTTTTTGAATGGCCACAACGATGCGTGACGTCACCCGACCAACTTGATCACCCGTGCATGCCACATGCGCGCCCAGCAGTCCTTGGCCGCAGCGGCCTTCATCCCTGCACGCCCAGCGACGCTATCATCCAGCCAGGCATGCCTCGATCTGCCCGCAGCTGGGCACACGTGGCTGTCATTACGCCACTGTGGAGCCCGCCATGACCGACCTATTTGACGCACCCCCGCCCGCGCTCGATGGCATCCATATCGGCATTGGCGGTTGGGTGTATACGCCGTGGCGCGGGGGCATGTTCTATCCGCAAGGGTTGGTGCAACGGCGCGAGCTGGAATACGCCAGCCGCCACGTCACTGCAATCGAAATCAATGGCACTTACTACGGCGCGCAAAAGCCGGCGACGTACGCGAAGTGGCGCGACGAAGTGCCGCCGGGATTCGTGTTCTCCGCAAAGGCCCCGCGCCGTATCACCCAATCGCGCAAGCTGGCGGGCACCAAGGCGCAGGTGGAAGACTTCATCGGTGGCATTGCCGAGCTTGGCGAAACACTCGGTCCGTTGGTATGGCAGTTCGAGCAGGGGCATCGCCTGCAGGCCGATGACCTGGATGGTTTTCTGTCGCTGCTGCCCAAACGCGCCGGCAAGCGCGTGCTGCGGCACGTGCTGGAAATCCGCGACCACGACGCGGTGGACGCCTCGCTACTGGCATTGGTGCGCCGGCACGGCGTGGCCACGGTGTTCACCGATTCGCAGGAGCATCCATCCTTTGCCGACCTGTCCACCGATTTTGTCTATGCGCGCTTGATGCGCAGCCAGGCGCGTCTCGCTGCAGGTTATCCGGCGCCGGCGTTGGCGCGCTGGGCCGAGCGCATCCAGGCCTGGCGGCGTGGCGAGGATCCGGCGGATCTGCCGCACATCGATGCTGCGACGCAAGCCAACGCAACACCGCGCGAGGTGTTCGTGTTCTTCATCAGTGCTGCGAAAGAGCGTAATCCCGCTGCTGCGATGGCGTTGCTGCAGACGCTGGGTTCGCGCTAGTCCTGCCAGCGCGTGCCGCCGTCGGCAACCCGCGTGCATGGCCGCTCGACGTGGTTGGCGCGCAACCGGCGCGTGTTTGGCGGCATGACGAATTAAGCGACAATGGCGCATGCCCACGACCGATCTGCGCAAGGCGCAACTGCAAATCCATTTCTGCGTCCTGCTCTGGGGCATAACCGCGATCCTGGGCAAGCTGATCACGCTGCCAGCGTTGCCGTTGGTGTGGTGGCGGATGTTGATCGTGGTGGTGGCGCTGGCGTTGTTGCCGCGGGTGTGGCGCGGGCTGCGCGGCCTGTCTGGGCGGGTGGTGCTGGGCTATTGCGGCATCGGCGCACTGGTGGCCTTGCATTGGCTGACCTTCTACGGCGCGATCAAGTTGGCCAATGCATCCGTGGCAGCGACCTGCATTGCGCTGGCGCCGGTGTTTACCGCAGTGATCGAGCCCTGGGTGACGCAGCGACCGTTCCGCCCGCGCGAATTGCTGTTCGGGCTGGCGGT
Organism: Xanthomonas hortorum; assembly: GCF_040279205.1. Taxonomy (GTDB): domain Bacteria; phylum Pseudomonadota; class Gammaproteobacteria; order Xanthomonadales; family Xanthomonadaceae; genus Xanthomonas; species Xanthomonas hortorum_F. The sequence goes on from NZ_JBEOLS010000007.1 coordinate 82,533, forward strand.
GTTGCCGGGCGTGGCGCTGGTGGTCGGCGGCGTGCCGGATGGCATGCGTGCCGGCGTGGTGGTTGGCGCGATTTCGGCAGTATTTGTCGGGTTATTCGGCTCGCTCAACAAACGCATGGTGACGCATGCCGACCCGCTCACCGTCACCGCGTTGGAACTCGGCGCCGGCACGCTGACCCTGACCTTGCTGGCACCGGCAATGCCGCTGCTGTTGCCGTCGTTGCATGGCAATCTGCTGATTATTCCCAGCCTGCACGATGGCGTGCTGCTGCTCCTGCTGTCGCTGGCCTGCACCTTGCTGCCGTTTGCGCTGGCGCTGGTGGCCTTGCGCCATCTCAGCGCCTACTCGGTGCAGCTGGTGACCAACCTGGAACCGGTCTACGCCATCGTGCTGGCGATCGCGCTGCTGGGCGAACAGCGCGAGCTGACCCTGCAGTTCTACCTGGGCGTGGCCATCATTCTCGGCGCGGTGTTCCTGCATCCCATGCTGGAACGCCGGCGCAAGATCGTGCACCCGGAACTGCTCGGCACCGCCGAAGCGAAGAACATCGTCGAGTGACTGCGCAGCGCAGTGCGTCCGAGCATCGACAACTCCCATCGAACACCATCGTAGGAGCGGCCCAGGCCGCGACAGGCATTATCGATGAAGCATCGGCGCACGCAGCAGCACCGCCCTACCCCAACGCCACCACTTGATCGCGCCCGCCGCGCTTGGCCGCATACAAGGCCTGGTCGGCGCGCTTGATCACCGCTTCCACGTTTTCCTGCGGATGCAGCGTTGCCACGCCGATGCTTACCGTCACCGGCAGCGCGATCGTCATCACCGCCACGCTCTGGCGCAGATATTCGCATTGCACGCGCGCTTGCAGCAGATCCACATTGGGCAGCAGCAATACGAATTCCTCGCCGCCGTAACGCGCGATGGTGCCGGCACCGGCGACATGCGCGCGCAGCAACGCAGAGAGCTCACGCAGCACCACATCGCCCTGGTCGTGGCCGTGCACGTCGTTGACGGTCTTGAAGTGGTCCACGTCCAGCAACGCCACCGACAACGGCTGGCCTGCCGCACGCGTCTGATCGGTCGCCGCCGCCAAGGCAGCCGCAAACGCACGCCGGTTGGGCAAGCCGGTCAATGGATCGGTACGAGTCTGTTCGACCAGGTCCGCATTCAACGCATCCATCTGCGCGTAATAACCGGCCATCTGCTGCTCGTACCATTCGCGCTCATGCAACTGCTGACGCAGGCGCTTGCCGGCCAGGCGCAACTCCAGCAGATACGAGGCCTGGCGCGATAACGCCTGCAAAGCTTGCCGCTGCTCATCGCGCAGATGCGCCGGGGTCTGGTCGAAGACGCACAGCGAGCCCAGCGCCATCCCTTCGCTGGTCACCAACGGTGCACCGGCGTAGAAGCGCACCGCAGAAGTGCCGGTCACCATCGGGTTGTCGTGGAAGCGTGGGTCGAGCAAGGTGTCGTCGACCATCAACACTTCATCCGGGCGCAGGATCGCGTGCGCACAGAACGAGATGTCGCGCGGCGCTTCGCCGCGTGGCGCGCCATGCGCAGACTTGAACCACTGGCGGTCTTCGTCCACCAACACCACGGCCGCCATCTGCGTCTCGCACAGCGTGGACGCGATCATGGTGAGATCGTCGAACGCGCGCTCTGGCGGCGAATCCAGCACCTCGTACTGGCGCAGCGCTGCGAGCCGTTCGGCCTCGTTGTCCGGCAATTCCGGTTTGATCACCTGCCCGCTCCCCAGCTGGCTATTTGCAGCGAAAGTATGACCGAGCGCGTCAAGCTCGACTATCGGGGTGCGCCGGACCACCCGAGACACCGTGTCGCTTCCGTTCAGCCCATGCCTTGCGGCGTCACCACTCGGTGCGCTGCGGCAGCAAGCCGCGCAGTTCCGCATCGCTGAGGTTGCGCCACTGCCCCGGCTTGAGCGCAGCCAGCTTGATGTTGTCGATGCGCACCCGACGCAACTGGGTCACGCGGTAGCCGAATTCGGAGGCCATCAGGCGGATCTGCCGATTCAAGCCCTGCTCCAGCACGATGCGGAAGCCGAACTTGGCAATCCGCGCGGTGCGGCACGGCAACGTGGTCTCGTTGTGGATGCGCACGCCGCGTGCCATGCCACGCAGGAATTCGTCGGTGACCGGCTTGTTGACCGCCACCAGATATTCCTTCTGGTGGCGATTTTCCGCACGCAGGATCTCGTTGACGATGTTGCCGTTGCTGGTCATCAGGATCAGCCCCTCGGACTCCTTGTCGAGCCGGCCGACCGGAAAGATGCGCTGCTCGTGGCCGACGAATTCGACGATATTGCCCTTGACCGAGCTTTCGGTGGTGCAGGTGATGCCGACCGGCTTGTTGAGCGCAATGTACACATGCTTGCGGCCACCGGGCTTGCTGGCAGCGCGGGTGCGCAACGGCTGACCGTCCACCAGCACGGTATCTTCCTCGCCCACCACCGCACCGGTGCCGGCAGGCACGCCGTTGACTGTGACGCGGCGTTCGCCGATCAGCCGATCGGCCTCACGGCGGGAGCAGAAGCCGGTTTCGGCGATGTATTTGTTGAGTCGAGTTGTCATCTGCCGATTATCGGCGATTTATCGGCAATCGTGAGCCGTTGCCGCTATCCAGGCACCGCCATCAACGGCAGGGAGGCCTGCACCAGCTCATCCAGAGGGCATGGGCGATGCAGGCTGAAACCCTGCACCTGGCCCACGCCGGCCTCGCGCAGGCCGGCAATATCGGCCTCCGACTCCACCCCTTCGGCCACCACTTCGATCCCCAGCGCCAGGCCGACCTGCGCGATCGAATGCACTGCGGCGCGATCGACCGCGTCGTGCGCGTAATTGCGCACGAAGCCGCAATCGATCTTCAGCACGTCCACGGTGAACTGTTTGAGATAGCCGAACGAGGCCAGGCCGCTGCCGAAATCGTCCAGCGCCACATGGCAACCACGCGCCCGCACGCTCTGCACGAAGCGCTGCGCCTGTTCCAGATTGCCGATGACCGCGGTCTCTGTGATCTCCATGCACAGCTTGGGCACCAGCGTGGGGTAGCGCTCGAACAAGGCGCACACGAAGTCGAGAAAATCCGGCTGGGCGATCGATTGCGCCGACAGATTCACATGGCAAAGATCCAGTCTCGCCACATGCAGCGGGTTGGCCGCCAATTGTGCGCACAAGGTTTCCAGCACATGCACATCGACCATGCGACCCAGGCCATAGCGCTCCACCGCAGGCAGGAATTCGCCCGGGCTCAGCACGCGGCCGTCGCGCGCGCGCATGCGCACCAGCACTTCGTACTGCAGGCGTCCCGGGTCGCTCAACACCTGGATTTTCTGCGCATACAACAGCAACCGCTGTTCGGCGATGGACTGCTGCACCGCGCTGATCCAGCCACCGTCGTGGCGGCGCCGCGCCAGCGCCAGATCGTTTTCGTCGAAACAGCGAATGCGGTTGCGCCCTTCTTCCTTGGCCGCATAACAGGCCAGATCGGCGGCGGTCATCAAGGCGTTGAGATCACTGGCTCCCTGGCGGATTTCCACCACGCCAAAGCTGCAACTGGGCGTCAGCGGCTTGCCGCCCTGATGGCTCCACGGCTGCCCGAGCACGCCGTGCATGTGGGTAAGCAAGGCCTGCGCCTGCAGCAGATCGGTATTGGCCAGCAGGATCGCGAACTCGTCGCCACCCAGCCGCCCCAGCCAATCGCCCGGGCGAAGCTGCATGGTGATCACATCGGCGAAATGGCACAGGAACTTGTCGCCGACCGCATGCCCGAAGGTGTCGTTGACCAGCTTGAAATGATCCAGGTCCACAAAACACAGCGCGTGGCACAGCTGCGGCGATTGCGGTGGTTCGATCAGGCGCAGCAGCCGGCGCTCGATCTCGTGGCGATTGATCAAGCCGGTCAAGGCATCGTGGCGCGCGTGGAAAGACACTTCGTCGGCCAGCTCGTGCGCATGCGAGACATCTTCGATCACCGCCAGCACCAGCGTCGGTTCTTCCGGGCCCGGCTCCACCAGCGAGGCGCTCCAGCGCCCCCACATCACTCCGCCGTCGGCGCGCAGAAAGCGCAGTTCGCCGGACTGCATCAATCTGGGCCAGTCGATCATGCCGCGGCTGTCCAGCGCGATATCGTCCGGATGCATCACCTCGGCCAGCGTGCAGGCCTGTAGTTCCTCGGGCCGGTAGCGCAGGATGTTGGCCATCGAGGTGTTTGCATCGAGCACGCGACCGCGCAGGTCGAACTTGACCATGCCCAGCGCCGCCTGCTGAAACGCAGTGCGGAAGCGGCCCTCGTGCGAGAGCAGATAATCGCGGATGCGGCGCATCGCCAGCACGCAGGTGGTCAGCACCAGCAGCAAGGTGGCCACGCTGCAGAACACCATCACATCGTGCAGCAGTCGCGCGCAGCGGATCAGCAAGGCCTGAAATTTTTCGGCATCGCCGCGCATGCGCGCATCCAGCAGATGCAGGTCCTCGCGCAGGTTCTGCAGCGCGCGCGGATCGGGCCGGCTGGTGGCTTGCGCCGATGCCGCCCTGTCGGCCAGTACGCTCAGCTGCAGGATATCGGCGTCGGTGTGTTTCCACAGCGCGATCGCCTCGCTCAGATACGGAAACACCTGGCCGTAGCGGTACAGCCGTACCATTTGCGGCATGTCCTGGCGGGCATTGCGCCCTGCGGCCAGACCGGCGTACACCGCGTCCCAGTCGATCACCGGCTGTTCGACCGCCTGACGCGCCGCACGATCGCCCAGTGGCACCTCCAGTGCGCGACAGGCGGCCTGCAGGTCGGCCGGATCGCCGCTCACCAGATAGCGCTCCAACCAGTACACCGACTCCTGCTGGGCGTTGGACCAATGGCTTTGGCCGACGATCCAGGCGGTGGCGCCGGACTGGACCTCGATCATCAGCGCCGAGAGCATCGCCATGCCGACAGCCACACCGATCAGCAATGCCAAGGGAAGTGTCAGCCAGCCGCGCACCGTGTGCATGGTCCGACCACCGCTTTTGCCGCGTGCCGCCTGCGCCATCGCCATCCTCGTCCCCCACCGCTGCCCAATGCGATTCAGGCGCCCAGTGGGCGCCTGAAGGCAGTAGCGGCCGCAACGACCGAGTCTGTATGGCAATGCGCACCCGGCGAGTACAACTGCCTCACGGACTTAGCATGGCTAACAAAGCATGGTTGGCGATGGACGCTTATTGCAGAACAAGACGCGGGAATCGGTATGCGTCAATAAACATATCGACTCCAGACACCGACCGCGCGGGCCAAATGGCCGCACGCAGCCGGTTTGTCAGCTGCGCTTACTCGCCGCGTGGCTTGGGCGGACCCTTGCGATGCGGCGCACCGGCACGGTCCATCGGACGGTTCGGCCCATTCGGGCGACCGGCCGGCTTGCCGCTACGCGGGAAGCGCGGCTTGGACGGCGACGCCGCAGCCTCGCCCTCTTCCAGCTTGCGCATGTTGAGCTGCTGACCGGACACCCAGACTTTTTTCAGGTGGGTCAGCAATTCGCGCGGCATGTCGGCCGGCAGATCCAGAATCGAATAATCGTCCTGGATGTCGATACGGCCGATGTAGCGGCTTTCCAGACCCGCTTCGTTGGCGATCGCGCCAACGATGTTGGCCGGCTTGACGCCGTGGGTGTGGCCCACTTCGATGCGGTAGCTCTCCATGCCGACCTCCGGTTCGCCACGCGGGGCGACCGGGTCGCGACGCGGACGCTCAGCGCCGGCGCCGTCACCGGCAAACGCAGGACGCTCGGCACGCGGCGGACGCGCAGCGCGCTCGCCATCGGCACGCGGGCCTCGTTCGAACTTCGGCTCGAAGCGTGGACGCTCGCCACGATCACCGCGATCGGCACGCTCGTTGCGCTGCGGTGCGAATTCCTCGCGTGCGCCACGCACCGGTGGGGTCAGCAGGAACGGCGAATCGCCTTGCAGCAACTTGGCCATCGCCGCGGCGATATCGATCGCCGGCACGTTGTTCTCGCTCTCGTAGCGCTGCAACAGATCGCGATACATCTCGATCTGGCCGCCGGCCAAGGTCTCGGTGATGCGGGTCATGAAACGCGCCACGCGGGTGTCGTTGACCGCATCCACGCTGGGCAGCTGCATTTCTTCGATCGGCTGGCGGGTCGCGCGCTCGATCGAACGCAGCATGCCCTTCTCGCGCGGGGTGACGAACAGGATCGCATCGCCGGTGCGGCCGGCACGGCCGGTACGGCCGATGCGGTGCACATAGCTTTCGGTGTCGTACGGAATGTCGTAGTTCAGCACGTGGCTGACGCGCTCCACGTCCAGGCCGCGTGCGGCCACGTCGGTGGCAACCAGGATGTCCAGCTTGCCGTCCTTGAGCTGGGCAATGGTCTTCTCGCGGGCGGCCTGCTGCATGTCGCCGTTGATGGCGGCAGCGGCCAGACCGCGCGCCTGCAGCTTCTGCGCCAGTTCTTCGGTACCGGCCTTGGTGCGCGCGAAGATGATCATGCCGTCGAACGGCTCGACCTCGAGAATGCGGGTCAGCGCATCCAGCTTGTGCAAGCCGCTCACCCACCAATAGCGCTGGCGGATGTTAGCCGAGGTGGTGGTCTTGGCCGCGATGGTGACTTCGGCCGGGTCCTTCAGATAGGTCTGCGCGATCCGGCGGATCGCCGGCGGCATGGTCGCGGAGAACAGCGCCACCTGGCGCTTTTCCGGTAACTTCTTCAGCACCGCTTCGACGTCGTCGATGAAGCCCATGCGCAGCATTTCGTCAGCTTCGTCCAGCACCAGCGTCTTGAGCTGGGACAGATCCAGGGTGCCGCGATCCAGGTGATCGATCACGCGGCCGGGAGTGCCCACCACCACATGCACGCCGCGCTTGAGCGCGCTCAGCTGCTGGGCGTAGGGCTGGCCGCCGTAGACCGGCAGCACGCGGAAGCCGGGAATGGCTTCGGCATATTTCTGGAAGGCCTCGGCGACCTGGATGGCCAGCTCGCGGGTCGGGGCCAGCACCAGCGCCTGCGGCTTGAGCTGGTTCAGATCGGCGTTGGACAGCACCGGCAGCGCGAACGCGGCGGTCTTGCCGGTACCGGTCTGCGCCTGGCCGAGGACGTCGCGGCCGGCAAGCAGCGCGGGAATGGTGGCAGCCTGGATCGGCGACGGCGACTCGTAGCCAACGTTGGCAACGGCTTTCATCACAGCGTCCGAGAGGCCGAGGTCTGCAAACAGCAGCGGCGCGGAAGATTCTTGGGTCATTGGTAACTCCGGAGGCGCCGCACGGATCCGGCAAGCGCAAAGCAGCATAGTGTGCGCCTTCAGGCCCCCTGGTGTCGAAATTTTCATAACAGTCCGTTCAGGTTGTGAGGATTTGCCCTGTCTGGCGAATCATCTCTTCGAATCTTCTTATCCACTTGCGCGGCCGGAGCCATGTCCCTGGAAACAGACCTGCACACCCGCTTCAACGCCTTGCTGCAGCATCACCGCGGCATCGTCGTGAAGGTCGCGGCCAGCTATTGCTGGAACCCGGACGACCGCGCCGAGCTGGCGCAAGACATCACCGTGCAGTTATGGCGCGCGTTTCCTGGCTATGACCCAAACCGGCGTTTTTCCACCTGGATGTATCGCATCGCATTGAACGTGGCGATCAGCGATCTGCGCGGCCGCAGCCGGGCTGCGCACGACCCGGTGCCGCTGGAGGCGGTGGCCGACAGCATCGCCGACCCACTGGCGCGCGACCCGGCGCACGAGCAGCAGATCGCCGCGCTCTACCGCTTCATCGCGCAACTGCCGCGGCTGGAGCGCGCACTGATGCTGCTGTACCTGGACGACCACAGCTACCGCGAGATCGGCGAGGTGCTCGGCATCAGCGAGACCAACGTCGCCACGAAACTCAGCCGCCTCAAAGCGCGCATCCGCGCCGAACTCTGACCCACACGACCCGCAAGAGGAGCAGCACATGGAACTCGACGACATGCAACGCGCCTGGCACGCAGTGCATCAACGCCTGGATCAGCAAACCGCACTTACCGGCCAACTGTTCGGCGAGGTGCGCGGCCACGCAGCGCGCGCCAGCCTGCGCCCGCTATGGGCGAGCCAGATCGCGCAGTTGCTGTGCGCCATCGCGCTGAACATCGTGATCGCCCGCAGTTGGCTTGCCCACGCGGACCAGGCTGCGGCGATCATCGGCGGCGTGCTGCTGCAGGCGTGGAGTGTGGCGCTGGCAATCTCCGCACTACGCCAACTGCAATTGGTGTCGCAACTGGATTTCGCCGGACCGCTGCTGCACACACAGCAGGCGCTCGCGCAACTGCGGCGCTGGCGCACGCGGGTGGCGCCGTGGCTGGGCATCGCGTTCTGGGTGCTGTGGGTCGCCGTGGCCGATGGCCTCTGGCGCACGCTCACCGGCATGACGCTGCCGCACAGCTGGCTGCTGATCAATGCGCTGGTGGGCGTGCTCGGCGCCATCGGCACCTGGCTCGGCTACCGGCGACTGCAACGCACCCAGCATCCGTGGCTGGAGCGCATCGACAACGCGCATGCCGGCCCCGGCGTCATCCGTGCCGAAAGCATGCTGGACGAGATCGCCCGCTTTCGAGGCGAATAACCCACCGGCGCCACACGCGAACCGCAGCGCATTGGATGCTGCCAAAGCGCTTGCGTGGTGACGTATCGATCCAGCTGCCGCCCTTCACCTTGGCGCAGTGGTGTTGTCGCCTGAGACAGGCGGATAATCGCGGTCTTCCTGTTAGCGAGCGCACCATGCAATTTCTGGAATTCGACCTGGACGGCGAATACATCGAGCTCAACCAGTTGCTCAAGCTGGCCGGCATTGCCGACAGCGGCGGCCAGGGCAAGGCAATCGTCGCCAGCGGCGCGGTCAGCGTGGATGGCGTGCAGGAACTGCGCAAGACCGCCAAGATCCGTCCCGGCCAGCTGGTGCAATTGGACGATGTAGAAATCCGCGTGCTGGCGTTGGACCCCGATGCGGAGCCGGCAGAATGAAGGTGGTGCAGGTCAGCTGGCGCAATGTCGCGCCCTCCTCCGAAGATCCGGACCACGATGTCTATATTTTTTCGATCGATGCCGATTCGGCGACGCCGTTCTGGTTCGAGCAGTCGATTCGTGGTGGCCACGCCGAGCGTGGCGGTTGCAGCATGCTGGCCTTGCACGAGCTGGAAGGCTGGCCTGGCGGCTGGCGCGCAGATGTGACCAAAGCCGGCTGCGCCTGGGTGATTCCCCTGCTGGAAGAAGCCCTGCGCAGCGGCGATGCGCAGACCGCGATCGATGCGATTCTTGCGCGGGTCAACGCGCCGGCCTGATTGCTGCGCCGGATGAAAGCAGGCCTGATCAAGCCCGCCCGATTGCCGCACGAGCACACCCGAACGAGCGGAGGACTGTACTGCCCCAACGCGCGTCGAACATCGTTGCAGGGCACTGCGCATGACAACAGCGCAGCGCCGCACGCAGTGCCTCTCCCCGCTCCTACTTCAACGCGTCAAACGCTCCGCTGCGTCAGATGCGCCGCAATCGCCTGTTTGAACGGTGCCACCGCATGCGCTGCACGCAAGGCGCCATGCCGCAGCACACGTGCCGGCGCGCGATCGTCGGTATACAACGCGGCCAGTGCATTGGTCGCTTCGTACAGCGGCCGCGTTGCCAGCCGATGCGCGCGTTCGTAGCCGTGCAACAGCGACGCGGCGCCGATATCGCGCCCGGCACCTGCGGCGGCACGCACGCGCTCGGCCAGGCGTGCCTGGCTCTGCAAGCCGAAGTTGAACCCATGCGCAGTGACCGGGTGCATGCCCACTGCCGCATCGCCGATCAGCGCTGCACGCTCAGCCACAAAACGCTGCGCGTACACCGCCACCAGCGGATACGCATGCCGGCTGCCGTCCTGCTGCATCGGGCCAAGCCGGTGTTCGAATGCTTCGGTCACCGCCGCGCTGAAGTCCGCCTCATTCATCGCCATCAAGGCCTCTATCTGGCGCGGCGGCAGCGTCAGCACTGCGCCGGCGCGATTGCCCTGCAGCGGCAGTAGCGCCAGCGTCTTGCCATAACCGAACCACTCCCATGCCGCCTGCCGGTGCGGCAGCGCATGCCGCATGCGGCACACCAGCATGCTCCTGCCGAAATCGCGCAGCTGCGCGCCGATACCAAGCAGGCGCCGGGTGCTGGAAAATCGACTGTCGGCCGCCACCAACAGACGCGCCGACAGCGTTTCCCCATCGGATAACTGCAGCACCACGCGGTCGCCACACTGCTGCACGGCCTGCAGCGTGCAATCGCAACGGATCTGCAGCGCAGGTTGTGCCTGCACGGCCTGCCAGGCGGCGCGACGGATCAGATGATTCGGCACCAGCCATCCCAGATCGCCAGCGCTGCGTGCGGAGGCCGCAAAGGTCAATGCGAACTGCGAATGCCCATCCATGACGCGTGCATCGCGCAGCGGGGAGATTGCATCTGCGGAAAACTGCTGCCAGATCCCCAATTGTTCCAGCAGCGCACGCGAGGCGTGGGTCAATGCGATCTCGCGCCCGTCGAATGCAGGATCGGCGAGCTGCGCGCGCGGTTGCTGGTCGACCAACACCACCGACAGACCACTGCCGGCCAACGACCGCGCAAAACTCAGGCCCACCGGCCCCGCGCCAATGACCGCGATATCTACCGATTGCATGCTGCGCTCCGCCACCACCGATATGCCTAGTTTAGCGGCAGCGGTGTTGCCGGTCCTTTGATCAGGATCAAGGAGACTGAAAGCCGCCGGCGAAACCGCTGCAGCGGCCAGACGGCTCGCAACGTTCCGTCAGCAACTCCTCAGCTGTCTGCGTGAACGCAACCTGCGCACATCACCAGCCCAACAGCGCCCGCACCAACTTGACGATGCCCCAGAACGACACCACCCAGATTGCACTACGCAGATAAGGGATGCCTGCTGCATACACCGGCACATAGGCCACGCGCGCCCACAGATACAGCTGCACAGCGAGCGCGGTCTCTGCATTGGTGCGTCCGGCAATACTCACCGCAAGCACTGCAGCAGCGAAGATCGGAAAGGTTTCCTGATAGTTGCGGAACGCGCGGTCCAGCCGCGCCGCAACACCGGTCAACGGCTTGGTCTCGCCATCGCGCGCGCTGGCGTTCCACTTGGTGCCGCGCTGGGCGGTCATGCTGGCCGAGGCGGCCAGCAATTGCACCAGGCCGAGCACCATCGCCCAGCCCAGCATCTTTAGTTCGATCGTCAGTTCCACTCAGAGTCTCCAGTTGGCCGCGGCATCACTTGATCGACGCGCGCAGGCTGTAGCCGGCAAGCCGCCAGGTCTTGTCCTCGTCCAGCCGGAACGACACCAGCTCGCGCACCGGCTGCTGCGCCTTGGCAAACCGGGTCGGGAAGCTGACATTGATGTACAGGCCTTCCGGCACCTGCGCGCCGGGACCGTACTTGACCCGTGTCACCGAGCCCTGCCCGCGGCCGACCACTGCGCCCAGGCGCGCGCGCTCGGCACCGATCTGGCTGACGAACACATCGCGCTTGACCGCCGTCTTGGCCACCGTGGAGGCGCCATCCCATAGCGGTGCGACCTGGTTGGTATCGACCATCTGCGCCACACGCAATGCGGCCTGGGTCATCTCGGTGTTCTGCTTGACTAGCTGCGCCTGCTGCGCGGTAGTGGCTGCAGGCGTGCCTGCGGTTGTTGTTCCGCCAGCAACCGGTGCGGCGGCCGGACGGGCGCCGGTCTGAGGTTGTTGTGCGAAGGCAACCGACGGAGCCAACACCAGCACGGCAAGCAAAGGGGGACGGAACATTGGGTAGATGACCTTGTGCGTATATCGATGGAGGGAGAACAATCGCACGCTGGGTGCGCCCGGAACGGCAGTCTAGTGCGTGGGGCGTCGAGGTACGTTGAGCGCGCAGCGCCATGGCACATCGACATCAGGCGTGCCGGCAACAAGTTTCACTGCATGACTGGCAGCGTCAGGCGTCTCCGCTCGGCGGGACCGTCGCAACGCTGCGAGGCCGCCATAGTCGCCAGCTGATCCACAGCGCACGCGCAGTGGCTGCAATCAACGCGACCAGACTCAGCCAGACCGCCAGCGTGGCCGGCCATTGCACTTGCTTGGCTGCGGCGATCATCTGCAGGAGCTCGGCAATCCCGAACCCGCCCAGCACCAGCAGGGCCGATGGCAGGTACGCCAGCATCACCCCTTTCGTTTTCCCGATCATGTTGCCCCCCGGCGCCGTTGTCTGCTGCGACGATAGGCAGCGGACGGTGCGGTGCGCGTGAAGCTCAGCCTTCGCTTTGACCAGGGGCCGGCGCAGGCTCAGAGGCCGACTCGGCTGCCGGGGCCGCTGCCGGCGTGGTCACTTCTGGGCCGGCTGCCGCTGCCTTCGCCGGGTCGGAAGTCGCAGGCGCTGCCGCTGCCTTCGCCGGGTCGGAAGTCGCAGGCAAGGCGGCAGCATCGGTTTCGGCCAGCGGGCTTTCTTCCGGGCAGGTGGCATCCGGGAAGCCGAAGCGCTGCTTCAAGGCTAGACCGCAGGCGTTGACCGCCTCCAGATCGGCGCCCTCGCTCTTGCACCTCTGATCGAAGGCGACCAGAAACGCATCCTTACGGCGCACGAAGGCGTCGCCGCACTTGCGCATCTGGCGGATGCGCTCCAGGTCGTCCTGCACCGCATTGGTGCCATCCAGGCCGTACTCGCGCAGCTCGTCCATCGTGAGCAGGCGCAGGCTGCGGTTGGGCACGGTCATCATCAGATCGGCCACTGCCACCGCCACGCCGTTGCGCTCCAGATAATCCTTGACGTTGCCGTAGACCTCGTGCAATTCGCGATTGAGTTCCGCACGCGAGGTGGCCTTGGAACTGATCCGCATCATGCGATGGATGCCGATCTTGCCGGCCACCAACCGGTTGTCGCCGGCAGCCAGCACGAACACGCAGGCACTGTGGCAGATCGAGCCTTCGCGCACCCAGATGGTCCAGTTGGATTCGCCGATCGTATCGCCGGCGCGGATCGCCGCTTCCACCTGCCCGCCGCTGGAATCCAGGTCCAGGATGCGATGCGGCAGCTGCAGTTGCTCGGCCACTGCCGCCAACCGCCATACCAACGCAGCGAAGCCGGCGTTGATCTTGCCGGCGTAACGCACCCGCAGCAGCCCGGTGTCGCGACAAGGCGCCAGCGCCGCTTCCACACTGGCGCGATCCAGCGCCGGCAACAGCGTGCCATCGCCGGCTTCGCTGCTGTAATCGGTGGCGCAGCTGATCCAGGCCTTGCCGGCTTCCAGTTCCGCCTGCGGCCACGCCGCTTCGCTCGTTTGCGCGCGCGGGCGCGGCGGCGGCGCCACCGGTTCGGGCGTATCCACCGAGACCATATGGTCGCCATCGCCGGCCTGCCCCGCGCCGTTCTGCTGCGCACCCGCGGCATCGGCAGAGGTGCCGGTGCGATCGCAACCAGACAGCGCCAGCACGCAGCAAAGAGAGAGACAGAGCAGTTTCAGCATGAGGTACGACACAGACCGCGACCGAGATCACCCTCAGTCTATGGCTGAATGGGCCAACCGTTTGACCCTGCCATGAACACGCATGCCCTGCGCAGTGCTGTCCGAAAACGGCCAGCCGTGGTCGGAACGAGCGCATAGACTGGCGCCATGCAGACCGCCACGCCCGACCGACTCCAATGCGACCGCGCCCGCTTAGCGCGCGATGCACGCTTCGACGGGTTGTTCTTCACCGCCGTGCGCAGCACCGGTATCTACTGCCGGCCAGTATGTCCGGCTCCGCCGCCCAAGCCGGGTAATATCAGTTACTACGCAACTGCGGCAGCGGCCAGTGCGGCCGGCTACCGGCCATGCCTGCGCTGCCGGCCGGAACTGTCGCCGCAGGCGCAGCAGCATCTGGGCGAAGAGAGCGTGCAGCGTGCGTTGGCGATGATTGTCGAAGGCGCCCTGCAGGAGCAGCCGGTGCAGACGCTGGCCGATGCGGTCGGTTTGAGTGCGCGCCAGTTGCAGCGTCAGTTCGTGCAGCAGCTCGGCGCCACGCCGATCCAGGTGCATGGCACGCGCCGGCTACTGCTGGCCAAGCAACTGCTGACCGAAACCGCATTGCCGGTCACCGAAGTCGCACTGGCGGCCGGCTTCAACAGCCTGCGGCGCTTCAACGCGGCGTTTCTGGATGGCTGCGGCATGCCGCCATCGGCGTTGCGCAAGCAGCGTGCCGAGGTGCCGGGTGGCGAACTGACCTTGCGGCTCGGCTATCGGCCGCCGCTGGATCTACCGGCGATGCTGGCGTTTCTGCAGCGGCGTGCGATTCCCGGCATCGAGCAGGTCGACGCCAGCGGCTACCGACGCGTGATCGGCACGCCCGGCAACGCGACGCTGATCGACGTCAGCGCGGCGCCGCAGCGTGCGGAGTTGTTGTTGCGCATCGGTGCGACCGACCCGCGTCAGATTCCGCAGATCGTGCGACGCGTGCGCCGGTTGTTCGATCTGGATGCGGATCTGCAGGCGGTGCACGCCACGTTGGCGTCCGAGCCGTTGCTGGCCGAGGCGATCGCGCACCGCCCCGGCCTGCGCGTGCCGGGTGGCTGGGACGGCTTTGAAGTGGCGGTGCGCGCGGTACTGGGCCAGCAGATCAGCGTGGCCGGTGCGGCGACGCTGGCGGCGCGGCTGGTCGAGCGCCATGGCGGCCATCATGTCGACATGCCGCCGGGCCTGGATCGCATCTTTCCCACGCCGGAACAGCTGGCCGAGGCGCCGCTGGAACACCTCGGCCTGCCACGTGCACGTGCCGCCACACTGCGTGCATTGGCATCGGCATGCGCGCAAGGCCGGCTACATTTTGGCGCCGGCCAACGCCTGCCCGAGTTCGTCGCCGCCTGCACTGCGTTGCCTGGCATCGGGCCGTGGACCGCGCAGTACGTCGCCATGCGTGCGCTATCGCATCCGGATGCGTTTCCGGCCGGCGACCTGATCCTGCAGCAGGTGCTCGGCACGCCGGAGCGCCTGAGCGAACGCGCCACCGAAACCCGCTCGCAGGCATGGCGGCCGTGGCGCGCCTACGCCGTATTGCACCTGTGGCATCTCGCCGTCGATCGCAAGGACACCCGTTCATGAGCACGTTGTATTACGACACCTTCCCCTCGCCGATCGGCGCACTCAGCGTGGCCGCCGATCACGCCGGCGTGCACCACATCCTGTTCGCGCAGAATCGCTACGACGCGCTCGGCCGCGCGCGTTGGTTGCATGATCCCGATGCACCATTGGTGCGCGAGGCACGCGAGCAATTGCTCGACTATCTGTACGGCGGGCGGCGCAGTTTCGATCTGCCATTGGCACCGGCCGGCACGCCGTTTCAGCTGCAGGTCTGGCACACGCTGGCACAGATTCCGTTCGGGCAGACCTGGAGCTATGCGCAACTTGCACAAGCAGTGGGACGGCCGACCGCCAGCCGCGCAGTCGGTGCCGCCAATGGCCGCAATCCGCTGCCGATCGTGCTGCCCTGCCATCGCGTGATCGGTGCCAACGGTGCATTGACCGGCTTCGGCGGCGGCCTGCCGACCAAGCAGGCGTTGTTGCAGCTGGAAGGGTGGTAGCCGCGCCAGAGCACACCTGCCGACGATCTGTTCGCCGAACTCTCCGCAACCAAGGTGCGCTGACTTCGCGAAGTCATTGCCGCGCCGTAAACTGGCGCGATGATCGATCGACGTTTTGTGTTTGCCGCCACCGCGTTTGCGCTGCTCACGGCCTGTACCAGCACCGTGCCGCCGCGCAGCGCGCCACCGGCCGTCTCCAGCGAACCGGCATCGGCAGAAGCGCCATCCAGCGACACGCCGCATTCCTTGCTGCTGATTTCCATCGACGGCCTGCGCGCCGACATGCTCGATCGCGGCATCACGCCCAACCTGTCGCAGCTCGCGCACGACGGCGTGCGTGCGCGCTGGATGACCCCGTCGTATCCATCGCTGACCTTTCCCAATCACTACACGCTGGTCACCGGCCTGCGCCCGGACCACCACGGCATCGTGCACAACAGCATGCGCGACCCGGTGCTCGGCAGCTTCTGGCTGAGCAAGCCCGAGGCCGTGGGCGATGCACGCTGGTGGGGCGGTGAACCGCTGTGGGTCGGTGTGGAAAAAACCGGGCAACACGCAGCCACCTGGTCGTGGCCCGGCAGCGAGGCGGCAATTGCAGGCGTGCGCCCCACGCGCTGGCGCCACTACGAAGAAGGCACCGGTCTGGACGCGCGCGTGGACGAGGTGCTGGGCTGGCTGGACGAATCAGGCGCGGCGACCAATCGCCTGGTCACGCTGTATTTCGAACACGTGGACGAAGCCGGCCATGACCATGGCCCGGAGTCGCGCGAGTACGCCGACAGCGTGCGCGCGGTGGATGGCGCCATCGGCCGCCTGCTGGCCGGCATGCAGCGCGACGGCACGCGCAGCCGCACCAACATCATCGTGGTCTCCGACCACGGCATGGCCGAGGTGCCGCCCGGGCATGCGCTCAGCGTGGAAGACCTGGCACCGCCGGGCATCGCCACCGCCATCACCGACGGGCAGGTGATCAGCTTCGATCCCGTGCCCGGGCAGCAGGCGCGCGCCGAAGCCACCCTCCTCGGTGCGCATGCGCAGTACGACTGCTGGCGCAAGGCAGCGCTGCCCGCACGTTGGCACTACGGTACGCACCCGCGCATTCCGCCGATCGTGTGCCAGATGCACGAAGGCTGGGATGCACTGTTTCCGGACAAGCTGGCCAAGCGCGTGCCCGGTCAGATGCGCGGCTCGCACGGCTTTGATCCGGCGCTGCCGTCGATGCGCGCGGTGTTCCTGGCGCAAGGCCCGGATCTGGCGCAGGACAAGACTTTGCCGGGTTTCGATAATGTCGATGTGTATTCCCTGATGACGCGGCTGTTGGGAATTCCCGCCGCGCCCAACGATGGCAATCCCGCCACCTTGTTGCCGGCCTTGCGCGTGCCGCCGGCCGACGCACGCTGAGTGACGCGTCGCGGCTACGGCGCGCCGATGCGACAATAGCGGCATGTCTGCTTCTGATCCCTCGCCGCGCCGGCTTCGGCTGCGGCCGTTGTTATCCAGCGAAGGCTGGCGTCGCCGCGCTGCACTGTGGGGTGGCGCCATTGCGGTGGCGCTGGTGGCGATCGTGTTCGCCAAGGCCAGCGACGCGGCCTTCCAGTTGTTTCAGCGCATCACCGCGCATTCGATCTGGTGGGCGCTGCTGCTGACGCCGGGCATCTTCGCCTTGCTGGCCTGGCTCACCTCCGGCGCAATGCGGCCCACGCGCGGTAGCGGCATCCCGCAGGTCATCGCTGCGCTGGAACATAACGATCCGGCGTTTCGCGAAACCAATCTGTCGCTGCGCGTGTCGATCGGCAAGCTCGCCTTGACCACCTTGTCGCTGTTCGGTGGCGCCTCGGTGGGCCGCGAAGGTCCCACCGTGCATGTCGGCGCCAGCCTGATGCATGTGTTCGGGCGTTGGTTCGGGTTTCACGATCCGCGTGAGCTCTCGCATTTTCTGCTTGCCGGCGGCGCGGCCGGTATCGCGGCGGCGTTCAACACGCCGCTGGCCGGCGTGGTGTTTGCGATCGAAGAACTGAGCGGGCGCTTCGAGCACCGCTTCTCCGGCACCCTGCTCACGGCGGTGATCGTCGGTGGCGTGGTGTCGCTGGGCCTGTTGGGCAACTACACCTATTTCGGCAAGGTGGCGGTGGCGTTGCCGCTGGGCCAGGCGTGGTTGGCGATCGCGCTGTGCGGCGGCGTGGCCGGCCTGCTCGGCGGGGTGTTTGCGCGCCTGGTGCTGGCCAGCATCAGTGGCAAGCCGCGTTGGCTAGCAACGCTGCGCCAGCGTCATCCGGTGCTGCTGGCCGCGCTGTGCGGGGTGGCGCTGGTCGGCCTGGCGCTGGTGTTCGGGCAAGGCGCGTTCGGCACCGGCTACGAGCAGGCACGCAGCCTGGTGCAGGGGCATGCGGTGGTCGGCCACGAATTCGGGCTGATGAAGCTGCTGGCCAACCTGGTCTCCTACCTGGCGGGCATCCCGGGCGGCTTGTTCTCGCCGGCGCTGGCGGTGGGCGCCGGCATCGGCCACAACCTGTCGGTGCTGATGCCGGGCGTGGACCCGCGCACCTTCGTGCTGCTGGGCATGTGCGCCTATCTGACCGGCGTGACCCAGGCACCGCTGACCTCGGCGGTGATCTCGCTGGAACTCACCGACACCAGCCAGATGCTGCTGCCGATCCTGGCCACCGTGCTGATTGCGCGTGCGGTGTCCGGGCTGGTGTGCAAGACGCCGATCTATCGCGGACTGGCCGAACAGTTGCTGGCGCCGGCGGCGGCCAGCCAAGCAACGGCTGCGGAAACGACGCGCTAGCAACAACGCGCGCGAGTTTGCGCTGACCTCGGACATAAAAAACGCGGCGCAAGCGCCGCGTTCTGGTGTCGCGAAGCGGGCTGGGAATCAGCCGGCCTTGGCGACGGTCTTCTTGGCTACAGCCTTCTTGGCCGGGGCCTTGACCACACCCTTCTTGGCAACCGGGGAAGCTGCACCCACGACAACCTTGCTCACCGCGTGCGAACGCGAATTGCCGTAGCTGGAATTGTAGCGCTTGCCCTTGGCGGTCTTGCGGTCACCCTTACCCATGTTCGTCGACTCCTGAATGTGAATACTGAATACAAAATCCCCGCGCTGAACACGGGTCTGGCGAGGTTTACGCCGGCGGCGCCCTCGCGCAAGGCCGGCAAGCCTACCACGACGGCCCCGGCCAGCGCAGCCTGGGCTAGTGTGCGCAGCTGGCGTCGTGAACGTGGGCATGCCCGTGGTTCAGGCGCAGATTGACCAGATGGGCGATACCGACCAGCGCGCCGCCCAGCGTCATCACCACCGCATGCGGGATCGCCGAATGGTGCAGCGGGTCGTACAGCAGGCCGGCCCACAGCAGCAGCAAACCCGGCAGCAGCAGCGCCAGCGCATGCAGCGCCTTGTGGCGGCGATAGCCCAATACCAGGCTGAAAAGGCCGAGCAGGCTCACGAACACCACGATCGCCAGCTCGACACCATCGCCCAGCCAGAACGACAGGCCTAACGAAGGCGCCAGCGCCAGCACCAAGGGCAGCACGGCGCAATGCACGGCACACAGCAGCGAACCGGTCGCACCGAAGCGGTCGAGCACATGGCGAAGAGACGATAGAGGCATGACTTCCAGCAGGTGTTCGCGGCGACGTGGAATAATATAACATCTTGCTTGTTCCAGAGCTTATCTCGCTTCCGGATCCGCGTCACTGCACTGTGCAGCCGCAGATCTCGCCGTCGGCCCAGCAGCCAAGCTGCGCCTTATCATTGATATAAAGTAACAATCACAGAGTCCGGCCCGCCATGCATCCTCGCCTCGCTTCCTCGTTTCGCCGCTCCACGCTCACGCTGGCCCTGACCAGCCTGCTGACCCCTGCCCTGGCCATGGCCGAGGACGCGCCTGCCCCGGCCGACCCGCAGACCCCGCCCAGTTCGGACACGCGCCACGACGCCACCTATTCCAGCGGCCGCCATATCAAGGACCTGGACAAGGTGGTCGTCACCGCCAGCCCGCTGCGCGATGCGGCCGGCGAATTGAGCCGCCCGGTCGAAGTGCTGGCCGGCGAGCGTCTGGACGAAGTGCGTAGCGAGAGCCTGGGCGAAACCGTGTCCAGCCTGCCCGGCGTGCAGAGTTCCAACTTCGGCCCCGGCGTCGGCCGGCCGATCATCCGTGGCCTGGACGGCCCGCGCGTGGCGGTGCTGCGCGATGGCCTGTCGACCCAGGACGTGTCCACGGTCAGCCAGGACCACTCGCCGGCGATCGAGCCGTTCCTGGCCAACCAGATCGAAGTGCTGAAGGGTCCCTCCACGCTGCTGTACGGCTCCGGCGCAATCGGCGGCGTGGTCAACGTGGTCGACGGGCGCATTGCCGAAACCCCGGTGGACGGCTTCAGCGGCCGCGCCGAAGTGCGCTTCGACGGCGGCGACAAGGACGGCAACACCGACATGTTCCGCGTCGATGCCGGCAACGGCAGCGGGCTGTCGATCCATGCCGACGGCGTGTACCGCAACCAGAACGATTACGACACCCCGCAAGGGCGCCAGGCCAACTCCTGGATCGACTCCAAGGTGGGCTCGATCGGCGCCTCGCTGTCGGGCGATTGGGGCTTTGTCGGCCTCTCGGCCTCGCGCTTCCGCGACAACTACGGCAATCCCGGCGAGCCGGGCGATCTGTCGATCGGCGAGCGCGGCGTGTCGTTGAAGCTGCAGCAGGACCGCTACGACCTCAAGGGCGGGCTGACCGATCCGTGGGGCGAAGGCAGCGCGCTGCGCTATAGCTTCGGCCACACCGATTACGCGCACACCGAGTTCGAAGGCGAAGAAGTCGGCACCGTGTTCACCAAGCGGGCAAACGAAGGCCGCGTGGAAGCCTCCTTCACCTTCAGCGGCGGCTGGCAGACCGCGTTCGGCCTGCAGGGCAGCGACACCACCTTCCAGGCAGTGGGCGAAGAATCCTTCGTGCCCAAGACCGATACGCGCTCGCTCGGCGTGTTCGGCGTTGCGCGCAACAGCTGGGATCGCGTCACCGCTGAACTCGGCGCACGCGTGGACAAGGTCAAGTACCAGACCGACATCGGCGTGGACCGCGACTTCACCCCGACCAGTTTCTCGCTCAGCGGCGGTTTCCGCTTCAACGAACAATGGCGTCTGACCGCCAACCTCGACCACGCCGAACGCGCGCCGGCCGAAGAAGAGCTGTTCGCCAACGGCCCGCATATCGCCACACTGGCCTTCGAGATCGGTGATGCGAATCTGAAGACCGAAAAGGCCAACCAGGCCGAGCTTGGCCTGAACTTCCAGAACGAATGGGTGGATGCCAAGGTCGCCGCGTACTACAACCGCTACAACGACTTCGTCTACATCGTCGACACCGGCAACCAGTGGTTCAACGCCGAAGACAACGACTTCCTGCCGATCCGCCAGTGGACCCAGGCCGATGCGATCTTCCACGGTTTCGAAGGCGAGGCCACCTTCCATCTGGCCAACAACGACACCGGCGCCTGGGACCTGCGCGTGTTCGGCGACACCGTGCGCGCGCGCCTGAACGATGGCGGCAACCTGCCGCGTATCGCCCCGGGCCGCGTCGGCGCGCAGATGCGCTGGAATGCCGACCAGTGGCGTGCCTCGCTCGGTGCCACCCGCACCATGAAGCAGGACAAGATCGCCGTGAACGAAACCGCGACCGACGGCTATACGTTCGTCGATGCGCATCTGGCCTACCACGTGGACCGCGGCAGCAATGCGTGGGAAGTGTTTCTGGATGGCAACAACCTGACCAATCAGGACGCACGCGTGCACACCTCCTTCCTCAAGGACGATGTGATGCTTCCTGGCCGCAGCGCTTCGTTCGGCGTGCGGATTTTCTTCTGACGGTACCCTCTCTCCCGCCGTCATAAGCGAGGCCGCCTTCGGGCGGCCTCTTTTTTTGGGGTTGCCGATCCGATCGCTGCGCCAGCGCTGCATCGCGTACCGGAAGGCGCATCGTGCCGGTGCGACCTGCTCAGCGGCCGAGGCCGGCCCGCCTTGCAGGCTCGACTGTCAGGCGAATGCACTGCCCGCAGCACAGGGGCTCTCACGCACAACCAAGCGACACGGCTGGAGACCGCAAGCCATCGACAGCGGCCAGCGCTCGCATGGATGGCGACAGCATCCTGAAACTTCCAACTAAAACTTGCCAATAGGTGCATATACACGCATTCTGCCTGCCAGTGTGGAGGCATCCCATGTCCAAGCTCAGCGGCTGTACCTGCTTTCATCTGCGCCGTGCTGCGCGGCGCACCTCCCAGCTGTACGACCGCGCGTTGGCGCCGGTGGGTCTGAGCCTCAACGAGTACTCGATCCTGCGCCGGCTGGATGCGGCGCAATCGCTGGGCGCGCTGGCACACACGCTGGGCATGGACCGCACCACCCTCACCCGCAACCTCAAACCGCTACTGGCGGCCGGATGGATCAAGACCCAACGCGGCGAGGATGCCCGGCAGAAATGGCTGGTCCTGAGCCGCAGCGGCCGTGGGTTGCTGGTGCGCGCATTTCCGCATTGGCAAGCCGCACAGAGGCAGTTGGAAACCCTGTTTGGTAGCGCGTCCACTGATCAGTTGCATGCCACGTTGGCGCAGCTGGATGCGGCATTGGACGTGGGTGCGGCTGTATGAGCACGTCTGCGAGCGCCCGCACCAGCGCGCATTGGGGATTGCTGCTCACCGCCTCAGCGATGCTGATGCTGACGATGGGCGCGCGCCAGACCACCGGCTTGTTCGTGGAGCCGATCCATCGGCAGACCGGGATCGGCATCGCGTCGATCAGCTTCGCGCTGGCGGTGGGGCAATTGGTCTGGGGCGCGGTGCAACCGGTGTTCGGGGCGATTGCCGACGAGCGCGGCCCGTTGCCGGTGCTGCTGTTCGGCGGCGTGTTGTTGTCGCTGGGCTTGGGGCTGAGCCCGTGGATGGCCAGCGAATGGGGGCTGATCGTCTCGCTTGGCATTCTGGCTGCCGCCGGTGCGGGTGCAGGCAGTTTTTCGGTGCTGATCGGTGCCACCGCCGGTCGTATTGCGCCGGAGCGGCGTTCGTTCGCGGCCGGGCTGATCAATGCCGGTGGCTCGCTCGGGCAGTTCGTGTTTGCGCCGCTGGTGCAGTTGATGATCGGCGCAGCCGGTTGGGCCAAGGCGATGACCGGGCTGGCAGTGATCTCGTTGTTGACCTTGCCGCTGGCCTGGCCGCTGCGACGCCGATCATCGCCGCCAGGCACGCGCAGTACGGTCGCAAACGACGACATCGGTTTGCGTGCGCAGTTGCGCCTGGCAGTACGCGATCGCAGTTACTGGTGCCTGCATCTGGGCTTTTTTACCTGCGGGGTACACATCGCATTCCTGGTCACGCACCTGCCCGGCGAAATCGCACTGTGCGGGCTGCCCGCCAGCGTGTCTGCGGTATCGATCGCGCTGATCGGCTTGTTCAACGTGGCCGGCAGCCTGGTCGCCGGCAAACTGGGCGAACGCATCCGCATGAAGTGGTTGCTGTGCGCCTTGTACGCCAGTCGTGCGGTGTTGATCGGCCTGTACCTGATTGCGCCGCCAACGCCACTGACCTTCTACCTGTTCGCCGCGGCACTGGGCTTTACCTGGCTGGGCACGGTGCCACCGACGGCAGGATTGATCGGCAAGCTGTTCGGCCCGCGCTATCTGGGAACGTTGTTCGGCCTGACCTTGTTGTCGCATCAGGTGGGCGGTTTCTTCGGCGCGTGGCTGGGTGGGCTGGCGCTGGAGCGCTTCGGCGATTACAGCTGGATGTGGTACGCCGACATGGTGCTGGCGGTGGTCGCCGCACTGATCAATCTGCCGATTCGGGAAGCGGCACCGGTACGCGCTGCGGCGTGAAGCGCGGCAAGCGCGCGCGGGCATCGGTTGACGCGGCGCACAACAGCTTTTGCTGGCAACTCCGTTAGAACAGCAACGCAACGTGCGTTACCGCGTTGCGCTACCGGCGCTGTGATGTGCTGCCGGTCACTTTATTGGCAGGGCGCGCGCGACTGCACGCATCGCTGCCAGTTGCGACGCTTCTAAGGAGAGCTTTCATGTCGTCATCGATGCCCCGCTATGCCTTGTCCCTGGCCATTGGCGCCCTGCTTGCGCCCGCTGTGCATGCGCAAACCTCGCCAGCAGAACCGCGCAGCGACGCCACCACATTGGATGCAGTGATCGTCAGCGGCACAGCGCGCTTCAAGGGCCTGGCCAAGCGCGATGCCAGCTTTTCGATCACCACCGCCAGCGCAGAACAGATTCAGCAGGCCGTGCCGCAGAGTACCGCGGATCTGTTGAAGATCGTACCGGGCGTGTGGGCCGAGCCCAGCGGCGGCGGCACCGGCGCCAATATCTTCGTGCGCGGTATGCCCTCCGAAGGCGACGCGCCGTTCGTGACCATGCAACTGGATGGCTCGCCGTTGTTTCCGCCACCGACCTTGTCGTTTCTAGAGAATTCCACCTTGTTCCGCGTCGACGATACGGTCGAGCGCATGGAAGTGTTGCGTGGTGGTTCCAGCCCGATCTTCTCCAACGGGCAGCCGGGGCTGACAGTCAATTTCATCCAGAAGAAAGGCCAGGACGAACCCGAAGGCAGCGTGCGCCTGACCGGCGGCAACAACGACCTGCGCCGCATCGATGTGTTCAACAGCGGGCCGATGGGCAACGGTTGGTATTACAGCGTGGGCGGTTTTTTCCGCGAAACCGATGGCGTGCGCGACCCGCAGTTTTCCGCCGACAAGGGCGGCCAGTTCAGCGCCACCTTGAGCAAGCGCTGGGACAGCGGCGAAGTGTCGTTGTACGCGCGGCATACCGACGACAACAACGCCTTCTATACCGCCATTCCACTGCTATCGCGCAACAACGGCAACGACCTGTCCAGCTTCCCCGGCTTGAATGCGCAGACCGGCACCCTGCTCGGCCGCGACTTCCGCAATGTCGATCTGCTGGTCGGGCCGAATGGACAGACCATCCGACGCGATCTGGCCGACGGACGTGGCGTCAATATCGATGTGTTCGGCGGCGAATTGAACTGGGAAACCGGCGCCTGGACCATTGCCGATCGCTTCAACGTGATGAGCGGCAGCGCGCCGACCTATGCGCTATTCACCGGCGACGCACCGCAGCGCCTGAGCGACTTCATCGCCAGCTACGGCACTACCGGCAGCGGCAGCTTCACCAACGGCGGTGGCGCGGTCGACCCGAATCAGCAGGTGCTCGAAGCCGGCTGGTGGTCGGTGGATAAGCGTCTGAACTCCTTCACCAACGACTTGCGCCTGAGCCGCGAACTGTTTGCCGGCAATACGCTCACCGTGGGCGCGTACTACGCCAAGTATTCCTCGGCCGACACCTGGTATCTGGGCAACACCATGTTGCTCACCGCGCAGAACAATGCGCGGCGTATCGATCTCGCTCTGAACAATGGGCAACAAGCCACGCGTCAGGGTTTCACCAGCACCGCATTCTTCAACCTGCGCGCGAACTACGACGGCGAGAACATCGCCGCCTTCGTTGCCGACGAATGGGAACTCAACGAGCGGTTGCGCCTGGACCTGGGTGCCCGTTACGAACGCCAGAGCGTGACCGGCGACGTGCACGATACCACCAGCGTCGATCTGGATGGCAACCCGGCCACCTTGTACGACAACGCCACCTCGCTGGCACTGGCCAGCACCCGCCGCATCGATCAGGACGATGAGGCGTTCTCGTGGACTGCGGGCTTGAACTTCACGCTCGATCAGCACAACAGCCTGTTCGCGCGCGTCAACTCGGGGGTGAAGTTTCCCGGCTTCGACAATCTGCGCGATGGACAGAATCGCGTGCAGGAAGTGGATCAGTACGAACTCGGTCTCAAGTCCGGCGCCAGCAACTACGATCTGTACCTGACCGCGTTCTACAACACCTTCAAGAATTCGCCGTTTCAGGCGTTCCTGGCAGATGGGACCAACTTCACCGCAGTCGGCGATTCGCGCGCCTACGGCATGGAAGTGGAAGCGGCAGTCCGCCCGTTCGGCGGTTTCGAGCTGGCCGGTACCGGCGTCTGGCTGGATGCCAAGTACCGGGATTATCAGAACTTCACCGGCAACCAGGTGATGCGCCAGCCCAAGCGCCAGTTCCGCATCACGCCCAGTTATTACTGGATGCTGCCGTTCGGCGATCTCAAGTTGTTTGCCACCTATTCCTACGTGGGCGAGCGCTTTGCGGATCTGGCCAACAGCCAGCGCCTGCCGTCCTACGACATGGTGGATATCGGCGCCAACCTGCATGTGGGCGAGCATTGGGAGGTGACTGCCAGCGGCAGCAATATCACCGACACGCTGGGCCTGACCGAAGGCAATGTGCGCGTGCAGGGCGCGGCGACCGGCGGCGTGTTCATGGGCCGGCCGATTGCCGGGCGGCAGTACCAGATGTCGGTGGCGTATCGCTGGTAGGTGCTGCAATCGAGAAGTGCGGGCGCTGACGCCTCGCCACGCGCGGCATCGGCGCCTGCGTTCGTCTTGCTGGCACCTGACGTTGTCACGTTGGAGGGGCGTGCACGTGCGCAGCGCTGAACGGTGCCAGATGCATGCATGGCGGCGCAGGTAGCAGCGGCCGTTCTTCATAAAGCACTACAGCAGCGACGCATCTGATGCGTGCATGCTGCGACCAGGGCGCATTACCTTCGCGATCGGCGTAGCGCGTCGATCCAAATGCGAAGCAGATTCGCGCATCGTGATGCTTTCTATCAATAGATTCCGGATAGATCGCAAAATATAGCGGCCAATCTCGTGCCGAAAACTTCGCATTGCGTGCGTGAGTCGGCATGCCTCGCATAAACTGCGCAGCGGGTCACGTGAATGTCACCTGGTGCCTGGCTTGCGAACAAGAATTGACCAATCTTTAATCGGATCGCTGCCGATGCATGCGCATCGCCAGCGTCGGTTGCGCGGACGCGCACAGGGGAGCCGACGGACGACCTGGTCGCATCCATCCAGCGTTTCTGACGGATGCGTTTCACTGGCTCTTTCGGGATACACGGACATGGACCCTGTTGCTGCCTATTGGCATTCTTCTTTTGCACGCTGCATTCAACTCGACCTGGGACTGACGGCTTGCCGTACTGCCAGGCGCATGCCTCCGGCGTTGCCTGATCGGGTTTCCTCAACGCGGCCATTGCCGCGTGAATTCACTTTTCAACGTCTACTGATTCTGCCGATTCGGGCTCGATAGGCACGGCCCGAATGTGTTGAAGCAGTTGCACTGGCCGATCGCCTGATCGACCGGGCGGGGAACTGTGTCGCTTTAACCGTGCCTACCCTTTGACCGGAATCAAACGGAATGAACCTTTTTCACAGGCGACATCTCGCACTGCTGATCGGCGCCGTGCTGATCGGCAGCCCACCAATCGCTGCGCTTGCCGCACAGCCGGCGACCGCTGCCCGGGCCAACGCAGGCGACCCGCTACTGCGTTATCAATGGCACATCTCCAACCAGGGACAGGCCGTGATCGGCGACAGCCGCCCGGTACCTGGCGTGGATATGGATGTGGATATCCTGCACGCCATCGACATTCGCGGCCGCGGCGTGCGGGTTGGCGTGGTGGATGACGGTCTGGAACTGCGCCACGAAGATCTGGTCGACAATATCCTGCCGAATGGCTCGCACAACTTCGAAGACGGATCGCACGACACAACTCCCATCGATCCCGAGAATGCGCATGGCACGTTGGTGGCCGGCATCATCGGTGCGGTCGGCTGGAACGGCCGCGGTGGGCGCGGCGTCGCACCGGAAGCGCTGCTTGCCGGCTTCGATTTGTTCGGGCGGGCGTCGTCCATCTCCGATGCCAGCGTGCGCTATGCGTGGGGCGATGGAACCGAGGCGCGCAACATCGATGTGTTCAACAATAGCTGGGGGTCGGTCGCGCCGATCTACTTCGATTTTCCGGTGGAGGATCAACAGTCCTGGGAAGCCTTGATGCGATCGACCCGCGGCGGTCTTGGCGGCATCTACGTCAAGTCTGCGGGCAACAGCTTCAGGCGCCTGCGCGTGCCGGACCAGACCGGAACGCCCGTCAACATCTGCAGCGAGCTATCGCGCACATTGAATGTCGGTTGCGCCCTGGCCAACATCGATCCGCTGGCCAACCTGCCGGGCACCATTGTCGTTGCCAGCGTCAATGCCAAGGGGCAACGCGCCTCGTATTCGTCGTCGGGTTCTGCATTGTGGGTGTCCGGTCTTGGTGGCGAGTTCGGGCGACAGCGCAAGTTCTACCCCAACGCAGCGCAGATCTTCGCGCCGGATACCGCGCCGTTCGCTTACGACCCGGCCATTGTCTCCACCGATCTGAGCGGCTGCCAGGCAGGCTACAACGTCGACAATCCCGCGGCGGTATTGAACGCGCTGGACGGTAGCGCTTCCAAGATCGATGCATCGTGCAATTACAGCGGCATCATGAATGGCACCTCGGCAGCGGCGCCTACTGTCTCCGGTGTGGCCGCTTTGATCCTCAGTGCCAATTCCAGCCTGAGCGCGCGCGACGTCAAGTACATCCTGGCCACCACCGCGCGGCAGATCGATCCGTGGCAACCACGTGTGGCCTATCAGGGCAGCGTGATCGATCCGGGCTGGATCACCAATGCCGCCGGGCATCGCTTCAGTAACTGGTATGGCTTCGGGTTGGCCGATGCGGCGGCGGCCGTTTACAAGGCCAGCAACTTCACGCCACTGCCGCCGATGCGCGACACACGCTGGGTCAAGTCCGGCAATGCAGGTAGCCAGATCGGTGGGCCGGCGCGGCCGGCCACCCAGCGGATTCGCATCAAGCAGGCAATGAAGGTCGAATCGGTGCAACTGTCGCTGGAAACCGCGCATCTGATGCCCAGCAATCTGCGGGTGGTGCTGGTATCGCCCAGTGGCACACGCAGCTATGTGCTCACGCCGTTCTCGGCGCTGGATGCCGATGCCTATGCCAAGACCGGGTTCTATATCGACCTTACTTCCAGCAACGCGTTTCTGGACGAAACCTCGCAGGGCGTGTGGACGCTGGAAGTCACCGACATGAGCGAGCCCAGGACCACTGCTGCACTCAAGACGTTCAAACTTCGCATCGTGGGGCACTGACATGAAGAACACACTTGTTGTTTCGTTGTTGCTCGGTTGCGTTGCAGTGTCCGGCCTGGCGCAAGCCGCGCAGTACATGGATGCCAATACGCTCAGCGCCGCGGCCACCGGCGAGCGTTTCAAATCCGGAGCCGACATGTTCCGCATGCTGCCAGGCTCGGTGGTTGCCGAGACCCTGCCGGCTGACGATGCGGAACGATCAGCGCCCTTGTCCGGCAAGGCGCGCACAAGTGCTACTTCTTCAGTAGCCACAGGCAAGGTTGCCGCACGCATCGGCCCGTATGCCGTAGTGCTGGACAACACCGCTGGCGCTGCGCGCAGCGCTGGCGTCTCCGGCGCCGAACGCACGTTGGCAGCGGCAGTGAACGAGCGCACCGGACGCGTGGTGCTGGTCAGGCCGCAACTGAAATTGATCGGCACCACGCCAGCCACCGCGACCTCGCTGGCAGGCAGCTCCGGTGGAACCGTCGCCTATGCCTCCGAGGTGGATGGCAGCGCGGTGATCACCTATGCATCCATCGAACAGGCGCAACGCGCGTTGCCAACCGTGCAACGCAGCAGCGGCATCGCGCAGGTATCGCTGGTGGTGATGCAGGCGGTCATGCAACCGATGTGAGTGCCACGGCCGCAGGCAAACGCCTGCGGCCGTGGCCTCTGGCGCGCCGTCGGCGGCGCCATCTCCGCGTCCACCCCAACATCCTCGCTCACCACTCAAAGGGACCCTCTTGATGACTTCTCTCCCACAACGGCAACGGCTGTTTTCCGCCATGTTGCTGGCCCTGTGCGGCATCACGCCCATCGCACCTGCGGTGGCTCAAACCACTGCATCGCCGCTAGGGCAACCAAGACCGCCGGAAGCAGGCGACCCCTTGTTTCGCTATCAATGGCATCTACTCAACAATGGGCAAACGGTGATTGCAGATACGCGCCCCACCGCAGGAATCGATCTGAATGTCGAGCCGCTGCATACGCTGGGCATGCGCGGTCAAGGCATCACCATGGCCGTTGTCGATGACGGGCTGGAGCTGCGCCATCCCGACCTGCTTGCCAACGTGGTGCCCGGTGGTTCAAAGAATTTTGTCGACGGCTCCAACGACCCGACGCCACGCAACGGCGATTCGCACGGCACGATGGTCGGCGGCATCATGGCAGCGGTCGGCTGGAACGGCATCGGTGGCCGCGGCGTTGCTCCCGGCGCACAGATGAAAGGCTTCAATATTCTGTCTTCCGAAGAAAGCCCCACCGACTTCGATACCAATCTGCGGGCGTCGTGGGGCAACGCTGCCGAAGCGCGCGATGTGCAGGTTTTCAACAACAGCTTTGGCGCCAACCTGACGTTCTACCCGACCGTATCTCCTGCGGCCGAGCGCTCGCTGGAGCGGCTGATGCGCAGCGGCAGAGGCGGCAAGGGCGGGTTGTACATTCAATCAGGCGGCAACACGTTCCAAAGTTTCACCATCCCGGATGCCCAGGGCAATGACGTCGAGCAATGCACTGCGTTGGCTGCATCGTTGCAGGTGACCTGCTCCACTCCGGCGACCGATCCGGTCAGCAACCAACCCTTGATCATCATGGCTGGCGCGGTCAATGCAAAAGGCGTTCGATCGTCTTACTCCTCTGCCGGCGCGGCATTGTGGGTCAGCGGCTTTGGCGGCGAATTCGGCTTGCAACGCCGGTTTTTTGGTGATTCTCCGCAAGCCGTTTTGTACGACCCCGCCATCGTCACCACCGATTTGACCGGCTGCGCGGTCGGTGACAACAGGAACGATCCAAATTCTCCACCGCTCAACGCCCTGGATACCAGCAACTCTTCGATCGATGCATCCTGCAACTACACCGCCACCATGAATGGCACCTCGTCAGCAGCGCCCACGGTGGCCGGCGTGGTCGCACTGATCCTGCAAGCCAACCCTTCGCTCAGCGCGCGCGACCTCAAATATATCCTGGCCACCAGCGCGCGCCAGATCGATCCGGCGCAACCGGTGGTCCGTTACCGAGATAGCGTGATTGAGCCGGGCTGGATCACCAACGCCGCGGGCCACACCTTCAGCAATTGGTACGGGTTCGGCCTTGTCGACGCGGCCGAGGCGGTCTATCGGGCGTATTCCTTCAAACCGTTACCGGCACAACGCGATCTGGGCTGGAAGGCCGCTCGTGCAGGCAGCTCGGTTATCGGTGGGCCCGACGCGCCGGCCACGCTGCAGCTGCGTCTGGGCGACACGCTCAAGGTCGACACCGTGCAATGGTCGATGCAGACCACCCACAAGACGCCGACCAACCTGCGCGTGGTGCTGATTTCACCTAGCGGAACGCGTAGCCATGTGCTGACGCCGTTCCAGGCGCTCGACCCGATCACACAGGGAACCGGCTTCGATATTCCACTCTCCACCAGCAATGCGTTTCTCGATGAGAACGTTGCCGGCGCATGGACATTGGAAGTGACGGACATGACCGGCTCGGACGTTTCCGCCCGATTGACGGGTTTCAAACTGCGCATCCTGGGACATTGACATGAAGCTAATTCTCGGCACGACCCTCTTCCTCTGCATGCTCGCCAGCGTGCCCGCAGCAGCGCAACAAGCCGAACGGCTGGAATTTCAGCGCGCCGCCACCGGGCAACGTTTCAAAATCGGCGACACCGACTTCAGGCTTGTCCCCGGCGCCAGGATTCAACGCCAGGTGCAGGCAGGCCCGCGCAACGAGGCACTCGACACGCCCGGCGCGCGCCGCACCAGCGCTGCGGACAATGTCGGGATACCCGCACGCGTCGGCCCGTATGTGCTCACGCTCGGCCAGGCAGCGCGTAACGCGGCTAGCAGCCCTGCTGGCACTGCCGATGAGGCCCCGTTGATGGTGGCGGTCAATCAGCGCAATGGCCAGCCGGTCGTTGCATCGCCACGCCTGGAAGTCTATGCGAGCGACGCCGATACCATTGCCCGGCTGGCACGGCAGACCAACGGCACGGTACTGGAGGCCGCGCAGGACGGCACTGGCATGATTGGTTATCCCTCCGTACCCGCCGCCCTTGCGGCCTTACCGACGGTACGTCGTGGCGGTGGCGTCAGTGAGGCGGTCCTGCATGTGATCCAGGCCGTCCCACGGCTGCGCTGAAGGCGCAGACCATTCTGGTTAAGCGGCACCGGCCCGCATGGCGTCCATCCTTCACACACATCGGCACGCGTGCCTGCTGCTGCGGGCACGCGTTGTCGCATGACGACCCTGGCGTGCGCTTGCTCCCATTGGTCGGCGAGCACCCCGGTCACCCTATGCCGGAGGATCAGCTTTCTGCGCGCTTGTGAAGCGGCTGTGGTGATGCAGGCCACGCTGCAGCGATCGGGTTGCAGCGTGGTGCAATGGCGCAGCCCGGGTTACACCGGCAGCGGGCTGCGTTCGGCAAAGTGCCCGCGCCAATAGGGGTAGTACGGATACGGCGGCTCCACCGCACTCACCGCATCCAGGCGCGCACGCTGCTCCGGTGTCAGCGACCAACCGACCGCGCCCAGGTTCTGGCGCAGCTGCGCCTCGTCGCGCGCACCGATCAGCACCGTGCTCACGGTCGGCCGTTGCAGCAACCAGTTGATGGCAAGTTGCGGCACGCTGCGGCCGGTTTCTTCGGCAATGGCGTCGAGCACATCGACGATATCGAACAGGCGTTCGTCGCTGATCGCCGGGCCAGCGGCGGCAGTGGCATGCAAGCGGCTGTGTTCCGGTAGCGGTTGGCCGCGGCGCAGTTTGCCGGTCAGCCGGCCCCAGCCTAGCGGGCTCCACACCACCGCGCCCACGCCCTGGTCGATGCCCAGCGGCATCAGCTCCCATTCGTAATCGCGCCCAGCCAGCGAGTAATAGGTCTGATTGGCGACGAAGCGGTTCCAGCCCTGCGCATCGGCCACCGCCAACGACTTCATCAGCTGCCAGCCGGCGTAGTTGGACGCGCCCAGATAACGCACCTTCCCGGCGCGCACCAGCGCATCGAGCGTGGACAGGGTCTCTTCCATCGGCGTCATCGCATCGAAGGCATGCAGCTGCAGCAGGTCGATGTAGTCGGTGCGCAGGCGTCGCAATGAAGCATCCACTGCACGCAACAACCGGAAGCGCGAAGCGCCTGCATCGTTGGGCCCATCGCCTAACCGCAAACCGGTCTTGGTGGAGATGATCACCTGATCGCGGCGGCCCTGCAGTGCCTGACCGAGGATGTCCTCAGAAGCACCATCGGAATACACATCGGCGGTGTCGAACAGGTTAATGCCTGCCTCCAGACACAGATCGATCATGCGCCGTGCCTGCGCCACATCGGTGTCGCCCCATGCGGAAAACAGCGGACCCTTGCCGCCAAACGTGCCGGCACCCAGGCCAAGCACCGGCACCTTGAAGCCGGAACGACCGAGAAAACGTGTGTCCATCAGATACTCCTGGAAATCGAAAGAAACGCGCGCAGTGCCGGTCGATCGAAGGAGCGAATCAACCCGCCTGCACGCATGCGGCTGGCGCGTTCGCCCCACGACGCTGCAGATGCACGCTCCACAACGCGATGCCCAGGCCCACGGCGGTGAGCAATGCGGCAACCCACGGCGTCGCCACCAATCCGGCGCGCGTGGCGATGACCAGCCCGCCCAGCCACGCACCCAGTGCATTGCCCAGATTGAACGCGGCGATATTGAGGCTGGAGGCCAGGTTCTGGCCGGCGCCGCGTGCATGCTCCAGCACGCGCAACTGCAGCGGCGCCACGGTGGCGAACGCGGCCACGCCCAACAGGCCGACGAACATCACCATGGCGATCTTGCTATGCAGGAAAAAGCCCATCGCACCGAGTACCACCACCAAGGCAGCCAAGCTGCCCAGCAGGGTCGCGGTGGGGCGCCGATCGGCCAGGCGACCGCCCAGCAGATTGCCGACGATCATGCCCATGCCAAACACCAACAACACCGGCGACACCGCCGCCTGCGCGAAGCCGGTGACATCCACCAGCAGTGGCTGGATATAGGTGAACACCGCAAACACACCGGCATAGCCGATCACCGTCATCGCCAATGCCAGAAGCACCTGACCGCGTGCCAGCACCGCCACTTCCTGCCGCCACGGCACCGGCACGGCAGCGCCCGCGGCCGCCGGCACCCATAGCGCCACCGCAGCGGTGGCCAGCACGCCGATCACCGTCACTGCCCAAAACGTCGCGCGCCAGCCCAACTGCAGCCCCAGCCATGCGCCAGCCGGCACGCCCAGCAAGGTGGCGACGGTGAGACCGGCAAACATCAGCGAAATCGCCGAGGCGCGGCGGTCGGCCGGCACCAGTGAGGTCGCCACCACCGCGCCCACGCCGAAGAAGGTGCCGTGGGCGAGCGAGGTCAGCACGCGTGCGGCCATCAGACTGGCGTAATCGGGCGCCAGCGCGCAGGCCACGTTGCCCAGGGTGAAAATCGCCATCAGCCCGACCAGCACCGCCTTGCGCGGCAGCCGCGCACTGGCCAGGGTCAGCACCGGCGCGCCGACGAACACGCCCAGCGCGTAGCCGCTGATCAACAGGCCGGCGGCGGTCAGCGACACATTCAGATCGGTGGCCACCTGCTGCAGCAAGCCCATGATCACGAACTCGGTGGTGCCGATGCCGAACGCACCGATGGTCAGCGCGAGCAGCGCCGGAGGAAAACGGGAAGAACGCACGGAAGCGGACATGAGGGGAGCCAAGGAGGACTGCGCACAGCCTGCGCCGCTGCGTCTTTCGTAAAAACCCCTGCTATCCTGATTCACTATCAACGCAGCATTGAGAATCGTATGGACCGTCTCGGCGACATCGCCCTGTTCCTGCGTGTGCTCGACGCCGGCTCGATCACCGCCGGCGCACGTAGCCTGGATCTGTCCGTGGCCGTGGCCAGCCAGCGCCTCAAACGGCTCGAACGTGATCTGGGCGTGCGCCTGCTGCACCGGACCACGCGCCGCCTGCACCCCACCGCAGAAGGCCAGCAACTGGCCGAACGCGGCCGTGTGCTGGTGGAAGATCTGGATGCGCTGGCTGACGACCTGCGCGAGAGCGCGCACGATGTCGGCGGCACCTTGCGGGTGACGCTGTCGGCCTCGTTCGGTCGGCAATACGTCTCGCCGTTGCTGCCGGAGTTCCAGGCCCGCCATCCACGGGTGCGCATCAGTGCGCACCTGAGCGACGACTTGGTGGATCTGGTCAAGCAGGGCTTCGATCTGGCGATCCGCATCGGTACGCTGGACGACTCCGGGCTGGTGGCGCGGCGCATCGCCGACAACCGCCGCACCCTCGCCGCCTCGCCCGACTATCTGCGCCGCCACGGTACCCCGCGCACGCCGGACGATCTCGCCGGGCATGCCGGCGTGCTGTTGATGGGCCGCGACGGCCGCCAGGACGTCTGGACGCTGCAGACGCCCGAAGGCGGTCTGGTGCGGGTGCGCATGCAGAGCCGCTTCGAGAGCAACTTCGGCGAGCTGATCCGCGATGCGGTGCTCGCCGGTCAGGGCATCGCGCTGCATTCGTACTGGCATATCGCCGATGAGCTGCGCGCCGGCAGCCTGGTCGCAGTGATGCCGGATTACCCACCGCCCACCTCGCAGATCAGCGCGGTGATGCCGGCACGCCAGCTGCAACCGCCGCGCGTGCGCGCGTTCGTGGAGTTTCTGCTGGAGCGTCTGGGCGAGGTGCCGCCGTGGGAAGTGGCTACTTGAGCGTTGGCGCGGTGGTAGCTCCGGCAGATGCTCGCAGGGTGTGGATCGATGCGTGCTGTTAGGGCCGGATGCATTCCAACAATCGTAGCCTTGCGCTCGTCTTGGGAGGTGATCGAACGGTGTGGATTGGTTGGTTGTAGAGCGGATGATTTGCGGGTTTGCTGGAGGGCCCTTGCCCGCCCACCATCGCGGAACACGCCGCAAGTACGCCCGTGTACGGCATCAATGCCGCATGATGATCTGTGGCCTCGCTGCAGGGCCTTTGCCCGCCCACCATCGCGGGACACGCCGCAAGTACGTTCTTGTAAGGCATCAATGCCGCATGATGATCTGCGGCCTGGCTGCAGGGCCCTTGCCCGCCCACCATCGCGGGACACGCCGCAAGTACGTCCGTGTAGGCTCTTACGCGGCATCCATGCCGCGTAAGGTCCCGCGACGGTGAGCGGGCAAGGAC